>CAYPGS010000001.1:0-218975 GCA_964410395.1 uncultured bacterium
CGAATCGGTGATCTACGCGGTCACTAATGAAACGGACAGTTTCACCGTGGAAGTGACCGTGGAGTACGTTTCGGACGGGGAGGTGCAGAGCCTTGTGCATGAGGAAACATTGTTTATTCCCTAGGCCGCCCGGTTCCGCGTGCTTGTCGGGATCGGGCAGTCGTGCTAGCCTGCCGGCGTGAGCCTCCGAAAGAAATCCCACTACGAGCGTGTTCGCACGGTGCCCAACGCGCTGAGCGCGGCCCGTGTCCTCATGGCCGCGCTGGCGGCCGTGCTCTTCCTGACCCGGGGAGCCACCATCCTGCCGGTGGTCCTCTGCACGGCGGCGGCGCTCCTGGATCTCGTGGACGGCTGGCTCGCGCGCCGCTGGGGACAGATCACGCGACTCGGCGAGCATCTGGATCCCCTGGCCGACAAGATCCTGGTCTCGGTGATCTTCCTGGCCCTGGCCGGCTTCACGGGCAGCATCCTTCTCTGGATCATCGTGATCCTGCTCCTGGTCCGCGAATGGGGGATCACCTGGCTGCGCGAGGCCTATCAGCGGACCACCGGCGAGTCCATCCCCGCCGACAGCCTCGGCAAGTGGAAGATGATCGCCCAGGCTCTCTTCGGGAACTTCTTCCTCCTCTGGCTGGCCCTTCTGCCCAGGGAGTCAGAGCCCAGCCTGCTCTTCCGGACACTCATCGTCCTGGCTCTCCTGCTCATCCTGGTCCTCTCCTACACCTCCGGGCTGCGCTACCTGCTGCGGATGAGAAGGGCGACGCGCAACTCCTGATTCCCCATATGGTATGGTCGTTGCTTGTTATTCCTTCGGGATTGAGGGCGATCTCATAACCCACAAATTGACAGGTATTTAAAGCGCTCCACCTCAGGTTGGCCGCAATCCGGGGGGAGAGGGCGGACCGGGAGTAGTCAATGAAGACCACCCTTCATCCAGGTCTGGAAGGCAAGGGAAGCCATGCCGACCTGGATCTTGGCGTCCTGACGCAGGCCGAATCCGCCCGAGATTGGGCAGACTGGCTTCATGCCAGGCTCGAGGCCCTGGGAACGGAGCGCAGCGGTGGTCTCCTCTGGCCCTCCCAGCAGTACTGGCACTACTTCCCCATGAGCGGTGGCGAAGGCCAGAGGATGGATCCGGATCACCCTCTTCTGACGAACCTCGCTCAGCTTCACGAGGCCATCATCCTGCCCCCGGAGTTCCGCGAAGGCCTTCCCCTGGAAGCGCCCGAGTCCGGTGCCTGGCTCGTGCCCATGCGCGGCCGTGGCGAGATCTTCGCCCTCCTGATCCTCGAGGGCGAGGAGCTTCCCGAACTGCCCGAGGCGCTCTGGCTCCTGGGACTGCTGGCGGCCGAGCGACTCTCCCTGCTCGATCTGCACGAATCCCGCGAGGCCATCGCCCGTGAAATGGAAGAGCAGCAGGGGAACTTCCTGAACATCATCAATCACGAGCTCAGAACGCCGCTCACGGCCATCATGGGTTTCGCCGACCTCGCCTTCGATCTTCCCCAGACCCAGGACGACGAGGTGCTCAGGCAGTTCGTGGAGGGCATCCGTTTCTCGGCCAGGAACCTGAACCAACGTATCAGCGAGCTGCTCACCATGGGCGGCATATCCTCGGCGCAGCTCCAGGTCGAACGCGACGAATGTCCGCTGCCCGAACTGATTCGGGAGTTCCGCGAGCAGACCCTGCCGGACATCCATGGCCACTCCCGAGTGGACCTTCCGGCGGATGTTCCCGAACTGGTGCTCCGCACCGACAGCCAGCACTTCCAGCGCATCCTCGTGCACCTGGTGGACAACGCCCTGAAGTTCTCGGAGGATGGAGCAGGAGTGAAGGTGGAGTGGTCCTACCTCCAGGGCCGCCGTGCGACGGATCTGGGAGACTATCTGCGGGTGGATGTCGTCGATGCGGGGCCGGGAATCGCCGAGGGGGAGCGCGAGAAGATCTTCGACAAGTTCTACCAGATCGAGGACAGCGCCACCCGCTCCCAGGGCGGCATGGGCCTGGGTCTGACCCTGGCCAAGGAGTTCGTGGAGGCCATGGGCGGACGCCTCTGGCTGCGCAGCGAAATGGGCAAGGGCAGCACCTTCTCCTTCACCCTACCGCTCGTTCACTAGCCCCTATTGTCGAATCAAGGCTGGCTCTCACCTGGCGCGAAGAATCGGATCTCGAAGGGGACCCAGCAGGCCACGGATCGCCCGTCCTCAAGGGCGGGACGGAAGCGAAGTCCCGCCACGATTCTCTCGGCCTCCAAGGCGCAGGGCTCGCAGTCGAAGCGCTCCAGCACCTCCCATTCGGAGACGCGGCCATCGGCCTCCACGCGAAGCCGAAAGCGGAAGCTGCCTCCTAGCTCCAGGTCGGCCAGCAGGGATTCCCGGGGCCATTCCTGGAAAAGCAGGCGGGCGGCCCGGCGGCGTCCCTCGCCGGGACCCTCGCCGGGAGAGGCCGAGGAAGGATCTCCCGACGCGGCCGGAGCGCCGGACTGCTCGACCGTCGATTCGCCCTGCTCGGTGGGGGATGTCGTCTCGACTTCCCTAGGCAGCTCCGACTCGGTTTCAGGGGGTGGCGATTCCGTTTCGGTCTCGGGCGGGGTCTCCTCCTCCCGGGGAGGCTGAACCTCTTCCTTGCGCGGATCGGTGGGATCCCAGACGATCTCGGGCAACTGGTCGCCGGCGTGGCTCCAGGCGCCGAGATTCCGATCACCCTGACCGAGCAGTCCGCCCACGAAACGCGGCAGCAGGTCCGCGCTGATCCAGACCAGAAGGATCAGGGCCAGAAGGATGATGGGAATCCATCGATAGGGGCTGGGTCTCATGGGCCATCCCGGCATAGTGAAGGCTTGCGCCCGCGGCGACCCTGGACTTATAAATCGATCGGTCCCCCTCCTTCAAGCAGTCCCTCCGGAGCCCAATGCCCCCGAAACCTTCAGATCTCCGGCGATTCCTCGCCACGCCCGGCCCCGAAGGCCTTCGCTTGACCGGTCTTAGCTGGTATTCGGGAGAAAACGAGGCCCCCAAGCAGGATGCCCTGGGGCTCCGGAACGGCCGTTTCGTCTTCGATCTGCCTTCCAGCGCTCCCTCACTCGATCTTGCCGGACTGACCCTGCTGCCGGGGCTCTGTGATGCCCACCTGCACCTCTTCGGCGAGGCCCAGCGCCGGGCCCGGGTGGATCTGGCGGGCATCTCCCGGCGGGAGGACCTCTTCGACCGCCTGGAAGCCGGGCCCGGGGATGGCCCACTGGTGGCCATGGCCTGGGATGAAAGCGAGTGGGACGATCCGCGTTTTCCCACCCGTGGGGAACTGGACCATCGATTCCCCGGCCGAGAGGTCATGCTCGTGCGGGTCTGCGGCCATGTGGTGGTGGCCAGCGGTCCAGCCCTCGAGCAGCTCAGGGAAGCACCCAAACTGGGCAATCTGGACGAGGGTCTGCTTCTGGAAGGCGAGGCCATCGAGATCCGGCGGCGCTTCACCCTCAGCGCCGAGGAGCTCGTGAACCAGGCCTGGCAGGTGGCGGAGGACCTGGCCGCCGAGGGCATCACCGCCGTCACCGAGATGGGGGCGAACCAGCTCCTGGAAGCCATGACGCTTCTGGACGACGGTTTCCCGCTCCGGGTGGAGTACTACCACCATCAGGCGGCGGGGGAATCCCTGGACCTGAGCCAGCCTTCCTCGAGCCTGCATCGGGCCCTCGGCCGCAAGTTCTTCCTGGATGGTTCCATCGGCGGGCGAAGCGCGGCCATCGAGGGCGAGTACCTCGGGGGAGGAAACGGCGAGCTGCTCTGGACCGACGAGCAGCTGGACGAGGCCCTGACCGAGGTGTTCGCCGAGGGCCGGCAGGCCGCCCTTCATGCCATCGGATCCCGGGCGGTGGACCAGGCCTTGCAGGGCCTTCAGCGTGCGGGAGGGGGCCCGCGAAGCTCCCGAATCGAGCATCTTGAAACGGCCCGCAGAGACCAGCTCGAGACCATGACGTCCCTGGTCGTCGGCGCGGGATTTCAGCCCAATTTCTACGACCGTTGGGGACGTGCCGGCGGGCTTTACGAGCAGCGTCTCGGAGCGGACTACGGCGAGCGCTTCGTCGGTCCCGGAGATCTGCGGGCCGCTGGGCTGTCCCCGGCCTACGGAACCGACGGCATGCCAAGGGATCTCTGGTCGGCCCTGCGGGCGGCGGCCGATCCGGAGGTATTCGGCGACGCGGCCGACTCGCCGGTGAGGGTCCTGGCCGCCGCCACCGCCGATGCGGCTCGGCTGGCCCGTCGCGAGGAGGAACGCGGCCGGGTGGCCCCGGGGCTCAGCGCGGATTTCGCGCTCTACGAGACCGATCCGGTGGCCGAGTCCTTCCGCGTGAAGAGAAGTCCCCTGATCACCGTTCTGGCCGGGCGTGTGAGCGCCAGCAAGGAGGAGCGATGAAAGTCCTGAAGGCCGCAGCCTGGTTTCTGATTTTCGCCCTTGCCTGTTCCGGACCCTCCGATCCGGAGCCCTCCCGCTATCGGCTGGTGGTCGTGTCCGGCGACGGCCAGGAGGCGACGGTCACCGAAACCCTCGACGATCCCCTGGTCTTCAAACTGCGGGACCAGCATGGCGAAGCCAAATCGGGCATTCGCGTCGTCTTCGAGTTCTCGCAGGGATCGGGCAGTTTCGATCCGGCCGAGGCCATCACCGATTCCAACGGAAAGGTCGCGACAGTTCTCACCCTGGGCACCGTGGCCGGCACGGTGATCATCGCCCCGGAGATCTCCGATCTGAGCGATCTGGAGAGCGTGGCCACCATGAGCGCCACGGCCCGTCCCGACGAACCGGTGGCTCTCGCCTGGGTTTCGGGCAATGGACAGAAGGACGCTCCGGGCGCGGAACTCCAGGCGCCCCTGGCCCTCGAGGCCCAGGACGCCCACGGCAATGCCGTGGCCGGTGTCATGGCGACCCTGACCGCGGGCGAGGGTTCCTCGGTGAGTCCGGGATCCCTCGTCAGCGAGGAGGACCAGGCCGTCCACTGCGCCTGGACCCTGGGCGACGAGTACGGAGACTACAGTCTCACGGCGAACGCCGATGGGCTCACGCCCGCCACGGCCTCGGCCGAGGCAGACCTAGCTCCGGTGCTCGCGGGTATCCAGTACGCCCAGCCCGCGGACGAGGGAGATCCCATCACCCTCATCGGCGAGAATTTCTGCGCCGAGGCGGCCTACAACAGCGTGACCCTGGGTGGGCTGCCCATGGAGGTCGTGGAGGCCGCCGAAGACGAGCTCACCGCCCTGGTGCCCGTGGGCGCGCCGCTCGGCGTGCACGAGATCGCGCTGAGCGTGGGGTCCCAATCCGCGGCCCATCACTTCGAGGTGGACGTGAGCCTCGCCCTGGGGCGGGTGAAGGACTATCCCATGCTGGACGGCGAGGTGCAGGTGCCCGTGTCGAGTTCCAGCGCGAACACGTCCTACATCGCCATGGTCTACAATCTGCGCGACACGGCGCCCTACGAATTCGATTGGGTGGAACTGGAGGAAGCACCGGCGCCCCTGGCGCCCGCACCCATGGCGGATTTCCTCGAGGGCTTCCACCGGCGCATGCTTTCGGTGAGCGGAGAGGGCGAGCCGGGACCGCGGCGGGCCCAGCCGGCGGACCGCGATCGCGTGACTTTCAATGTCTTCTCGGACATCTTCGGCAACACCACCGATCCCTCCGACTACATCTCCGTGTCGGCCACGCTGCGCTACCAGGGCGACCACGTGAGGCTCTACATGGATGACCGGGACGTGATCCGCCTCAGTCAATCCGACTGCAATGAGCTGGGGCAGACCTTCGAGCAGCAGATCTACGACGTGGACCGGGCGGCCTTCGGCGCGGAGAGCGACTATGACGGAAACGGACGGGTGAACATCCTGCTGACGCGACAGGTGAACCTGCTCACGGGACAGATCGACGACGATCCGAGTTGGGGAGGGGAATACGTCGGTGGATTCTTCAACCCGGTGGATCTTCCCATCTGGAGCTGGCCCGAGGGCACCAGCAACGAGGGCGAGATCTTTTATGGCATCGTGCCCGATCCAGACAAGGAGTTCAGCAAGGTCGCCCACACGGCCGAGAGCACCGTGGCGTCCCTGAAGCCCATTCTCGCCCACGAGTTTCAGCACATGATCAATTTCTATCAGCGCCATGCGGTGCTGGGCGGAGGCAGTCAGCAGATTCCAGGCGCGGATCTCTGGGTCAACGAGGGGCTCAGCCATCTGGCCGAGGATCTCTGCGGATTCCACGAGCAGAATCGGGCGCGGGTGAAGATCTACCTGCACTCTCGGCTCCATCGCAGCATCGCCCTGGCCTCCCTGGGCGAGGTGTCGGTGGGGAACTCCCTGGGCGAGCGTGGCGCTTCCTACCTCTTCATCCGCTATCTGGCCGATCGCTGGCCGGGCAGCCAGGAGGACCTGGTCAAATCCATCGTGTCGGGTCGCGAGAATGTCAGCCAGGCCACGGGGGAGACCTTCGAACAGGTCTTCAAGGACTGGCTGGCGGCTCTGGTGCTGGACGACAGCGGCCTGAGCGAGGATCCCCGATACCAGTTCACCAGCCTGAATATCCGCACGGATTTCCCCTACGGCGATGAAGCCCAGGAACCGCTTTCCTATTTCATCCTTGATCTGGACGAGCCGGACTGGAGCTCCATCGTGGTGCCTGGCAGTTTCGACCTGCTGGGGCTGGAGGCATCCATGCCGGGCGAGGTGACCGAACTGCGCTTCAGCAGCCAGGATCGCGCCCGGGCGGGGGTCCTGCTCATCCGGACCGGGCTTTGATCTTGACAGGGACCGGTGCTTGCGAAATCCTGGGCCGTCTAAAGCGGAGGATTCATCCACACATGAAAAGACTGGTATTCGTGATCCTGCTGGGACTTCTCGTGTCCTCGGCCGGCGCCCTCGAGTTGCGGAACGTACTCTGGGATCGCGCCTTCTCGCCCAACGGCGACGAGGTCCAGGACGAGATGCCCCTGAGCTTCATGGTCTCCTCGGAGGAAGGCGATCTCACCCTGGTCCGCGCCCTGGTCTCGAGCAGCAATACGGTGCCGCCACCCGAGGAGGACTGGGTGGAAGTGATCGTCGAGATGGACAGCGAACTGGGGCAGTTCCAGAACATCGAGACGAGCTGGGACGGTCTTGACGACGGCGAGTCGCCCTACCCGGACGGCTTCTACTTCCTGCACATCTTCGCAAGCACCGAGTCGGAGAGCTTCTGGATGGATCCCGCCGGCGAGATCGAGATCAACACCATCGCTCCGAGCTTTCTGAGCGTGGCGGTGGAGCCTCAGCCCTTCACGCCGCTGCTGGCCGGAGCCGACACCCTTCAGCAGATCTACTTCACCTCGGCCGACTTCGACACCATCACCGACAGCGCCACCCTCGAGATCCTGGCCTACAGCGAGTCGGCGGGGCAGTGGTACACCGTGAACCAGCCTTCCCGGGACGAGAGCTTCGCCCAGGACCTGGGCTATGGGGTTCGCTATCGCATCCTCTGGGACGGCACCGACACCCTCGGCAATCGCAACGACGGCGTGTTTCCCGGCATCCTCACCCTGGAGGACGACGCGGGCAACCTGAGCCAGGCCCAGGTGACGCTCGACCTGGACATCCTGGCGCCGACCCTGGAGGTCCTCGATTCCGATATCTGGGTGGAGCAGGACCGGGGATACTATTTCAATTCGGAAAGCCTTCCCGACTCGCTCATGATCCGCGCCACAGATCGCAGCGGTCTGGACAGCTGCGTCGTCGCCTGGGGTCCGGAGGCTCCCTTCGACACCCTCGGCATCGTGCAGGATTCGGGGGATCCCGAGTTCGAGGATTTCCTCTTCCTGCTCCCCGAACACTGGGCCGCCGATTCCACCTACCACATCTACCTGGACGCCAAGGATCAGAACGGCCATTGGCTGAGCGAGATCGATGGATCCCCCGAGGAACTGGTGCTGGTCATCGACAACCTCGCGCCGGAGACGCCGGTATGGCAGACCCAGGGGGGAGACCGCATCCAGGCATTCGAGGACATTCACGGTTCGGTCTTCGAGGACAATCAGGAGATCCACCTCTACCGGAACGGCGGCGAGGTGGCCATCGACACGACCAGCGCCGAAGGAGTGCTGAGCTTCTCCTTCTTCGTCCAGCTGGAGGACGGCCAGCAGAGCTTCCGTCTCCGGACCTTCGACCTGGCGAGGAACGCTTCCGGGCTATCCGAAGAACTGATCATCATCTATCACCCCGGCGCGGCCATCAACGTGCCGGGACGGTTCCGCGGCGACGATGGCGAGACCATCCAGATCAACACGCCGTCCGCGGCCGAGCGCGTGGAACTGCGCTTCTTCTCCCTGGACGGGGCCCTGCTCCGCGTGCTCGAGGCCACGGGAGGCCCCGACGAATGGGCGGCGGATTGGAACCTGCTCGACGACAACGGACGTGAACTCGCACCCGGCCTGCTGGCCCTGGTGATCCGATCCTACCTGGAGACCGGAGAGGTGCTCGTGGATCGAAAGGTGGTGGCCCTTGTCGACTAAGACGAGACTGCTCCTGCTGATGCTGACCCTCGCTCTCGCCCTGCCCACCTCCGCCGACGAGGGAGGCAGCTATCGATTCCAGGGCACCGGCACCCGCGATCTGGCCCTGGCCGGCGCGGCCCATCTCGGCGAGGCGGGACTGGAAGCCCTCTTCCTGCAGCCCGCGTCCCTGAACAGCGTCACGGGATGGGAGGCCGGCGCCTTCATGCAGACCTTCGGTGACGGACTACCGCTTCAATACGGCAGCGTGGCTTTCGCCATGGGCTCGGGCGAACGTCTTGCCCTGGACGGTCACTATCGCGGCGACAGCGAGATCGCCATCGGCGGAGCCTTCCAGTACCTGAATGCCACCCTGGCCGACGAATCCGGCTGGAGCGAGTGGAGCCTGGCCACGGTCGCGGCCTGGAGCCCCCTGCGCTGGTTCTCCCTCGGAGGACGCGCCAGCTATTCGGGCGGCGGCAGCGAGGACGGCGCGGATCGCGCCGGAGCCTTCGCCCTCGACTTCGGGCTCCGCCTGCGGGTCCTGCATCCGGGGCTGGAGGCGGGTGTCCTCATGAAGGACTTCTGGCACCGCCAATCCTGGAAGGAGGGCAGCGACTTCCGGCGCGAGGCAAGCACGGTGCTGTCCCTGGGATGGGGCGGTCTCTCCCTGCCCATCCTGCCCGGCCAGCTGCGGGTGGAGGGGCGGAGCACCAGCCACCTTTCCAAGACCGAGAGCTACGGCGCGGGCCTGGAGTGGACCCTGCTCGAGGGTCTTGCCACCCTGCGCGGGGGATTCATGTCCTGGCAGCAGGGGGAAGAGCGCAACTATCCGACCTTCGGCTTCGGTATCCAGAACCGCGGCTATCAACTCGACTACGGCTACAGTCCCGACGTGGACGAGGGCCTGGCCGCGCGGCACCGTTTCTCGGTGACCCGCCGGGGATCCTGATCGGAGGACGGGCTTGTACGGACAGCGTCCCACTGGTTTGAGCGCGAAGCTGCCTTTCGCCAATTCGCCCTATCCCTGGACTCTGCGCCTGGTCGTGGCCAACCTGGGCATCTTCTTCATCACCTTCCTGCTTCAGCAGAGCGTGGTGGGCGCCTGGCTGCACCTGCTCTTCTGGCTCCAGCCCATCCGAGTGCTCACCCAGGGCATGGTCTGGCAGCTGGTCACCTACATGTTCTTCCACGCCGAACTCATGCACATCGGCTTCAACATGTTCCTGCTCTGGATGATGGGCCGCGAGGTCGAGGTCACCCTGGGCAGTTCCGCCTTCCTGCGCCTCTACTTCATCTCGGGCATCGTCGCGGGCCTGTTCAGCATGCCCATGCTGAGCGCCCACATCCTCGGTGCCAGCGGTGCGGTGCTGGGCATCCTGGCCGCCTACGGCAGCCTCTTTCCCGATCGCATCATCCTGGCCTTCATGATCATCCCCATGAAGGTGAAGCACTTCATCTGGCTGGTGGCGGCCATGGACCTCTACGGCGCCATCGCCGGCAAGGGGAACATCGCGCATCTGGCCCATATCGGCGGGCTCATCACGGGGCTCGTGATGATTCGCCGTGGCTGGTACCGCAAGGCCATCTTCGATCTGGAGGGGCGGCGGCGACGGCGGGACATGAATCGGATGAAAGCGGATCGGGAACGCGTGAATGAGATTCTCGACAAGGTGTCTCGAGAGGGAATCGGGGCATTGGACAAGAGCGAGCGGGAATTCCTCGAGCGCATGAGGAATACTCGATAAGTTCACATCCGGTTTATAGTTACACTTCCTTGAAACCACATCTTTCCTGGGCTAAAATTAGTATCTGAGCCGCCCTTCCGGGGCGGAGTTCATTTCCGCCCTCAAGGGAGTGTGGCACGATGCCTCGACGCCGAATCCTCGTTCTTGCCGTCCTGGTCCTTTCCCTCACTAGCGCTTTCGCCGAAGTCGTCGAGCGGACGCTTCCCCTGGATGAGCTCTGGTCATCCGGCGAGGAAGGGCTGCGCCTGAACGCGGTCCTGCTGGATCCCGACAGCGACCGTTTCGCGCTGCCCAGCGTAGGGCGCTGGTGGGCCCTCGGACCGGGAGAGATCATCGCCTCGGTCGAACTCATCGTCGAGTTCGAGAGTGCCGAATCGAGGCTCCTTCGGAATCCGCAGCGGGTTCCCCTGGAAGGTGGCGAGGGCAGCTCCATACTGCCCGCCGAGGGGCCACTGTGGAACGAAGCCTACGGCCTTTCGGTCTCCACTCCTCGCATCCTTCACGGACAGCGCTACCAGGTTCTGAACCTCACGCCTCTCAGGGCCGCGGATGGCCAGGTCTATGCCCTGCGCGAGGCGAAGGTCAGGCTGGAAATCGTGCCGGCCGAGATGGACTACGACGCGGCTCGTCCCCAGCGACCCGACTTCCCCCTGCGGGAACGCAGTCTGGCGCTCATCGGAGATCGCCTGCTCAATCCGGAAGCCCTGCCCGTCGACAGCGGACGCGCGGTGGGGGGCAGCGGTTTTCCCACCGAGGCGCCGAGCCTGGACGGCAGCGAGGTGGAGATGGTCATCGTGACCGTGGACTCCTTCATGGATCTCTGCGAGACCTATGCCCTGCAGAAGACCGACTGGGGCATTCCCACGGTGGCCCGGAGCATGTCCTGGATCGCCAGCCACTATCCCTACGGCAGCGACCGGCCCGAGATGATCCGCAGCTTCATCCTCGATGCCTATGAGAAGTGGTCCATCAAGTACGTGCTCATCGTGGGCGATACCGACGTGGTCCCCGTGCGCTACGCCTACTCCACGCTCTTCGTGGAACCGGTCACCGCTCCCACCGACCTCTACTACAGCTGTTTGGACGGCAACTGGAACGCCGACCTTGACGCCTACTGGTGCGAGGTCGAAGAGGGTGGAGATCCCGGCGACGACGCCGATCTCGTGCCCGAGGTCTACGTGGGACGCTATCCCGCGGGGAACTACACCCAGGCCGAGACCATGCTGGGCAAGATGCAGAACTCCCAGGACTGCGAGGATGCCGGCTACCAGAACCGCGTCCTGCTCCTGGGCGAGGTGCTCTTTCCCCAGGACTGGAATTTCGGCGACACCATCCACATCGACGGAGCCGAGTACTGCGAGCACGTGACCAACACCGGTTCGGGCCCCGACCAGGAACTCATCCGTCTCTACGAAAACTACTATGCCTATCCCGGCAGCGATGAGCTGACCCGGGCCTCGACCCTAGGCGAATTGGAGGCGGGCCCCTCGGTGGTGCTGCACAATGGTCACGGCGGCCGGCAGAACATGAGCGTGGGCGATCAGAGCATCACCTCCTCGGACGCGTCGGAACTCGTGCATCCGGACCGCTTCTTCATGCTTTACATGGTCAACTGCACCGCCGCGGCCTTCGACTTCAACAGCCTGGCCGAAGCCTTCCTGAACAATCCTTACGGCGGCACCTACGGCGTCATCGGCTCCACCCGCGAGACCTTCTCGAACATCAGCGTGAACTATCAGATCGTCTTCTTCGACGATCTCTATGCCGATCCCACCTTGAGATTGGGCGAACTCTACGCCAACAGCCTGGTCGCCTTCGATGTCGAGGCCCAGGAAGATTCTGGCTATCGCTGGGCCCATCAGACCTTCGCCCTGCTGGGCGATCCCAGCGCCTGGGTCCGCTACGAGATCCCCGAAGCGCCGGTGGTCACCTACAATTCGAGCTACGAGGCGGGCAGCGGGCCTCTGGCCATCACGGTTCAGGACGGAAACCTCGCGGCCTGGCCCGACATCCGCGTGACCCTGCGCAAGGGTGACGAGGATTACCAGCGCGCACTCACGGACATGAACGGCGAGGTCGTCTTCGATCCTCTGCCCGAGACCGCGGGCATCTATCAGGTTCGCGTGGACGCGCGAGACGGGCTTCCCTGGCAGGGACTGCTCAACGTGACCATGCCTGCCAGCGAGGAATACCTGTCCATCGAATCGGTGCTGGTGGACGACATGAGCGACGGCACGGTGATCGGCAACGGCAACGGCGTGGCCGAGGCCGGCGAGACCGTGCGCCTGGACATCGCCCTCCAGAACGAGGGCGACGGGACCGCCTCGGGAATCAGCGCCCTGCTAACGACCACCCATGGCGGCGTCACCCTTCTGGACGACAACGATGCCTACTCCAACCTCGAGAACGGTCAGGTGGGCCTGGGCGGCGACGGTTATCTGCTCGAGCTGGCGAACTTCGCCGACGACGAGATCCTTCCCTTCGGCCTGAGCATCACCTCCTCGGGAGGCACTCAGGAGGAGGAGTTCTTCCTGGAGACGGCGTCCCGCGATCTGGTGCTCTTCCGCACCGATCTGGATGACAGCGCAGGTGGCGACGGCGACGGCGATCTCGAGGTGGGCGAAACGGCGGAGGTCTTCATCTCCATCGCCAATCGCGGGCGCGGCATGGCCCCCGATGTGAGCGCGAGCCTCGCCCCCAAACCGCCCAGCGGGGTGAGCATCCTGAGCGGCGTGGTGGAGTTCGGCGATATCAGCGGTCTCAGCGGCGAGCTGGGGCCTGCTCAGTACACCGTCGAGCGAACCTCGAGCTCCGATCCCCAGGTCTACATGTTCCTCACCGACGCCAACGGTCGGGTGGACACCCTCGAGGTGCTCTTCGAGCGTCCGGAGGCCACCGTTACGGCGCCGACCTTCGAGTTCACCACGCAGGTCACCGTGCTCAAGCTCCACTGGGAGCCAGCCTCGGGAGCGGTTGCCGGCTATCGCGTTGAACGCTCCGACGTTTCGGAGACCGGTCCCTTCGTGGAGGTCACGCCTGACTGGACCTCGGCCAGCACCTTCGAGGACACCACCCTCGAACCCCTGTCGGTGTTCTGGTATCGCATCCTTCCCCTTTCAGGGAGCCTCCTTCCGGGCGAGCCCTCGCCGGTGGCCTCGGTGACCACCAATCCCGCCCTCAAGGCGGGATGGCCCCAGCAGCTGGAATGGTCCTCGCCCTGCACGGCTCTGGCCCTGGATCTCGACGACGATGGCGACCTGGAGATCGTGGTGGGCAACAAGGAACTCAACGGCTTCTTCTTCGACGGTACCGAGCTGTCCGATGGCGATTTCGATGACGAAACCCACGGACCGGTCAGTTTCGTGGGAGAGAAGTACGACGCGGCCCTCTCGGCCGGCGACGTCATTCCTGGCGGTGGACTCGAGGTGGTGGGCGCCAGCTGGAACAGCGGCGAGATCGTGGTTTGGGAATTCACCTCCGGCCTGGGCACCATCACTGCCACGGTGGCCGAAGGCTGGCCCCAGGACGTGGTGGCCGGCTCGGGCATCTGGGCCTCGCCTTCCCTGGGCGACGTGGACGGCGACGGCGATCTGGAGATCTTCGTGGTGGACGTCTCGGGCGCCATGCTCGGATGGCATCACGACGGCAGCGAGGTGGTCGACGGCGACTCCAACCCGGGAACCCACGGCGTCTTCGCCACGGGTCTGGGAACCTGGCCGCGAGGCACGCCCTCCTTCGCGGACATCAACCTCGACGGCGCCCTGGAGATCTTCGTCCCCACCCAGAATGGCGAGATTCGCGGTTATTGGGGCGACGGCACGGAACTGCCTGGCTTCCCCTTCGAGTACGGCGGCGAGATGTACGGCAGCCTGGCCATCGGCGATCTCGACCTGGATGGACTGCCCGAGCTGGTCTTCCACAACAGCAACGATTCGCTCTATGTGGTGAGCCACGACGGCGAGCGCCATCCCGGTTGGCCCATTCGCCTCATGTACGAGAACTACAACTACTGGATGGCTCCCAGTCCATCCCTGGCCGACATCGCGGGCGACTCGGCGCCGGAGATCTTCATCAGCTCCATGATCGATCATGACGATATCGAGCTGGGATTCATCGACATCAACGGCGACTGGCTGCCGGGATGGCCGGTGCTGGTGCACCATGTGAGCCAGTCCACTCCGGTGGTGGTGGACCTGGACGGCGACGAGGACTACGAGGTCGTCCACACCAACGAGAACGGCGAGATCCTCGTCTGGCACCACGACGGCGAGCCCATGGCGGGTTTCCCCATCGTATTGGGAGAGGCCGCCCGCGCCACGCCCACCTTCGCGGATCTGGACGATGACGGTTTCCTCGACATGGTCTACACCGGCTGGGACACCTACCTCTACGTGTGGGAGTTCCCCCAGGCTCCTGCCGAGCAGAGCTACGCCTGGTACACCTTCCAGCACGACCAGCTGCGCACCGGCTGGACCCGCACCCACGACTGGATCATCGGCGAGCTGGTGGGAATCGATGACGGAGAGCTCCCGCCCGATGCGGTGCTCATGGACGGTGTCTGGCCCAACCCCTTCAATCCCAGTACGAGCATCCGCTTCACCCTGGGCGAGGGTTCGGCCCGTCAGGTGGAACTGGGCATCTACGACGCCAAGGGCAGGCGCCTGGCGCAGCTCCTGAACGGAAGCATGGAGCCGGGCAGCTACGTGACCAGCTGGGACGGACGCAACGAATCGGGACAGACAATGCCCAGCGGGGTCTACTTCGCCCGTCTGCGTGTGGACGACCGGGTGGAGAGCAAGAAGATGACGCTGCTGAAGTAGCCACCAGCACCCAGCTACCAGCTACCAGCTTGAAAAACACCCTCCCCCGGCGTCGGGGGAGGGTTCTTGCTGGTAGCTGGCTGCTGGTGGCTGGCCGCTTACTTGTCCAGCTTCTTCGAGAGCTCTTCGAGCTTCTTCTCCAGCTCCTTGAGCCGGGCTTCGAGCTCATCGGTCTCGATCTCCTTGAAGCGCTGGATCTTCTTGACCCGCGGGGTGGTCCACAGGGCCACGTCCTCGTCGCTCTCCTCGAACTTCACGGTGACCTGACGGGCATCGCCCTGGCGCAGGAAATCGACGACGATGTCCTTGTCCGTCTCGGCGGCCTGGACGGCGTGGCGGAGGGCATTGCTGTCGCTGACCTTCTCACCGTCGAATCCGGTGATGATGTCACCGGCCTTCAGACCCACTTCCTCGGCCACCGAATCTTCGGTGATGCCCATGACCAGCACCTGCCCGGCTTCGGCGCCGGGGAAATAGGAAGCCATGTCATCGCCCAGGTCGCGGATCTCGACACCGAGACGCGGTCCGTGGGGGAAGCTGCCCAGAATGCGATTCACGAAGATGTCGTTCTCGCCGTGTCCGAAGTGGAAGTCCAGATCCTTCAGGGCCTCGAGGCTGTGAAAGTCGTCGTCCCCGAAGAAGGCGAAGCCGCTCTCACGCTCGCCGAGGGTGCAGGCGAAGGTCTTCTTCTTGCCGTCGCGCATGACCTGCACCTTGACCTTGTCGCCGACTTCCTTCTCGCCGACGGCCTCGACCAGTTCCGCGGCGTCGTCGATCTTGCGGCCGTCGAAGCGGGTGATGATGTCGCCGGCCTCGATGCCGGCTTCCTCGGCGGCGCTGTCATCCATGACCTGCAGAACGCGCACGCCCGACTTCTTGCGCAGGCCGGCGTCCTTGGCCTCGTCCTCGTCGATGTCCGAAAGGGTCACGCCCAGGTAGGGGCCGCCCTCTTCGGCGTCTAGTGCGATCTTGTAGGCCTTGAGGGCCTCAGCATGCTCGCCGTGCTTCTTCTGCATCCGGAAATGCTTCCCGTGCAGGTCGCCGAGCTTGTGGGTCCAGGTTCCGTCCTCGTCGCAATGGAACTTCTCGATGATCTTGATATGATCGTCGTCGAGATCCTCGAGGTCGCCGTGGAGAACGTGCTTCCCGTCCTCGTCGAGCTTGATGACGATGACCTTGCCGTCTTCGTCCGTCCACTCGAGATCCTCGAGATCGTCCTCGTCGCCGACGACCTTCACGATGATTTTCTTCTCACCCGAATCGTCGAGCTCGATCTCCTCCACGACCACCTTCTCTTCGGCGATGGCCAGGGCGGCGAAGGCGAGCAGGGGGAGAAGAAGAAGCGACAGTCCATGCCACTTGATCTTCATGGGTAACCTCCGTTTGGGGGGTGGTGACAACCTCGGCGTCTACGCGGGCCGCTTCTCCAAGTTCCACGATTTCCCGGCGTTGACCCTCAGGGTCCCCTCCGTTATGTTGCGCTTCCATGGCTACGGCACTCTATCGCATGAGCGCGGCGGGAAACGCCTTTTATCTTTCGCTGGATCTGGATCCTGACGAGGGTCCCACCATTGCCCGAGCTCTGGCCGACTCCTGCGATGGCCTCATCCTGGGATCCCACCCGCCCGCCGCCATGCGCATGTTCAATCCCGATGGCTCCGAGGCCATGTGCGGCAATGGTTTACGCTGCCTCGCCCGGCTCCTCGCCGATGGCGAGGCCTTTCCCAGCGGCGGCGAGATCCTGACCCATGACGGTCCCAAGCGAGTGACCTACCAGGACGACTTCGTGGAGGCCGAGATGGGCCGCGCACGGCCCATGCCCGGCTTCCCCGCCGGCCCACGGGAGACCGAGGAGATTGTCCTCGACGGGGAAACATTCCAGGGACACGCCGTATTCGTGGGTAATCCGCACTGGGTATTCCTGGCGGACGATTCCCTCCAGCAGCGTGTGGCCGAACTCGGTTCCCGGCTTCAAGATCACGAGCGCTTTCCCGGCGGCGTGAACGTAGAGTTCGCCGTCCGGGAAGGCGAAAGCTTCCGGGTTCGGGTTTGGGAGCGGGGAGTGGGGGAGACCCTGTCCTGCGGCACCGGCGCTCTGGCCGTGGCCTCGGCGGGACCCGCGGCCATCGCCCCGGGGGAGATCCGCCGGATTCGCTACCCGGGCGGAGAACTGCAGGTGCGTTCCGGCGAGGACGGTCGTCTCTATCTGGGCGGAGAGGTCCTGCGCGAAGGACGTTTCGAATGGAACGAGGAGGGGGGGCTGGGCCCCCTGCAAGAGGAGAAGGCATGATCCAACTGGAATCGGTCACCAAGAGCTTCGGCGGAACACGAGCCGTGGACGAGGTGTCCTACGTTTTCGAACCCGGCAAGCTCACGGGCTTTCTGGGACCCAACGGGGCGGGCAAGAGCACGACCATCCGCATGGTCATGAACATCCTGGTGCCCGACAGCGGGAGCATTCTGTCTTCCGGACAGCCCTTGGACGACGCCTTCCGCAACCGCGTCGGCTACCTCGCCGAGGAGCGAGGCCTCTATACCGACATGAAGGTGATCGACCACCTCGTGTTCTTCGGCACCCTCAAGGACATGCCCCGCTCGGCCGCGCGGCGGGCGGGCATGGACTGGCTCGAGCGCCTCGGTCTGGCCGACCGTGCCCAGGGCAAGGTGAAGGAAATGTCCAAGGGTATGCAGCAGAAGATCCAGTTCGCGGGAACCCTGCTTCACGATCCGGAGATCGTGCTCATGGACGAGCCCTTCAGCGGCCTGGATCCCGTGAATACCGAGTCCCTGAAAGAGATCCTGCTGGATCTGAAGAAGCGCGGGAAGACGGTGATCTTCTCCACTCACATGATGGATCAGGCCGAACGCCTCTGCGACGAGATCGCCCTCATCGACCGCGGCAAGCTGGTGCTGTCCGGCTCTCTCGCTGGAGTGAGGGAGTCGTTCGGACGCGGACATCTTCGCGTTCGATTCAAGGGTGACGGGGGAATCATCGAAAAGGATTCCCGTGTGGCCCGCTATCAGGAACGCGCCGGCGGTGGCGAGGCCGAGCTGCAATTGGCAGACGAAGGCGAGATTCCCAGCGTGGTCCGCGACTGGTCGGCGCGGCTCGAGCTCAGTCACTTCGAGCCCATGGCGCCGAGCCTCCACAACATCTTCATCAGCACGGTGGGACGAAACATCGACGAGAATGAGGGAGCTGAGCGATGAACAAGGTCAAGGCGGTATTCCTCCGTGAATACCTGGAACGCGTGCGTCGCAAGAGCTTCGTCATCGGCCTGATTCTGGTGCCCATCTTCATGGGTGCAGTGACCTTGCTGCCGGCCTATCTCGCAACCCGAGAGGTGGAGTCCGCCGAGAACGTGCTCATCATCGATGAGAGCGGGCTCTACAAGGACGCCCTGGAGAAGAGCATCCAGTCGGAGCTGTCTTCCGGAGAGGCGCGTTTCCGCTTCATCGACGAGGATCCTCTCGAAGGAGTCGATCCGACCGCTCTGGGCGACCTGGACCTGCTGGACAGGCTCATGAAGGACGGCGAGCTGGATTGGTATCTGCTCCTGCCCGCCGGCATCGAGGGCAGCCTGGTCGCGGAATTCCACGGCCGCATCGTCAGCAACTTCTCCCTCATGGAGCTGCTCGAGTCACGCATCTCGGGCGTGCTCCGCCGGGCGAAGATGAGCGAGTTGAACCTGGATCCCGAACTCTACGAGGAACTCAGCGTCTGGGTGAACCTGGACAGCTATCGCCACGCCAAGGGCGACGCCGAACAGGGGAACATCGAGGTCATCTTCTTCAGCACCTTCCTCTTCGTCATGATCCTCTACGTGACCATCCTCAGCTTCGGCGTGATGATCCAGCGCAGCGTCATCGAGGACAAGACCCAGCGGGTCACCGAGGTGGTGCTCTCGAGCATGGATCCCGGTCAATTCTTCGCGGGGAAGATCCTGGGCATCGGCGCCGTGGGGCTCACCCAGTACTTCGCCTGGGGCCTGATGGCCGCGGGGGTGGGACTGTCCGGATTGGTCAGTTCGGCGAACATGGAATACCTCTCGGTGATCCAGCCGACCACATTCCTGCTCTTCATCCTCTTCTACGTGCTCGGATTCTTCCTCTACTCGGGGCTCTTCGCCTCGGTGGGGGCCATGGTCACCAATGACCAGGAGGCCCAGCAGTTCACGCCCTTCTTGATCATCCCGATCATCCTGCCCCTGGTGGCCATGACCTTCATCATGCAGAATCCTGATTCGCTCTTCTCGGTGGTCATGAGCCTCTTCCCGCTCACCGCGCCCCTGGTGATGTTCATGCGGGTGAACCTGTCCATGCCGCCTCTGTGGCAGCTGGCCTCGTCCATCGGGCTGCTGGTGATCAGCACCTGGCTCATCTCGGTGATGGCCGGGCGCATCTTCCGGGTGGGCATCCTCATGACCGGCAAGAAGGCGTCCCTGGCCGAAGCCTGGCGCTGGGTAAAGGAGGCCTGATGAGACTGGCCCTGGTTCAGACCCACCCCGTGCTCGGAGACAAGGCGCAGAATCTGGCGGACATGGCCAAGGCAGTGGAAAGCCTGGAGGCCGATCTCTTCTGCTTCCCCGAACTCTGCACCACGGGATACGCCATCGCCGAGCGGGACCGCTTCCTCGCCCTGGCCGAGAGCACCGACTCGGGCGATGGACTCGACTTCTTCCGGGAGCTGTCCGAGCGGAAGGACGCCGCCGTGGTGGCCGGCTTTCCCCTGCGGGACGGAGCCCATCTCTTCAACGCCGCCGTGCTGCTGCGACCGGGGGAAGCGCCGGTCTTCTACCGCAAGCTGCACCTCTTCTCCCGTGAGAAGCAGGTCTTCGACGCGGGGGATCGTCCTCCTCCCGTTGTGGAATTCCGCGGCGCTCGGCTGGGGCTGAAGATCTGCTTCGATTGGGTCTTCCCCGAGGTGGTCCGGCTCATGGCCCTGGAGGGCGCGGATCTGATCCTGCATCCCTCGAACCTGGTGACGCCCTACTGCCAGCGCTCCATGTTCGCCCGTTCGGTGGAGAACTCCGTCTTCATCGCCACGGTGAATCGCGTGGGCGCGGAGGCTTACGAGGATGGCCCCAGTCTGGATTTCACCGGCTCCTCCCAGCTCATGGGGCACAGGGGCGAGCTGCTCCTGGAACTGCCGGCGGGCGAGGTGGCCGCGGCGGTGGTGGATTTCGATCCACGACTCGCCCGGGACAAGTGGCTCACCGACCACAACCACCTTCTCGAGGATCGGCGCAGCGAGTTCTTCGGTCCCCTCGGCGAGGACGGCAAACTTGGCTCTTGATCTGCCCTGCCTGCCCGAGCTGGCGGAACTGCTCCGCGACGGCAGCGAACCGCCCAGCGATTTCGACCTTCGAGGCGGGCTGCGCCCCGCGGCCGTGCTCCTGCCGCTGCTCGACACGGCGGACGGCCCCTCCCTGCTCTACACGCGCCGCTCCTCCAGCCTTCCCCATCATCGGGGACAGGTGGCCTTCCCGGGTGGAATCCGCGAGGACGGTGACGCGGGTCCCTATCATACGGCTCTCAGGGAGGCCGAGGAGGAAGTGGGGGTCGCACCTTCTACGGTGCGCTACCTGGCCCGCCTTCGGCCCACCGAGACCCTGCGCGAATTCCGCATCCTACCCTTCCTCAGCCTGTGGCCGGAGGGTGTCTATCGTCCCAACAGCGAGGAGGAGGTGGATCGGGTTTTCACGGTGCCCCTCGCCTGGCTCATGGTTCCGAACTCCCAGCGGCAGGTCATCGTGGAAGAAGGGCACCTGCGTCTCTCGGTTCCGGCCTTCCCCTACGAGGGCGAGATCATCTGGGGAGCCACCTTCCGCATGACCCAGGACTTCCTCGAGAGGCTCCGAAAGGCTTTGTCCTGAACGCTTTGCGCTTGTGAAAGACAACGGCTTTTCCTAAACTGTCTTTCCGATTCCCGGCTTATCGAGGTTGGCATGGACTTCCAACTAAGTGAAGAGCAGAGCATTCTGCGTGAGATGGTGCGCGACTTCGCGCGCAAGGAAATCGATCCGGTGGCCTCCGATTCCGATGCGGAGCATCGCTTCCCCACGGAGATCCTCAAGAAGGCCGCCGCCCTGGGGCTCATGGGCGTGACCGTGCCCACGGAGTACGGCGGCTCGGGCATGGATTTCCTGTCCTACATCCTCGTGCTGGAAGAGATCGCCAAGAGCTGCGCATCCACGGCCGTGGTGCTATCGGTGCACAACACCCTGGGCTGCGGCACCATCCACAAGTTCGGAACCGAGCAGCAGAAGGCCAAGTGGCTGCCCGCGGCAGCCTCCGGCGAGGCCCTTGGCGCCTACCTGCTCACCGAGCCGGGTGCGGGCAGCGATGCCGCCTCCCTGGCCTGCCGGGCCGAGAAGGTCGACGGCGGATGGCGGCTCACCGGCAGCAAGGCCTTCATCACCAACGCCGGATACGCCGCCTTCGGAATCCTCTACGCCAAGACCGATCCCGAGGCGGGGAGCAAGGGTATCAGCGCCTTCATCCTCGACATGAACGCCGAAGGCGTCCAGCCCGGTCCCGAGGAAGCGAAGATGGGCCTGAACTCCTCGTCCACGGTCATGGTGAATCTGGAGGATGTCTACGTTCCCGAAGACGCGCTACTCGGCGAGGAGGGGCGCGGCTACCCCATGGCCCTCGAGATGCTCAACTACGGGCGCATCGGCATCGCCGCCCAGGCCCTGGGTATGGCCGAGGCGGCCCTGGAAGAGGCGCTGCAGTACAGCCGCGAGCGGGAGCAGTTCGGACAGCCCATCGGTCGCTTCCAATCCATCCAGGAGAAACTCACCGACATGCACTCCCTGGTGGAGGCCAGCCGTCTGCTCACCTACCGCGCGGCGGTGGCCGCCGACGGCGGCGAGCCGGTCATCCTGCCGGCGGCCACGGCAAAGCTCTTTGCCAGCCAGGCTGCGGTGAAGTGCGCGGAGGAAGCCGTGCAGATCCACGGCGGATACGGATACAGCAAGGAATACAAGGTGGAAAGGATCTTCCGCGACGCCCGCGTCACGGAGATCTATGAAGGAACCAGCGAGGTGCAGCGCCTGGTCATGGCGCGGCAGCTCTTGGACATGTAGAAAGGAAGGCCATGAAGATTGCCGTGATGGTGAAGCAGGTGGCGGATACGGCCGCCAAGATCCAGGTCCTCCCGGACGGATCGGGCATGGATTACGCCGGCGTGCAGCTCGTGCTGAATCCCTACGACGAATACGCCGTGGAGGAGGCGATCAAGCTCAAGGAAGCCAGCGGGGGCGAGGTGGTCATCTTCAATCTCGGTCCCGACTCCGCCGACGAAGCGCTCAAGACGGCCCTGGCCATGGGTGGCGATCGCGCGGTGGTGGTTCGCGACGCCGAACTCGGAAGCGCCGACGCTTCGGTCCGTGCCGAGATTCTGGCGGCCATGATCGCCCGCGAGGAGTTCGACCTCGTGTTCTGCGGCAAGCAGTCGGTGGACAGCGACACCCACCAGGTGGGGCCCGCCGTTGCCCAGAAGCTGGGCATGCCGGCCGTGACCTTCATCACCTCCTTCGCCCTGGACGGCACGACGGCCACGGTCTCCCGCGAGGCCGAGGGCGTGAAGGAAACCCTGGAGATCGGTCTCCCGGCGCTCTTCACCTGCACCAAGGGCCTCAATGAACCGCGGTATCCCAGCCTGCCCGGCATCATGCAGGCCGCGCGAAAGCCCAAGGAAGTGCTGAGCCTGGCGGATCTGGGCATCACGCCGGCCGCCAAGGTCAAGGTTCAGGGGCTCAGCTCGCCGCCCCCGCGCGCCGAGGGGCGCATGCTCGAGGGCGAGACGAACGAGAAGGTATCCGAACTGGTCAGGCTTCTGCGTGACGAAGCCCACGCGGTCTAGGGAGGCGAGCGATGGCGAACATTTGGGTTTATCTGGAAATGGGGCCCACGGGCCTGAGCAAGCCTTCCCTGGAAGTGCTCGGCGAGGCCAAGCGACAGGCCGACGGTGGCGAGGTCACCGCGGTGCTCATCGGCAAGGGACTGGACGAGGCGGCCGCCCTGGCGGGACGCTGCGGCGCGAGCAAGGTGCTCACGGCCGACGGTGAGGTCCACGAGCAGTTCAACCTCGAGGCGCAGGTGCATCTGCTGAGCCAGGCTCTCGGTGGCGCCGGTGCCGACTATCTGTTCATGCCCGTGAGCACCCACGGACGCGAACTGTCCGCCCGCCTGGCCATGGCCCTGGATTCGGGGCTGGCCGTGGACGTGACGGCGGTGGAGAACAAGGACGGAGCGCTGCACTTCACCCGTCCCATCTTCGCGGGCAAGGCCCTGGAGACGGTGACCCTCGAGGGTTCACCGGCCATCGCCACCCTGCGTCCCAACCTCTTCCAGGCCATGGATGAGGACGCGGGTGCCGCCGGCGCCGTGGAGGCCCTGGGGGGCGAAGTTCCCGGCGATCTGCGCACGGCGGTGAAGGAGGCCGTGGCGGCGGCCCTGGACAAGGTGCCGCTGCAGGAGGCCAAGGTCATCGTGTCCGGCGGGCGTGGCATGAAGGGCCCGGACGAGTTCAAGATTCTCGAGGAACTCGCCGAGGTTCTGGGAGCCGCGGTGGGGGCCAGCCGGGCCGCCGTGGACGCCGGCTGGCGCGAGCATGGCGATCAGGTGGGACAGACGGGCAAGACCGTGAGCCCGGTGCTCTACATCGCCTGCGGCATCTCCGGGGCCATCCAGCATCTGGCGGGCATGAGTTCAAGCCGCTACATCGTGGCCGTGAACAAGGATCCGGAGGCGCCCATCTTCAAGGTGGCCGACTATGGCATCGAGGGCGACCTCTTCGAGGTGGTGCCCCTGCTTACCGAGGAATTCAAGAAGGCGCTGGCCTGAGAGCCGACCTGAAGCTAGGCCTGGAAGTGACAGTGTTTGCTGAGGCTATGGCCACGGCCAAGGCCACCAAAAAGGAAAACGGGCCGGGTAGGGCCGGCCCGCTCTCCGAGAGCAATCCGCACGCCGTACCCGGATAGGCAAGGCGTATTCTCTTGAAATGACGTCACTTAGGGGCTTAATCCAGGTGTCGTCCCAAGCATTCTAACAAAGCCGAAGAGGCGTCGCAAGACGCTTGGAGGGCTCCGGAGCCGGGTATTTTCTAAGCTCCGTGGGAGCAATGACTTAAATTTTGACCTGAGTGAGGACCCCATGAAGCGCGTGTTTAGCGGTATCCAGCCATCCGGCGAGGCCCATCTGGGCAACTACGCGGGGGCCCTCAAGAACTGGGTCCGTCTCCAGGAGGAGTACGAATGCTTCTACTGCGTAGTGGACTACCACGCGGTGACCCAGCCCTACGAAATCGACCAGCTCTCGGCCAAGAGCCTGGACATGGCCACCTCGGTCCTGGCCGCGGGGGTGGATCCCGAGAAGGCCACCCTGTTCATCCAGTCCATGGTTCCCGAGCATACCGAACTGGCCTGGCTCTTCAACACGGTCACGCCCCTGGGAGACCTGGAGCGCATGACCCAGTTCAAGGACAAGAGCCAGAAGAATCGCAAGAATATCAATGCGGGGCTGCTGGACTATCCGGTGCTGCAGACCGCCGACATCCTGCTCTACAAGGGCGAACTGGTGCCGGTGGGCGAGGATCAGATCCAGCATCTGGAACTTGCCCGGGAAATCGCCCGGAAGTTCAACGCCCGCTTCGGCGACGTCTTTCCGGAGCCCGAGCCCATTCTCTCCGGGGCCAAGCGCATCCTGGGCCTGGACGGGCAGGCCAAGATGAGCAAGAGCCTTGGCAACACCCTGCGCATGCTGGCCGACGCCGACGAGATCTGGAACGCCCTCAAGCCAGCCGTCACCGACACCAACCGCGTACGGCGGGACGATCCGGGCGACCCGGACATCTGCAACATCTACACCATCCATCAGACCTACACGCCCGGTGAGAAGCTCGAGGAATTAGCGGCCGGTTGCCGCAGCGCCGGGATCGGATGCTTCGATTGCAAGAAGGTGCTGGCCGAGAACATCGACGCCGCCATGGGGCCGGTGCGGGAGCGCTACGAAGAGTTCAGGGCCCATCCCGAGCGGGTACGCGAGATCCTCGCCGCCGGCGCCGAGCGCTGCCGGGGCATCGCCCAGGAAGTGCTGAAGGAGGCCCGGGACGCCATGGGATTCTATGCCCAGGGGTCTGAATAGCCTGAAAACGCTCGATTTGCGAGTCCCGTCCCTCGTTGAGCGAGGGGCGGGATTTGTGATAAAATGGATCTCATCCCAATTGATGCCGGAGAGTCCATGCTTCGAATCCTATGCACCGTTCTGGTATTGATGTCTGCCGCACTGCCTGCCGGCGCTTTCGACATCCTGCTCATTGATGACGGTTTCGACGAGGGACTGCGCAACGCGAAGAGCCCCGAGCACCGCGGCGGGGAGATCTCGCCCCGAAGCTCCATCTCGGAACTGGAATCGGACCTCATCGCGTTGGGCCATTCGGTTACCATCGTACCCTCGGACATCAGCGAGCCCTGGACCTGGACCTTCGCGGATGTGGTGCTCTGGTCCTCGGGGAATCATCCGCTTCCCCTGGGTAATCCAGCCTGGCGGGCCTCGCTTCGCCACTACGTCACCGATGGAGGCAAACTGCTCATCGAGGGCGGAGATATCGCATACCACTGGATTCCCGGCGATCCGCTCTTCGCGTCCGCGGTGCTCCATGGCGGCAGCTGGCTGGGTGATCCGGAGTCGGCCCTGACCCTGGTGGAATCGGAGCACCCCCTGGCCACCGTGCCCAATGCGCTGCCCGCGCTCCTGGGACTGACGGTGGAGACCTACACCGACACCGACGCGGTGACGCCGGCCAACGATGCCCTGGTTCCCTACTTCTGGATTCCCGGGCCACCCACGGCGGGATACCTGGCCTACGACGCCGATCCCGCGCCTACGGGCGGACAGATCATCTACCTGCCCTTCCGCTACTCGGCCGTGGATCCATTGGAGAGGATTCAGCTTCTCGAGAACGCCGTCACCTGGCTCGGCACAGAGGACCTGGGCGACGCGTCCTTTTCGGGGCAGGTGCATCTCGTCGGGGAGGACGATCATCGCGCCGCGAAGGTCCAGGTGCAGCCGGGAGGGCACTGGACCGAAACGGACTCCGAGGGGCACTTCCTGATCGATGGTCTCTTCGGGGGCACCCGCTACAGCATCACCGTGTCCAAGGAGGGCTTCCGCAGCGCCTTCTCGAACTACGAACTCGATGACGGGGAACATGTGGACGATCTCTACTTCTCCCTGAATCCCGTGATCCAGTTCAGCGACTGCAGTAGCCCCGAACTGCCCATTCCCGATGACGATCCCTTCGGCGTCTCCGACACCATCATGGTCAGCGGCGGTGGATTCGTGGAACAGGTGGAGGTCTTCCTCGACATCCATCACACCTGGATCGGCGATCTGGTGGCCTATCTGAAATCGCCCGCGGGAACCACCTGCCTCCTGCACTTCCGCAGCGGCAGCAACCTGAACGAGATCTATGGCTGGTATCCCCTGGAGATCGGTCCAGTGCAGAACCTCGGTCTCTTCGCGGATGAATTCGCCGACGGCCCCTGGGTCATGCACGTGGCCGATTTCGCCAGTGCCGATACGGGACAGCTCAACGAGTGGTGCCTCCGGCTGACTGTTCATGACGGCACCGATGTGCCCCTGGAGGCCGGGCAGGCGGCGGCAAGGCTCCTGCCCAACTGGCCCAATCCCTTCAATCCCAAGACCTTCCTGCACTTCAGGCTGGACCGCGGCAGCCGGGTCAAGCTGGAGGTCCTCGATCCCCGGGGACGCCGGGTTCGCGAAATCTGGGCGAATCCTCTCGGCCCAGGCGATCATCTGATGGAGTGGGATGGTCGGGACGACCTTGGCCGGCCCATGCCCTCGGGGCTATATCTCCTGCGCCTGAAAGCCGACGAGCAGGTTCAGACCCGAAAACTGATGCTGCTCAAGTAGGCATTCCCGAAGGACGCTCCATGATCCGCTGGATACTCACATCCATGCTCTTGCTGATGGCCATGGCCGCCGGGGCCGACACCCTGCGCGTGCCGGCCGACCACGCCACGGTGCAGGCCGCCATCGACGCATCCCAGGACGGTGACGTCATCGAACTGGCGCCGGGCATCTACGCGGAGTCCCTGAACCTCAGGGGCGGCATCACGCTTCTCGGCACCGGCGCCAAGCCAGAGGACGTGATCATCGAGGGCCTTCTGGAACATCCCGTGGGCCAGCTCCGGGACGATGAACGTCTTCTAGTCCTCGAGAACCTCCGGATCCGCTACGGATTCGCCACCCGGGGCGGTGGTCTCTATCTGGAGAACGCCCGGGTCCGCATGGACCGGGTCGAGATCTGGGACTGCGGATCCATGCTGGAAGGCGGCGCCATCTTCGCGCGCAACGTGGATCTCGAAGCGAATTTCTGCGTCCTGTACCGGAACTACAGCTGGGGGACCGACGGGGCGGCCATCTACATGGAGGGCGAGGGTCCTCTGGGCGAGGGGCAGCGCTTCCAGAACTGCACCTTCGCGGGAACCAGCCTCTGCTGCGGGAACGCGTCCCTCTACATCCGGCTAGGTTCGCCGGAGTTCCAGAACTGCATCCTCGAGCGCATCCTCTGCGGTGAAGGCGCTACGCCCTATCTGGCCTGCAACAACGGCGACTTCTGCGGCATCGACGGCGGCGGTCACGTGCCGGGGGATGCATCCTTCTGCGACCTGGAGGGCGGGGACCTGCGCCTGGAGAGCTACTCCCAGTGCCTGCCCGCCAACAGCGGCGGCTGTGGTCTCATCGGCGCCCTGGGAACCTGCGTGGACGAGAGCGCCGCGGAGACCACCAGCTTCTCCGTCCTGAAGACACTCTACTAGAAACGCCTCGCTCCAAGTTCTTGACTTCCCGTCCCCATGCGCTATCGTCATGCAGAACCACGGGGGAGTGCTATGTTCGCGATGATCGGTCACTGGGAACTTATTCTTCTCGTTCTTGCTTTGCTGCTCCTGTTCGGGGGCCGCAAGATTCCCGAACTCGCTCGCGGCCTCGGCTCGGGCGTTCGCGAATTCCAGCAGGGCCTCAAGGGGAAAAAGGAAATCACCGGTGGCGACGAGAAAGACGCGGAGGAGAAAGATCGCTAGGCCCTTCCTGGTCATCCTCTTGAGCAGTCTGTTTCAATTCCTGCCAATCCCTGATTCCACGGCCTCCAGCCAGGAGGCTTCCCTTCGCATTCAATCCCGCTGGACCTACATGGAATCCTGGGCCCAACGATCGGGCGATCTGGAGCTGCGGCTCCTGAGCCCGGATCTGGGATCCCTGCGCTGGACCTGGCCGCCCGCTCCACTGCTACCCGAGGCCCAGATTCTGCTCTTCGACGGAGGAGCCCTCCTGGGCTGGAGCGAACCCCAGGGCATGGAGTCTCCGCTGGATCCGGGCGGCGCGACCCTCGCTCCCCTGAAGCAGTTGGGGGTATCGTTCATGGCGGCCTTCCTGACTGGCGAGGGCATCGAGGAGTTCCTGCAGATCAACAACTTCTGGGAGGATCGCCACGGCCGGGCAGAGGAGGGCCTACTGGGTGGGATGCCCGCCCGGCTTCGTCGAAGTGGCACGAAGGCCAGGTCGCTGATTTGGATGACGGCCCAGGGTCGGCTAGATTGCCGCTGGGAGACCCAGCTGGGAGGGCGGCGGATCCGTCTGGACATCCATCTGGAGGAGGGCGGAAAGATTCGCCTCGTCACCCGTCGGCCCAAAAACATGGATTGGGAGCCTCAGGATCTGTTCTTCCAGTAGGATCCGGTCGCTCCTGGTGGTTTCCAGAGATGGAAAACGATTCCCCGGCAGCAAGATAGGTCCGATTTATTGGGAACTTCCCGGGATGGGCCGGGTAGACCGCCGAGCACAGCCCCTGGAGGACCCATGCAGGAGAAGCGGATGGCCATCCATCCCCACGACAATCTGAGCGACGAGGATCTGATTCTTCAGGTCCAGGAGGGCCAGCGCCAGGCCTACGATCAGCTCGTGATGCGATACAAGGATCGCCTCTTCAACTTCATTCTCAAGATGGTGCGCGATCCCGATCTGGCCGAGGAGATCGCCCAGGACACCTTCGTTCGCGCTTTCATCCATGCGGACAAGTACCGCACCATCGCGCGATTCTCCACCTGGCTCTACACCATCGGGCTGAACCTGGTGCGCAATCACATGCGCCGGAAGAAGCGCAGTCCCATCGGACGCATCCCCATGGTGGGACGCCCCGACGGCGAGAAGGTCGAGATGGAACTTCCCGACCAGGGCCATCTACCAGACCGGGACGTGCGCAACACCGAGATGAAGGAAAGGGTGGCGCAGATCGTCACCAAGATTCCCGAGCACTACCGCGAGCCATTTCTGCTGCGGGAGTACGGGGATCTCAGCTACGAGGAAATATCCGCGGCGACGGGACTGAAGATCGGGACCGTGCGCAGCCGCATCAACCGCGCCCGCTCGCACTTCCGCGAGAACTGGGTCGCAAGCTTCGGCACCGATGCCGACACCTTGGTTTAGGAGGACCCCTGCATGAACTGCAAACGTGCCAAGGAGCAGATTTCACTCTTTCTCGATGAGCGTCTGGATCCGTCCGGGCAGTCGAAACTCAACGGGCACCTGGAAGGCTGCTCCGACTGCTCGGCCTATCTCGACGACCTGAAGACCGGCCTGGCCATGTTGAAGGAAGAGGCCATGGAGAGTCCTTCGGACAACTTCGAGTGGAACCTGCGTCGAAAACTGCAGGTGGCCATGGCTCAACGCGAGACGGTGAGCTTCGACGAGCGCGGCGCCCGTCGTGATCTCTGGCGCTTCGGCCTCTCGGCCGCGGCGGCCCTGCTCATCGTGGTGACCGGCGGCACCTTCTGGTACCAGAGCCAGTTCTCCTCGGGCGGACCCGAGTTCCAGGGAGCCGAGGCCACGACCGGCCTCGACGAGAACGCCCGCCAGGGACGTCCCGGTTGGGTGGAGCCCGCTCCCGGCAGCGTGCGCCCCGTGCTCGATCACAGCGGCGGACTTCCCCAGGGGTCCGAACTGGAAAATGCACGTCCCCAGTCGGCCAGCCCCGCCGACAGCGTCACGGGACAGGACACTGACTGATTTGATCGTTTGACCCGCTCCGGCCCCTCTTCTATGCTGCCTGCATGAGACGGCCGGAGCGGATTCTCTTTGCCCGCATCCTCGCGGGCGCCATCCTTGTCGCGGTGCTTCTGAGCGGATGCAGCGAGAAGCGACTCATCCCCGCGGTGGGGCCCTATTCGGACATCTATCTCTTCACCGAGAGCGGGCGCTTCGATCCGGCCCTGCGCAGCTTCACCCAACAGCTCAGCCATACGGTGCGATACACCTTCGAGGACGAGAACGAGTTCAACGTCTTCCTGCGCGAGGGCAAGTCCCTGGCCGGCAATCGCGACCGCAAGAACATCCTGGTGATGGTTCGCACCGACCGCGAGGGCAGTCTGCGGACCTCGGTGAGGAAGATGCTCGGCCGGGAAATCTTCGAGCGGGCCCGCGTGGAGGGCCACCTGGTGCTCTACCGCGAGGATCTCTGGGCTCGGGGACAGGATGTCTATTTCGTGCTCATGGACAGTCCCGACGAGGAGGACTACGTCCTCGCGCGCATGGCGCCCACCCTGCGCCGCCGTTTCCGCGACAGCACCTTGCGCCGCTACCGCCAGTACCTGCTCAGCGGTCGGGAGAACAAGGGCGGCAGTAAGTACCTCTGGCGGAAGTACAACTTCTCGGTGCGCTATCCCAAGGAGTATCACCTCCTGCAGGAGCGGCCCGACCTGCAGGCCATCGAGCTGCACCGCAAGGATCCCAGCCGGGGCATCGCCGTATACTGGATGGACGAGATGGACCGCGCGCCGACCCTGGCCGACTCCACCTTCCTCATGGCCTTCCGGGCCGGGGTCACCGACACGCTCTACGGCGACACCATGCTGGCCGGCGAAGGCGGATTCGCTGCCGATGTCATGGGCGATCGGGAAGTCATCCGGCAGACCGGCATCTGGCAGAATGAGGACGACCTCACCGGCGGTCCCTTCGTGAGCTACTATTTCTACGACGAATCCCGCAAACGCATGCTGGCCCTGGACCTGATGCTCTACGCGCCGGGTCTGGACAAGCACCCCTACATGCGCGAGCTGGAAGCCCTGGCCACCACCTTCCAATTCTGAGGTGAGCATGCGATCTCTGCGCCTGGATCTGGGGGAGCGCAGCTACTCCATCCACATCGGCCGCGAGCTGGCCCCGAAGTTGCGCCAGGAACTCGGTGAGCCACGCAGGGCGGTGGCCCTCGTGGACGAGTATCTGGCCGAGGTGCAGCCTGCCGCCCTGGACGTCTATCTGGGAGACATTCCCCGTCTCTATGTGCCCCGTGGAGAGGGCAGCAAGACCCTGGCCGAGGTGGAACGCCTCTGCGTGGCACTGCTCGAGCTCGGAATCGGTCGGGACGGTCTGCTGCTCGCCGTGGGCGGAGGCGTCACCGGCGATCTCGGCGGAACCATCGCCGCCAGCTACTTCCGAGGTATTCCCTTCCTGCAGATTCCCACGACCCTGCTGTCCCAGGTGGATTCCAGCGTGGGGGGAAAGGTGGCCGTGAACCTGCCCGGCGCCAAGAACGCCGTGGGATACTTCCACCAGCCCCGGGCCGTCCTCGCGGATCTGGCCTTCCTGGATACCCTCGACATCCGAGAGAAACGCGCGGGCCTGGCCGAGCTCATCAAGATGGCGGCCATCGCCGATACTGCTCTGCTCGATGAGCTCGAATCGAAGCTGGACGTGCTGCTCCAGCAGAACGGCGAAGACCTGGAGGCGGCCGTCCATCGATCCTGCCAGCTCAAGGCCGAGGTGGTGCAGGAGGACGAGCGGGAATCCGGCCTGCGCGAGATCCTCAACTTCGGCCACACCCTGGGCCACGCCGTGGAGAGCGCTGGGCTGGATCCCGCCTGGTTGCACGGCGAGTGCGTGGCTCTGGGCATGGTGGCGGCCCTGAAGCTGGGCGAGAGGCAGGGCCTGACGCCCGCCGGCATGTCCTCACGCATGGGTACCCTGCTGGGGCGGGCTGGCCTGCCGGTCCGGCTGCCGTCCGGGTTGGAACCGGACCGCATCCTCGAGATCATGGGGCGGGACAAGAAGGCCCGCGAGGGACGTGTTCGCTGGGTGCTGCTGGAGGACTGGGGCAGGCCCCACTGGGGTGTGGAACTCGAGGAGTCCCAGGTGCTGGATTGCCTCGAAGAACTGCGTCCTTGACCCTTCCCGGGGCTTGGGCCTATTCTCGGCCGAAAGCCCAAAGATCCATTCTTCAACGCCTTAGTGGAAGTGATTTCAGTGAACTCTGAGCCCCGTGACGCCGGAAAGTTGCCCTCGCCCCTGCAGCGGGCCGAGGCGAAGCTCCGTGAGGGCGAGGTCGAGGAGGCCCGTCGACTGGCGCTTCAGATGCCAGGTGCCGCGGCCCAGGTCTTCCTGGCCCGCCTGGCCGGGCGAGCGGGGGATCCGGACGGCGCTGAGAAGCACTACAGGCTCGCGCTGGAGGCCGACCCGGGCAACCTGGCCGCCCTGCGGGCCCTGAGCGCCATGGCCGCGGCTGGAGGACGAAGCGAAGAGGCGGAAGCCCTGCTGCATCGCTGGGCCGAGGCCGATCCCGGGGATCCCGAGCACGAGGACCTGCTGGCCGAACTCCAGAGCGGCGGAACGCCGGCCGCCGAGGAGCGGCCCCTGCCCATCGGGGAAGATCTGGAGGAGGTGCTCACCCGTCCCGAAGCCGAACAGGCTACCCGCCCCGACCTTTTGGAAGGCGAGCTACTGCCCGCGCCCAGCCTGTCCGATCCGGACTTCTGGGATCTCGGCGACGATTCCCTACGCCAGTCCGACGAGAAGGAGAACTGATGTCCCAGCGATTCCTGATCCTTCAGGGACCGAATCTGAACCTTTTAGGGAAGCGTGAGCCGGGCGTGTATGGAAGCAAGAGCCTGGATGAGCTTCACGAAGGCCTGAAGGCCTGGGCCACCGGTCGGGACATGGAGCTCGAGTTCCTCCATTCCAACAGCGAAGGGGCGCTCATCGAGGCCCTCCACGGCGCCGAGGGACGGATGGACGGCGTGGTCCTCAATCCGGGCGGATTCACCCATTCCAGCGTGGCGCTGCGCGACGCCATCGCGGCGATCAGCGTGCCGGTGGTTGAAGTGCATCTGAGCAATATCCACGGTCGCGAGAGATGGCGGCGCCACTCCATCACCGCCGCCGCCTGCCGCGGCCTGATCAGCGGTTTCGGGGCGAGTGGCTATCGCTTGGCGCTCATGGAGTTGGCAGGATCGTGATTCCGCTTGCCAGGGCCCTAGCGCCTCTCTTAGCCTGACGGAAGCCCTCGACTGAAAGGAGTCCCATGCGCGAGGCCCATATCCGCAAATTGATCGCCCTGTTGCGGGAGCACGAGGATGTCGGCGAGATCGAAGCCTTCAGCGGCCCCTTTGGCCTGAATCGCATCCGTGTGTCCCGCAAGAGCTCGGCCGTGGCCGCGGCACCCGTGGCCGCCGCAGCCCCCGCAGCTCAAGCCGCCGCGGCCGCCGCGCCGGCCGTGGAATCCAGCCACGGTCTCCACGAGGTGACGGCGCCCATGGTGGGCACCTTTTATCGCTCTCCCAATCCCGGCTCCGATCCCTTCGTGGACGAGGGAGGCAAGGTGCAGTCGGGCACGGTGCTCTGCATCATCGAGGCCATGAAACTCATGAACGAGATCGAGTGCGGCGTCAGCGGCACCATCAAGGAGATCCTGCTGGAGGACGGAGCCCCCGTGGAATTCGGCCAGGTACTCATGCGCATCCAAGAGGACTGACATGTTTCGCAAGATGGTGGTGGCCAATCGCGGCGAGATCGCGCTTCGAATCTTCCGAGCCTGCGAGGAACTGGGCATCGAGACGGTGGCCCTGCACTCGGAGGCCGACGAGGACAGCCTTCATGTGAAGTTCGCTCAGGAGTCGGTGTGCATCGGACCGCCGCCCTCGGCGCGCAGCTACCTGAACATCTCCAACATTCTCAGCGCGGCCGAGGTGACCGGGGCGGACGCCATCCATCCGGGTTACGGCTTCCTCGCCGAGAACGCCCACTTCGCGGAGATCTGCGGTTCCCACGGACTCACCTTCGTGGGGCCGGCGCCCCAGGCCATCCTGCGCATGGGGGACAAGGCCCTGGCCCGTGAGACCATGCTCGCCGGCGGCGTGCCCGTGGTGCCCGGAAGCGAGGGCGTGGTGGGCGACGAGGTGCTGGGCATGCAGATCGCCCGGGAGATCGGCTTTCCCGTGATCATCAAGGCCAGCGCCGGCGGAGGCGGCAAGGGCATGCGCGTGGCCTGGGACGAGGATGAGTTCCGCCGCAGTTTCGACATGGCCCAGGGCGAGGCCCTGGCGGCCTTCGGCAACGGCGACCTCTACATCGAGAAGTTCCTGGTGGGACCACGTCATGTGGAGATGCAGATTCTCGCCGACCATCAGGGCAACGTGGTGCACCTGGGCGAGCGGGATTGCTCGGTGCAGCGTCGTCACCAGAAACTCATCGAGGAATCGCCCTCGCCGGCGGTGGACGAGAAGCTCCGCGAGCAGCTCGGCGACGCCGCGGTGAAGGCCGTCAAGGCGGCCGACTACTACTCGGCGGGAACGGTGGAATTCCTGCTCACGGCCGACCGGAAGTTCTACTTCATGGAGATGAACACGCGCATCCAGGTGGAACACCCCGTGAGCGAGATGGTCACCGGCATGGATCTGATCAAGGAGCAGATCCGAATCGCCGCGGGCGAGCCCCTGCAGGTCAGACAGAAGGATATCGAGCTCAACGGCCATGCCATCGAGTGCCGGCTGAACGCCGAGGATCCCGACCGCGATTTCGCGCCGGCCCCGGGACGGGTGGAGTCCTTCCACACCCCGGGTGGACCGGGCGTGCGAGTGGACAGCCACGTCTACGCCGGCTACAACATTCCGCCCTACTACGATTCCATGATCGCCAAACTCATCTGCCACGGTCGCGATCGCGAGGAGGCGCTCTCCCGCATGCGCAGGGCTCTGGACGAGACCATCATCGAGGGCGTGCCCAGCACCGTTCCATTCCACCAGAGCATGATGCGCCACCCTCGATTCCTGTCCGGCGAGGTGAACACGCGATTCCTGGACGAGGAAGACTGGCGCGTCGCCGGTGAGGGAGAGGCATGACGCGAAACCGGCTCATCCGCGGACTGGCCGCGCTGGCCGTGGCCGTGATCCTGGCCGGCAGTCTCGCCACCTTCAGCCCAGGCGACTGGCAGGGCTGGGGCTGGGATCCCTCGCTCCGAAATGCCGAGAACGCCTTCGGTTTCGTGGGGGCGGTCCTGGCCAAGCTCACCGTGGCTTTCCTGGGCCGATCGACGGGCCTGATCCTGAGCGTGTCCCTGCTGCTGCTCTTGGCCGCCCGCGAGTTCTTCTCCCTGAGCGCTCGACGACTGTCCCTGATCTGGGGGGGCGGCAGTTTGCTGCTCCTGCTCTGGTCCGGATGGCTGCTTCGCCGCGAGGGCAGCACCCTCGCGGCCTCCGACTGGGGCGGATGGCTGGGCGGACTTCTGGCCGAAGGCCAGGAAGCACTTCTCGGGCGCATCGGCGCTACGGTGCTCGTCATCTTCCTGAGCCTCGTGGCCTTGCTGGCCATTCTTCCGGCGCCGCCCAAACGCCGCCGGCGATTCAATTTCCCCGATCCGAGACCCCTGCTTCGAGTTCTCACCGCACCCTTCCGATGGATCTGGCTGGCACTGGCCTGGATGGGGAGAGGCCTGATGAGATCCTTCGCAAATCTGGGCGCATGGTGGGAGCACGGGCGCATGCGGCGGGCCGAAAGGCGGGAAGCAAAAAGCAGCCAGCAAGCAGCGACCAGCTACCAGCCTGAGCATGAGGAAGCCGAGCAGAGCTTCGTCGCGGCGGCGACGGGAAGTAGTCACGAGTCACGTGTTTCGAGTCCCGAGGCTCCGGTCACGAGTCCCGAACCGGAAAACGAAGCGCCTAAGGTCGACCGCCCCAGGCGCAAGGCCAAGCCGAAACCCCGGCGATCGGGGGAGTACATCCTTCCGGATTCGAGTCTGCTCAACCCGGCCGAACCGGCCGGAAGCGGCGAGGACCGCCGCCAGATGGAGATGCAGTCCCAGGTCCTGGTGGACAAGCTCAGCACCTTCAACATCGGAGGGCGCGTGAGCGCCATGAAGCAGGGTCCGGTGGTCTCCACCTTCGAGTTTGAGCCGGAGGATGGCGTGAAGGTGAGCCAGATCACCGGCCGTCGCGAAGACCTGGCCCTGGCGCTGCGCAGCAAGGAACTGCGGCTCGTGGCGCCCATCCCGGGCAAGGCCGCCGTGGGCGTCGAGTTGCCCAACAGCTCGCCCCGGGTCATCCGCCTGCGCGAGGTCATCGACGCAGAACACTTCGCCGGAGTGAAGGGCAACCTGTCCCTGGCCCTGGGTGTGGACGTGGATGGCAGGCCCACCTGGGCCGATCTTTCCGAGGCCCCGCACCTGCTCGTGGCCGGCGCCACGGGCACGGGCAAGAGCGTCTGTATCAACAGCATCCTCGTGAGTCTGCTGCTGCAGCACACGCCGGAGAGCCTGAGGCTCTTCCTGGTGGATCCCAAGATGCTCGAGCTCTCGGTCTACAACGAGATTCCCCATCTGCTGCATCCGGTGATCACCGACAACAAGATGGCCCTGCAGGCCCTCAACTGGCTCGTGGGGGAGATGGAGACGCGCTACAAGAAACTCAAGCCCGCGGGTGTGCGATCCATCGCCGAGTACAATGCGAAGATCGAGGCCGGCGAGATCAAGGACGCCGAGGGCGAGACGGTCACCACCAGGCTGCCCTTCCTGGTCTGCGTGGTGGAGGAGTTCGCCGATCTCATGATGACCCTGGGCAAGGACGTGCAGACGCCCATCGTGCGTCTGGCGCAGCTGGCGCGTGCCGTGGGCATCCACCTGATCCTGGCCACCCAGCGGCCGAGCGTGAACATCATCGACGGCGTGATCAAGGCCAACTTCCCCAGCCGCATCGCCTTCAAGGTATTCAGCCGATTCGACAGCAAGACCATCCTCGACGCCAACGGTGCCGAGACGCTCATCGGGCGGGGCGACATGCTCTTCATGCACGGTCGCTCGCCCTACCCCCAGCGCCTGCACGGGGCCTTCACGAGCACGGAGGAAGTGCAGGCGGTCACCGACCACTGGCGTCAGTACACCCTGCCCGAGCCGCCTCTGGAGCTGGAGGCGCGGCCCGGTTCCCTGGAAGACTTCAACGCCCAGGACGATCTCTACGAGGACGCCAAGCGCATCGTCGTGCTCCAGGGCTTCGGCAGCACCACCATGCTGCAGCGACGCCTCCGCGTGGGCTACACGCGCGCCAGCCGTCTCATGGACATGCTCGAGGAATCGGGCATCGTCGGTCCCCACACGGGCAGCAAGGCCCGCGAGGTCCTGGTGGGACCGGAAGTGCTCGAGGAAGAGATCGAGACGTGATTTCCGCCCGAACGGTGTATCTGGAGTCGCTGGGTTGCAGCAAGAACCTGGTGGACAGCGAGGCGACCCTCGGCTTCCTGCTGAAGGACGGCTTTCGCCTCGTGGACGATCCCCTCGAGGCCCGGCTCCTGGTGCTCAACACCTGCGGTTTCATCGAAGACGCCAAGCGCCAGTCCATCGAACGCATCCTCGAACTCGTCGAGATCAAGAAGGAGTCTGGCGGCAAGCTGCTGGTCTTCGGCTGCCTCACCCAGCGCTACGCCGAGGAACTGGGCAAGGAGATTCCCGAGGTGGACCTGCTGGCCGGCGTCGGGCAGCAGGAGCGCATGGCCGAAGCGGTGGGGCGACTCTTCCGTGAGGACGACTCCCAGCTGCACGCCCTGCATCCGACGGCGCCGCGCATCAGTTTCGCCGGCTTCCAGGATCGGCCCCTCCTGACGCCTCCGCACCTGGCCTATGTGAAACTGGGCGAGGGATGCAGCCACAAGTGCGCCTTCTGCGCCATTCCGGCCATTCGCGGCAAGTTCAAGAGCCGGACGCCCGAGGACATCCTCGGAGAGGCGCGTTCCCTGGCCGAGGGCGGCGTGCGCGAGATCAACCTGATCAGCCAGGATTCGGCCTACTACGGTCGGGACGCCAGCGGCGGAACCGAGGCCCTCTACGAACTGCTGAAGCGGCTCTCGGAGGTCGACGAGCTGCGCTGGATCCGGCTCTTCTACTTCCATCCCGCCCTGGTCAGCGCCGACATGCTCCTGCGCATGTTCGACCTGCCGCGGGTGATTCCCTATCTGGACATGCCCATCCAACACGCTTCCGATTCCATGCTCCGGATCATGCGCCGCGGACACAAGCGCGACTACCTCTCCAGGCTCATCGGCGACATGCGCATGGCCCGTCCCGATCTGAGTCTTCGCAGCACCGTGCTCGTGGGACATCCCGGCGAGACCGAAGAGGACCTGCAGCAGCTCCTGGATTTCATCGAGGATCACCCCTTCGACAAGCTGGGCGTCTTCGGGTACAGCCGCGAGGAGAACACCGAGGCGGCGGGCCTGGACGAAGCCCCCGATGCCGAGGAGATCGCCGATCGCGTGGATCGGGTACAGATGGCCCAGATGCCGGTGAGCGAGGATCGCTCGGCCCTGCTGGTGGGCCAGCGCTTCACGGGGGTGGTGGAGGAGACCATCACCCTGGGAGAGGGCCTCCCCGAGGAGCGCCGGCTGCGCCCCCTGGAATCCTCGCCCTTCGAGGACTCCCGGGCCGCTCTTCGCATCTGGCGAGACGCCTATGAGGTGGACGGTTACGTCTATCTGAACCGTGATTCCGGCCTGGAACTGGGAGACTGGGTGGACGTGGAAGTGACCGACTCGGATGTCTACGACCTGAAAGGCGAGATTCTGGATTCCGCTTCCCCTTGACAGGCAGGCCTGCCCTTTCTATACCGACACAAAGTCCATCCAGCACCGGAGATAGCTATGACTCTGTTTCGACGGCTTCGCGCCCGAATCGCCACCCCGCTCCTGGCCCTCTTCATCTGGGCCCTCCTTCCCACGGCCCTGATGGCCGAGGAGAACGAGGCTCTCGAAATCGAGGGTTTCCCCACGAATCTGGGCCTGGCCGACCAGATGACCCGTAACGTGGCCGACAAGTCGGTGCAGGCACTCGAGGCCTGGCTGACCGAATCGGTGGGCGTGAAGGCCGGCAAGGAGAGCGCGGGCAATCCCCTGGTTCTGCTGGCCCTGAAGAACTCGTTGCGCAATGCCGGTCATCGGCCCATGGGCGAGGATGACGGCGCCGAGCGTCTGCTGGAGTTCCGCATTCTCGACCTGCGCATCAGCTACACGGGCGTGGACCGTAGGGCCCTCGGCCTGAAGAAGGAAGTGGAGAGGGCCGGTGCCTTCGTTCTCGCGGTGAGCGTCCTGGATGGCGAGAGCGGCGAGGAGCTGAGCAGCACCCAGCAGGAAGTCCTCCTGGCGGATCACTTCCCCAAGCATCTGCTCGACCTGGTGGCCAGCAAGTCCTACACCTTCACCAATCCCGAGCTGAACGAGAAGGAATGGTCCAAGTCGGTGGAGCCCTGGGTGGTGGGCGGTCTCGTGGCGAGTCTGGCCTGGCTCTTCTACAGCAATCAAAGTTCCGAGTAACGGGAGGTAGGGCGTGCGCGCCTCAGGCGGAACCCGGGCGTCCCTGCGCCGGGGCTGGCCCCTTTTGGCGGCCCTGCTCGTCCTGTCCGCGGCCTGCGGAGGGGGCGGGCTCGAGGCCCACCTGAAGAACGGGGAAGCGGCCATGGAGCAGGGCGATCCCGGCGAGGCCCGGCTGGAGGGCCTCTACGTGCTTCAGCAGGAACCCGAGAACACCGGCGCGCTCTGGCTTGTGGGACGGAGCCTGCTCGCCCTGAATCGTGACGCGGAGGCCGAGGGGTACTTCAGGAGCCTTTTCGGTCTGGACCCGTCTTACCGGGAGAAGGCCGGCGAGCTCTACGCCCAGATGGCGGGGGTGGATTTCGAGGCGGCGCGCCGCGGTCGGGCAGCCCGTCGCTGGGAGACGGGGCTGGCGTTCCATCCCGAGCAGGAGTTGGGTCCCCACGGATTCTTCGTGGCGGGACACTTCTTCGGGAAGCAGGACTACGAGAACGCGGCCCGGCTCTATGCCATGGCCGAAGAAGAGTATCCCGATTCCAGCGTGGTGATGGAGGTGCGCTTCCCTCACGCCGAGAGCCTCGCGCGTCTGGGGCGCTGGGAGGAGGCCCGGGAGCAGCTCGCCCGGTTCCTGAAGGAAGCGCCGAGACATCCCCGGCGGCAGGAGGCCATCTTCCTGTACCAGGATGTGCTGGTCCGGCTGGCGCGGGCCGACCGCGAACTGCTGGATTTCGAGAAGGCCCTGGAAAAACTGGATCGCGCTCTGCGCTACAAGATCAATCCGGGACTCATCGAGGAGGCGCGGCTGGAGAAGGGACTCTGTCTGGAAGACCTCGGACGCTATCGCGAGGCGGCGGGTGTCTATCGTAAGATCGTGGACACGAACAGCTCGGGCACGGGCCGCAGTTTCGAGGCCGCCCTGGAGCGACTGGAACGAATCGAAAAGGCGAGGTTGAAGTGAAGTCGCGCAACTGGCTGATGCTCATCCCCCTGGCTCTCCTGCTGGCTCTCGGAGCCTGCACGGGAGGCGGAGAGGCCCTGTCCGGCAAGGTGAAGGGCGATCGCGCCTTCAACAAGGGCGACTGGATGGGGGCCGCGGAACACTACCGCGAGTACCTGGAAACCGAGATGGGGGCCGCCGACGTCTGGCTGGCCCAGTACATGATGGCCCGATGCTTCTACGAGTCGGAGGACTATCCCAGCGCCGCGCTGGAGTTCGAGATCTTCCAGCGCAACTACCCGCGCAGCGATTCGTTGGAAGCCGCGGCCTACTACGAGGCCCTCTGCTGGGTGAGACAGTCCCCGCGTTTCGACCGGGATTCCACGCCCACCCATCAGGCCATCAGCAAGCTCGAGGAGTACCTGCTGGACTTCCCCGCCGGACAGTACCAGGACGAGGCGCGTCTGGCCCTGGCCGAACTGAAGGACAAGCTGGCCCGGAAGACCCTGTCCATCGCGCGATTCTATCATCGGCTGAATCGCCGGGACGCCGCCGCACTCTACTACGAGAAGCTCCTTCGCGAGCAGCCGGAGAGCTCCCTGGTGGGCGAGGCTCTCGAGGATTTCGAGCGCCTGCGCCGCGAGCAGGGTCGGGATTCGGAGGCTGACGAGCTGGCCTCCCTGCGCGCCACCTGGATGCCGCCTCCCGGAGCCCCCTGATGGATGGCGCCCGCCGGCGCGTGGGCCTTTTGGGCGGGAGTTTCGATCCTCCCCACGAGGGACACCTCTGGATGGCTCGGCGGGCCCACAGGGAAGCCGCCCTGGACGAGATCTGGCTGCTTCCCGCCCTGGCACCCCCGCACAAGGATTCCCGCGCTCTCAGCCCCTACGAGGACCGTCTGGCCATGACCGAGCTCCTGGCCGAGGAGGAGGACTTCCTCAAGGTCTGCCGCATCGAGGAATCCCTGCCGCTTCCCGGCTACAGCATCCGAACCCTGAGGGCCCTGCGACAGCGTCACGAGGATCTGGACTTCGTCTTCATCCTCGGCGAGGATTCCCTTGCCAATCTGGAAAGCTGGAAGGAGCCCGACGCCATCTTCGAGGAGGCAGAGGTCCTGGTGCTGGCCCGGGAGGGTTTCGAGACAGAGACGATGCGCTCCTGCAGGATTCTTCGCGGAAGCTTCCACCCCGCCCAGAGCAGGGTCATCCGTGAAGAGATCTCCCGGCTGGGGGTGAGCGAGGCCCTCACCCTGCCCGTCTCCACCTACGTGAAGGCCCGGGGCCTTTACCGCGAAAGGAAGGGATCGTGAAACTGCTCCTGGTGGACGGCCACGGACTGGCCTACCGCAGCTACTACGCCATGATCCGAAGCCCCCTCACCAACACCCGGGGCGAGAACACCAGCGCGGAGTTCGGCTTCCTGCGGACCATGTTGGCCCTGCGGAGGGAGGAGGAGCCCGACGCGGTGCTGGTCTGTTTCGATCCCAAGGGGAAGAGTTTCCGCCACGAGATGGATCCCGAGTACAAGGCGAATCGTCCACACATGCCGGACGATCTACGCTCGAGCATGGGGCAGATCCACGAGTTTCTGAACCTGGCCGGCATCGCCCAGCTGCGCCTGGAGGGCTACGAGGCCGACGATCTGCTGGCCAGCGCCGCCAGTCGGGCGGCCGCGGAGGGCTGGGAGGTGCTGCTGCACAGCGGCGACAAGGACCTCTGCCAGCTGGCGGGACCGAAGGTGACCATCCTCAGGCCGGGTGCGGGCAAGCGGCCCAGCAGCCGCATGGGACCCGCCGAGGTGGAAGAGGAGTTCGGCGTGCCTCCCGAGCGTATCCTCGACCTGCTGAGTCTCGTGGGGGACAGCTCCGACAACATCCCTGGCGTCGCGGGTCTGGGACCCAAGGGAGCGGTGAAGCTGCTCGCCGAGCACGGCGATCTCGAAGGGGTGCTGGCCGCCACGGAGACACTCAAGGGCAAGCAGAAGGAGAAGCTCGAGGCCGGCCGCGAGTCGGCCCTGCGGTCCCGGGAACTGGTCCGCCTCAAGGATGATCTCGATCTGGAGGACGACACCGGAGACTGGCATCCTCGGGACGGCGACCCCGAAGCCCTGCGAGCCTGGCTCATGGACCGGGGCTTCCAGTCGCTCATGGGCGAGTTCGAGGGCGAAGCGCCCAGGGCTGGCGGCGAGTACCTGCTGGTGCAGGACCGGGAGGCGCTGGAATCCCTGGCGAAGGAACTGAGGAAGGCCGGTCGTTTCGCCGTGGACACCGAGACCACGGGCCTGGATCCCCTGCTCGCCGAGATGGTGGGGCTGAGTTTCTCCTCGGAGGAGGGGCGCGGACACTACGTGCCGGTGGCCGGACGGTGTTTCGGCGAGGGACTGCCGCTGGAGGACATCCAGGATGCGCTGGCTCCGATTCTCGCCGACCCGAAACTCGAGAAGCTCGGGCAGAATCTGAAGTACGATGCCGACATCCTCGAGCGACACGGCATGCCGCTGGCCAGTCCTACCGGGGACAGCATGCTCATGAGCTACTGCATCAATCCCGCCCGGCGCAGCCACGGCCTGGACGCCCTGGTGCTCGAGCTCTTCGCCCATGAGATGATTCCCTTTTCCGGGCTCTTCGAGAAGGGCGACAAGGAGAAGGACATCCGCAAGGTGCCGGTGGAGCGCCTGGGCGAGTACGCGTCCGAGGACGCCGACTACACCCTCAGGCTGGCCAATCAGCTCGAGCCCGAACTGGCGAAGACCGGCGTGGAGAAGCTCTATCGCGAGCTGGAGATGCCCGTCTCGGAGGTGCTGCGCCGCATGGAAGGCGCCGGCATCGACCTGGACGAGAAACACCTGGCCAGACTCTCGAAGAAGATGGAGAAGGACCTCGCGAAGCTGGTGGAGAGCATCCACAAGGAAGCGGGCCGCGAGTTCGCCATCGGCAGTCCCAAGCAGCTCTCGGAAGTGCTTTTCGAGGACATGGGCATCAAGCCCATCAAGAAGACCAAGACGGGCTACAGCACCGATGACGAGGTGCTCACGGAACTCGAAGGGGAGCATCCCATCGCGGGAATGGTCCGGCAGTGGCGCGAGAACTCCAAGCTCAAGAGCACTTACGTGGACACACTGCCGCTCACAGTGAATCCCGACACTGGCCGCGTGCACACACGCTTCAACCAGGCCGTGGCGGCCACGGGAAGACTGTCCAGCAGTGATCCCAACCTGCAGAACATTCCCATCCGCAGCGAGCTGGGTCGCGAGATCCGCAAGGCCTTCGTGGCGGCGGAGGGAAAGCTGCTGCTGTCCCTGGACTACAGCCAGGTGGAGCTGCGCATCCTGGCCCACCTCTGCGGCGACGAGAATCTTCGGGAGGCCTTCGAGGGCGAGCATGACATCCACCGCTGGACGGCGGCCAAGCTTCTGGGCAAGGAGGAGGAGGCCGTGGTGCGGGAGGAGCGCGATCGGGCCAAGATGGTCAACTACGGCGTGCTCTACGGCATGGGCGCCCGGGGCATGGCCTCGCGCCTGGGCATCGCGAGGGAGGAGGCCCAGGCCTTCATCTCGGACTACTTCGCGGCCTTTCCGGGAATTCGCGACTGGACCCAGTCCCTGCTGGCCCAGGCCCGCGCCGACGGATTCGTATCGACGCTCATGGGGCGCGTCAGGCCCCTGCCCGAAATCGGCAGTTCCAACGGACGCCTGCGAAGCTTCGCCGAGCGTGCGGCGGTGAATACGCCCATCCAGGGCAGCGCCGCCGACCTCATCAAGCTGGCCATGCTGCGGGTGGACGAGATCCTGCGTAAGGACTTCACCGACTGCGCCCTGCTCCTGCAGGTCCACGACGAACTCCTCTTCGAAGTCCCCGAGGATCAGGTCGATGCGGTGCTGCCTCCCCTGCGAGAGGCCATGGAAACGGTGGGCGACCTGGAGGTGGCCCTCAAGGTCGACGCCGGGCAAGGCAAGAACTGGCTGGAGGCGCACTAATGGGACAGGTCTGGATACTCTGCGGTCCCCTCGCCAGCGGCAAGAGTACCGTGGCCGGCTTCTTCGCCGAAGCCGGTGCAGTGGTCCTCGACGCGGACACCCTGGTGGGAGAGCTCCTCGAAGAGAGCGACGAGGTTCATCGCGATCTTCGCGAGGCTTTCGGCGACGGCGTCTTCGACGACACGGAACGGCCCGATCGGGAGGCCATCTCAGCGCGGGTATTCGCCGATCCGGAGGCTCGTGCGTCGCTAGAGGGCATCCTGCATCCCAGGGTTCTGGAACGCCTCGAAGAAGAGACACTGGCATTCCGGGACAAGCCAGGCGGGCTGCTCCTCCTCGAGGTGGTGCTCTGGCTGAATCTGGATCCGCCTCCCTTCGAGGTGGATGGGGTCTGCCTTACCCTGGCCCCCGAGGAAACCCTGTTGGGCAGAGCCGTGGAGCGGGGTGGCCTGGATGAGGAGGGTGCCAGGGCCCGCCTGTCGGCCCAGAAAGGCTGGCGAAGCTGGGAAGCAAAGGCCGACGTGGTCATCGATACGGAAGGGCCCAAGGAAGCGTTGCGCGAAACCGTGCTTTCATACTATCGTGCGTGGACTCAAGCGGAACAGGAACCGAAAGAATGATCAACCGCAATCGACTGGACGCGCTGTCGGCACGGGTGACCCACCTCAAGGAGTGTCTTTGACTACCCTCGCCTGAGGGAGGAACTCGCGCGCGTGGAGAAATCCATGGCCGAGGCCGGCTTCTGGGACGACCAGGAGCGCGCCAAGAAGACGCTCAAGGAATCCAAGAGACTCAAGCGCTGGCTCGAACCCCTCGAAGAGATGGAGGGGCAGGCCGCCGATCTCGCCGAACTGGCGGTCATGGCCGGTGAGGAAGAGGACGAGTCCGCCAGCGACGAACTCGAGGCCGAGGCCGACACCCTCGACGCCCGCATGGACGAGTACGAACTGCTGCTCATGTTCCAGGGCGACGACGACGACAAGGCGGCCATCCTGACCATCCATCCCGGAGCGGGCGGCACCGAGAGCGCCGACTGGGCCGAGATGCTCCTGCGCATGTATCAGCGCTACGTGGAACGCAAGGGCTGGAAGGCCAAGGTCCTCGACTTCCAGAAGGCGGAAGAGGCCGGCATCAAGAGCGTGACCCTCGGGGTGGAGGGCGAGCTGGCCTACGGGCATCTGCGCGCCGAGAGCGGCGTGCACCGCCTGGTGCGCATCAGTCCCTTCGACGCTTCGAGTCGGCGACACACTTCCTTCGCCTCGGTCTTCGTCTATCCCGAGGTCGAGGAGGAGGGCGAGATCGAGATCGACGAGAAGGATCTGAAGGTCGACACCTACCGCGCCCAGGGGGCCGGCGGTCAGCACGTGAACAAGACCGACAGCGCCGTGCGCATCACGCACACGCCCAGCGGCGTGGTTGCCCAGAGCCAGGACGAGCGCAGTCAGCACCGCAACCGGGAGAACGCCATGAAGATCCTCATGGCGAAGCTGCTGAAGATCAAAAGGGAAGAGGAAGAGGCCGCCCGCGCCGAACTGGAGGACAGCAAGATGGAGATCGGCTTCGGAAGCCAGATCCGCAGCTATGTCTTCCATCCCTACAACATGGTCAAGGACCACCGCACGGGCGTGGAGACCGGCAATGTGCAACTGGTCATGGACGGCGGTCTGGACGACTTCGTGGAGGGCTGGCTCAAAAAGAGCGCCGGCATGGAAGTGGGAGAGGGCGGAGAATGATCACGCTAGAGGTCAGGACAAACGCTCGCGAAGAGATCATCGATCTCACGGCCGAGGTGGCCTCGGCCCTGCAGGGCAGCGGTCTCGTGGAGGGGCTCTGTCACGTGTTCGTGCCCCACACCACGGCGGGCATCGCCGTGAACGAGAACGCCGATCCCGACGTGAAGCGCGACGTGCTCATGGCCCTGGGCAAGCTGGTGCCGGACGACCCGGCCTTCCGCCACGCCGAGGGAAACAGTGCGGCTCACATCAAGAGCATCCTTTCGGGAGCCAGCACGAGTCTTCCCGTTTCAGGCGGGCGTCTCGAGCTCGGCACCTGGGGCGGCATCTACTTCTGCGAGTTCGACGGACCGCGTCGGCGACACTTGCATCTGAGTTTCGCGGGGACGGGCCAAGACGGCGCGCCCCTTTTCGTCTAGGAGAGAGCATGAGCGAGAACCAGGGCGGAACGGTGGAGAAGATCCGCCAGGACAAGGAAGAGAAGCTGGAGCGTTTCCGCGAGGCGGGGCTGAATCCCTATCCCCACACCTTCGAAAGAAGCGCGGGGACGGGCGAATGCATCGAGAACGCCGATGCCTGGATCGAGGAGGAACGCGAGATCAGCGTGGCCGGTCGTCTCATGGGCAAGCGCGTCATGGGCAAGACCAGCTTCGGCCACATCCAGGACGGCACGGGTCGCCTGCAGCTCTTCTTCCGCCGCGACGACATGGACGCCGATCACTACATGCGCTTCCGCAAGCTGGCCGAGGCCGGCGATCACGTGGGGGCCACCGGCGTGCTCTTCATCACCAAGACCGGCGAGCTGTCCCTGCGGGTGAGCGACTGGTCCATGCTGTCCAAGGCCATGCTGCCCCTGCCCGAGAAGTTTCACGGGCTCACCGATCAGGAGACGCGGGCCCGCCAGCGCTACCTGGATCTGGCCGTGAATCCCGAGGTGCGCGAGCACTTCGAGACCCGCTCTCGCATCTTCGCCTTCACCCGGCGCTACTTCGAGGAGCAGGGCTTCATCGAGGTGGAGACGCCGGCCCTGCAGCCCCTCTACGGCGGGGCCAACGCGCGTCCCTTCAAGACCCAGCACAATGCGCTCGACATGGACCTCTACCTGCGCATCGCCGGCGGCGAGCTCTATCTCAAGCGCCTGGTGGCCGGCGGCATGGAGAAGGTCTTCGAGATCGGGAAGGTCTTCCGCAACGAGGGCATGGACCGCAGTCACAATCCCGAGTTCACCATGCTCGAGGCCTACGTGGCCTATTGGGACTACTTCCCCATGATGGAGTTCGTGGAGAACTTCTACGCATCCCTCGCCAGGGAACTTCACGGCGACACGAAGGTGACCTTCGGCGAACACGAGATCGACATGGCGCCGCCCTGGCCTCGCCTGAGTTACTACGAGGCCGTCGAGAAGTACGCCGGCAAGAACCTCGAGGGTGCGAGCCGCGATGAACTGGCATCCTTCGCGAAGGAGAAGGGCATCGCCGTGGAGGACGGCTGGGGCTGGGGCAAGATCCTTGACGAGATCAGCGGCGAACTGGTGGAGCCCAAGCTCATCCAGCCCACCTTCCTCATGGATCATCCCAAGGAGATCAGCCCCCTGGCCAAGGATCACCGCGACAAGCCGGGGCTGGTGGAGCGCTTCGAACCCTTCATCGCGGGCTTCGAGGCGGGCAACGCCTTCACGGAGCTGAACGATCCCGGCGAGCAGCGACGGCGCTTCGAGGCCCAGATGGGCCTGAAGGCCGGCGGCGACGAGGAGGCCCAGGTCATGGACGAGGACTACATCCGCGCCCTGGAAGTGGGCATGCCGCCCACCTCGGGTCTGGGCATCGGCATGGATCGTCTCGTCATGCTCATGACCGATACCCAGCACATTCGCGACGTGCTTCTCTTTCCCCACATGAGGCCCGAGGCCTGATGTGAGACTGCCGGTCTGGATCGCGCTTCGCCACCTTGCCGCCATGCGGCGGCGAAGCTTCCTGGGCCGCGTGAGTCTGCTCGCCATCCTGGGCGTGGGCGTGGGTGTGGGCACCCTCGTGACGGTACTGGCCTTCACCGGCGGATTCCAGGACGAGGTCCGCGATCTGCTCACGGGCATGAATCCCTCCATCTTCCTCTCCACGGAAAACCCTGGCGGCATGGATCCTGACGGTGCGGTGAGCGCCGAGCTGAGCCGCCGCGATGACGTGGCGGCCCTCTCTCCCTTCATCCAGCAGAAGGGCGTCCTGAGCAAACCCGGCGATGCGGGTCTCAAGCTCGCGGGTTGCCTGCTGCGCGGAGTGGATGCCGAAGCCGAACGCGCGGTCACCAGCATCCTGGATTCGGCCACGCCACCGGTGGAGGCCTTCGTTCTCCTCGGCGAGATGCCGGGCATCCTGCTCGGTCGCCGGCTGGCCGAGGAGCTGGCGGTGCTGCCCGGCGAGGAGGTCACCTTCACCACCCTCCTGGACGGCGCCGATGAGCCCATGCATCGCAGGTTCTTCGTGCAGGGCTATGTGGAATCGGGGCTCTACGAGTTCGACCGGCGCTTCGCCTACGTCGACCTGGATGCGGCTCGAGAGGTTTTCCGTGGCGGTGGGGGAGCCGATGGCCTGGGCCTGCGGGTGACCGATCCTCTGGCGGTGAGGGAAACCAGTGCCCAGCTGCGCCGGGCCCTGGCCTATCCCCCCTGGCGGGTGGCCGACTGGATGGACCTCAACGGCGAGATCTTCCATTGGATGGCCACCATGCGCGCCATCCTCTTCCTGTCCATGAGCCTCATCGTGCTGGTGGCGGGCTTCAACATCGCCGGCACCATGACCCTGGTGGTCAGCGAGAAGTCGAGGGAGATCGGCGTGCTGCGCTCCCTGGGCGCGGGACGGGGCACCATCCTGCGCCTCTTCGTGCTCGAGGGCTGGATCCTCGGCATGGCCGGAGTGATACTCGGTCTGATCCTGAGCTGGATCATGGCGCTCATCTTCAAGGATCGTCCCCTCGGAATTCCGGGGGAGATCTACTTCATCGATCATCTGCCCATGAAACTCGACCTGTCCCAGATCGCGGGGGTCAGCCTGGTGGCCGTGCTGGTGACCCTCGGCGCCGCCTTCTTTCCCGGCATCGAAGCGCTCATGCGCCGCCCCATCGAGGCCATCACCGGACAGGCCTCCACCGCCGGGGACCGCCTGCGCGGCTGGCTGCGCCTCTTCGTGACCCTCTACGTCTACGTGGTGCCGGTGCTGCTGCTTCTGACCTTCATCGCCCTGGGCTACCGGCTCTGGACCCTTAACGCCTTCCAGGGAAGCCTGGATTGGGCCTTCGCCCTGGCGGCCCTGCTGGCCGGCATCGCCCTGGTCGCCTACGGGATCTCCGTGGGCATCTCCCTGAACATGCTGGAGGCCGGCGCCGATGGGCGAGCCCGGCGCTTCCTGCTGGTGAATCTGCTGCTGGGGGTCCTGGCCTTCCTGCGGAGCGGCTACCTGCTGGGCGCGGCGGTTCCCCTGCTGCCTCTGCTGTCCGGCTTGCTGCTCTACAATCTCGCGTGGTATCTCTACTTCCTCCGTTCGCGTCGTGTGCGGACGGCCTTCGCCCTTTCCCCGGAGCGTGATGCATGAGCGCGGCCCTGCTCGAAGCGGTGGACATCCACAAGAGTTATCCCGGCGTGAAGGGCGAGGTGAGGGTTCTCAGCGGTGGTGGACTCGCCCTGTCGGCGGGAGAGAGCTTGGCCGTGCTGGGCGGTTCGGGCAGCGGCAAGAGCACCCTGCTGCACATACTGGGAACCCTGGATCGCCCCGATGCCGGCGCCCTGCGATTCGAAGGACGGGATCTCCTGGGCATGAAGGCCCGCGAGCTCTCATCCTTCCGTCGTCGCGAACTGGGCTTCGTCTTCCAGTTCCACCACCTGCTGCCCGAGTTCACCGCACTGGAGAACACGGCCCTGCCCCTGCGCATCGCGGGCCGAAACGAGAGCGAGTCATTGAAGCGGGCCGCGGATATCCTGGGGAGCCTCGATCTTGGCCACCGGCTGGAGCATCGTCCGCCGGAGCTTTCGGGAGGCGAACAGCAGCGGGTGGCCGTGGCACGGGCGCTAGTGGGATCTCCAAGTCTTGTACTCGCCGATGAGCCCACCGGCAATCTGGACGAGAAGAACGGTCGTGCCCTTTCCGACCTGCTCTTCGACAGACAGGCCGTGGACGGCTTCGCCCTCATCCTCGTAACCCACGACGCGGCACTAGCCGGCCGCTGCCAACGCCGCCTGAAGCTCGAGGACGGCGTGCTGGGATCTTCCTGAACCCTGGCTCATTCCCGGAATGTGACTATTTTATGGGTCGAGGAGATCCCATGGCCCTCATGTGCGAAATCTGTGGCAAACGCCCCGCCGAACTCATCGTCGGCGAAAATCGTCCCGACTCCACACGCACCCTGCATCTATGCGGATACTGCGCCGCGGGACGCGGCATACGCGTGCGCGTGGATCTGTCCCAGGACCCTCGTCAGCTCTGGCGGCGATTCCTCTCGCGTCATCTCAAGGAGGCCGAGGAGAGCAGCGCCCTGGCCTGCCCGAGCTGCGGACGCACCTACATGAACTTCGAGGAGACCGGATCCCTGGGCTGCCCCGACTGCTACCAGACCTTCCGGGGCGACATGATCCGCATCCTCAAGGATTTCCACGGTTCCGACGAGCACGGCGGCAAGGTTCCCTTCCGCGAGCAGCGGCGCATCGCCATCCGGCAGCGCAGCCGCAGCGCCCGGGAAGCCCTGCAGATGGCCATCAGCGAGGAGCGTTTCGAGGATGCCGCCCGCCTGCGCGACGAGATCCGTGATCTGGACGAGGAAGTCGAGCGCCTCAGGGAGGAATCGTGAGCGGACTGGCCTTCCTGCGCGAGAACGACGAGGTCCTGCTGCAGCAGCCCGGCGGTGGCGAGGAGATCCTCCAGAGCTGGGTGATGCTCAAGCGCAATCTGCAGGAGCCCTTCCCGGCCATCCTCGATGGCGAGCGGCGTCGGGATCTGCGCTCCCGCCTCTTCGATCTGCTCCGCGACCTGGACGCCCTGGAAGAGGGCGTCTTCATCGAGCTGGAATCCCTCGATCGATACGAGCGCATCTATCTCTACGAGCGTCGACTGATCGGGAGCGACAGCCTAGTCAATCCGGAGGGCCGGGGGCTTGCCCTGGCCAGCGACGGGCGACTCTCGGTGCTGGTGGGGGAAGAGGATCATCTGCGCATCCAGTGCCAGCGTCCGGGACTGAACCTGGAAGAGGCCTTCGTCTGCGCCGATCATCTGGACGCCTCCCTCGAGCAGCTCTGCCGCTACGCTTTCAGCGAGGTCTTCGGCTATCTGACGGCCTGTCCCAGCGAGGCCGGTACGGGCCTGCGGGCCTCGGTGCTCATGCATCTGCCGTCCCTGGCCCTGCAGGGGGAGCTGCCGAAAATCATCCGCGGGCTCCTGGCCCTGAAGCTGGCCATCCGGGGCACATTCGGCGACACCCAGGGTGCGCCTGGAGCCTGGCTCCTGATCTCCAACAGCCGCAGTCTGGGACTACCGGAGCAGGACTACGTGGCCGGGCTGGACTCGGCCTCCCGAAAGCTCCTAGATTTCGAGGAGAGGGCCCTGGGACTGGCCCTGACCGAGGCACGGAGCTTGCTCGAAGATGAAGTCGGAAAGGCCCTCGAGGCCGTCGAGTCAGCAGAGGAAATCACCAGCCTGCAAGCAGTTGCGCTCCTTGGCACCCTGAGACTGGGCAGCCGGGCGGGGCTCCTGCCAAGGCTGGATTCTTCGCGTCTGGGTCCCCTGGAGGCTGGTGTGCTTCCGGGACATCTACAGGTGATGCAGGGGAGGCCCCTGGAGGATCCTGAGCGCAACGTCGTGAGGGCGGACTTCCTGAAGCACTGGCTCTTTACTTGAGAGATAACTGGATGTACGAAAGGTAAAGCTCGATGAACGATCGATTTACAGAACGAGTGCGAAAGGTTCTATTCCTCGCTCGCGACGAGGCGAGCCGCCTTCAGCACGAGTATATCGGCACCGAGCATCTGCTCCTGGGCATCGTCCGGGAAGGGGAAGGAATTGCCGCCAAGGTCCTCAAGAAGATGGGCCTGGACTTCGAGCAGATCCGCCTGGCCGTGGAGAAGCTGGTCTCGGCCACCGGCGGCACCGTGATGATCGGCGAAATCCCCTTCACGCCTCGGGCCAAGACCGTCCTTGAGCTGGCCGTGGAAGAAGCCCGTCTGCTGGGGCACAACTACGTGGGCACCGAGCATCTGTTGCTGGGTCTGATCCGCGAGGGCGAGGGCGTGGCCGCCCGCGTGCTGCTGGATCTGGGAGCTGATCGCAAGAAGGTGCGCGAGGAGGTCCTCAAGCTTCTGGGCAGCGACGGCGGCAAGGGAGCGACCTCGTCGAAGGGCCAGAGCGAGACGCCGGCCCTGGACCAGTTCGGACGCGATCTCACCAGCCTGGCGGCCGAAGGCAAGATGGATCCCATCATCGGCCGCGACAAAGAGATCGAGCGCATCATCCAGATTCTCTCGCGACGCAAGAAGAACAACCCGGTGCTCATCGGCGAGCCCGGGGTGGGCAAGACGGCCATCGCGGAAGGCCTGGCCCAGCATATCGTGGACAAGCGGGTGCCGAAGATCCTTCTCGGCAAGCGCATCTGCACTCTCGACCTGGCCAGCGTGGTGGCCGGAACCAAGTATCGCGGACAGTTCGAGGAGCGGCTCAAGGCCGTCATCAACGAGATCCGCGAGTCCGACGACGTGATCATCTTCATCGACGAGCTGCACACCATCGTGGGCGCCGGTGGCGCGGAGGGGGCCATCGACGCCTCCAACATGCTCAAGCCGGCCCTGGCCCGCGGCGAACTGCAGTGCGTTGGGGCCACGACCCTCGACGAGTACCGCAAGCACATCGAGAAGGACGGCGCCCTGGAGCGCCGCTTCCAGATGGTGCTCGTGAACCCGCCCAGCGAGGACGAGGCGGTGGAGATCCTGCGCGGACTGCGCGACAAGTACGAGGTGCACCATCGCGCCACCATCACCGACAGCGCTCTCGAGGCCGCGGTGAAGATGAGCAACCGCTACCTCAGCAACCGCTTCCTGCCGGACAAGGCCTTCGACGTCATCGACGAGGCCGGCAGCCGGGCGCGTCTGGCCAAGAGCTCGATTCCCCAGGAGCAGCTCGAACTCGAGAAGGAGATCGAGCAGGTCGAGAAGCAGAAGGAAGTGGCCATCCAGAGCCAGGACTTCGAGAAGGCCGCGGGTCTGCGCGACAGCGAGAAGGATCTGCGCGCCAAGCTGGAAGAGATGAAGGCGAGCATCGAGGAGCAGGACAGCGAGGAGCGCGCCATCGTCGACGTGAAGGACATCGCCGAGATCATCAGCGAGATGACCGGCATTCCCGTGTCCAGCGTGGAGGAGAAGGAAGGCGAGAAGCTGCTCCGCATGGAGGAGCATCTGGCCAAGCGCGTGGTTGGGCAGGAGGAGGCCATCGAGGCCATCTCCACGGCCATCCGCCGAAACCGCGCCGGTCTGCGCGATCCGCGCCGGCCCATCGGTTCCTTCTTCTTCCTGGGGCCCACGGGCGTCGGCAAGACCGAGCTGGCCCGAGCCCTCACCCGCTTCCTCTTCGACAGCGAGGACCGCCTCATCCGCATCGACATGTCCGAGTACATGGAGAAGCACTCGGTGAGCCGGCTCATCGGAGCGCCTCCTGGCTATGTGGGCTACGAGGAGGGCGGATATCTCACCGAGAAGATCCGCCGCAATCCCTACTCGGTGGTGCTCATGGACGAGATGGAGAAGGCCCATCCGGACGTCTTCAACATCCTCCTGCAGATCCTCGAGGACGGGCAGCTCACCGACAACTTCGGCCGCACGGTGGACTTCAAGAACACGGTGGTCATCATGACCAGCAACGTGGGCGTGAAGGACCTGCAGGACCGCAAGCCCCTGGGCTTCTCCCTCAGCACCGATTCCGCCGAGGATCGCGAGATGAACCGCAACCTCATGGAGTCGCTGAAGAAGTCGGTGGCGCCGGAGTTCCTCAACCGCATCGACGAGACCATCGTCTTCCACAGCCTGGGACGCGGCGAGATGGACCGCATCCTGGACATCTTCGTTTCCGAGCTCAAGGAGCGCCTGGGCGAGCAGGGATTCATCTTCAATCTGGACGAGAATTCCCGCGAACTGCTCATCGATCGGGGCTTCGATCCCTCCCTGGGCGCCAGGCCCCTGCGTCGGGCCCTGCAGCGCTACCTGGAGAATCCCCTGTCCGAGAAGATCCTCAGCGGCAAGATCCGCAAGGACAAGGAGATCCGCATTTCGGTGGAGAAGGGCGAGCTGATCTTCTCCCAGGGGGGAGATCGCCCGGCCAAGGTGGAGGAACCCGTGGAAGAAATTGGCTAGTAAGCGCTTTACAAGCGCTGGCCCTTCACCTAAATTCGCACTGACGAAACGGCTCCCTGTGAGCCGTTTTCTATGAATGTCGGCATTCCCTTTCCCCCTGTGCGAAGATGGCCTCATCCCGAATCACACTCGCCGTCCTCTGCCTGGCCCTCCTGGTCGGAGCCACCGCCAACGCCCAGAGCGTGGTGGACTCCCTCGAGGTGCGCGGCCTTCGTTTCGTCGCTCCCCAGCGTGTCCTGCTCGAATTCGGCGTCGAGGAAGGTGACCTCCTCGATTCGGAAAGAGTGGCCGACGGCATCCAGCGTCTCTATCGCACCGGCAGGTTCCAGTCGGTGGACGTGGGGCTCGAGGAACTGGCCGAGGGCTCGGTGAAGCTCATCCTCATGGTGCTCGAGCATCCGCGTCTGGACGAGCTCAAGTGGGAGGGGCTGAAGAAGATCGACCAGAAGGATCTCGAGGAGAAGATCCGCCTGAAGGAGGGCGCCTATCTCAGACCCCTCCTGGTGAGCCAGGCCGAGCAGTCCATCATCGAGCACTGTCGCGAGGAGGGCTATCACGCGGCCACGCTGGAGACACGCCAGCAGGATGAGGACGGGAAGGTGCGGCTCACCTTAGTGCTTCACGAGGGCAAGAAATCCAAGGTCGCCCATCTGCGCTTCGAGGGGAACGAATCCTTCGACCACGGCAAGCTCCAGGACGTGGTGCAGACCAAGCCCAAGTCCTTCTGGAAGCCCACCACCTGGTTCAACACCAATGCCTACCAGCCCGACAGCCTCTCCCAGGACCTGGACCGTCTCGTCGACTTCTACCAGGACGAGGGCTACCTGGACGTGCGCATCCTCGACATGAGCGAGGAGTTCTCCGAGGACCAGGAGAAGGTAACGGTGACCTACAAGCTGGAGGAGGGAGACCGCTACTCCTTCGGCGAGATCAGCTGGGACGGCAACGCGATCATCGCCGACTCCACGGTGGCCTGGCACTTCCCCTTCGAGGCGGGGGAGACCTACGACGGCCGCGCCCTGGACTTGGCCCGCTTCAACCTGGCCAGCGAGTATCACAACCTGGGCTATCTCTACAGCCAGGTGAAGGTGGACCGGCTCGTCGACGGCGACCGGGTGAACCTGTCCCTTGAGATCTACGAGGGGCCCCTGGCCCGGGTGCGCGAGATCGTCATCGCGGGGAACGACAAGACCCTCGACAAGGTCATCCGCCGCGAGGTGCGCATTTTCCCCGGCGAGCTCTTCAACCGCGAAAAGGTGGAGCGGAGCTATCGCGACATCTTCATGCTGCGCTTCTTCGACGACGTTCGATTCGAGCCCAAGGCCGATCCGGCCACCGGCGAGGTGGACCTGGTCTATCGGGTGGTGGAGCGCAGCAGCGGACAGTTCGGCGCGGGCGTCACCTACAGCGAGGCCACGAGCCTCTCGGGCTTCATCCAGCTGGGAACGCCCAACTTCCGCGGCCGGGGACAGAACCTCAACCTGAACTGGGAGTTCGGAAGCCGCGTCAGCAGCTTCAATATTCAGTTCGTCGAGCCCTGGTTCATGGACCGACCGGTAAGCCTCAGCGGATCGATCTACAACACCCGTAGCAACCTCTACCGGGAGTACTACGAGGACCGGAAGGCGGGCTTCTCCATCGGCGTGGGAAGACCCCTGCCCTGGCTGGACCACTCCCGCGTAAGCGTGAGCTACCGGCTCGAGAGCCTCAATCTCTTCAACTTCACCGACGAGTACCTGGCGCTCGGAGGCACCCTGGCCGAACGGGATTGGCCGCAGATCGAGAGCAGCGCCACCCTCCTCTTCCGGCGCAACTCCACCGACAGTCCCTTCCTGCCCCGACGGGGGAGCAACTTCCGCTTCAGCGCCCAGTTCTCCGGCGGCATCCTCGGCGGCAAGCTGCACTTCCAGAAGTACGAGGCCAAGTACACATGGTATCAGAAGATGCTCGGACCCTTCGTGCTTCGGTATCACCAGACCATGGAACTGGTGGACGGACTGGACCGTCCCGACCAGGTGCCCGACCACGAGCGTTTCCGCCTGGGCGGCAACCGGCTTCTGCCCCTGCGCGGCTACGAGGACTATTCGGTGGTGCCCGAGGGCAACAGCGCCTTCCTGGGCGGGCGAGCCATGACCACCGGCACCGTGGAACTGGTGCTGGGCATCGGCAACAGCGTCCAGATCGTGGCGCCCTTCTTCGATTTCGGCGACACCTGGAATTCACTCGGTCAGGCCGACTTCACGACCCTGCACCGCTCCTGGGGATTCGGCGCCCGCGTCGAGGTACCCATGATGGGCGTGCTGGGCTTCGACTGGGGCTATCCCCTCGATCCCATCTACGAGGGCGAGGGCGGACGCTTCCACTTCAAGATCGGTACCGATTTCTAGCAGCCTCGAGGAGAGGACATGTACGCGCGCACACTCACGACGGCCCTCATCGCCCTGCTGCTGGCCCTTCCGGCGGCGGCGGAGCTCAAGGTCGGCGTCATGGATTTCCAGAAGATCTTCCAGACCTACGAGGGCTTCAATGAGGCCATGAGCATCTATAACAAGGATCTGGAGGCCTGGCAGGCCGAGAAACAGCAGATGATCGACGAGCTCGTCCAGGCCCGGGGCGATCTGAACCGCCAGCGGCCCCTGCTCACCCCCGAGGCCCTCAGCGAGAGGGAGTCGGAGATCGCCCGCCTGGAGGCCGAACTCTACCAGTTCGAGCAGGAGAAGTTCGGGCCGGAAGGTGAAGCTATACGCAGAGATATGGAGCTCAGCGAACCCATTTACGAGAAGATCCGGGAAGTGGTAAAGTCTGTGGCCGAGGAAGAAGGTTATGATCTCATCCTCGACGTATCGGGCGCCGTGATCTATTCTAGTCCGGATATGGACATGGACGACAAGATCAGCGCCGCTTTGGCCGCAAGGGGATAGCCACGCATGGGCACCGAGCCGGGTCAGCAGCACAACGCGCGCAGCTTCACGCTGGAAGAACTCGCCACACAGGTGGGGGGCGTGGCCGAGGGTGATCCCGCCCTGGCCATTTCCGGCGTCGCCGGCATTCGCGAGGCCCGCGAGGGGGAGATCTCCTTCGTGGCCAACCATCGCTACACCCGCTTCATCGACGACACCCACGCCAGCGCTCTCATCCTGGGCCCGGGCGTGGGCAACGGCCGACTGCCCGTGCTCCGCGCCGAGGATCCCTATCTCGCCTACCTGAAGATCCTGCGTCTCTTTTCGCCCCTGCCTGCCGAACGATTCCTGCCCGGCGTGCATCCCAGCGCCACGGTGGATCCAGCCGCCCGTCTGGGGGTCGACGTGCATGTGGGTGCCGGTGCCTACGTGGGCGCCGACGTGCACCTGGGGGACCGCAGCGTGCTGCTTCCCGGCGTGGTGGTCATGGATGGCGGCAATCTCGGCGAGGAATGCCTGATCTTCCCGGGCGTGGTGCTGCGCGAAGGGGTGAAGCTGGGCCGGAGGGTGGTCATCCACCCGAACAGCGTCATCGGCGCCGACGGCTTCGGTTACGCCTGGGACGGAACGCGCCATCAGAAGATTCCCCAGATCGGCGGCGTCGAGGTGGGCGACGAGGTGGAGATCGGCGCGGGTGTGACCATCGATCGTGCCACCACCGGCATGACGCGTATCGGCGACGGCTGCCGCATCGACAACCTGGTGCAGATCGCCCACAACGTTCAGATCGGACCCAATTCCATCATCGTGGCCCAGGCCGGCATTTCCGGAAGCACGGAGCTGGGTTCCGGCGTGACCGTTGCGGGACAGGCCGGCGTGGCCGGGCACATCACCATCGGCGACGGCGTCGTGGTCGCGGCCCAGGCGGGGGTGACCAAGTCGGTTTCCAAGGGCGTTTGCGTTTCGGGCTATCCTGCCCGACCCCACGATGAGGCCATGCGGCAACTCGCGGCCCTGAACAAGGTGCCCGAGCTCATGCGTCGCATCGGCGAACTGGAACGCGAGGTCGCACGACTCCGCGGAAATTCCCACGAAGAAACGGAAGGCACGGATTGATCCGTCAGCAGAGAACCCTCACCAAGGAATTCCAGATCGAGGGCATCGGCCTTCACACCGGCAATCCCGTAGCCATGGTCTTCAAGCCGGCCGATATCAATCACGGTATCAGCTTCCTGCGCACCGACCTCGATCCCCCCGTCGAATTCCCCGCCAATGTCGATCTCGCCCTGGAATGCACCGACGACATGCGCAACACCACCCTCAAGGTGGGGGAGCACAGGCTTCATACCGTCGAGCACGTCATGGCGGCCCTGGTGGGACTGGGCATCGACAACTGCGTGGTGGAGGTGAACTCCAACGAGCCCATGGAACCCGCCGAAGGCGGCGCCGCCGACTTCGTCAACGGACTCAAGAAAACCGGTATCGTGGGCCAGGGAGTTCCCACACGCTTCTTCGAAGTCACCCAACCCATCAGCCTGGTCGAAAACGACATCGAACTGCTGGCCCTTCCCTACGAAGGCTTCCGGGTGAGCTTCACCATCAAGTACGACCATCCTCACCTGGGAACCCAGTACGCCAGCTTCGACATCAATCCCCAGACCTTCGAGGAGGAAATCGCGGGTGCCCGCACCTTCGCCCTCATGAAGGACGTGGAGAAGCTGCGCGAGCGCGGGCTCATCAAGGGCGGCAGCCTCGAGAACTCCATCGTGGTGGGCGAGGACGGCATCCTCAACGAAACGCCCCTGCGCTGGCCCAACGAGTTCGTCCGCCACAAGATTCTCGACCTGCTCGGCGACCTGGGCCTGCTGGGCTCGCCCATCAAGGGGCATATCATCAGCCACCGCAGCGGACACGCTTCCAACGTGAAGTTCGCCGGCATGCTGGCCGAGGCCCTCAAGCGGCAGGATCGCACCTTCAGCCAGAAGAAGCCCACGGACTGGAATATCCAGGACGTGATGAAGATCATGCCGCACCGCTACCCCTTCCTGCTCGTGGATCGTCTCATCGAGATGGAGGACGGCAAGTACGCGGTGGGCATCAAGAACGTGACCATCAACGAACCCTTCTTCCAGGGACATTTCCCCGGGCATCCCATCTTTCCGGCGGTGCTCATCCTGGAAGCCATGGCCCAGACCGGCGGCATGCTGCTGCTGTCCACCGTGGACGAGCATGAAGGCAAGCTGGTCTACTTCACCAAGATCGATCAGGCCCGGTTCCGGAAGCCCGTCCTCCCCGGCGACCAGGTTCGTTTCGAGATGACCATGGTCCGCCTCAGCCGTCTCGGCTGCAAGATGCGCGGAGAGGCCTATGTGGACGGGGAACTCGTGGCCGAGGCCGAACTCATGGCCCGCGTCGTGGATCGATGAAGGCGAGCATGCAGAAGACGACGACGATTCATCCGACCGCCCTCGTGGACCCGACCGCCAAGTTGGGTGAAGGCGTTCAGGTGGGTCCCTACTGCATCGTGGCCGCGGGCGCGGAGATCGGCGACCGCTGCGTGCTGGAAAGCCATGTGCGCATCGAGGGCTGCGTGCGCATGGGACCGGAGAACCACGTCTTCCAGGGCGCCGTGCTCGGCAGTCCGCCTCAGGACCTGAAGTACGCGGGGGAGAAGAGCTATCTGCGCATCGGCGCCCACAACGACATCCGCGAGTACGTGACCATGAATCCCGGCACCGCCGAAGGGGAAGAGACGATCATCGGCGATCATTGCCTGGTCATGGCCTATGCCCACGTGGCGCACAACTGCATCCTCGGTGACCGGGTGATCCTCGCCAACTCCGTGCAGCTGGCCGGACACGTGACCATCGAGGACTACGCCATCATCGGCGGTCTCACTCCCGTGCACCAGTTCACGCGCATCGGCGCCCACAGCTTCGTGGGGGGCGGCAGCCGCGTACCCCAGGATGTGCCTCCCTACATCCGCGCGGCGGGCAATCCGCTGGTGGTGGCGGGCATCAATCTGGTGGGAATCCAGCGGAGGGGATTCAGCGCGGAGAGCATCGACGCCATCAAGAAGGCCTATCGCATCCTCTACCGTTCGAACCTGAACACGAGCCAGGCCATCGAGCGCCTCGAGGCCGAAGGCTTCGAGGACGAGCATGCCCGGCACCTGGTCGACTTCGTCCGCAGCAGCGAGCGCGGAATCAGCAAGTAGTCAGGCCAGTTCCCCCGAATCCACCTTCTCTCCGCCGTTCCACCTCAGGAAGCTTTCGGCCAGGGCCTCGCCCTGGGCCCGAAGCCAGTCCCTATCCAGGCTGGCCGGCGCGTAGAGCAGAAAGAGGATGCTCGTGGTCTCCTCGCGGACGCGGCAGCGATCCGAATCGCTGGTGGGTGAGCCGAAAGCGCCTTCGCCGTCGCCCAGGCAAAGACGACCGCTCACGTTTACCCGCCCTTTTCGGATCCCTTCGAAACCCTCGCCCTCTTCGCCGAGGCGCAGGCTGACGTCTCCCGATATCCTGGACGCGTCGTAGAGCCCCAGCGGCAGCCCCGAAGACATGGAGAAGAGATTGCCGGTATCCACGATGGGATCCAGTCGGTAGAGCCCCTTGCCCTGGATGGCCCGGCGAAGCAGAGCCTCGCTGGATGGGCGATGCCTCGTGGGATCCATGCCCACGGAGCGGTAGAGTTCGCGAGCTGGGGCGAGCTGCTCGATTTGCGATGGCGGCATGCCCTCGTAGCGTTTCGCGAAATCGGCGCAGACCGTTTCGAGGTGTTCGCGAAAGCCAGGGTCCTCCTCGTGGCCGAATCCCTCCAGGAGACTCCAGACGGCGAGAACTCGACCCTTCAGCTCAGGATGCAGTTGGATCTTCATAGGCGCATCATAGGGCAGACGCCTTAGATTTGGAAAGCCCGTTGACATGGCGCAGGGAGGTACTACCCTCTGCGAAGCGAAAGGAGTGCCGTGAAAGTCGGAGTGCTAGGTTGCGGACATCTGGGAAGCATTCATGCCCGGGTCTGGTCGGAGATTCCCGGCGCCGAACTGGTGGGCGTGCACGATCTCATTCGGGAGAGGGCCGAGGCGGTAGGCGGCAAGCTGGGCTGCGCGGTTTTCGACGATCCCATGGAACTCGCCGGGAAAGCCGAGGCCCTGAGCATCTGCGTTCCCACCCCGAACCATCGGGACGTCGCCCTGGCCGCCCTCGCCGAGGGCTGCCACGTTCTGGTGGAGAAGCCGCTGGCTTCCAGCAGCGCCGAGGGCGAGGAGATCCTGAAGGCGGCCCGTGACCGGAACCTGCAGGTGATGGTGGGCCACGTGGAGCGTTTCAATCCCGCCATGATCGCGGCGCTTCCCTATCTGAACAATCCGGGCTTCGTGGAGAGCACGCGCATCGCGCCTTTCGTGAGCCGCGGCAGCGACGTGCCCGTGGTGAGCGACCTGATGATCCACGACATCGATCTGCTCTGCATGCTCCTGGACGACGAACCCGAGAGCCTCGATGCCGCGGGCATCCCCGTGCTCACTCCCGACGTGGACATCGCCAATGCCCGACTCCGCTTCAAGGGAGGCTGCGTGGCGAATCTCACCTCAAGCCGCATCAGCCTGAAGCGGGAACGGAAGATTCGATTCTTTCAGGCCGACAGCTACCTGGCCGTGAATCTCATGGAAAAGAAGGTGGAGCGGGTGGCCAAGGGTGCCGGATTCGACGCCGCCGTCATGCGTGCCATGGTCGATCCCTCGACCCTGAGCGAACTGAACATGGAGGAGCTCATCGAGGAAGGCGGCATCGAAGTTCGCGATGCGGAACCGCTTCGCCTGGAACTGGAAGCCTTCCACGATGCTCTCCTTCGGAACGAGCCGGTGCCCGTGAGCGCGGAGGACGGACTGCGCGCCCTGCGCGTGGCCGAGCGGATCCTTGAACAGGTTAAGGGCAATGCCTGATTCGCCCTTCATTCTGATGGTCGCCGGTGAGGCCAGTGGCGACCAGGCGGCCGCCCCGGTGGTCACGGCCCTCAGGCGAGTGTATCCCCGCGCGAGGATCCTGGCGGTGGGGGGACCGCGCATGCGGGAAGCCGGGGCGGAGATTCTCTTCGACTACTCCGAACTGGCCGTCATGGGATTCGCCGAGGTTTTGAAACATCTGCCCCGGCTCCTGCGGCGGCGCCGCGAGGTGAAGGCCCTGCTGCGCAGCGGCGAACCCGATCTCTTCATTCCCGTGGACGCGCCGGGCTTCAATCTGCCCCTGGCCCGTGAGGCCAAGACCCGGAAGATCCCCACGCTCTACTACATCGCGCCCCAGGTCTGGGCCTGGGGACAGGGGCGCGTCAATGCCATGCGTCGGGATCTCGCCGGGCTCGCGGTGATCCTGCCCTTCGAGGAAGCCTGGTTCAGCGAGCATGGGCTGGAGGCCCGCTTCGTGGGCCATCCCCTGGCCGGCCGCTTCGATAACCTGCCGGCGCCGGGCGATCCGGCCCACCGCATCGGGCTGATGCCCGGCAGCAGGGCCCAGGAGGTGTCCCGCCATCTGCCACGACTCTTGAAAGCCGTGGAGATACTCCAGGATAGACGTGTGGGCCTGGAGTTCTCCATCCTGGAGGCGGGGGCGCTAAATAACGAATACTATGGTAGATACCTGGATGACTTCCAGCATCCCATCAAGCGCTTCCGGGGAGACTCCGCCGAGTTCTTCGCGCAGCAGGATCTTCTCTGGGCCAGCAGCGGAACCGCCACCCTGGAGGCCGCGCTGGCCGGAAGACCCATGGTCGTTCTCTATCGCACGGGCCCGCTGAACTATCAGCTGGCGCGCCGACTCGTTTCCCTGAACCGCATCGCCCTGGTGAATCTCGTGGCCGAGCGGGAGCTGGTGCCCGAACTCATCCAGAAGGGGGCCGAGCCGGAGAACCTGGCCCTGGCCATGTTCGCCCTGCTCACCGACGAGAAGGCCCGGCGGCGACAGCGGACGGGGTTCGAAGAGATCCGGACGAAGCTTGGCTCGAAGGAGCCGGGAGAGAACGTGGCGGACATGGCCCAGAAGATCCTGGAGGGGCATGAGCGATAAGCTCTGGGAGGCCGGCGGTCGGGACATCCCCGATGCCGAGGTGAAGAAGCTCCAGCGGCGCGGCCGGGCCCTGGGGCGCTTCATGCGCCTCTACGGAACCACCTGGAGGCTGCGGGAGGAGAATCGCGAGGGTGTCGAGGCCCTGCGTCCTTCCTGTCCCCACGGAGCGGTCATCTACGCCATTCCCCACAGCCGCCTGAGCATGCTCGCCTACAGCCATCGGGATCGGCATCCCCAGGTGCTCATCAGCAGCAGCCGCGACGGCATCTTCATGACGGCCATCGCCCAGGCCATGGGCCTGGGCACCGTGGCCGGCTCATCCAGTCGAGGCGGGGCCGCGGCCCTGCGCGAGATGGTTCGACGATCGGCTCGTGGCCTCGATATCGCCATCACCGTGGATGGGCCCCGCGGACCTCGCGGGCGGGTGAAGCCCGGTATCCTGGCCCTCGCTGCCATGACTGGGGCTCCCGTGCTACCGGTGAGCGCGGCCGCCGCCCCTCGAAAGATCTTCCGCAGCTGGGACAAGACCGTCCTGCCCCTTCCCTTCTCGCGGGTTCTCGTGCGCCACGGCGAGCCTCTCTGGCTGGCTCGGGATGCCGACGAGGCAGGGCGGGACGCTTTTCGCCTTGAAATCGAGCGGGCCTTGCAGACATTGACCGACGACCTGGACAGGCGTCTGAGCGCCGAGCCCATTCCCCCCGACGAGGAAAGCGATGGATAGTCCACTCAAGGATCTACGCACCCCCCTGGAACGACTGCCTCGGGAGCCGGGGGCCTTCATGCGAGCCTCGGCCCGCCTCTACGGGATTCTGTCGGCCATGAACGGTGCCTATCTGAGAGCCTTGCCGAGGATCCGAACCCAGGCGCCGCTGATCTCCGTGGGGAATCTCGAGGTGGGGGGCACGGGCAAGACTCCCGTGCTGGCTTCCCTGGCCACACTTCTGGCCGAGATGGGCCACAAACCGGGCCTGCTCACGGGGCTTGGTGAAGGGGGCTCTTCGGGCATCCTCAGTGAAGACGACGAGACCTTCCCCGCCGAGGCTCCCGACGAGGCCCTGCTGCTGGCGAGGCGATTCCCGGATATGCCCGTGACCGCGGCCCGACCCAAGTGGAAGGGCGCGCGAATGCTGGATCGCGGCGGACGTTGCGATCTGATCCTGCTGGACGATGGTTTCCAGCACCGCCGCCTGGAGCGAAAACTGGACCTGGTTCTGCTCTCCGGGGCGGTTCCCATGCAGAAGGATCGGGTACTGCCGGCCGGCCCCCTGCGGGAGTTCCCCTCGGCGCTGGCGCGGGCCGACGCCTTCTTCATGCCCACTCACTACGAGGCGCCGGGCGACCTGCCCGATCGGCCCGTATTCAAGTTCAGCACGCGCAACACGGGTCTCTTCGACCTGGAGGGAAACCGGGTGGATCGCGTGGAGAGTCCCTTCATGGTCATCTCGGCCATCGCTCGTCCCGGACGCTTCGAAAAGGCCGCCGAAGCCTGGGGCGATACGGCCCTTCGTCTGCGCTTCCGGGATCACGCGCCCTGGAGCATCGAGATCCGTGATTCCGTGGCCGATGCCATGGAAGAATGCGAAGCCTGCCAGCCCCTGCTCACCGAAAAGGACGCCGCCCGCTGGGGCGCCAGCTGGGATCTGCCCGGGCCTCCGCCTCTCTATCTCGATCTGGAGATCGACTGGGAGGACCCGGAAGGCCTACGCGATTGGCTCGCAAGCAGTTTGAGGGCCTGAGACAGGCATTTCCGCCTCATTGAAAGCCCGGACCACCTGGGCTAGATTGTGTCCATGGTCAATCACCAGCATAAAACCGACATCCTGGTCATCGGCAGCGGCGTGGCCGGCCTGGCCTTCGCCATCAAGGCGGCCGAGCTGGGCAAGGTGCTCGTGGTCACCAAACTGGGTGGCGCCGACACCAATACCTGGAAGGCCCAGGGCGGCATCGCGGCAGTGGTGGATCCCAAGGACAGTTTCGAATCCCATGTGGACGATACCCTCAAGGCCGGCGCGGGACTCTGCGACGCGAAGCGCGTGGTGGATATGGTCGAGGCGGGCCCGGCGCGCATCCGCGAGTTGCTCGACTGGGGGCTGCCCTTCAGCCGCGAGGGCGAGAAACTGGCCCTGGGACGGGAAGGCGGCCACTCCTTCAGGCGGATTCTCCACGTGGCCGATTTCACGGGGCGCGAGCTGGAACGGGTGCTGCTGGAACGGGTGAAGGGCGACCCGAACATCACCCTGCTGGAAGACCACCTCGCCCTGAACCTGGCCACCGAACGTCATCTTCGTTCCGGCGGACAGGAGCGACGGGTCTACGGCGCCTACATCTTCGACCGGGGTCGTCAGGAGATCCTGGAGGTGGCGGCCCGCTGGACGGTCGTGGCCACCGGAGGCGCGGGCAAGGTGTACAGCTACACCAGCAACCCCGACCTCGCCACCGGTGATGGCGTGGCCATGGCCTACCGGGCGGGCGCGCGCATCAGCAACCTTGAGTTCGTGCAGTTCCATCCCACCTGTCTCTATCATCGCAAGCTGCGCACGCAGCTCATCAGCGAGGCCGTGAGGGGCGAGGGAGCCATCCTGCGGAATCTGGAAGGGGAGGCCTTCATGGAGGGCTATACCCTGCAGAAGGAACTCGCCCCCCGGGACATCGTGGCCCGGGCCATCGACCAGGAAATGAAGCGCCGGGGCGACAAGCATGTGCTGCTGGATTTCCAGCCCATCGGACGGGAGCGGATTCCCGAGCGCTTCCCGACCATTTTCGAGAATCTCATGGGCGTGGGTATCGATCCGCGGGAGCGGCCGGTACCGGTGGTGCCCGCCGCGCACTACTTCTGCGGTGGCATCGAGGTGGCCAAGGACGGAAAGACGAGCCTGGAGCGACTGCTCGCCCTGGGCGAGGTGAGTTTCACGGGCGTGCACGGGGCCAATCGCCTGGCCAGCAACTCCCTGCTCGAAGCTCTGGTCTTCGCCCACTGGGCCTACGAGGGACTGCTGGAGGACTTCGAGCCGGGAGCCGATCTGCCGGAGCTGCGGCCCTGGAGCACGGTGGGGGTGAAGGACTATCGCGAGACCGTGGTTCTGGATCACGACTGGGACCTGGTACGTCGGATCATGATGGACTACGTGGGCATCGTGCGCAGCGACGAGCGACTGCTGCTGGCCCGCGATCGGCTGCGTCACGTGCGGGAAACCGTGGAGCGATTCTACTGGAAGTACCGCATCAACAGCGAACTCATCGAACTGAGGAACATCGCCCAGGTGGCCGAACTCATCGTTCGCTCGGCACTCCGCCGCAAGGAGAGCCGAGGCCTGCACTTCAACCTGGACCATCCCGAGCCCGAACCCGGGCCCGCCCGCTCGACGCTCATCGAGCAGGAAATCCTGCACGCCTGACATGCCGAAACCCTGGTACATCGACGGATTCGGAGCCCACTACCTGGAGCTCTACGCTCATCGCAACGACCGGGAGGCGGTCCAGGCCTTGAAGCTGCTCGACGAAGCGGGCCAGGATCTCGTCGGTCAGACCATCCTGGACCTGGGATGCGGACCCGGGCGGCACATGGCGGCGCTGAAACGCCGAGGCGCCCGGGTGCTGGGACTGGACCTGTCCGCGGATCTGCTTCGCGAGGCGCGCCGGCGAGGTACGGATCGAGAAGGCGGCCAGCTGCTGCGCGGCGACATGCGCCGTCTGCCCCTGGTGGATCGATCGGTGGACGGCGTGCTCAGCATGTTCACGAGCTTCGGATACTTCCCCCGGGACGCGGAGAACTGGTCGGTGCTGGATGAGGTGTCCCGTGTACTTCGTCCCGGCGGCTTCTACCTTTTCGACTTCCTGAATCGCAGCAGGGTGATGAGAGACCTGCGTCCGGAGAGCCGTCAGGAGAGCGCGCGCTTCCGCGCCGAGGAAAGACGCCGAGTGGAAGGAGACCGTGTCTTCAAGGAAGTGAGGATCCACGATCGGGACAGCGGCGAGGAGACCCTTCGATACGAGGAGAGCGTTCGCCTTTTCGGGCGTGAGGAAATCCTCGACGCCGCGGGTTCACGCGGCCTTCGGGCCTGGAAGAGCTGGGGCAGCTATACGGGACATCCCTATTCCGAGGAGGAGAGCCCGCGCCTCATCCTGCTCTTTCGAAAGGAGGGCCCGTGAAGCTGTCCCGGCGGCAACTGCCCGCGCCGCGCCCCTTCGCGGAACCCTTCGACGAGAGGGAACCCTTCGCGCCCGAGTCTGGAATCCTCGAGGCCATGGATGCCTTCGCGAACTCCCCGGCCGCCAGGCATAAGCTGGAACGGCTAGCGTCCGGACACGGGCGGGTCTTCGTGGCGGGACAGCAGCCCTGCTTCCCGCTTCCCCTGGGGCTCACCCTGCAGAAGGCCGCCACGGCCCTCGCTCTTGCCCGCGAGACCGAGGACGGGGTAGCGGTGTTCTGGAACGGCAGCGACGACAGCGATTTCGAGGAGGCCGCCTCCCAGTACCTGCCACGCGAAAATGGAAGGCCCCTTCGCGTGGCCCTGCCCGCCCGGCAGGAACGAAAGGGCCGCCGGGTGGGGGATCTGGATCCCGGACCGGCCTTCGCTGATTTGAAAGAGAGGACGGCCCCGCCCTACGAGCCTCGTGAGGGCGAGGACCTGGGAAGCTTCCACGGCCGCATCCTGGCCGAGCTCTTCGCCGAAGAGGGGCTCCTGGTGCTCGATGCCAGGTGTCCGGCCCTGGCCGAGTCCGGCTCGACACTTTGGAGCCGATACCGGGATCGCCGGGACGAAGTCGCCCGCCGTGTGGACCTGGAGGGCGACGTTCTCGAGGCCGAGGGCCTGGACCGTCCTCTGCGGAAGGGGATCGGCGAAAGGGCCCTCTTCCTGATCAAGGAGGGGCGACGTCGCCTTCCCTCCTCGGACGACTACCCCGCGGCCCTGGCCCGTCGTCTCGAGGAAGCCGAGAGCGACCTGTCTCCCAACGTGGTCCTGAGGCCCATGCTCCAGGACAGCGTGCTCCCGGTGGCGGGAGTGGTACTCGGCCCTTCGGAGTGGCTCTATCATCATCAGATCCGGCCGGCTTTCGAGATCCTCGACGCTCCCTTCCCGCGACCCTGGCCGCGGCTGGATGCCGCAGGCGCCTGGGAACTCGAGCGGGACGTGCCGCCCGCCGGAGGTCGCCGACACAGCCCGCTGCTGGACCTCGATCGCCGCCTGGCCGAGGCGGATCGGCTCATGGCCATGGCTCAAGTTCACCTGGAAGACTGGCGGCAAAAGCACTACCATCGCCTGATTCTGGACGGAGAGGAAAGCCCATGAGAATCCTGGCCTGCGGAGCCCATCCCGACGACGTGGAAATCGCCTGCGGAGGCAGCCTGGCCCTGGCCGTGGCCGAGGGGCACGAGGTGCTGGCCCTCGACCTCACCCGGGGTGAGATGGGCTCCAACGGCGATCCCGAACTTCGGGCCGCCGAGGCGGCCGAGGCGGGCCGCATCCTGGGTCTGGCCGAGCGGCATCAGGCCGGTCTGCCGGACGGGGGCCTGAACGCCCGCGACGAAGGTCAGCGCCGGGCGGTGGTGGAATGGCTCCGTCGACTGGCCCCCGACCTGCTCATCATACCCGCTCGCGAGAACCGGCACCCCGACCACGACCAGGCCCATCTGCTCCTGAAGGAAGGCGTCTTCCTGGCGGGACTGTCCCAGTTCGAGGCCGAGGGAGAGGCGCGTCGCCCCCGGGCGGTCTACGAGACCATGGAGCGGCGCATCTACCGTCCCGATTTCGTGGTGGACGTGAGCGCGCACCGGGAGACCAAGGAGGCCTCGCTGAGGGCCTACGCCAGCCAGTTCATCCGCACGGAGGGGCAGGCGGCCACGCTCATTAACGATCCGGCCTTTCTCGAGGCCATTCGAGCCCGGGACCGTTACTTCGGCGAGCTCTCCGGCTGCGCATTCGCCGAACCCTTCCGCGCGGTGGAACTGCTTCGCCTCGAGTCCTTCTCGACACTCTTGCCGGGGGAAAGGAAGCTCAGCGATGAGTGATCGCCTGCGCATCGGCATCGTCTGCTACCCCAAGGCGGGGGGCAGCGGCATCGTAGCCACGGAGCTGGGCATCGAACTGGCAGGGCGGGGCCACGAGGTTCACTTCATCAGTTCGGCCCGGCCCTTCCGGCTCACGGAGCGGCACGAGGGTCTGCATGTGCATCAGGTGGAGACGGCGGACTATCCGCTCTTCGACTATCCGCCCTACACCCTGGCCCTGGCCGTGAAGATGCATCAGGTGGCCCACTTCCACGAGCTCGACCTCTTCCACGTGCACTACGCCATTCCCCACGCGGCCAGCGCGGTGCTGGCCCGGGACATGTGCAAGCGCTGCGTGCCCGTGGTGACCACGCTGCACGGCACAGACATCACCCTGGTGGGCAAGCACCCTAGCTATCATCGCATCACGCGCTACTGCATCGAGAGCAGCGACGCGGTGACCTCGGTGAGCGACTGGCTCACCTCCGAGACCCGCCGCATATTCGAGACCGACAAGGCCATCGAGACCATTCCCAATTTCGTGGACACTGAGCAATTCGCTCCGGGTTGCGATAGGGAGATGCGTCGCCGTTTCGCGGAGGACGACCAGCTCATCCTCCTGCACGCATCGAACTTCCGTCCCGTGAAGCGGGCGCCCTTCCTGCTCGACATCTTCTCCCGACTGAAGGGGAAGGCCCGCAGCGTGCTGGTGCTGGCGGGGGACGGTCCTGAACTGGCATCCATGGAACACAAGGTTCGCGAGATGGGGATCGAGGATCGGGTGAAGTTCCTTGGCGCCTGGGACGACATGGAGACCCTCTTGCCCCTGGCCGACCTCTTCCTCATGCCCAGCGAGCACGAATCCTTCGGGCTGGCCCCACTCGAGGCCATGAGCTGCGGCGTGCCCGTGCTGGTGACCAACCAGGGAGGCCCGGCCGAGGTGCTCATCTCCGGCCAGGGTGGCGAGCTCCTGGATCCCGAAGATCTGAACGCCTGGGTCGCGGCCACCGACCGCCTACTCGAGGACGGGCAGCTGCGCCGCGCCCAGGGAGAAGCCGGTCGCCGGCGCGTGCTGGATCACTTCTCCACCGACGCCGTGGTCGATCGCTACGAGGCCCTCTTCCGAGCGCAATTGAAGGGCGTCGCCGAGCATGGGGAGGTGAGCCCGTGACCCGGGAACAGGGCGAGGATCTGCGTTTCCCCGGCGAGGCCTACCGCTTCCTGCTGGATGCCCTCGAGCGCACCCGGATCAGGTATCAGCGGGAGGGCCACGTGTCGGGGCAGGAACTCCTGGAGGGAATCCGCGAGCACGCCAGCGACCTCTACGGACCCACGGCGGCCATGGTCTTCGAATCATGGGGCGTGCGGGACGGCAGCGATTTCGGGTTCATGGTTTTCGAACTGGTGGATCGCGGGGTGCTGGCCCGACGGGAAGAGGACGCGCCCACGGATTTCGAGGGAGTGTCCTCCTACAGGGAACTTTTTGAGGAAAGCTATTTCGAATCGAAGGCTGAAGACGACAACGAGAAAGAGACCGAATGAAGTTCGACTACGATTGGCTGAAGGCCCTGCCCAAGACCGACCTGCACGTGCACCTCGACGGATCGGTGCGCCCGGCCACCCTCCTGGATCTGGCCCGGGAAGGCGAGGTGGATCTGGGTCTTCACTCCGAAGAGGAGATCCGCGAGGCCTGCCAGATGGGTGACGGCGAACGCAGCCTCGAGCGCTACCTTCGCGCCTTCCGCTATACCCTGCCCGTGATGCAGTGGGAAGGCGCTCTGGAGCGCACGGCCTACGAACTGGCCATGGACGCGGCGGCCGAGAACGTGCGCCTCATCGAGATGCGCTACAGCCCTCTGCTGCATCGGGAGCGAGGCCTCGGATTCGGCGAGATCATCTCGGCGGTGGCCCGCGGCCTGGAGCGGGCCGAGAAGGAGACCGGCATCATCGCGGGGCAGATTCTCTGCGGCATCCGCAACATGCCGCCGGACAGTTCCCTGGAACTGGCCGAGGCGACCCTCGAGTATCGCGACCTGGGAGTGGTGGCCTTCGACCTGGCGGGTGCGGAGAAAGACTATCCGGCCAAGGAGCACAAGGAGGCCTTCTACTTCGTCCAGAACAATAATCTCAACTCCACCCTTCACGCCGGCGAGGCCTTCGGGCCGGCCTCCATCTCGCAGGCCCTGCACTACTGCAGCGCCCACCGTATCGGTCACGGCGTGCGCCTCGGAGAGGATGAGGATCTGCTGCGCTTCGCCAACGATCACCGCATTCCCCTGGAGATGTGCCTGACCAGCAATCTCGACACGGGGGCGGTGGCGGACATCCGCCAGCATCCCTTCGGGAAATACCTTGACCTCGATTTGCGCGTCACCTTGAATACGGACAACCGCCTGATCTCAGACACCACGGTCACCGGCGAGTTCGCCCTGGCGGCGGAGGCCTTCCAGCTCAGCGTCGAGGCCATCCATACCATCGTCCTCAACGGCTTCAAGAGCGCCTTCCTGCCTCATGCGCGGAAATCCGAGCTGGTGCGGGAGGTCGTGCGCGAACTGGTGCAGATGGGTGCGCCGCCGGAGAATCGCTATGCCGATCACCTCTAATCCGGGAAGTGGCATGAAGCTTCGCTGGAAACTGATCCCAATCCTCCTGGCCCTGCTGCTGGCGGCCGGTCTGTCCGCCCAGGAGGGCGAGGAAGACGAGACGCCCCTGAGCCCCGAGGACATGGAGCTCTTCGATCTGGAGGCCCTGGATCAGGAGCCATCCGTTAGAGACAGCCTGCGCCGGACGCGTCAGCAGGGCTACGGCTGGCTCGATTCCCTCTACGGCGCCGCTCCCGACTCCCTGCGCATCTACACCGATTCCATCTGGGCCGATTCCCTCACCGCCATGGAGCCCGATTCGGTGGGCGAGGCCTGGCCCATCCATCCGCCGCGGGATCTGCCCTTCCTGGAGCACAGCCTCCAGGACATCCTGCGCGGATCGCCCCTGGCCGAAAACGAGGACGAGAGCTGGACGGACCTCTTCAGCGTCGATTCTCTCATCGGCCTGTCCCTGCTACAGGTTCGGGAAGAGGCCTGGCCCTGCTACTATCCCTACAGCGATCTGTGGATCTACATCTGGCGCGGCTGGGGACAGCTCGTCCACGACGGCGTGGAAGAGGAGTACTCGCCGGGCCGCATGTTCCAGGTGCCCGCGGGAAGCATCCACCATCTGAGAAACGTCAGCGGTGCGCCCACGGTGGCGCTGGTCTGGAGCAGCCCTCCGGCCGACTCCCTGCGCGTGCGTATCGTCCCCGACGAGGTGCTCGAGCAGATGCAGGCCGATTCCCTGCGCGCCCTGGACCTCGAGGAACGCATCATCTATCGGAGCGGCGGCCGATGAGAAAGGTTGTGGCATGAAAGGCATCGTTCTGGCGGGCGGAACCGGCAGTCGGCTCTTCCCCCTGACCAAGGTCACCAACAAGCACCTGCTTCCCGTGGGACGGGTGCCCATGATCTTCCATCCCATCGCCAAGCTCATCGAGGGCGGCATCGAGGAGATCCTGGTGGTCACGGGCACCGAGCACATGGGGGACGTGGTGTCCCTGCTCGGCAGCGGCCGGGAGATCGGCTGCAAGCTCACCTACAAGGTGCAGGACGAGGCCGGGGGCATCGCGCAGGCCTTGAGCCTGGCGGAGAATTTCTGCCACGGCGATCCCTGCTGCGTGATCCTGGGCGACAACATCTTCGAGGATTCCCTGGAAGGCGAGGTGGCCGCCTACAGGAGCCAGCAGGACGGCGCGCGCATCCTGCTGAAGGAAGTGGACGATCCCCATCGATTCGGCGTGGCCGAGGTCAAAGGGGACAGCGTGATCTCAATTGTGGAGAAGCCAGCCGAGCCCAAGAGCAATCTGGCCGTCTCGGGCATCTACTTCTTCGACTTCGGGGTCTTCGACATCATCCGCACCCTGAAGCCTTCGGCCCGGGGCGAACTGGAGATCTCGGACGTGAACAACGAGTACATCCGGCTCGGGAAGCTGAGCCACGGTCGTCTGTCAGGTTGGTGGACCGACGCCGGTACCTTCGAATCCTTAGACCACGCCCAGGACCTAGTGGGCCCGGAGCAGGGGAGGCTGTTTTGATCGACGGAGTGGTGATCAAGGAACTCAGGCAGATTCCCGACGAGCGCGGATACCTCTGCGAGATGCTGCGGGATGACGATCCCTTCTTCGAGAAGTTCGGACAGTGCTACGTCTCGGCGACCTATCCCGGCGTGGTCAAGGGCTGGCACTATCACGTGCACCAGGTGGATCATTTCGTCTGCGTGAAGGGCATGATCAAGCTGGCCCTCTACGACTCCCGCGAGAACAGCCCCACCCACGGAGAGGTGCAGGAGATCTTCCTCGGCGAGCAGAAGCCGATTCTGGTGCGCGTGCCCAACGGCGTCTACCACGGCTGGAAGTGCATCGGCCAGGAATTGAGCCTGGTGATCAACACGCCCAACCGCCACTACGACTACGAGAATCCCGACGAGATCCGCTGCGATCCCCACGACAACGACATTCCCTACGACTGGGATCGAAAGGACGGCTGATGGGCTTCACCCTCGTCACCGGCGGCTGCGGCTTCATCGGGAGCAACTTCATCCGCATGATGCGGAGGGAGGAGCCCGCTCGGCCCATCCTCAACCTCGACCTGCTCACCTACGCCGGCAACCTCGAGAACCTCGCCGATCTCGAGGACGACGAGGGCTACCGCTTCGTGAAGGGCGACATCGCCGACGCGGAGCTGGTGACAAGCCTCTTCGAGGATCACGACATCGATCGGCTTGTGCATTTCGCCGCCGAAAGCCACGTGGACCGGAGCATCCTCGGACCGGGAATCTTCGTGCGGACCAACGTGGCCGGCACCCAGGTGCTCCTGGAGGCGGCGCGCGGGGCATGGGCCGACAGGCCGGGGCGCTTCCTCATGGTCTCCACCGACGAGGTCTACGGCAGCCTCGGCGAGACCGGTCGTTTCCGGGAGGACACCCCCCTGGACCCCTCCAGTCCCTATTCGGCGAGCAAGGCGGGGGCCGACCTGCTCTGCCAGGCCTGGCACCGCACCTTCGGCTTCCCGGTGATGATCAGCCGCTGCAGCAACAACTACGGCGCCTACCAGTTTCCCGAGAAGCTCATTCCCCTCATGATCCAACGGGCCGAGCGGGGCGAGAGCCTGCCGGTCTACGGCGACGGTCTGAACGTGCGCGACTGGATCCACGTGGACGATCACAACCGCGCCCTGCGGAGCATCCTCGAGGCGGGAGAGCCCGGCCGCGTCTACAACGTGGGCGCCGACAACGAGCAGACGAACCTGTTCATCGTCGAGAGCATCCTCGCGCATCTGGGGCAGCCGAAAGACCTGATCAGCTATGTGGCCGATCGTCCGGGACACGACCGTCGCTACGCCATGGACTCCGAGCGCCTGCGTGGCGAACTCGGATGGCGGCCCCAGGTGGATTTCGAGAAGGGCCTTGCGGAGACCGTGGACTGGTACCTGGAGAACCGCGGCTGGTGGGAGCGCATCCTCAGCGGCGAGTATCGCGACTACTACGAGAGGCAATACGGAGGAAGATAGGCGAGTCATGGCGGCCAGCATTCTGAAAAGCCCAGCCGGACGTCTCCTGCTCAAGACCCTCGGCTATTCGCCCCGGGAGAAGCTCTTCCGGCTGGATGGGGATCTGGGCAAGATGTCGCGCATCCTGCTGGTGGACTCCGGCCGTCTCTCCGATCTGCTCTTCTTCCTGCCGGTCATCGAGGGCCTGCGCGAGTCGGCGCCGGGCGTGGAGATCGAGGTCATGACCCTGGAGCGCTGGGGGGAGTTCCTCAAGCGCGAGCCGGGAGTGTCGGGACTCATCCTCTACGATCCCGCCCAGCTCAAACTGCGTTCCACGGCCTTTCACAACCTGCTCAAGGAAGTGAAGCGCCGCCAGTTCGACGCGGTGATGCTCATGAGCGACCTGGCCGATCCCATGCGCGATCTGGTTGCCTTCGCCTCGGGAGCGCCCCTGAGAATCGGAGCCGACGACACCGAGCGGGAGGCCTTCCTCAACTGCACGGTGCGCTGGGGGCGTTCGGGCCGATACAGAATGGATCTGGCGCGCGAACTATCGCGTTTCCTGGGCCTCCAGTACGATCCCGCCGAGTGGAGTTTCGCCTTCCAGCCCGAAGAGCTTCGGGCGGCCGATCAGCTCATCCACTTCCGTAAACCGGTGAAGGAGCAGATCCTCATCGGCGTCGACAGCGCCACGGGTCTGGGGGAGAGCCGTCTCGTCGAGAGCCATCTGGCTTACATCGTGGGGCATCTGGCCGGCAGCCTTCGTGCCAAGGTCATGCTCTTCAATCTCGATGAACCGGGCGAAGGCGAAGACGGCTTCGCCTCGCGTCTGGGCGGCAACGTGCTCGACACGCCGGAGCTTGGACTTCGCGAGACCCTGGCCCTGCTCTCTCGATGCGACCTCTTCGTGGCGGGCAACACCGAACTCTTCCACGCCTCGGTGGTCTTCGGAGTGCCCTCCCTGGGTCTCTTCACCGATTCGGACAGGCTGGACTGGGAGCCGAGAGATCGTGGCTCGGTGGCGGTGCTCCGGGGCAAGCCCGGCGAGAAGATCTCGCTGTCGGAACTGGAAGCCTCGGTGAAGCGGATCCTCCATGCGGCCCCTGCCTGATCCACCCTTCCAAGCAGCGATCCTCCTGCCCCGTTGGCTGGGCGACGCGGTGATGGGCAGCGCGCTCATCGAGCCCATCGCGGAGCTTTCCGGCCAGGCCGTGGAGGTCTGGGGGCCACCGGCCTTTCGGCCGCTCTTCGCGGGCGGCGGAACCATCGCCGGCTACCGCATCTACGACGGCAAGAAAGCCCACAAGGGCTGGACGGGGCTTCGGCGTTTCCGCTCCGGCTTCGGCGATTCCACGCCCCGCGCCGTCTGGGTCCTGCCCGACAGTTTCTCTTCCGCCATGGCCGCTCGATTCTCACCCGCGGAGATTCGGGTGGGAAGGTCCAGCGAAGGCCGGGGCATGCTTCTCAGTCACGCCCTGAAGGGCCTGGATCGGAGCAGATCCCGCCACTGGACCGAGGAGAAGGCCGATCTGATTCGTCCCTACGCTGAAACGACCCGCCTCAAGCCGGGTCTGCGGCTGGACGGGGATTTCGAAGACTTCGAGCAATGGGTGAAGAATGAGGGGCTAACTACCAATAACTATGCCATCTATGCACCTGGTGCCATGTTCGGGCCCGCCAAGCATTGGAGGGGATTCGCGCCCCTGGCCGAAGCCCTGCCGGAAAGCCTCGAGATCGTCCTGGTCGGTAGCGCCTCGGAGGCGGGACCTCTGAACGCCCTCGCCACGGACATCCAGAGTCGAGGCCGCAGGGTACGTAGCTATCCGGGAAGCCTAGGCCTCGCCCAGCTGGGGCGCCTCTGCCGCAAGGCGCGTTTCGTGCTAAGCAACGACTCGGGCGTCATGCACCTGGCCGCCGCGGTGGGGGCCAGGGTGCTCGGGCTCTTCCTCTCCACCGATCCGACCTGGACCGCTCCCCTGGGCGATTCGGCCCGGCATCTCGCCGCGAGCGTGGACTGCCGTCCCTGCTTTCAGCGGGAGTGTCCTCTACCCGCGATGATCTGCCAGGACTCCCTGGACCTTGCCTCCGTAATGGCCTCCCTCGACGACTGGATGGAAGCGCCATGAGCCGACGAGCGATCTTCCTGGACCGGGACGGCACCCTCATCCAGGAGCGTCACTTCCTGCACAGGCCCGAGGAAGTGGAGTTCATCGACGGCAGCATCGAGGCACTGGCGAAGCTGTCCCAGGCGGGATTCGCCCTGGTGATCCTCAGCAACCAGTCGGGTGTGGCCCGGGGATACTTCGGCCTCTCGGAGGTGGAGGCGGTCAATCGGGAACTCCGACGAAGACTAGGGGAGCGGGGAATCGAACTGGACGGGATCTACGTCTGTCCCCATCATCCCGAAGGCGGGTCCCCGGAGTTCGGCATCGTCTGCGAATGCCGGAAGCCCGCACCCGGCATGGCGCTGCGGGCGGCCGCGGAACTGGAACTGGAAATCGAAGGAAGTTGGATCGTGGGGGACAAACCCGATGACGTGCGCCTGTCCGAGAGCCTGGCCCTGCGACCGGTGCTCTTGCGCACGGGATATGGTCGGCAGCGGGAGGTCGAGGTGGAGGATCTTCCCGGACTCCAGGTGGTCGAGAACCTGCTCGAGGCCGCGGAACTGATACTCGAGATCGAGGATCGTCCATGAGTCGGAAGTGGAAGGATCCGAAGAGCATCCTCGTGAGTCGTCTCCGTTTCACCGGAGACGTGATCCTCAGCACGCCTCTGCTGGACGCTCTCTCCCGCCGCTTCCCCGGCGCGGCCATCGACTATCTCTGCGAGGAACCTCACGACCAGGTGCTCTGGGAACATCCCAGGCTCAGGCGCATCCTCACGATCAGATCCGGTGGCGGCGTTCGCGAGACCCTGGCCCTGGCGCGCAGGCTGCGCGGACAGTACGACTGGGTCTTCGACCTCTTCGGCAATCCTCGCAGCGCCCTGCTCACGGCACTGTCGGGCGCAAGCCTGAGAATCGGCAGGGCGCCCATGCCTCGCGGGCTCGCTTACAATCATCGTCCCGAAATCGCCGAGGGGCTGGCTGCGCCCGCCCACCATCTGGCTCACCTGGAGAGTCTTCTCGGACCGCTGGAGCGCAGCCATCCGCGGGTGCATCTGAGCGGCAACGAGCGGGAGGCCGGCGCGCGCATGCTGTCGGACCGCGGTGTGGGGCCGCGGAGCGTGGCCATACTGGTGGGGGCCAGTCAGCCCACCAAGGAGTGGCCCCTGGAGAACTTCGCCCGCCTGGCGGCCCTGCTCAAGATGGGCGGCCGCTTCGAGCCCGTCTTCCTCGGGCAACCCGGCAAGCGGGAAGCCCTGGATCGAGTTCGCCAGCTCAGCCATTCCCAGGTGGTCATCCTGCCGGAACTGCCGCTGCGGGAACTGGCCGGAGTGCTGCTGAACATGCGGGCCCTGGTCTCTCCGGACGGGGGTATCCTGCACCTGGCCATCGCCCTCGGCCTGCCCACGCTCGGGCTCTTCGGTCCCACCGATCCATCGATCTGGTTTCCCTACGAAGGCCTGAACCACGCGGAGCTCGTCATACGCGAGGCCCATTGCCGACCCTGCCATCTTCATGAGTGTCCCGATCCCTTCTGCCTGACGGGCATCAGCCCCGAGCAGGTGACCGAGCGTCTGGCCGCCCTGCTGGAGCGGACGTGAATCGCATCCTCGTCATGCGCTTCCGCGCCCTGGGCGACGTGCTCCTGGCCACGCCACTGCTGCGCGCCCTGAAGAAGCGATGGCCCGAAGCGCGCCTGGACTACCTGGTGGAAGAGAACCTGGCGCCGCTGCTGGCCGGCAGCGAGGATCTCGACCGCCTGCTTCCCTGGCCGAGAAAGGCCAGTCCGCGCTGGCTCAGCGATCTGCGCTGGGCCTTTCGGCTGCGACGGGAAGGCTACGATCTGGTCATCGACCTGCATGGGAGCACGGCCTCGGTGCTCTTCACCGCCTTGTCCAGGGCACCCACTCGACTCGGTTACCGGTTCCGCGGCAGGCATTTCTTCTACAGCCACAAGATCGATCGCGCCTGGCCGGAGCACCTCCCGCCTGCTTACGAACCGCGGCGACACTTCCGGATGTTGGAAAGTCTGGGCATCGAGCCGGAAGATCTCGATCTGCGACTGCCCGCCCGATCCCCAGGAGAGATTCTGGGACCTCCGGATCGCCGCCGCGTGCTCATCGCCCCGGGAGCCACCTGGAAGGCCAAGGCCTGGCCGGCAGAGCACTACGCCTCGCTCATTCGGCAACTCGCCGAGGAGAATGCGCGCTGCACTCTCATGGGTTCGCCTCCGGAGCAGGAACTGCTGGAGACCATCGCGGGGGATTCTCCCGCCGAGATCCTGGCCGCCACGAGCATCGACGCCATGCTCGACGCCATCGCCGCGGCGGATCTGCTGGTGTCCACCGACTCGGGAGCCCGCCATGTGGCCGTGGCCCTGGGCACGCCGTCCCTGGCCATCTTCGGCCCCAGCGATCCGCGGGTCTGGTCGCCGGTGGATGAGCGCCATCCCATCATCCATGAAGAGCTGGACTGCATGCCCTGCATGCTCACCGAGTGTCCGCTCCAGGGGCATCCCTGCATGAACGGCTTGACGCCCGAGAGGGTGTTTGCCAGGATTCGTCAGTTTTTCGGCGAGTTGGAGAGCCTGTGAAGGATCTGAAGGTGCTCATCACCACCAAGAACGAGGAGGACAACCTGCCGTCCTGCCTCGAGGCCGCCGCATTCGCTGGCGAGATCTGGGTGGTGGATTCCTTCTCCGAGGATCGCACGGTGGACATCGCCCGGGAGGCGGGAGCCACGCTGCTCCAGCGGGAATACACCTCACCTTCAGACCAGAAGAATTGGGCCCTGGATCGCATGGGCGGGGGATGGATCCTCATCCTGGACGCCGACGAGATCGTCACGCCCGAACTTCGGCAAGAGATCGAGACCGTGCTGGCCTCGCCCGAGTTCGACGCCTACTGGATTCCGCGCCGGAACTTCTTCCTGGGTCGCCGCATGAATCACGGAGGATGGGAGCGCGACGGCGTCACCCGCCTCGTTCGCGGTCCCGGCAATCGATACGGCGACGCCCTGGTCCACGAGAAGATGGAGTGCGTGGGACCGGTGGGGCGACTCGAGCATCCCCTCGAGCATCATACCTATCGTCACTGGCCCGACTACCTGGAGCGCATGATGCGCTACTCCCTCAGCGGCGGCCGTCAGATGCACGAACGGGGGGAACCCAGCTCCCTTCTGCGCGTACTGCTGCGACCCGGAGCACGATTCATGAAGATGTATATCCTCCAGCGGGGGATGCTGGACGGCGCTCACGGTTTTCTGCTCAGCTTCGTCTCATCCCTTCAGGTGGGAATCAAGCACGCCGTGCACTGGGGATTGGATCATCGCATCGGAAAGTGGACGCATGACGACTAGGATTCTCATCGCACTCATCGCATTCTCTGCCCTGGCTACGGCCGAGGAGGCCGTCGACAGTCTCCACGCCCTTCCCGACAGCGCCTGGATTCAGCATCCGGACGGTTCCCTGAGCACCCTGGAGCCCGGGGACATGCCCTTCGGCCCCGGCGAGCGCATGGAATTCATCGTGAGCTTCGGCTACCTGGATATCGGTCAGGCCACCCTCGAGGTGCACGAGCCGCGTGAGATTCGCGGCCGACCGGTGCTGGAGATCACCAACAGCGCGCGCAGCGCGTCCTGGGTGGATCGGGTCTTCAAGATCCGCGACAAGATCGTCTCTTTCATGGACCTGGAGCAGCGATTCAGCCTGGGCTTCCACAAGGAGATCCGCGAGGGCCGCTACGAGCGCGACATGCATGCGGAATACCTGCAGGATGAGGGCCTGGCCCGTTACGAGAAGGACGGGGACGTGGAACTCGTGCCGGGCAGCCATGACATCATGACCGCGCTCTACCTGCTACGCACCGTGGACCTGGAACCGGGCATGCGCCTGGGCATCCCCCTGCATGACGACAAGAAGAACTATCACGTGGAAGTGAAGGTGCTGAAGCGCGAGACCGTGGAAACCGAACTGGGCGACATGGACTGCCTGCTCCTGGAGCCGGTGCTCCAGAGCGGCGGCATCTTCAACAAGGCCGGCCGGCTCTGGGTCTGGGTGAGCGAGGACGAGCGCAGACTCATCGTCCAGCTCAAGAGCAAAGCGCCGGTGGGAGCCTTCACGTCGCGTATCTACGAGTATCAACCCCCGAGGTAGAACCATGCCTTCGAAATTCAGGGAAGCGGATCTGGCTGCGGTGAGGAAGATCAAGGCCGCGGACCGAAAGAATCTGGTGGACCGTTCCATGCTCGGCCAGGCCGCGGGTTCTTTTGATGCATGGCTCGACCGGCTGCCGAAGATCCTCGCCGCCGAAGGGCTCCGTGATCTCGTCACAGCCCTTCGCCAGGCCGCCGCCGAAGAAGCGCCCGCCGTCTGGCTTCTGGGCGGGCACGTGGTGAAGACGGGGGTGACGCCACATCTCATCCGTTTCATGGAGCGAGGACACGCCACGGTGCTGGCCATGAATGGCGCCACGGCCATCCACGATGTGGAGATGGCTCTCTACGGCGCCACCAGCGAGGATGTGGCCGAGAATCTCAAAGACGGAAGCTTCGGCATGATCGCCGAGACCGCCGAGTTCTTCAGCGAAGCCATGCAGGATGCCGAGGCCGAGGATCTCGGACTCGGTGAGGCCATCGGGCGGAAGCTCTCCGCATTGGATGGCAACGACGCGAGCCTGCTCGCCGCCGCCTGGCGCCTGGATCTGCCGGCGACGGTGCATGTGTCCCTCGGTGCGGACATCCTGCATCAGCACCCGGAGATCCATGATCGAAAGCTGGGGGAACTCTCCCTGCGGGACTTCCGGATCCTGGCGGCTCAGCTCGCCGAATTGAACGAGAAATCGGTGGTGGTGAATCTGGGTTCGGCGGTGATGGGGCCGGAGGTCTTCCTGAAGGCCCTCACGGTGGCGAGGAACCTGGGACACGAGGCGGCCGGCTTCACGGCCTGCAATCTGGACATGATCCAGCACTATCGACCGGCGCGGAACATCCTGCATCGTCCCACGGCGGGTGGAGGAAAGGCCATCGCCCTCACCGGACACCATGAGATCATGATCCCGCTCATCGACGCGCTGCTAGACTAGGGCGTCCCCGTCCAGGGGCAGACCCCGCCCGTCGGCGTAGTCCCTCGCCTCCTTGCCGTTTCCCCAGAACCACAGGATCACGTCCTGGCCTTCCTTGACGCAGTGAAGCAGGGCGTAACGCTGGAGCAGCGCCTCGGCCCGCTGGGGATCCAGGCTTCCGACCACGCGGCCGAAGGGCCCCACCTTCACGGGACGCGGATCGCTGCTGCGCACGAGCACCGATTCGAGCAGCTTCTGCAATGCCGGGTCGGGCTTGCGATCATCCAGGGGCGGAAGATCGGCGAGAGGATCCTCGTACTCGTCGGCGACCTGCTCGAGAGGTCTCGACTCCTCTAGTGCTTCCGGAGTGACGGGCGATTGCTCCTTGCTGATTTCCGGCGGACTGGCCGATGGAGGATCGGATTCGAGATCGGCCTTCAGGGCTTCGAGGGCCGCCCGCTCTTTTTCCACGGCGGCTCGGGCGACTTCCTGGGCGGCCCTTTCCTCGGCGACGGCGGCCTTCACCGATTCGAGGGCCGCGCGTTCCCTCTCGGCGGAAGCGCGGGCGGTCTCCTCGGCCGCCTTCTCTTTGGCGGCTCGGGCGGCGGCCGCTTCCGCGTCTTGCTGACGCTGGACGGCCGCGAGTTCGGCCTCCTTGGCCGCGGCCTCGACCTCGGCGATTCGCTTCATTTCCGATTCGGCCTTCTCTCGAATGGCTCGGGCATCCTCCGATTCGCGAGCGGCACGCTGACGTTCCTCCTCCGCCCGCTGCCGCTCCTCTTCTGCACGCGCGATCTCGCGGGCGGCCTTCTGAGCTTCCTCGGCAGCGCGACGGGCCTCGTCGCGAATGGCCTTGAGTTCGGCCTCGTCGATTTGGGGCTTCGCCTCGGGTTCGGGAGGCGTAGTTTCGGCTTCCGGAGGCGCCGGGGAAGATCCCTGCTTCTTGGCCCGTTCCTCGGCCGCCCGCTGAAGGGCTTTGAATGTCTTACTCATGACCGGCCTCCGGGTCGGGGAAGAAGAGGATCCATCCGGGACGGATGTGGTCGAAGTTCTGGATGTGGGGATTCATCTCGCGAACGGCCGACAGGAAGAGGGGGTCCCGGCGGCCGGACAGGCGAAGGGTGAGCCGGTTGAACTGATCCCCGTGACGAACCCGGTAGGCGATGCGCGGAGCCCGTCCCACGGCCTGACGGATCTGGGAGAGGCTGAGCGCCTCGGGCCAGGTCTCGGGCATGGCGCCGTCTGCGACGCGGGGAAGGGTGTTCATGTCGGGGGAGACCGCCGAATGCACCCGCGCGGCTTCCCCGAGGGGCGTCTGCGCCTGGGTCTCCGCGGGATCCACGGAGTTCTGGGATGGTTCATCGAGGCGTCCTTCGGGTCCGGTGACCATGTCCTCGGCGAGACTGGTGGCGGGCAGGGTCTCCGGGGCCAGGCGCTCGATGACCTGACGCTTTCCGAATTCATAGGACACGTAGATCAGCGTGATGGCGAGCAGGGCCGTGAACATGAACCAGGGCAGGGTGGCGCTTCGGTTTCGGCTCTCGGCCTCCTCAACCGGTGCGGTCGCGTACTTCTTCTCGAAGTCCTTGAGACACTCTCTCACATGGGACACGCTCACCGACTTGTCGCCGTCGGCATAGGCGATGAGCATGGCATTGTCGGCCAGCATGTTCAGGCAGCGGGGAATGCCGCGACCGTTCTGGCAGACCAGCTTCAGAGCCTCCTCATCGAAGATGTGGGACTTGCCCGCTCCGGCCAGGTTGAGACGATGGAGGAGATAGGCCTCGCTTTCGGATTCATCCAGGGGGTGGATTCGCCCCTTCACCGAGATGCGCGAATCGAGCTGCCGGAGTTCCGTGAGTCCGAGCTTGGCTTCCAGCTCAGGCTGACCCACGAGAACGATCTGCAGCAGCTTCTCCTTGGCGGTCTCCAGATTCGACAGCAGGCGCAGATTCTCGAGGAACTCCGAACTCAGGTTCTGGGCCTCGTCGATGATGAGCGCCACGTTGCGGTCCTGTCGCAGCTGTTCGATGAGATAGAGGTTCAGCGACTGGATCATTCCGCCCCGAGTCTCCTCCTTCACGGGGATGCCCAGTTCCTGGTGCACCATGAGGAGCATTTCGTCGAATTCCAGACCCGTGTGGAAGATGTAGACCGTTCGGATCTCTTCCTCGAGGGTGCCCAGGAGATTGTGCAGCAGGGTGGTCTTGCCCGTGCCCACCTCGCCGGTGAGAACCGTGAAGCCCTTGCGCTCCCGGATGCCGTAGAGGAGGTTGGCGAAGGCCTCCTGATGGCTCGGCGACATGTAGAGGAAGTGCGGGTCGGGCGTAACGTTGAAGGGCTTTTCATTGAGCTTGAAGAAGTCGAGGTACAAGGCTCCGTCTCCTAGTTGCTTTTCTGGACGAGCGAGTCGACCAGATCCAGATAGACCTTCTTGTGCACGGGCCAATCGTAGGTTTCGAAGAATCGGGCCGAGCCCTCGGCCAGTCTCTTCCTTCGATCCGGGTCTCCGTGTAGGGCGATGATCTTCTCGGCGAGGGACCGGGGATTCTCCGGGTCGAAGAACTCCACGGAACTCTCGTCGAAGTAGTGGCGAATGGTGTAGGTGGGGGCTACCACGGCGGGCACGCCGAGGATGGCGTACTCCAGCAGTTTCGTGGGCAGCATGTAGCGCGTGCTCACGTCGGGACGGCTCGGAATCACTGCCAGGTCGGCCTGGCGAATGAGCGGGGGCAATTCTTCCACGGGCACGAATCCGTCGGAGAAGTGCACCTGGTCCTCGAGCTTCAGCTCCGCTCGCAGACGAAGCAGTTCCTCGCGATGATCCCCTTCGCCGATGATGTCCAGACGCAGACCGGGGATGGCGTCTCCGATCTCGGCCACGGCGCGGATGGCGATGTCCAGACCCAGTCGATGGGCGATGGTGCCGTGGTTGATGAGCCGGAAGGAACCGTTGGGGCTTCCGCTGGCCGCCTCCTCGCGCTTGAAGATACGAGAGTCGGGCAGGTTGAGCAGCACCTCGATCTTCTCGGCGTCGATGCCGTGTTCGATGAGAGCTTCCTTCTTGGTGTGCTCGCTGGTGAGCACTCGGCTGGCCAGGGCCGCGCTGATTCGCTCCTGGAAGCGCAGCATGCGGATCATGGGATGGGATGCCTTCACCGAGAATTTGCCCTGATAGAGTTCCGGCATGACGTCGTGGATGTCCAGGATGAGCGGGCAGCCCATGGCGCGGGTCCAGAGCCCCACGAAAGCCATGAAGTCGGGCATGTTGTTGGCATGCACCAGATCGAATGCCTTGCGCAGGTGCGCCAGCGTGAGGGCGAACTGGGCCAGGAACAGGAATAGCAGATAGCTGCCCATATACAGCAGTCCATTGCCGCCGCGATAACGGGCCATGGGCAGGTGGCGAACTTCCACCTCGCGAATACGTTCGCTGGAGGGCTCGCCGGGCTTGCGAAGACAGAAGAAAATGACTTCATCACCGCGCGAAGCCAAAGCCTCGGCCTCCCGCTGGACACGCGGGTCCGAGGAATAGTATGTGTATGCGACCATCGCAACTCGCGACATTCGGTGGATCCTCCCGCCGCAAGCTAACAGTTGGCGAAGAAATGCGTCAACGAAAGCTGGCTGGCACTCCGGCTGCATGGGCAAGGATCGTGTCAGGCGGCGAAAGGTGTCTACCGGAAGGATGGGAAATCCCGGGTAAGCCACGGCCAGTCCGGGAAATCTGGGGCCGAGCCCTGCTCTCGGAGAGCCATCGGCCTCACAATACGAAGGGAAGTTTTGACCGATGAGTGTGCCATTTCTTGACTTGCGTACCCAGTTTCAGAGTCTCAAGGACGAATTGCTTCCCCAACTGGAAGCCCTCATGAGCCAGGCTGCCTTCATCGGCGGCGCGGCTCTCAAGGATTTCGAGACCGATTTCGCCGCCTATTGCGGCGCCGCCCACGCGGTGGGGGTCGGCAACGGCACGGACGCCCTGCAGATCGCGCTGCGCGCCGCCGGCATCGGCGAGGGCGACGAGGTCATCACCGCCGCCAACACCTTCGTGGCCACGGTGGAGGCCATCGTGCTCGCGGGCGCCAAGCCCGTGCTCGTGGACATGGACCCGGGCACCTATCATCTGGACATCTCCCGCCTGGAAGAGGCCATCAGTCCGAAGACCAAGGCCATCATGCCCGTCCATCTCTATGGTGATCCCGTGGACATGGATCCCGTGCTCGAGATCGCCGAGCGTCGCGGCGTCATGGTCATCGAGGATGCCGCCCAGGCGCACGGCGCCAAGTACAAGGGACGCACTTGCGGATCCATGGGCGATCTGGCCGGCTTCAGTTTCTATCCCGGAAAGAACCTGGGCGCCTACGGCGACGGTGGAGCCGTGACCAGCAAGCACGAGGATCTGGCCATGAAGGTGCGTCAGGTGGGGGATCACGGCAGCCTCAAGAAATACGTGCACGAGATCCTGGGCACCAACAGCCGACTCGACAGCATCCAGGCCAAGGTCCTCCAGATTAAGTTGAAGCATCTGGATTCCTGGAACGAAGGTCGCCGTCGCGCCGCGGCGGGCTATCGCGAGCGTCTGGGCGGCTTCGAGGCTCTGCAGCTTCCCGTCGAGCGGGAAGGCCACCTGCCCGTCTATCACCTCTACGTGATCCGTTCGACGAAGGTGGAAGCCATCGACGCGGCTTTGAAGGAAGCGGGCATCGGTTTCGGATATCACTATCCCAAGCCCGTGCACCTGCAGCCTCCCTTCTCGCAGCTCGGCTACTCGGAAGGGGATCTGCCCGAGTCGGAAAAGGGCGCGGTGGAGATCCTCAGTCTGCCCATGTTCCCTGAACTGAACGACTCGCAACTTGATCAGGTCTGCGAGGTGGTGGGCTCCGCATTGTAAGCGTGCCCACAAAGCTGGCTCGGAGCTCTTTACGAATGAATCAAGTTCTGGTAGAATCCTTTTGTCATAACCACCGGGAGGTTTTCTTAGACACCTTGCTAATGCGTTGACAGCGGCGCGCTTAGCGCCACCGATTGACAACACGGTTGCACGGTCAGGATAGTGTAACCTCAAGCGACAGGGTCGGTTATGGCACCCCAGGGCACCCTCGTGGAGCGGAACGTCCAAGACCAGAGCATTCTGGTCAAGGATTCCGAGACAGATGGCGCAAATCCCCAGGACGATCTCGTTCAATTCCCCGTCAGGGACTCGCTGATCTACCGCATCAGCAAGCGGGGGCTGGATATCCTCTTCAGCCTCACGGGCATCCTCATGTTCCTGCCTCTGATGATCCCGCTGGCAATTCTCATACGACTCGAGAGTCCGGGCTCGATCATCTTCCGGCAGATCCGCGTGGGTCGCAACCGCCGTCATTTCGTCTGCTACAAGTTCCGGTCCATGGTCAACGAGGCCGAGGAGCTCAAGGAAGGGCTGGCCAGCGACAACGAGGCCTCCGGCGCCATGTTCAAGATCCAGAACGATCCACGGATTACCCAGCTCGGTCGCTTCCTGCGGCGCAGCAGCTTGGACGAACTTCCGCAGCTGTTCAACGTGCTGAAGGGCGACATGAGCATCGTCGGCCCGCGGCCTCAGATTCCCACCGAGGTCGAACAGTACGAGCCCTGGCACTACCGCCGTCTGGAGGTTCAGCCTGGGATCACCTGCCTCTGGCAGATCTCGGGTCGCAGTTCCATCGGATTCAACGAATGGATGCGTCTTGACTCCGAATACGTTCAGCACCGAGGATTCTTCTACGACTTGAAGATCATCCTCCTCACACTTCCTGCCATCATCGCACGGAGGGGAGCCTACTAGCTGTTCGAGGGAACGAAGGCATCGCAGGCACCTGAGCACGACAACACAAGCCTTCATAATGTGAAATAAATAGGCCTCTTGCGTCGAAAAGCTTTCTTGACGCTGGGGCCTCAAAGCGTCAGAAATGGCATCGAAGTTGCTGATTTTTCGGGTTCTAGGAGAGATCCCGTACTTCCGGCCGAGTAGGAGATAGCAAGGATGCGAATCAAAGCCGGTTTCCCAACTACAATTGTGCGCGTACTGGTCTTGGCCCTGATGGGATTGGCCCTGGTTTCCTGTTCGGGAAGGCAAGATGTTCCCGTAAAGGTGAGCACGGTCGTCACCGCAGATTCCATTCCGAGGGCAAGTACCGCGTTGGCAAGCGACTTCATGCTCGGGCCCGAGGATTTTCTGGAGATCCGCTTCATCGGAGATTCCAGCCTCAATATCGAGACCGAAGTCAAGCCCGACGGCACCATTTCGGTGCCCCTGCTCGAGGAAGCGGTCAATGTGACCGGCATGACTCCCAAGGATCTTGAGCGGCACATCGTTGCGGAGGTCTCCAATTATCTCAGAAATCCCAAGGTTTACGTCAACGTGAAGGATGTGGGCAGTTCCAGCGTCTTCGTGCTGGGCGAGGTTCGCAATCCGCAGATCGTTTATGACCAGCCCCTGACTCTGGCCTCGGTCATCGCTCGTTGTGGGGGCCTGGTTCGGGATAGCGCACCTGGGCAGATTCTCGTGGTGCGGAAGTGGAATCAGGCCGAGCCCCTGATCTTCGAGGTCAATTTCGAGGCCTTCCTCGACGGCGAATCCATGATGCCCGACCTCCCGCTGCAGCGCTATGACATCGTCGTGGTTCCCCGCAGCCGGATTTCGAAGATCACCGAATTCATCGAGAACTTCTTCGAGACGCCCTATTCGATTCCGCGCTTAGGAATCGAGACGGCCATTTTCTTCGACGTGCTTGAGGGCAAGTACCAGAGCTTCTATCGCTAGAGCGTGGAGGACTGCGTTTTGGATAATTACGAGAATCAGCCGGAGTTCGAGGGCCGCAACGGCGGCGAACTCGCGGGCCATGCCAGCGTGCGAGACGTGGTGGCGATCCTCTTCGTCCATAAATGGGTGATACTGGTCTCCTTCATCGTCCTGCTGGCCGCCATCTTCTGGGGTCTTTCCCTGAGAAAGGCCATGTTCGTGTCCACCGTGAAGTACTACGTGGATCGAACCTACAACCAGCAGATGGGCATCACCTACACGCCGGGAATGGACTACGAGGAGGAGATGAACTCCATCGCCGAGCTGGGACGTTCCCAGGGCGTACTGCTCTCCTTCGCACGGGGCTTCGACCAGGCGAGGGGTTGGGAGAATCCTCCCGCCCAGCAGTCCGAGCGCGTGGCCGCGGCTCTGGCGGAGTACATCGAGGTCTCGCCGGTCCCGGAGACCAACATGATCCAGATTCGCGCAAGGGACGCGGATCCTGACACCGCGCTCATACTGGCCACGGTCTATAGCCGCGCCTTCCACGATGAATACAAGCGCATCCATCGGCCCGAGTTCGGCCGCGAGTTCGTTCAGCGCAACATCGAGCAGCTGGAGGAGAGAATCCGCGAGGCGAACCAGGCCAAGGCCGAACTCCAGTCGGATGCCATGCTCTTCGACATGCGTGCCGTCGAGACGCGACTCGCAGAGAACAAGGCCATCTTCGAGCGCCAGCTCACCGATACCCGCGTGAAACGAATGACTCTCGAGAACCAGCTCAGGCGCGACAAGGAAGTGCTCGCGTCCATGGGTGGGGACATGGTGCCCTCCATCGAGCTGAGAAGCGATCCCCTGGTGGAGCGTTACGAGAACCGTCTGGCGGATCTCAAGATGTCCCTCTCCCAGCTCGAGTCCAAGTACACCGATGGTCATCCCAACGTTCTGGCGAAGAAGGAAGAGATCGAGGACGTTCGGAGCCAGAAGGTCGAGGCCATCAACCTGAGCATCATGACCCGCGAGCAGAAACTGGCGGGGATCAGGGAGTCCGAGCAGATCCTGGTGGACGCCATCGAGGAGCTTGAAGCCAGGTTCAAGGAAATGCCCAAGAACGCGGGGGACATCGCCTACTACCAGGAATTCCTCGACATGCAGTGGAATCTCTACGCCAGGCTCATCACCAAGTTCAACGACAAGCTCGTGGATGAGGAATTCACGATCATGGACAAGAAGCTCGTCAAGCTCGGTGAACCCGTGATCAGCGACCTCGAAGGCGTGACGCCGACCATCGTCTACGCGCTGGTGGCGCCTCTCTTCGCGTTCGTGCTCGCCATCTCGGCCGCATTCATGGTCGAGGCCACAGGGCAGAGTTTCCAGAAGCCCGCCGACGTCGAGAACTACACCGGCCTGCCGGTCTTTGCCACGTTCAGAAAGATCTAGGGGGAGAGAATGAAGGAATTCGTGCGAACGCCGAATGCTGACGACGGACCTTCCGTCGCCCATTTCCGGCGTGAGATCCTGCCCGACATGGAAGCGCTCTTCGCGACCTTGGGTCCACATCTCAAGGATCGCCGTCCCTTCATCTACCTGGCTTCCACGGAGCGAGGAGAAGGTGCGAGCACCATCGGCAAGGCCCTGGCTTACTACATCGCCGTCCGAGAGGGAGAAGATTGCCTCTATGTGGACGGGAACATTTCAAATCCGTCCATCAAGGTCGGCGCGGACATGCCGGACATGGGTCTGGCGGAGTATCTGCGCGGCGAGGACGACTTCCGCATGCTTCCCTTCAGCTCGGAGCTGCCCGGCCTCTCCGCCGTGCACACGGGCGATGTGAAGCAGCACTACGTGGCACTGTCCCACGAACGAGCCCGGCAGTTCCGCGACGATTCCACCCGCGACTTCCGCGCGGTGGTGTTCGACGGGCAGCCTGGCTTCGGCAAGTACCCTGAGATTTGGGCCGGCCTGGCCGACGCCGTTCTGGTGGTGACGGCATATCGGTCTACCAAGGAAAGCGTCATCACGCGTATGACGACCGGCCTGAATAACGCGGGCATTCCCATCACGGGACTCATCTTCAACAAGAAGAAGTATCCCGTGCCCGACTTCATCTACCGCCGGATCTGATCGGGTCCCGCATGCCGAGCATCCTGTCGGGAAATCCTTCCTTCTTCCAGCGGATGGAAGGCGCATCGCCCTTTAATCCCATCGTCATCATGTCGATGTTCCTGGGCGCATTGCTGGGAATCACCTTCTTCGGCGGGGCATGGATTCCCATCCTCGTCGTGACGCTGATTCCATTCCTGTTCTACGCCATCGTCAAGAACAGCATGCTGGTGTTCCTGATCTGGGTGGGCTCGACCCCGATCCTCTCGAACTTCATCACGGTGAATCTCGGCGCGGGTATTCCCGACATCACGGTCAACCGCATCGCGGCGAGCATCCTCTTCTTCGTGCTCGTGATCCAGGTGGCCACGGGCGTCAAGAAGTTCAAGAACGTGGACACCGCCGAATGGATGATGCTAGTGATCGTGTTGCTCATGATGCCCGGAATCATGAACGGGCACCGGCCCATCCAGGCGGCCCAGCAGATCTTCGACTCGATCATCACGCCTTTCATCGTGTATACCCTGGCTCGAAACCTGATCACGAGCAGGGACCAAGTCCGGCCGCTGCTCTGGACCATCGGAATCGTGACGCTCTATTCGGCGTCGTTCGGATTCTACGAGCACTTCACCGAACACAGTCTCTTCACCACGACCGGACAGCTGAACTGGCGTGAGGAAGGCATCGCCGACCGTATCCAGGGACCCTTTCCCAGCCCCTCCGCGCTGGGGACGGTGATGGTGGGCGGCGTCGTCTTCTTCATCTACATGTTCATCAACAACAAGAAGTTCTGGGTGCGACTCTTCACCACCGTCGTGCTCATCATTCACAGCACGACGATCTTATGGAGCTACCGCCGTTCGGTATGGATGGGATTCGCCACGACCATCTTCATCCTGGCCTTCATCGAGAAGCGGGTGAGGAAAATCGTACTATGGGTGGCATTGTTCTCTGTGGCCTTCATCGCCATGAACTGGGCCCAGATCGAGCAGAGCGAGGTCTATCAGGTCCGCTTCGCCAATGTGCGAACCGTGAACGACCGCTGGGTCATCTGGCTGACGAGCTGGGAGATCATCAAGAGCTTCCCGCTCTTCGGCTGTGGATTCGGCAACTTCGGAATCCTCTACGACAAGTACTTCACCTTCTTCGGCAACACGGTGACCACGAGCTACGCCCACAACATCGCCTCCACTCACAACAGCTACATCCGCTGGTGGGTGGAAGGTGGCCCCATGGTGACCCTGGCCTATCTGGCGCTCATGGGAGTGTTCATCCGCAGACTGCTGCTCTACATCACCGGACGCCTCAGACACGCCTTCGTGGGCAAGACCGAGGTGATGGTCTTCCTCGGCCTCTTCACCACCCAGTACGTGCAGGCCCTGACCACCGACATGGTCTTCTACACGAAGTATCCGGGCATCCTGGTCTTCCTGCTGGCCGGCGTGCTCTCCCACTGGGAGGAGAAGCCACGTCCCAAGCCCGTCAAACCCGTCACGGTGGGACAGGCCTCACCCGGCAAGGCATGAGGATCGCGGTTCTCGCCCCCTTCGCCCATGCCGCCTTCATTCCGGGGTGGGAGGGGCGCACCACCGGTGGGGCGGAGTTCCAGCTGCGATCCCTCGGCGGGCTCTTCCGCGAAATGGGACACGAGGTGCACTTCCTCATGGAGGGAAGTGAAGGCGAGCCACTGGAGGTCCAGGAGGGCAAGGTCTGGCGCATCATGCCCACGGGCGGAGCGCCGCTCCTGAAACTGATCCATCCCAAGGGCAGCACGCTCCATCGCTTCTGCAGGGAGCAGGACATCGATCTCATCGTGCAGCGGGGGGCCTCGGAGATGACCGCCCTCGGTGCCGCCGCGGGACGAGTCCTTGGAATTCCATTCCTCTTCCTCCTGGCCAGCTACAGCGACCTCCAGCCCGGTCGGGAGATCCTCTCGCATCCCCAGAACCACGTGCTCTACCGTACTGCTCTCGCCGGCAGTTCCTGGGTCGTGGCCCAGACCGAGGATCAGGCGCGACTACTCAGGCGTCAGTACGGCATCGAGGCCACCATGATCCCCTCCATGCTGCCCAAACTGCCCGGGGAGAGCGGAGCGGAAGGCGCGAGGGACGCCGTCCTTTGGGGAGGCAATCTGAGGGCCCTCAAGCGCCCCGAGTGGCTGCTCGCACTGGCCCGGAAGTATCCCCAGATGCGCTTCAGGGTTTTCGGAGGAAAGGCGGGCGGACACGAGTCCTACGCCCAGGGAATCATCGACCAGATGAAGGCTCAGCCCAATCTGGACTACCTTGGCTGGATCTCTAACCACGAGGTGCCCTCGCTCTTCTCGAATGCCCGAATATTCCTCAACACTTCCTCCGTGGAAGGATTTCCCAACACATTTTTGGAGGCCTGGAGACAGAAGGTGCCCGTTATCTCCAGTGTGGATCCTGGGGAGCTCCTGAGTCGAAGGAACATGGGATATCATGCGGAATCCCTTGACGAACTGGCGCTTCTGCTCCGGAAAGCCTGGGAGGAAAGGCTCCCCAATCTCCAGGAGCGGCTACAGGAGGCCGCCCGATACGTCGATGATATTCATGGTAGGGAGCCTGTCTCGACCGAATGGCGTCGGCTTCTGGAAATGATTAAACAGGAGGGTCCAGTCAGGATTCTAATTTAGGGAATGTTTATGGAAGTTGTGACCGGATTCTGGTATACTGGCTGCCGTCAACGGATGGGATCCCGGGCCACCGGGTTTGCTCCGAGGGAGGTCGACTTAGAAGCACTGCAAAATTGACTCTTTGGAATAGCACCAGGCTTGAAACGCAACTGTGAGCCCCACTCCTAAGGAGTTCGAGCTTGAAAAAGACATCCCTCGCGGCGGATACCGTGGCCGGATCCGCTCCGCTCGGAGGAACGGCCAACCTATCGTTGGTCTCTCCGTTACCTGCCTTCGGACACTATGACCGGGGACAGGCGATCAAGCGTTTCTTCGATTTCGTCTTCGCCTTTATGGCGGTCGTCATCCTTTCTCCCATCCTCCTTCTCATCGCCCTGGCCGTGATGTTCACCTCGCGCGGTCCGGTGATCTTCACGCAGAAGCGAGTAGGGAAGGACGGAAGAGCTTTCAATTTCTACAAGTTCCGCTCCATGCAGGCCAACAACGACGAGTCAATCCACAAGGCCTACTTCGAGAAGCTCATCCGCGGACGACGGGAGAAGGAGTGCGGAGACTCCTTCAAGATAAAGAACGACCCCCGCATCACGCCCATCGGACGTTTCCTGCGCAAAACCAGCCTCGACGAACTGCCTCAGCTCTTCAACGTGCTGAAGGGTGAGATGAGTCTGGTGGGGCCGCGCCCGCCCATCGATTACGAAGTCGAGCAGTATCAGGACTGGCATCGCCAGCGTCTGCACGCCCTGCCCGGAATCACCGGACTCTGGCAGGTCAGTGGACGCAGCAGTGTTCCCTTCGACGAGATGGTCCTTCTGGACATCCACTACATGGAACACTGGACCCTGGTGCTCGATTTCAAGATCATCCTTCGCACCATCCCCGTGGTTCTATTCGGGATCGGAGCTTACTGATCAAATCAGTTGACATAACCCATGCATGGATCTAAAGAGGGATGATTGTACGTACCAGGAGGTATGGTGTGCTGACCATCGGAGTCATCGGATGTGGATATTGGGGCCCGAATCTCATCCGGAATTTCGTGAACCAGGAACGCTCCCAGGTGAAGTGGGTCTCGGACCTATCCGAGGACAGGCTCAATCACGTGGGACGACTCTATCCCTTCCTTCAGAAGACCACGAACTACCGGGAGATCATCGAGGATCCCGAGGTGGACGCGGTGGTGGTCGCCACGCCGGTTTCCAGCCACTTCAAGCTGGCCTCCGAAGCCCTCGAGGCAGGCAAGCACGTCTTCGCGGAGAAGCCCCTGGCCGCCAAGTCCGAGGAGAGCGCGGCGCTCGTCAAGATGGCCGCCGAGAGGAACCTCGTGGGCATGGTGGGGCACACCTTCATCTACTCGCCTGCCGTCCTGAAGCTCAAGGAACTGGTGGATAGCGGCGAGCTGGGCGACATTCACTACCTGCGGTCGAGGCGTCTGAACCTCGGCCTCTTCCAGGAAGACATCAACGTGGTCTGGGACCTGGCGCCCCATGACCTGTCCATCTTCAACTTCCTCATGGAGTCCTCCCCCGAGGCCGTCACGGCGGTGGGGCAGGGCTTCGTCAGATCCGACATCGAAGACGTCGCCTTCATGACCCTCTTCTATCCCGGCGATCGCCTGGCCCACGTGCAGGTGAGCTGGCTGGATCCGAACAAGGTCCGCGAGCTGACCGTGGTGGGATCCAAGAAGATGGTGGTCTACGACGACAACTCGAACCTCGAGAAGATCCGCATCTACGACAAGGGCGTGGACGTTCACCCTCATTACGACACCTTCGGCGAATTCCAACTGGCGTACCGTTTCGGGGACATCCACATCCCGCGCCTCAACGACGGGGAACCCCTGAAAGACGAGACCGGCCATTTCCTCGAGTGCATACTCGATGGCGTGGAGTGCCGCTCCAGCTTCGCACACGGACATTCCGTGGTGAGCACCCTGGAGCTGGCCTGCGAATCCATGCGCGGAAACGGCAAGGAGACCAGCCTGGACAAGATGCTGAAGGAGTAGGGTGCGGGAACCACTCTTCGATCTCGGCCGCTGGGCCGATCCTTCCATAGGGCCCAAGGATTCCACCGAGGATTGAGATGACCTCACGCCCCGAGTGCCTGGTGCTCGCATCCACCCTGGCCCTGGGCGGGGGGGAACGGGTTCTGGCCAAGATGCTGAGGGAACTGTCGGCCCAGGGTCACCCCTTCCACCTGATCACCCTCAAGGAGCCCGGACGAGTCGGTGAACTGCTCGAGGACGAGGGCCTTTCCCTGGATAGCTGGAAGCTCGAGAGTACGCGGGATCCGCGCATCCTGCTCAGGCTGTGGCGGACCCTCCGGCGCCGGGGACCCGGCATGCTCTACATCCAGGATCACAACGACTGCATCTTCTGGGGTTCGCTGGCGGCAGGGCTGGCCGGTTTCCTGCCCGTGGTCGTTCCCGTCCACAGCTCCGGACAGAAGGGGGCCACCTCCTTCCGCTTCCCCAATCGCTTCCTGCTCGGCCTGGGACAGCTGCTCGTGCTCCTCGGGCGATGGCATCACCGCGCGCTCCGCGACGACGATGGCATCGCTCTCGGTCCGCGGGCGACCATCGCCAATCCCCTGGACGCTTCGAGTTTCGATTTCAGAACGGCAGAACGGGCCTCTGAGCCCGTGATCGGTACCGTGGCGGCTCTCAGGCCGGAGAAGCGTCATGACCTGCTGCTGGAGCTGTTCGCCGAACTGAATCGGCATCGGCCTGCGCGGCTTCGCATCGCGGGAGACGGCCCGGAGAGGCCCGCTCTGGAGGCCCGGGCCGAATCCCTGGGCATCGCCGACCGATGCGAGTTCCTGGGTGCTCGGGAAGATGTGGCCGAGGTTTTGGCGGGCATGGATCTCTTCCTCCTGACCAGCGAGGTGGAGGCCCAGCCCCTAAGCCTGATCGAAGCCCTGGCCTGCGGCGTGGCCGTGGCCGCTCCGCCTCGGGGAGGCATTCCCGAGATTCTCGAGGATGGAGAACGCGGACTGCTCCTCAGGGGCGAGGATCCCTCGGGCTGGGGAGTCCAGGTGGCCGAGTACCTCGAAGAGCTTCCCGACGCCGAACGCCGACGCAAAATCTCGGATGAACTCCGCGAGGAGTTCTCCGATCGACGATTCGCACGCGACTATGCAAGGCTCATGGACCTGATGATGGGGACCCCATGAAGATCCTGCAGGTGAACAAGTTTCTGTATCCCAAGGGCGGCGCCGAGATCGTCTGCCTGGACCTGTCCGAGCAGCTCGTCCGCGCGGGACACGAGGTCTTCCACTTCGGCATGGCCGATTCGCGGAACACGGTAGGCGAAGACGGCGATCTCTTTCCGCGGGAGGTCGACTATCACGCCGACCGCTCCCTGGGCCAGAAGCTCGGCGAGAGCCTACGCACGATCTACGGGCGAGAGGCCCGGCGCGGCATGTCCGAACTGCTGGACCGCCGCCGTCCCGACCTCATCCACGCGCACAACATCTACCACCAGCTGACGCCGTCGATCCTGGAGCCGGCGCGGGAGCGCGGTATCCCCGTGATGCTGACCCTCCACGACTACAAGCTCGTCTGTCCCGTCTACACCTTTCTCCGGGCCGAGGGCATCTGCGAGGAGTGCCTGCACAAGGGGCCCGAACCCATCCTGGCCCATCGATGCAAGAACGGCAGCCTGGCCGAGAGCCTGGTGCTCTGGGCCGAGGATCGCCTGCATCGAATCCTCGGCAGCTATGAGAAGGGCGTGAGCCTCTTCACATCGCCCAGCCGCTTCCTGCGGGACAAGATGATCGCGGGACGCCTGGATACCGAATCCATCGTGCACCTCCCCAATGCCCTGCCTTTCCCGGAGGAGATCCTGGATGCGCCCTATGTTCCTCCTCCGCCGGCTGCTCGGCCTGAATTGCTCTGGGTGGGGCGCATGAGCTACGAGAAGGGCCTGGACACGCTCCTGAAGGCCCTGGCTCGCTCAGGCAGCGATCTGAAGCTGCTCCTGGCCGGGGATGGTCCGGAGGAGGGCCGCCTGCGCGCCCTGGCCGAGGATCTGCGTCTCGGCGAGAAGGTGGAGTTCCTGGGGCGGGTGCCCAGGGATGCTGTCCGCGAACTGATTTTGCGAAGTCATGGAACCGTTCTCCCCAGCGAGTGGTTCGAAAACGCGCCTCTGTCGCTGCTGGAATCCCTGGCCCTCGGACGAGCGGTCATCGGCAGCGAGATGGGGGGCATTCCCGAGATGCTGGAGAACGAGAGTACCGGATGGCTCTTCCCCGCCGGAAACGTCGAAGCCCTGGCCGCCCTGCTCGATCGCTGGGCGGACCTCGGCGAGGCGCGCCGGGAGGCGGGTGAGCTGGCCTACCTGCGGGCGAGGGAGAAGCATCATCCCCGTCTGGTTCTGGAAACGACTCTCGAACTCTACCGTAGGCTACTCGGGAAATAGATTGCCGCGATTGCACGCTGCGGCTAGGCTTGACGCTCCAATTCTAGGGGGAGAGAAATGACACGACGACTCATCATCATTCTGGCGGCCCTGCTGGCCCTGTCGGCCTGCACGCCCAAGAACAAGGTCCAGGAGGACGCCCAGGCGCCTCCGCCGCCCGTTTCCGAGACGCCCATGGAGGCCGTCCCGGATACCCTGGACTACGACTTCCTGGCCGAGGAAGACACGGGCAGCATCGAAGAGATTCCCGCCGAGGCGGATCTGCCGGTCATCGAGGAACCCGCCGAGGTGGAAGAGGTCATCTGGACCATCCCCGAAGAGGTGGAGGAGCCTCAGGCCACCGAGGGATTGTTCTGGGTGCAGATCTTCGCCACCCGGAGTCACGACCGGGCCAAGGAGATCGCCGCCGAGGCTGAAGATCGCCTCAGCCACCGCATCGAGACGCACTTCCTGTCGCCCTACTACAAGGTGCTCGTGGGGGGCTTCACCACCCGCGAAGAGGCCGTGAAACTTCGGGATCGTCTTGTGAGCAAAGGATATCGGGACGCCTGGATCTTCGAACTCTAGGGGCTCCAGGATCTTGACAGTCAGACCCTTTTTGACTATCACTTAGGGTCCCAGCGGGAATAGCTCAGTGGTAGAGCACAACCTTGCCAAGGTTGGGGTCGCGAGTTCAAATCTCGTTTCCCGCTCCGAACCCCTCTCCGACCGGAGAGGGGTTTTGCTTGGGCGCAGGGTCTTGATCCCTTGCGAAAGCTGTGTTAAAGAATACCTTAAGACGTGACGATCACGTCACTGGACAGTATTCTGAGGCGGCATAGCCAAGTGGCTAAGGCGACGGTCTGCAAAACCGTTATCACCGGTTCGAATCCGGTTGCCGCCTCCTTTTTCATGCGCCGGAGTGGCGGAACTGGTAGACGCAGGGGACTTAAAATCCCCCGGCCCTAGGCTGTCCCGGTTCGATTCCGGGCTCCGGCACTTAAACAGCCCGTGATTACACTAATTCGGGAGGAGCTCCGGCTCTTCCCGTTTCTGTTTAGTAGGTGGAGGATGTGTTAGACTCATTCCTAGGCTCGGGAGGTGAGGAGAGTGCTTCGGTTACTCGTTGTTTGGATCATAACTCTGATCCCCCCCTCCATGCACTTACCCTCAAGGTGCCCGCGGACCATTCAACAATCCAGTCTGGGATCGACGCAGCTCAGGCCGGTGATACCGTCACGGTGTCGGCGGGAACCTACTCGGGGGAGGGCAACACCTATCTCGATTTCAGGGGCAAGGATATCGTCCTGATCGGATCCGGAACGGAGACTTGCATCATCGATGTCGGTCAACAATCTTCGGGATTCTGGTTCGAGAACGGGGGGGAAACCCGGGCGGCAGTCATCGATGGATTCCGCATTCAGTACGGCTCCTCCTATGCGGGGGAGTCGGGGATCTATCTGCGAGATTCCGCACCGACCCTAAAAAATCTGCTCGTCGTCGATCAAACTCAATCCAGCGACATCTATAGCTGGTGCGGATCGGGGATCTATTCCTCCCGGAGTTCACCCTACCTTGAAAACGTGCATGTCCAAAACTGCCGACCGGCGGGGATTCACTTCAAGGGTGGGAGCCCGGAAGTCTACGATTCTGTCGTGATGGACTGCCATTCCGGTGTAAATTGCCCGGCCGGTGGTATCGTCTGCAACGAGACCCATGCCACCTTCACACGCGTAGCGATTCTCGGAAACACGGGATATGGCGGGAAAGGCGGAGGAATGGGCGTGGTGGAGTACTCCGACGTTAGGCTTGAGGACTGTATTTTCGAGGAAAACGAGAGCTATGGTCACATTGGCGAAGGCCTGGGTGGAGGATTGTATTGCGAGTCATCCACCCTGAGTCTGTCTGAGGTGGTCTTTCGACAGAATTCGAGCGATCTCGGTGGGGGTATGGCCTGCGTCTACGCCTCGGCATCGATGCAAACGGTCACCTTCGAGCAAAATGGGGCAGGAGGGGGTTGGGGTGGAGGACTCTACCTGCAACACTCATCGCCAACCATGTGGAACATCACATTCCATGGAAATGACAACTACCATTCAGACTTCGAGGAATACCTGGGTCACGGGCACTCCCTTGTCTGCGTCGACCACTCGATCCCCGCTCTCCATGAGTGCATCATCGCTTTTGATGCGGTCGGCGTCGGCATCTATTCGGATGCCACCTCTTCGCCACTTCTGTATTGCTGCGACATCTATGGAAACGCCGGAGGTCCATTCGGCGGGGCCATGATCGACGTCATTGGTATCGACGGCAACTTCTCCGCCGATCCCTTGTTCTGTGACCCAGAGGGAAGCGACCTCCGGGTCAGCGCCGATTCTCCCTGTGCTCCCGGGAACAGCGAATGCGGGCTTCTGATCGGCGCGCGTCCCGTAGGCTGTGGCACAAGCATCCGTATGACCACGTGGTCCCAGATCAAGGCCTGGTTCTAATCCACGCGGATACTGACAGTTCTGACAGAGTCTGTCAGATGCCGTCAGAGTGCCTGCGCACATCTGCCAACCTGGCAGCAGCCTTCGGGGTCCAAACTTTCGGTGATCCTCTAAGGCCCTGTTATAAAAGCAATAAAGTAGAATCCACTCCTTGGCACGCCCCTTTCAATAGGGGGGCGAACACTCTTCAAGGAGAAGATCATGGGCAAGATCATCGGCATCGACCTGGGCACCACCAACTCCTGCGTTTCCGTCATCGAGGGCGGCGAACCCAAGGTGATCCCCAACAGCGAGGGCAATCGCACCACACCCAGCGTGGTGGCCATCAGCAAGGACGGCGACAGGCTCGTCGGGCAGCTGGCCAAGCGCCAGGCCGTCACCAATCCCCAGAACACCGTCTACTCCATCAAGCGCTTCATGGGCCGTCGCTATGGCGAGGTGGATCAGGAAATGCGCGAGGTGCCCTACGCGGTGCTGCAGGGCGATGGCGGCAAGGTGAAGGTGAAGATGGGCGAAGAGGATCTCACGCCCCCCGAGATCAGCGCCATGATCCTGCGTCGCCTCAAGGAAACCGCCGAGGAGTACCTGGGCGAGACCGTCACCGAGGCCGTGATCACGGTGCCCGCCTACTTCAACGACAGCCAGCGCCAGGCCACCAAGGACGCCGGAAAGATCGCGGGCCTGGTCGTCAAGCGAATCATCAACGAGCCCACCGCGGCCAGCCTGGCCTACGGCATGGACAAGGAAGGCGACCGCACCCTGGCTGTCTTCGATCTGGGCGGCGGAACCTTCGACATCTCCATCCTGGAGCTCGGCGAGGGCGTCTTCGAGGTAAAGAGCACCAACGGCGACACCCACCTGGGCGGCGACGACTTCGACCAGGCCCTCATCGACTGGCTCGTGGCCGAGTTCAAGAGCAAGGAGGGCATCGACCTCACCAACGATCCCATGGCTCTGCAGCGACTCAAGGAAGGCGCCGAGCAGGCCAAGAAGGACCTGTCCAGCCGCACCCAGACCGAGATCAACCTGCCCTTCATTACCGCCGACTCGAGCGGCCCCAAGCACATCAACCTCACGCTCACCCGGGCCCAGTTCGAGCAGCTGGTGGCCGACCTGGTCGAGCGCACCGTGGGTCCCTGCCAGAAGGCCCTGCAGGACGCTGGCCTCACCGCCTCGGACATCGACGAGGTCATCCTGGTGGGCGGATCCACCCGCATGCCCGCCGTGCAGGAGAAGGTGAAGGGCATCTTCAAGCAGGAGCCCAACAAGGGCGTGAACCCCGACGAGGTGGTCAGCCTGGGCGCGGCCATCCAGGGCGGCATCCTGGCCGGCGACGTGAAGGACGTCATCCTGCTGGACGTCACGCCCCTGAGCCTCGGCATCGAGACCCTGGGCAGCGTGATGACCCGCCTCATCGACCGCAACACGACCATCCCGACGCGCAAGAGCCAGATCTTCTCCACCGCGGCGGACAACCAGGACACAGTGGACATCCACGTGCTGCAGGGCGAGCGGGAGATGGCGGCCCACAACAAGTCCATCGGCCGCTTCCAGCTCACTGGCATTCCGCCGGCCATGCGGGGCATTCCCCAGATCGAGGTGAGCTTCGATATCGACGCCAACGGAATCCTGTCGGTGAACGCCAAGGACAAGGCCACGGGCAAGGAGCAGTCCATCAAGATCCAGGCCTCCAGCGGACTGGACGACAGCGAGATCGATCGCATGGTCAAGGACGCCGAAGCCAACGCCGAGGACGACAAGGCTCAGCGCGAACTGGTGGACGCCAAGAACAATGCCCAGGCCCTGGCTTATCAGACCCAGAAGCAACTCGACGAGAACAAGGACAAGATCGACGACGAGATGAAGAGTGCCATGGAGTCGAAGCTGGCCGAGCTGAGCAAGGTGGCCGACGGAGACGACAAGGCCGCCATCGATCAGGCCGTGGAGAACCTCAACAAGGAACTACACGCCTTCAGCCAGAAGCTCTACCAGGACGCCACTGCCCAGCAGCAGGCCGAAGAGGCCCAGCAGGCCGCGGGTGCCGGAGCCGAAACTGGTTCCGAGGATGCATCCAAGGGCAACGGTGACGGCGAGGCGGTCGATGCCGACTTCGAGGTCGTCGACGAGAAGAAGTAGCTCTCGATCCGTTGCATCTATGTGAATCGCCCCTGTCCCATTCGGGATGGGGGCTTTTTCATGGGCTCTTTTTCCGGTAGGCGAGCTGCGGTCGTTTCACCCATGAGGACCAGAGGGGAGCCATGATTCACCGAAGGGAATGTCGGGACAGAATGAAGCTTGTGTGCGAGCAAGTGTCTCGCTCAGGGCCTTTAGTTTTGGCATTTCGATACTGTCCATGCCGACGGACTGCGAGTCGGCAAATCGTTTCGACCAGGAGGAAAGATGCCCCCTCGCATCGGGGAGCAAGCTCTCGTTTAGATCCATCACACGAAATGGAAGGGTCTTAAAAGACCTCAAAAGGTCGATGGAAGAACCTTTGCAAACGCAAGCGGCACAGGGGATAAGGCAAGGAGGCCCGTTATGGCTGGCGCTACCCGCAAGGTGCTGGATCCGGGAAAGAAATCCCTGGCCGCAGACCGTTTCGAGAGAAAGCTACACGAGAAGATCGTCGGACAGGACCGCGCCATCGAGCGAATCGCGCGGCTCTACCAGGTCTATCTCGCGGGACTCTATCCGCCGAGTCGGCCCATCGGGAACTTCCTGTTCCTGGGACCCACGGGCAGCGGAAAGACCCGCATCGTGGAAGCCGCGAGCGAGATTCTGTTCGGCACGGCCAACGCCGTGCTCAAGGTCGATTGCGCGGAGTATGCGCATAGCCACGAGATCAGCCGTCTCATCGGCTCGCCGCCCGGCTATCTCGGGCATCGCGAGACGACTCCCTATCTCTCGCAGAGCAACCTCGAACGCTATCGCACGCCGGAGCTGGATTTCACTTTCCTGCTCTTCGACGAGATCGAGAAGGCCAGCGATACCCTGTGGAGCCTGCTCCTGGGCATCCTCGACAAGGGTCGCCTCACCCTCGGCGACAACAGTGAAGTGGACATGACCCGCACGATCATCTTCATGACGGGCAATATCGGCGCCGCCAATATCGATCGCCTCGTGAACGGTGGCATCGGATTCGGAGATCCCGCCGTGGATCTGGATCCCGGCACCCTGGATCAGCGCATCTACAGCACCGTGATGGAAGCGGCCCGGCGGAAGTTCAGCCCGGAGTTCATGAACCGCATCGACAGCACCGTGGTCTTCCGCGGCCTGGCCGAGGAGCATGTGCGACGGATCCTGGAGATCGAGCTGGAACTGCTCCGCAAGCGCATCATGCAGGCGGCCGGTGACGTGAAGTTCAGTTTTGATCTGAGCGAAGGAGCTAAGCAGAAGATCATGGATGAAGGTTTCGACCGCCGCTACGGCGCTCGTCATCTGAAACGATCCATCGAGCGCTTCCTGGTCTTCCCTCTGGCGAACCTCGTGTCCACCGGGCAGATCCGTTACGGCGACCATGTGTCCATCGACCACGACAGGCGTGGCGACAAGATGGAGTTCCACAAGGCGCCCTCACCGGATCTGAAAGTGGTGGGGGAGACCATCCGGGCCTCCTAAAAGAAGCGCAGGCTGCCTCGCATCTTGACAAAAGGCCCCCGCTAGCCTATATCCTGTGATTCCTAGGGCGATTAGCTCAGCTGGTTAGAGTGCTTGCTCGACACGCAAGAGGTCACAGGTTCGAATCCCGTATCGCCCACCCGGCCAGGTTGCATAGCCTGGCCGTTTCTACATCCTCAATGCGACGGGCGGTTCGTAGCGACCGTCGCGGAAAGCGAGGCCGAGATGCAGATCGATCTGATCCTCCCCGATGAAAAAGTGTTGAATCTCGAGGGACCCCTTCCGGTGGATGAGGCCATCGCCGCCGTGAGCGAAGGACTCCTTCGTCGCGCCGTGGCCGTCGAGGTCGACGGCGAGATCCTGGACCGTCATTCCGAAATCAAGAGCGGCGGGCGCTTCCGGATCCTCACCGACAAGGACGAGGAGAGTCTCGCGGTTCTCCGCCACTCCACCGCGCATCTCATGGCCTACGCCGTGCAAGAGCTCTTCCCCGAGGCCAAGTTCGCCTTCGGTCCCGACGTGGAGGACGGCTTCTACTACGACATCCTCGTGGACCAGCCCTTCACGCCCGAGGACCTCGTGAAGATCGAGGCGAAGATGAAGGAGCTGGCCAAGGGCAAGCATCCCTTCGTCAAGAAGATCCTCTCGCGCCAGGACGCGGCCGACTACTTCGCCGAGAAGCATCAGGATTTCAAGGTGGAGCATGTGGGGGAACTGCCCGAGGACGAGGACATCTCCTTCTACGAGGTGGGGGAATTCACCGATCTCTGCGGCGGACCCCACGTGCCGAACACCGGCATGCTCAAGGCCTTCAAGCTGCGCACCGTCGCCGGTGCCTACTGGAAGGCCGACGAGAGCCGTGAGCAGCTGCAGCGCATCTATGGAACCAGCTGGTTCAAGGCCAAGGACCTTGAAGCCTATCTGGTTCGTCTCGAAGAGGCCGAGAAGCGCGATCACCGCAAGCTCGGCCAGCAGCTCGGACTCTTCGGCATGAAGGAAGAGGCGGGCGGCGGCCTGGCCTTCTGGTATCCCAAGGGTACCGTGCTCCGCGAGGAAATCGAGAGCTGGTGGAAGCAGGCCCATCGGGAGCGTGGCTACGACATGGTTGTCACTCCGCACATCTTCCGGGGGGACCTCTGGCGCACCAGCGGGCATCTGGATTTCTACGCCGAGAACATGTACACCTTCGAGCAGGATGATCAGACCTACGTGGTCAAGCCCATGAATTGCCCGGGGCACATTCTCGTCTATCAGAACGATCTTCGCAGCTATCGCGACCTGCCCCTGCGCCTGGCCGAGCTGGGCACCGTCTATCGCTACGAGCGCAGCGGAACCCTGCACGGACTCATGCGCGTGCGCGGATTCACCCAGGACGACGCCCACATCTTCTGCACGCCCGATCAACTGGTCGACGAGGTCACCAAGCTCATCGAGTTCTCCCGCGATCTCCACGCCACCTTCGGATTCACGAAGCTGACCACCGAGCTCAGCGTTCGCGATTCCCAGAACAAGGAGAAGTACATCGGCGAAGACGAGGAATGGGAGGCCGCCGAGGCCTCGCTCATGGAGGCCGTGGACCGGGTGGGCCTGGAGGTCAAGCGCATGGAGGGCGAGGCGGTCTTCTACGGGCCGAAGATCGACGTGAAGCTGAAGGACGCCATCGGCCGGTCCTGGCAGACCAGCACCATCCAGTTCGACTTCAACCTGCCCCGTCGTTTCAACGTGGAGTACGTGGACGCCGACGGACAGCACAAGCACCCTTACATCATCCACCGGGCCCTCTTCGGCTCCCTGGAGCGCTTCATCGGCATCCTCACCGAGCACCATGCGGGGGAGTTCCCTCTCTGGCTGGCGCCGGTGCAGGCCATCGTCCTGCCCCTCAGCGAGCACTTCCGGGACTACGGCGACCAAGTGGTGGAAAAGCTTAAAAAAGCGGGACTTAGGGCTGAGCTGGACGCCAAGGACGAGAAGCTGGGCTACAAGATCCGCCAGGCCGAGCTCCAGAAGATTCCCTACATGATCGTGGTGGGAGCCAAGGAGCAGGAGTCCGGCGGCATCACCGTGAGAAGCAAGAAATCGGGTGATGAGGGGGCCTTTACCCTGGAAAGTTTCCTGGAAAGGGCACTTGACGAGATCGCGGGGAAGCACTAGCTTCTTTGATCACAACCGAATACGGAAAAGCAGAGGCAGTCCTCTCACCTGACAACCGCGAGCGAGTTCGTCAGAGTTGAACAACCCGCATTCGGGGTGGCTGCCTTGGCATCCACCCTTTTTTCATGCCAGGAGGTGTCTGAGATCAGGCCCAACAATCCCAAACGGGATAACCAGGAACCGAGAGTCAATGGAAGGATCCGCATCCCCGAGGTGAGGCTCGTGGATGAGGAGGGCAATCAGGTCGGCGTCGTGGCCACGGCGGTGGCCATGGACATGGCCCGCGAACGGGGTCTGGACCTCGTGGAGGTCTCGCCCAACGCCCGTCCTCCCGTCTGCCGGATCATGGATTTCGGGAAGTACAAGTACGAGCAGAGCAAGAAGGCGAAGCTCGCCCGGCAGAAGCAGAAGGCTCACCAGATCACGGTGAAGGAAGTGCAGTTCCGGCCCAAGACCGACGAGCACGACTACCGGTTCAAGGTCCGCAACATTCTCAAATTCCTGGGCCACCGTGACAAGGTGAAGGTGGTCCTCCGGTTCAGGGGTCGAGAAATGAGCCACATGGAGTTCGGCATGAAGACCCTGGAACGAGTGCTGGAGGATCTCGAGGACTACGCGATCGTCGAGCAAAGGCCGAAGCAGGAGGGACGCAATGTCGTGATGATGCTGTCCCCCGGTCCAGGCATCGACAGGCTGGCCGAAGAGAGCAAGAAGGAATCCAAGGACGCTGAGGAAACTAGCAGCGAAGAATAGGCGCCAGGCGCCGAGTATCACAGGAGGAAGAAAGATGCCCAAGATGAAGAGCCAGCGGGGCGCGGTGAAGCGCTTCCGTACAACGGGCAAGGGAAAGGTGCGCCGTCACAAGGCTTTCGGTGCGCACATTCTGACTAAGAAGTCCGCCAAGAGGAAGCGCGGTCTGAGGGAAGCGACGCTCGCTTCCGCAGGCGACGCGGCCCGCATCAAGCGGATGATCCTCGAAAAGTAGAACCCCAGGACTTCAGAACCAGGAGATACAACCATGTCCCGTTCAGTCAATCACGTCGCCTCGCGTGCTCGCAGGAAGAAGGTTCTTTCGCGCGCCAAGGGATACTACGGCAAAAGGAAGAACAGCGTTCGTCTGGGCACCGAGGCCGTCAACCGCGCCGCCGCCTATGCCTATCGTGACCGCAAGCAGCGCAAGCGCCAGTTCCGTCGCCTCTGGATCACCCGCATCAACGCCGCGGCCATCCAGAACGGCCTCAGCTACAGCAAGTTCATCCATGGGCTCAAGGCTCTCGAAGTGGACATCGACCGCAAGCAGCTCGCGGAGATGGCGGTCAACGATCCCGCCGCCTTCAGCAAGCTCAGTGAAATGGTTCAGACGGAGATGAACAAGGCCAGCTAGGAGGGATCGTGGAGCGGGAACTCCAGCAGCTTTGGGAGAACGCCGAGCAGGATCTGGCTCGGGCATCCGACGCCCAGGCCCTCGAGGCTTTCAGGATCAAGTACCTCGGCAAGAAGGGCGCCGTGGCCGGTCTATTCGGGCGCATGGGCGGGCTGTCGGCCGAGGAGCGTCCCGCCTTCGGCCAGGCCGTCAACGACCTGCGCAGCCGTCTCGAGGAGGCCCTGGCGGTCCGCAGGGAGGCCGTGGCCGAGCAGTCCGAATCGGCGCTGCCCGATGGCTATGATCCCAGCCTGCCCGGCTACAGGCCCTGGTTCGGCCGGCGCCACGTGCTGTCATCGGTGCTGCAGGAGATCGTCGAGATCTTCCGCGGCATGGGCTTCTCGGTGGCCGAGGGTCCCGAGGTGGAGCTGGACTACTTCAACTTCCAGGCCCTGAACTTTCCCGATGATCATCCCTCCCGCGACACCCAGGACACCTTCTACATCGAGGAAGACGTCCTCCTGCGCACCCACACCAGCCCGGTGCAGATCCGCTACATGGAGAAGCATCCGCCACCGGTGCGAATCGTGGTGCCGGGGCGCGTCTATCGCAACGAGGCCATCGACGCCTCCCACGCCGCCGAGTTCCATCAGGTGGAAGGACTCTACGTGGACGAGGGAGTGACCATGGGCGACCTCACGGTCACCATCCGCCACTTCGCCAAGGAGTTCTTCGGCGGCGGAACGGAAGTGCGCTTCCGTCCGCACTTCTTCCCCTTCACCGAACCCAGCGCCGAGGCCGACATGACCTGCTTCGGCTGCGGGGGCTCGGGCTGCCGCATCTGCGGAAACACCGGATGGATCGAGATCATGGGCGCCGGTATGGTGCATCCCAATGTCTTCAAGTCGGCGGGATACGATCCCGAGAAGGTGACCGGTTTCGCCTTCGGCATGGGCATCGAGCGCATCGCCATGCTGCGCCATGGGATCAAGGACATCCGTCTCTTTCTCGAAAACGATCTGCGCTTCCTCTCCCAGTTTTAGGAGTCCGCCATGTTGATCAGCCTGAACTGGCTGCGCGATTACGTAGACGTCCCCGAAAGCGCCGAGAAGCTGGCCGAAGATCTGACCATGCTCGGCCTCAACGTGGAGGGGGTGGAGCATCGCGCCAATCCCCTCAGCGAGTTCGTGGTGGGCAAAGTGCTCGAGTGCGAGCGACACCCGGACGCCGACAAACTCTCGGTCTGCAAGGTGGACGTGGGGGACGGCGAGGCGAAGAGCATCGTATGCGGCGCTCCCAACGTGCGCGAAGGTCTCACCGTTTCGGTGATCCTGCCCGGAAGGCATCTCCCCGACGGCATGAAGATCAAGAAGACCAAGCTCCGCGGCGTGAAGAGCGAGGGCATGATCTGCTCGGAAATCGAGATGGGCCTGGGCACCGACGCGGCCGGCATCCTCGAGATGGAAACCGACAAGCCTCTGGGCACGCCGCTCTCGGAACTCTACGGCCGCGAGGACTGGATCCTCGACGTCGAGGTCACGCCCAACCGCCCCGACCAGCTCGGACACATCGGCGTGGCCCGCGAGGTGGCCGCCCTCTACGACCGCGATCTGAAGTTGCCTTCGGTTGAGTTGAGCGAGGACCAGCAGTTCGAGGGCGAGGCCTTTCCCATCGAGATCGAAGATCCCCTGGGATGCCCGCGCTACATCGCGCGAACCATGGAGGGCGTGAGCATCGGTCCGAGCCCGGCCTGGATCTGCGAGCGCCTCGAGGCCATCGGCCTGCGTCCCATCAACAACGTGGTGGACGTGACCAACTACGTGCTCCACGAAACGGGTCAGCCCCTTCATGCCTTCGATGCGAGAAACCTCGGCGGCGGCAAGATCGTAGTGCGGCGGGCGCGTCCCGGCGAGAAGACCGTGACCCTGGACGAGGCCGAAGTCGACCTGAACGAGGAAGACCTCGTCATCGCCGACGCGGAGCGCACGGTGGCCATCGCCGGCGTCATGGGAGGTCTCAATTCCGAAGTGGAGGACAGCACCAGGGAGATCGTCCTCGAAAGTGCTTACTTCGATCCTTCCAGCGTGCGCAAGACCCGGAAGCATCACGACTACAGCACCGATGCCAGCTATCGCTTCGAGCGGGACGCCGACATCGAGATGGCCGACTACGCCAGCCGCCGTGCCGTGGCCCTCATGCAGGAGGTCGCCGGAGGTCGGGTCTCGACCCGTGTCACCGACGCCTATCCTTCGCCCCGTCCCGACAAGATCCTGAAGTTGCGTCCCGCGAAGCTACGTACGCTCCTCGGCCTGGACATGCCCCTGCAGGAGATCATCGACCTGCTGGCCCGTTTCGAGTTGAGCGCCAAGGGGAACGAGGAACTCCTCAAGGTGACCATCCCCAGTTTCCGCCGCGATCTCGATCTGGAAGTGGACCTCATCGAGGAAGTGGCGCGGCTCTACGGCTACAACGAATTGCCCGTGGAGAATCGCGTGAGCAATCTGCTCTACGCATCCAAGAACGCCGACGAGAAACTCACCGAGAATCTCCACGGCGTACTGACGGGTCTGGGATTCACCGAGGTGATGACCAGCAGTTTCATGGACCCCCGAGATCTGGATCGCATGAAGCTCGCCGAAGATGATCCTCGCAGAGCTCTCGTCACGGTGAGCAACCCGCTGGTGAGCTTCAACGAGAAGATGCGCAGCAGCCTTCTCCCCGGCATGCTCGGCGTGCTCAAGGTGAACGTACATCGTGGAGAGGATCAGCTTCGCATCTACCAGATCGCGCGCGTCTACCTGTCCCGCGATAACGAGAAGCTGCCCTACGAGCCCACGCGTCTGACTCTGCTCATGTCTGGATCCCGCAATCCTCAGCACTGGAGTTCCCAGGCTCCCGAGCTCAAGGAAGGCGACATGGGAGGGCTGGCCGAATCCGTGCTCGGGGCCTTGCGCATTCCCTATCGTGTCGAGTACGCAAGCGACGAACCCTTCCTGGCCGGCGCAAGATCCGTGAGATATCTCCACGCCAAGAACGGATCCCTACTTGGTCAGGGTGGACCCCTTCGAAGCGCGTTGCTCTCCGACATCAAGGGAGTCGGGGCAACCTTCGTTCTGGAGTTCCACCTCGAAGCCCTGGCCGAGGCCACCGGCGATCATTCCGCCTACGAAGCGCTTCCCGCTTTCCCCGCCCTCAAGCGGGATTTGGCCTTGCTGCTGCCCGAAAATCTGCGCTGGGAAGAGCTTTCCACCGTCATCGAAAAAAACGGCGGTAAATGGCTTGAATCGCAGGACCTGTTTGATGTTTACTCTGGAGACGGTATCCCCGAGGGCACAAAGAGTTATGCGGTACGCCTCAAGTTCCGGTCGAACGACGGTACCCTGACCGATGAACAGGTGGACAAACAGATCGCGCGCATACTCAAGGCCCTCAAAGAGTCCTTGAACGTTTTTCTGCGTTCATGACAAGATTCGAGTGAGGTGATTCGTGTCCGAGATTTCCAAGTTCGAAGCTCTCGAACGAAAGATCACCCAGGCCATCGAGAAGGTGGCCACGCTGAAGGAAGAAAACAGGGGACTTCAGGCGCAGCTCAAGGAAGCCAAGGCGAAGAACGCCAGCCTGAGCAAGGAAATGGCCGGCATGAAGAAGGGATCCTCGAAGGCTCCCGATATGCGCAAGCTGCGCGGCAAGGTGGACTCCCTGCTGGAAAAGATCGAAGCACTGGAACTCTAGTTTCTCGTTACCCAAGATCGGGATCGTTTCGATTCGCGAGGACACATGAAGACGGACAAGTCGGTCAAGGTCGGCATCTACGGAACTGAGTACCGGGTGAGCGGAGCGGCGGATGAAGATTACATCCGTGGCATCGCCGATTACGTGGACAAGACCATGCGAGAGATCTCGCGTCAGGGACGTCACATTTCGCCCGCGCGTATCGCGGTTCTCGCGGCCTTCAACATCGCCGACGAACTTTTCCAGCTGCGCGGGGACGACCCCGCGGCGATCGATGCGGGTGGCAACGAGGAAAAAGCCGAGCGGCTTCTGAAACTGTTCGAAGAGCTCGACGACTAGGACCAATTCGTCTTGCCCGTGCATTTCGATCCTGGTATAATTTCTCCATCGATTCCCTACCGTGTGCGTGGGGGAAGTGAGAAATTGAGCCAACACTTCGGCCTAGGAGGGTCGAATCCGGAGTGTGAAAGGAGCCCTCGGGATTCCTGACCTCTTCGTGAGACCTTCCGACTTTCGAGTAGAAGGCCCAAGACTGACCTTCCCTAACGGCAATGAGTGGGGAATTTTTATGCCCATCGGTGCCCAGCCCGGGAGGCCTTCATGAAGGCTAGTCCATCCCGACTCGGCGGATTCCGCCGCCGATCCTCATGAAGATCCTTTTCATAGCCGATATCATGGGCGCGCCCGGCCGCAAGGCCGTGAAGGCCCTGCTTCCCTCCATCCTGGAGCGGGAGACGCCCGACGCGGTGATCGCCAACGGCGAGAACGCGGCGGGGGGAAACGGCATCACCGCCAAGATCGCCGACGAGTTCCATGCCATGGGCATCCAGATCCTCACGGGCGGCAATCACAGCTGGGACAACAAGGATGGCATGGCTCACCTCGACAAGGAGAGCCGTCTCCTGCGTCCCCACAACTATGATTCCGAGAACCCCGGCAGCGGAGTGGGGCGCATCGAGCTGCCCGGCGGCAGGATACTGACGGTCCTGAACCTCCAGGGTCGCGTGTTCATGCCGCCCCTTCACTGTCCCTTCCGGTGCGCCGACGAGGTCCTCGACGAACTGGAGGGCCCCGTCTTCGTGGACTTCCATGCCGAGGCCACGAGCGAGAAGGCCGCCATGGCCCACTATCTCGACGGGCGCATCACCGCCATGGTCGGTACCCATACGCATGTTCAGACTGCCGACGCCCGCGTTCTGCCGGGCGGCAGCGCTTTCGTTACTGACGCCGGTATGACGGGTCCCCATGACGGCGTCATCGGCATGACACCGAAATCCACGCTGCCCCGTTTCCTCAGACAGATCCCCTCCCGATTCGAGGTGGCCAAGGGCGATCTGAGGATGCAGGGGGCGATCATCCGCTTCGATGAAGATAGCGGAAAGGCCGAGTCCATCGAGACCTTCGACCTGCCGCTCAAGGAGGATGCGTGAAGCTGCTCGATGGGCGCGCGCTGCGCGACAAGATCCTCGAGAAGATCCGCCTGAAGGTGGCCGAACTCGCCGAGGCGCCGAAGCTGGTCGTGGTGCAGGTGGGAGAGGACCCGGCAAGCTCCGTATACATTCGCAACAAGTTCAAGGCCTGTGCGAAGACGGGCATCCTCTCCGATCACATTCATCTTCCCGAAGAGACCGACCAGGTCACCCTCGATGATCACATTCGCCGATTGAGTGATGATCCCCAGGTTCATGGCGTCCTGCTCCAGCTTCCGCTTCCCGCACATCTCGACGATGCCCGAGCCATGAACCTTCTCGATCCCGACAAGGACGTGGACGGCTTCCATCCCGCCAATCTGGGACGGCTCATGGCGGGACAGCCGGGGCCGGTGCCCTGCACGCCGGCCGGAGTCCGAGCCCTGCTGGAGGAGGGCGGCATCGAGACGCGCGGCAAGCAGCTTGTGGTACTCGGTCGCAGTCTCATCGTGGGCAAACCCGCCGCCTTGCTCTTCCTCGAAAAGAGCGCTTTCGGCGACGCAACGGTCACGGTCTGCCATAGCCGAAGCGAGAACCTCGACGAGATATGCCGACGTGCGGACATCCTCGTGGCCGCCATCGGGCGCGCCCGCTTCGTCACCGCCGACATGATCAAGGAGGGCGCCGTGGTGGTGGATGTGGGCATCAACCGCATCGACGATCCCACGGCCAAGAAGGGCACCCGCATTGTGGGGGACTGCGACTTCGAAGCTCTGTCCGCGAAGGTCTTTGCCATGACGCCCGTGCCGGGAGGCGTGGGTGTGATGACCGTGGCCATGCTCATGCAGAACACCCTGGACGCCTGCAAGCGCCAGCAGGCCGCCAAGGCCGGCGTCTGATGCGTCCCGATCCCGGCGGCGAAGCCCCATTCCTGGCGGCCCTCGAGAAACAGCTCGGCCGGCTCCTCGCCGAGGATCCAGGTCGACATCCCCGACTGCAGGCGGCCATGGGGCATGCCATCCTCGACGGGGGCAAGCGACTCAGACCCCTGCTGGTTCGCGCGGCGACATTCCTGGGTGATCCCCCTTCCGAGGATAGCCTCCTGCTCGCCTCAGCTTCGGTGGAACTTCTCCATGGCTATTCCCTGGTGCACGACGATCTGCCCGCCATGGACGACGACGATTTCCGCCGGGGAAAGCCGAGCTGTCACAAGGTCTACGGCGAGGCCATGGCCATCCTGGCCGGAGACGCCCTTCAGGCCCTCGCCTTCGAGGCTCTGGCTGAGGCCCTGGCCCTGGCCGAACTGCCCGAAGGCCGCAAGATCGATCTGCTTCGACGCTTCGCCCAGGCCGCCGGTCAGGAGTATCTGGTGGGAGGACAGGCCGCGGACCTCGAGCCTCGCGAGGGCCAGGATCCCGCCGACGAACTTATCTGGATCCACGAGCGTAAGACCGCGGCGCTGTTTCGCCTCTGTCTGCGCATCGGGGCCACCCTGGGCGGTCTCGAGACGGCGGATCTCGATAGACTGGACAGCGCGGCCTGGCACCTGGGACTAGCCTTCCAGGCCACCGACGATCTCCTCGATCTGAACGCGGAACTCGAGGTGCTGGGCAAAACACCGGGCAAGGACGCCGCCCTGGGCAAGCTCACCTTCGCCGAACTTCACGGGGCCGAGCGAGCCGCCGAACTGGCCGAGGAGCATCTGGGCAGGGCCCTTGAAATGCTGCCCGAGGGCCCTCTGAGCGAACTCGCCCTGCGCATGGTGAGGAGAAGCCGCTGATGATGATCTTCCCGATTCTCGGCGCAGGACTCATGGGACAGGTACTGAAGAGTCTTCTTCACGCCGTGCGTCGTCGCCAGCGCAGCCTGAGCCTCTTCGCCGATCTGGAGAGTTTTCCCAATTTCCATTCGGTGTTGGGAGGCAGCCTCATCTTCCAAGTAGGACAGTCCAGCGGCTTCGAGAGCGTGGATTTCGCCGTGGCGTGCATGTTCACCATGATCCTGCTCTACGACACGGCCGGCGTGAAGCGGGCCGCCGGCAAACAGGCCTGGATGCTCAATCGTCTCAGCGAGGTGAGGGCGGGAACCAAGCCATTGCTCGAGATTCCAGGCCAGTCCACGGTGCGAACCTGGTCGGCCGCGGTTTTCGGCCTCTTCGCGGGATGGGGCCTGGAACGGGCCTGGCTTGCCTTGGGACTCGGCACTTGGTAGTTTTTCAGGCGGAGGAAGGCCTTTGATTCTGGAGAAGATACAAAGCCCCAAGGACGTTGGAGTCCTCGATCCCACGGAACTCCCGGGCCTGGCCTCGGAGATCCGCGAGGAGATCCTCAAGGTCTGCGCGGCCAATGGGGGACACCTGGCCGCCAGCCTTGGCACCGTGGAGATCGCCGTGGCCCTCCACCATGTCTTCCCCGAGGCCGAAACACGGATGATCTGGGACACCGGGCACCAGGCCTATGCCCACAAGCTGCTCACGGGCCGTCTCAGCGATTTCCACACCCTTCGCCAAAAGGACGGCATCAGCGGCTTCCTGAAGCGGTCGGAGAGCCCCCACGACCATTTCGGCGCCGGCCACGCATGCACCGCGCTCAGCGCCTCGGTGGGCTTCTCGGCGGCGGCCAGACTCAGGGGCCGGGACAGCCGCACCATCGCCATCATGGGCGACGGCGCGGCCACGGGCGGTCTGGTCTACGAGGCCATCAACAACGCCAAGGCCCACGGCGGGCGTCTCCTGGTCATCCTCAACGACAACGAGATGAGCATCTCGCCCAACGTGGGCGCCATCACGCGGGTGCTCACCCGCCTCACCTCGACACGCACCTTCCTGGGCATGGAGAGCGCCTCCTGGAAGATCCTGGGACGGGTACCCCGCATCGGCGGAGCCCTCCGCAACCTGGCCCGCAGGGCCAAGCACGGCCTGAAGCACATGATCCTCCCCAGCAATTTCTTCGAGGATTTCGGCTTCAAGTATTTCGGTCCCATCGACGGTCACGACATCAAGACCATGGTGACCACCTTGGGGCAGCTCAAGCGCATCGATGAACCGGTGGTCCTGCACGTGCTCACCAACAAGGGGCGCGGCTATGTGATCGCCGAGAAGGATCCGACCAAGTATCACGGCTTCGCGCCCTTCGATCCGCTTACCGGAGAGAAGATCTCCTCGGGCACATCTCCCCTGAGCTATACCGAGGCCTTCGGAAAGGCCCTGGTCGAATTGGCGGAGCGGGACAAGCGGGTCGTCGGCATCACCGCGGCCATGGCGCCGGGCACCGGTCTGGCCGAGTTCAGCCGAAGATTCCCCGAGCGATACTTCGACGTGGGCATCGCCGAACCCCATGCGGTGACCTTCGCGGCCGGACTCGCCGCCGACGGGCTCAGGCCGGTGGTGGCCATCTACTCCACCTTCCTGCAGCGGGCCTTCGACATGCTCGTCCACGACGTGGCCCTGCAGAAGCTTCCGGTGATCTTCGCCCTGGATCGCGCGGGTCTCGTGGGCGAGGACGGTCCCACGCACCATGGCGTGCTGGACCTCGGCTACCTTCGCATGGTGCCTGGCATGGTGGTCATGGCCCCATCGGATGAGAACGAACTCCGGCGCATGATGGCCACGGCCCTGGACTACGAGAAAGGTCCCATCGCCCTGCGCTATCCCCGAGGCGCGGGACTGGGTCTCGAAGAGGTCTGCGCCATGGATCCCATTCCCATCGGTCGTTCCCGCTGTCTTCGCGAGGGCGAGGGAACCGTGATCTGGGCCATCGGCTCCATGGTCCAGTCCGCTCTTCAGGCAGCCGAGATACTCAACACAGATGGCATCCAGGTCAAGGTCGTGGACGCCCGATTCGCGGCGCCCCTGGACGAGGAAGCCCTGCGCGTGGACGCGCGCAATGCCGCGATCCTGATCACCGTCGAGGAGAACAGTCCCGTGGGCGGTTTCGGCGAGGGCGTAGCGGCCTTCCTTCGAGAGAACGGCAATGATCGATTGCGTCACCTGGCCCTGTCACTGCCCTCGGAGTTCGTGGGACAGGGGTCCCGAGGCGAGCTGCTTCGAGAGATCGGATTGGACGGGGAAGGCATCGCCCGAAGCGTCAGGTCGACCCTGAACGCCTCGGAGTTCATGGCAAAGGGTCAGAGCGGGAGGATGGCATGAACAGCCTGCGCAGGGTGGGACTCTTCGCCAATGTCGAGATTCCGGGCATGGAGGAGGCCGTGGGGGAGGCCCTGGACATCCTCCAGGAACACGGCGTCCAGTCACACCTGGAACAGGAACTGGCCACTTTCCTGAAGTCGGATCTGCCCGCGGGAGATCGCGAGGACCTGGCCGACCGGGTGGACATGATCCTCGTCTTCGGTGGAGACGGCACCTTCCTGCGCGCGGCACGGCAGCTGGATGGCGGGAAGACGCCGCTGCTGGGCATCAACATGGGCAGCCTCGGATTCCTAACGGTGCTCAAGCGCAGCGAGATGGGCGATCTGCTGCCACGCGTTCTGGAGGGCGAGTATCGCATCCAGGATCGCATGACCCTTCGGGCCCGACATCTCAGGGGCGGCGAGGAGCTGGGAAGCTTTCGCGCGCTCAACGACGCCGTCATCCACATGAGTCCGGGGAATCGCCTGGTGGAGTTCATCCTCTCGCTATCTGGGCAGTATCTCGGGCGCTATCGCTCCGACGGTCTCATCATCTCGACGCCCACGGGATCCACGGCCTACTCCATGTCGGCGGGCGGACCCGTGGTCTACCCGGGCATGGACGCCCTACTGGCCACGCCCATCTGTCCCCACTCCTTCTCACTGCGGCCCGTGGTGGTGGGGGCGGGCAAGCAGTTCGAGATCCTCATCGGCGAGCGCAGCGGCATGGCCGCCCTCTCCCTGGACGGCCAGGACAGCGCGGAGGTACAGCCGGGGGACGTCATCGAAATCCGCAAATCCAGGAAGGTGATTCCCCTTCTGCTGCCCCCCGGCGTGCGCTTCACCACCCTGCTTCGCGAGAAACTGGGCTGGGCCCAGGCGGGGGAGGGCGACCAGCCTTGATCGTCCATCTGCGCATCAGGGATCTTATCGTCGTGAAGGAGGCCAGCCTGGAGCTGGCCTCCGGTCTCAACGTACTCACCGGCAGTACCGGTTCGGGGAAGAGCGTGCTTCTGGCAGCGCTGTCTCTGCTCGCCGGAGAGCGTTCTCGGGCGGACTGGATCCGCAGCGGCTGCGACCGGGCGACGGTGGAAGCCCTTCTGGAATTCGACGATGAGCGCATCTCCTTGTTCGCCGAGGAAGGTTTCGAGCTGGAGGAGAACCAGCTCTCCCTGCGTCGAGAGATCCGCAAGGACGGCAAGGGCCGCGCCTTCATCGATGGCTCGCCCGCCAGCGTGACGGAGCTCAGAAGGCTGGGTGCCCTGCTCTTCGAACGCCAGGACCAGCATGAGCAGATCAAGCTTCTGGATCCCTCGTATCAACTTCGACTTCTGGACGGCTTCGGCGAGCTCGATACCCTGAAGAGCGACTACCAGGAACGACTCGCCGAGCACAGGGCTCTGCGTCGGGAACGCTCGGAGGCGGCCGACCGACTGGAGTCATTGAAGTCCGAAGAGGAGTACCTGCGTTTTCAGCTCGAGGAGATCGACGCCCTGGAACCCAAGGCGGGAGAGATCGACGAGCTCAGCGACCGGGAACGCCGCCTGCGCAACGCGTCCAAGATCGTCCAGCACCTGGATCGAGCCCTGGAACTGGTGGAGGGAAGCGACGAGGCCCTGCGAACTCAGCTTCTCAAACTGGACAAGAGCCTGGCCAAGCTTAGGTCTCTCGGCGAGGAGATCGAGGATGGGGTGCTGGATCCCGCTATCCTTCAGTTGGAAGAGCTTTCACAGACTCTCCATGCCCGAAGCCAGGATCTCAGTGCCGAGGCCCTGAGCGGCGAGGACATCAGCGAACGGCTCAACCGGCTGCATGGACTGGAGCGCAAGCACGGCCGCAAGCTGGATGACCTGCTGGGCTGGGCGGAGGACATCCGTCGCGATCTCGATGAGATGGCGAGCCTCGAGAATGAGATCGAACACTTGAGGGGCCGGGAAGAGGCTTCCACGGAAAGCCTCAGCAAGGCGGCTCTTTCGCTGTCGAGGGCAAGGCGTGGAGCGGGGGACCGACTCGGTCCGGCCTGGCAGGATCGTCTCGCCTCCCTGGGCCTCGGCGCCGCCAACCTGCGCGTGTCGGTGGAACCTCGAAAGGACGATGAGGGCTGGATCAGCATCGAGGGCCAGGGCTACGCGGCGGGGAGTGACGGCATGGATGGGGTCCGCGTCTTGGTGCGAACCAATCCCGACTCCCGGGAGGGAAGCCTTCGGGACATTCCCAGCGGCGGAGAGCTTTCCCGCATCGCTCTGGCCTGTCGCCTGCTCCCCGGCGCCCAGGACGGCCCGCCCGTACTCGTCCTCGACGAGGTCGACGCTGGCCTCGGGGCTGATCTCGCGCCGCTGCTCGCCACCCAGCTTCTGAATCTCGGCGAGAGTCGTCAGCTTCTGCTCGTCACCCATCAGGCGGTTCTGGCCGCGGCGGCGGGTCGCCAGTTCAACGTGGACAAGCGCGTGGAGAATGGCGAAACGCGGGTGGAGGTGCAGGCTCTGGAGGGAGGCGATCGCCTCGACGAGATCATCCGCATGCTCGGAGGCGCTGGCGAAGACCGGCAGGTGCGCGAACACGCCGAGTTCCTGCTCGCCAAGGCCGGAGCGTCGGGCTGATGCGTTTGCGGCTTGTGGACTGCCAGGATTCATTCACCTGGAACCTGGTCGACCTCTTCGCGAGGGAAGGCTGCGAAGTCGAGGTCGTGTCGGCCCTGGATTCCATCGAGTGTCTCCTTGCCCCGGGACCTGAGGCCTGGATTCTCTCCCCCGGCCCGGGAAGACCCTCGGACTGGCCCGCCCTCTTCGCGCTCTTGGAGCAGCTTCCTTCCCGAAGGGCCGTGCTCGGAGTCTGTCTGGGGCATCAGGCCCTCGGCGAATTCCATGGAGCAGTCCTGCGCAAGGAAGGTCCAGTTCACGGCGAGAGCGTCACATTGAGAGTCTCCGGGGGGCGATTCTTCGAGGGATTCGAAGGGAACTTCGAGGGCATGCGCTACAACAGCCTGGGACTCGAACCGGATAGCTGTCCCGACTGCCTCGACTGGACCCTGTGGGGCCCGGAAGGCGAGGTCATGGCCCTCGAGCACAAGTCCCTTCCCCGCTTCGGACTCCAGTTCCATCCCGATTCCATCCTGTCACCCACGGGCCATCTCATAGCCCGCCGATTCCTGGAAATCGCTCGCGGATTTAAGGCTGGAAATGGGAAGCCGCTTGACCTAGATTCAAAAACGCCTTGCGCCCATAGCTCAGCTGGATAGAGCGCTTGCCTCCGGAGCAAGAGGTCGCAGGTTCGAATCCTGCTGGGCGTACCTATGTTGAAGTTCCTCGTACTCCTCCTCGCCGGTCTTGCGGGCTGGCAGTTCCTCCTTCGACCGTGGCTCTCGGGCAGGGATCGTGATCGCGTTCCCGAGGATCCCCGATTCCGTGGCGAACAGGTTCAGGACGCCGATTTCGAGGTTCTCGACGAGGGCGACGCTGCCGACGACCACGAGGATCGCCGATCATGAGGCCTCGCAGGCCCTGGCCTCGCCGTTTCAAATTCGAGGCTCCCTACAATCGGCGCGAAGAGTTGGGGGCCATGATCGTCCAGGGGCTCATCCAGCTCTTCCTCCTGGCGGCACTCGTTTTCCTGCTCGTCGTATCCCTGCGCATGATGAACGCTCCGGCCCTGGAAAACCTGCGTTTTTGGGCGCGGATCTTGCCCATCGTCATCGCTCTGATCACCCTGATTCTCCTGCGCCGGTTCATCCGTTTCTTCCGGGCCTTCCTGGAGGAGTATCGTGCCGTAAATCAGGCGCAAGACGAAGAATGAGCACGCATTAGGGGATTATCCAAATGAATCACAGTGACGCGCTGCGTGAAAAGATTGCCGCCCGGCAGGCTACCTGTGCCGTGGTGGGACTAGGATATGTGGGGCTTCCCCTGGCCGTGGAGCTGGCCGAGGCCGGATTCCAGGTTCAGGGCTTCGACGTCAGCGAGGAGAAGGTGGCCCAGCTGAACGCCGGCGAGAGCTACGTTCAGGACGTGCCCACCGATCGGCTTGCTCCCCTGGTGGCCGACGGCCGACTGGAGGCCTTCAGCGAATTCGACGCCATCGCCGAGGCCGACACCATCAACATCGCCGTTCCCACGCCCCTCGGCAAGACCCGGGATCCGGACATCTCCTACATCGTTTCGGCCGCCGAGCAGATCGCGCGCTTCATGAGCCCCGGCACCCTGGTGATCCTGGAAAGCACCACCTACCCGGGGACCACCGACGAGGTCATTCTGCCTCTGTTGGAGGAGGGTGGCCGCCGCATCGGCGAGGACTTCTTCCTGGCCTTCAGCCCCGAGCGGGTGGACCCGGGCAATCCCACCTTCAACACCAAGAACATTCCGAAGGTGGTGGGGGGCATCACCCCGGCCTGCACCGAGATCGCCGCGGGCCTCTACGGCTCGGCACTCGAGACCGTCGTGGCGGTATCCTCGAGTCGCGTGGCCGAAACGGTGAAGCTGCTCGAGAACACCTTCCGCGCGGTGAACATCGGATTGGTCAACGAGATCGCGCTCATCTGCAGCCGCATGAACATCAATGTCTGGGAAGTCATCGACGCCGCGGCAACCAAGCCCTTCGGCTTCATGCCCTTCTATCCGGGGCCGGGATTGGGCGGACACTGCATACCCATCGATCCCTTCTATCTCAGCTGGAAGGCGAGGCTGCACGGATTCGAGGCGCGTTTCATCGAGCTGGCTGGCGAGATCAACGGTCACATGCCCGATCATGTCGTGGACCGATGCGCCGAGGCCCTCAACGCCCAGAAGAAGGCCCTCAATGGCTCGCGGGTCCTGGTGCTGGGCATCGCCTACAAGAGCGACATCGACGATTACCGTGAGAGCCCGGCCTTGGACATAATCAAGCTGCTCCAGGCCAAGGGCGCGGAGGTCTGCTTCCACGATCCCTGGATCGAACACGAGGTCCCCGAGATTCTCGACGTGCCTCGCTGCGATCTCGACGCGAGTTCCCTCGCCGTGGTCGACCTCGGCGTGGTCGTCACGGCCCACAGCGGCGTGAACTACGGGGAACTTTTGGAGCGTCTGCCGCTTATCGTCGATACACGGAACGCTTACAAGGGGACCGATTCCCCGAAGGTTTTCTCACTCTAGGAGCCCACATGGCCAAAGTTCTCATCACCGGCGGCGCGGGATTCATCGGAAGTCATCTGGCGGAGGCCCTGGTGGCCCAGGGTGACACAGTTACCGTATTCGACAATCTATCAACGGGGTATGAGCATAACCTCGAGCCAGTTCGAGGATCCGTGAACTTCGTGAAGGGTGACCTTCGCCATCCCGACGAGATCGGCAAGGCCATGGCCGGCCAGGACTACGTGCTTCACGAGGCCGCCATGGCCTCGGTGCCGCGTTCGGTGGCCGATCCCGTGGGCAGCAACGACAACAACGTGAACGGGACCCTGAATCTGCTCGTTGCCGCCCGGGACGCAGGCGTGAAGAGGGTGGTTTACGCGGGCAGCAGTTCAGCCTACGGCGACTCCGAGGAAGCTAGCAAGCACGAGGAAATCACCCCCAAGCCCCTTTCGCCCTATGCGGTGGCCAAGCTGGTGGGGGAGCACTACTGCCGTGCGTTCTGGGAAGTCTACGGGCTCGAAACCCTGACCATCCGCTACTTCAACGTTTTCGGTCCGAGACAGGATCCCGATTCGCCCTACGCGGCCGTGCTGCCCATCTTCCTGAGTCATCTGCTGCGGGGCGAGGCGCCGACCATCGATGGCGACGGCAGCCACACCCGAGACTTCACCTACGTTGCCAACGTGGTGGAGGGGAATCTGCAGGCCCTGTCCGCACCCAAAACCCAGGGCGAGACGGTGAACGTGGCCTGCGGCGGATCCTACTCGGTGCTCTATCTCTACGAGCAGATCCGGAAGACCCTCGGCGTGGACATCGAACCCAAGTTCGGGCCCAAGCGTCCCGGCGACGTGCCGCACTCAAGCGCCAACATCGACAAGGCCGGAGAGCTCATCGGCTACAAGCCCGTGGTCACTTTCGAAGAGGGACTCGCCCGCACCATCGAGTGGTATCAGAAGTCCCTGGCGGCCATCTGAGGGGAGGATCGTGCAGGACGTCATACTGGTCATCGACAACCAGGAGTCGATCCAGCGCCTCCTCGAGCATAGCCTTGCCGGTGAGAACCGTCAGGTCATCGCCTGCGAGTTCCCCGAAGACCTCGAGACCAGCCTGGAGATGGCCGATCCGAGCCTCCTGATCCTCGATGTCACCGGCCGGGAGGAGCAGCTCGACTCCCTCCTCGAGCAGCTTTTCCGCATCCAATCCGGACTCAAACTGATCATCCTGTCCACCCAAAAGGATCTGGATCTCGGGGTGCGCGCCATGAGGGGCGGGGCCAGCGACTTCCTGGCCAAGCCCCTGTCCATGGAACGCCTGCGGGAATCCGTGGATCTGATTCTGGATGAGACGAGGGCCGAGACCGAACTGCTGGAGCAACACCGGAAGTTCCGAACGGGCAGCGGACTGAGCTTCTACAAGCTCCAGAGCGAGGCCATGACCGCGGTCTACGAGCAATCGGCTCAGGTGGCCATGAGCCGGGACACCACGGTGCTCATCACGGGCGAGAGCGGAACCGGCAAGGAGATCATCGCGCGGCTCATCCATGATCTCAGCCCGCGGCGGGAGAAGCCCTTCCTGGAGCTCAACTGCGCGTCCATTCCCTCAGAGCTGCTCGAGAACGAGCTCTTCGGCCATGAGGTGGGGGCCTTCACCGACGCCCGGGCGGCGAAGATCGGCCTGGTCGAGGCCGCCGACGGCGGGACCCTCTTCCTGGACGAGATCGGCGAGATGAGCCTGGCCCTTCAGGTCAAGCTGCTCCGATTCCTCGAGAACAAGGCATTCCGCCGTGTGGGCGGCACCCAGGATCTGAAGGTGGACGTGCGCATCGTCTCGGCCACCAATCAGGATCTCCACGAACAGGTGGCCCAGAAGCATTTCCGGGCCGATCTCTTCTATCGCCTCAACGTGGTGCCCATCCGCCTTCTGCCCCTGAGGGAGAGGCGGGAGGACATTCTTCCCCTGATCCAATTCTTCGGAAAAGACTACGTCGGACGCTTCAATCGTCGTACTATGGTGCTCGGCGAAGAAGCGCGGCGCGTGCTTCTGGACTACGCCTGGCCGGGCAACGTGCGCGAGCTCAAGAATCTCGTGGAGCGCATGGTGCTCATGGACTCCGGCGAGGAGATCAGCGCCGAATCCCTGAGGCTGGCCCTCGGGCAGAATCTGGCGCTGAGCAGCGAGACCACCGGAGAGCGACTGCGCCGCATCATGGAAGAACCTCTGCCCGAAGAAGGCGTGGATCTCGAGGAGATCGTCAAATCCGTGGAGTCGGACCTCATCGAGAAGGCGCTGAATCTGAGCGGAGGCAATCAGAGCCGGAGCGCCGAACTCCTGGGCCTGGGTCGCGACAAGCTTCGCTACCGGCTCAAGAGCTATGGCATCGGCAAGGAGGATCGATGAGGCGCCTGCTTGCGGCAGCGACCCTGCTGCTGCTGTTCACCGCGGGATGCTCCTACTACCATACCAGCAGCCGCGATCGTTCCCTGCGGGGAACGGTGGCCATTCCTCTGCTCGGGAACGAGTCCAGCCAGGCCGGCCTCGAGCTCGAGATGAGCGAACTGCTGCGGGACGCCATCGAACAGGACGGGCTCCTGGACATCATCCCCGATACGGTGGCGGCGGACTTCCTGCTGGAGGGAACCATCACCGAGTACGAGGAAACGGCTTCATTCTCGACCATCTCGGGAACCGCGGAGGAGTATCGGCTCACATTGACCATCCGCACCTCGTTTCAGGTGCAGGCCATCGGCCGGGACGATCTGCCCGAGAGCTGGGAGAAGTCCATCCGCGCCCAGGCCACCTTCTACGACGAGGGAAGCACCGGCGGCGAGTTCCTGACCCGCGAGGACGCGGAGCTGCAGGTTCGCGAGCAGGTGGTGGACGATATCCTGGGCGCCATCTTCGGAGAGTGGTGATGGCGCCCCGCGGCAATCCTCTGGAAGCCCTGGCCAAGGATCTGAAGAAGGCGCCGAGGCCCTTCTACCTATTCACGGGTGAGCAGTCCTGGATCCTGAGCGAGGCGGTGGCCATGCTTCGCTCCCAGCTTGAGCTGGATCCCGTCACGGGCTACGAATTCCGACGCCTCGATACGAAGTCGCGCTGGGAAGACCTCGAAGCCCTGCTTCGCAACTACTCCTTCTTCGATGGCCCCAAACTCGTCCACCTGGAAGTTCCCGACAAGCTCAAGCAGGAGTTCCGGGATTCGCTCAACGCGTTCCTGGAGGAGAGCCCGGGACCCTCGGTGCTCTGCCTCACCGCGCCCTCCCTTTCACAGCTCATGGCCGCCAAGAATCGCGTGAGCAAGGGTGGGGGACTGGCCCTCAAGTTCGAGGTGCTCAAGGGCAAGGCTCTCGAGGACTGGACCCGCTCGATCCTGCGCGAGAAGGGCGTGGACTTCGATGACAGGGTTCCCCGGCTGCTCGTGGATCGACTTCCCCCCGATCCGGGGGACATCGTGTCCGAGGTGGAAAAACTCGCGCTGGTGGTGGGACCCCAGGGGCGCGTGGAGGCCGAGCAGGTGGAGCGCCTGGTGGCCCGCCACCCTGATCTGGATATCTTCCGGCTCACCGACTCCCTGGAACCCGGACGCGAGCGTCAACTGCTACGGATTCTCGGCGATCTGCTCGACTCGGGTCAGCATGAACCCATCGCGCTGATGGGGCTTCTGGCCAGCAGCATGATCAACGTGCTCAAGGCGCGGGCGCTGCTCGACATGGGCCTGCCGCCGGGCGCCGCCCTGGAGCGCATGAGCGGGCATCCCTTCGCCAATCGCAAGGCCATGGACCGGGCGAAGGCCAGCTCGCGCCGGGAGATCCTCGCCTGGATCCTCAATCTGCAGAAACTGGACATGAAACTCCGCCGCGTGGACAAGTCCCAGAAGCGCACGCTCATGGAAAGCACCCTGCTCGAATCTCTAACGGGAAGAATTCTCACCACTTAGGGAACTTGTGGGATCGCCCCCGCGTTGTCTATATTCCTTCCCCTCAACAGTACCGTTTTCGAGAGGTATGAAATGCGACGGCTTCTACCCATCCTGATCCTGATCATGACCCTGCCGGCGATCGCGCTGGCGGCCAAGGCTCCCAGGGACACCCTGCGGACTCAGGGGCATGACTACCGGCGCTGGATGTACGACATGAATTCCATCAGCGATCGGAATTCGAATCTGGATCCCAAGATGGAGTTCGTGGCCGATGGGCGCATACGCGTTCACCCCGAGCGGGTCTACTTCTACACGAACATCGACCTGGCCATCCAGATCGCGCGGGAGACGGGTTATCCGCTGGCATTCTATCTCTTCGACCACTACTGCAAGACCTGCATCTACAGGCTGGTGGAGGTCTACGAGAATCCGGAAGTCGTCGAGGCGAGTCAGGACTTCATCAATGTCTATGTGGAGCTTCCCCGACAGGCCACCACGGTGAATCAGCTGGGCATGATGAACTCCAATCTCACCGCCCAGTTCTTCCTGCCCAGCATGCGTCGCATGAGAGTGCTTGACAATGCCGACGTCGAGAGTCTTCTCACGACCTATCCGCTCATGCTCGACTACTGGGAGTCGCTCACCCTGGAAGAGCGTCTCAATCGGGAGCTGGAGTTGAAGAAGTCTCGATCCGCCTACAAGTAGTGGCCACGCCTACGAAACAAGAAGGGCCGCACCCGAAGGTGCGGCCCTTTTGCTTGGATGGATCTTCGATCAGTACGGCATACCCGGGAAGACCGCGGGCAGCTTGGGCAGACCCTGAATCGCCGGCGCGCGCATGGGCACGGTGGGCAAGGTGGGGGCCATGAGATTCGATCCATAGGCATCGTTGATGGTCTCGATGAACTTTGCGGTGATGAGGGCATAACCGATGTTGGAGGGATGGACTCCGTCCAGGCTGAACAGACCGCCCGTCACGAACTCCGTCGTGTACTCCTCGCCGTTGAACACGGCACCCTCGGCCGCCACTTCCTGGAAGTAGTCGTTGACCTCGACCACCGGCACGCCAAGCCCGCCGGCCACCGCGTGGATGACCGTATTGTAGGCGTCGGTGGCTGCGATGATGGCGTCCTTCTCGGCGTCGACGAGGGTCAGGGCACCGGGGATCAATTCGCCATGATGGGGGAAGGCCACCGGAAGCGCCGCGATGGCCTCTTCCTGGGTCATACCCTGGCTCATGAGCAGTCCGATGAGGATGTCATCGAGGATTCCCATGCCTTCGTTCAGATCCGGCACACCATTGGGCTCGCTGTCATAGCTCAGAATCGACAGACAGACCAGATCCTGATCGGTCAGCATGCCGCCTGCATCCTCGGAAAGAAGTCCGACGAGCTGGATGCCGTTGTCGGGATTTCCGTCGGCATCCACGGGATTCGATTCAGGATCGACCACGAACCAGGGCACCGTGGTGAAGAAGGGGATGTTCGTCACGTAGGGCAGATCGGCGGTGACGAATTTTGCCTCGGGCAGGCTCTGCACCAGAGTGCCAAGGATGCCCGTGTAGAACGACTCGAAGTCAGGCTGCAGCGGATCCTCATCCTGTGCCGGATAGAAGGGAGCTCCGATCCCCGAGGTCGCGGGAAGCAGGAGTTCGTTGTTTCCGATCCAGACACTCGCGAAGGTCGGATTCGCGTAGATCGCCTGCTCGACCGCCGTCAGATCCGCGGCGGAACCGCCGAGGTCGGTCCAATCGATCATGGCGTTCCTGAGAATCATGTCGAAATAGGCGTTGGGCTCGCCGAGTCCCACGGCCGTGAAGCAGTCCATGGAATTCGTGGCCAGGAACAGATCGTAGGCCGTCGAACCGGGCACTCCCAGATTGTGATAGGGAATCGCCAGGGGATTGGCCAGCAGCTGACTCGCGTCGAGGATGTCGTCGGACCAGGGAACGGGAGCCAGGCCCGCGTTGCCCTCGGCGTCGAAGACCACCTGCAGATGCCCGAGGCGGAGGTCCGCGTCGTAGACTCCCGGATCGGAGATCCAGGGCACCTCGAAGGTTCCCACGCCCATGGCATCGGCCAGCTGCATGGCCCAGCCGTACTGCTGCGTGGACTGGTACAGCGCGCCGCTCTGGTATCCCGCGGTCAGGCTGTTTCCGAGAGCCACGTAGGTTGTGAAGTCGGCGGTCCCGGAGTCCACGGCTGGAGGATCCATGGTGAACTCTTCGGGTGCGAAGAGGGTGCACCCTGCCAGAAGCAGAGCACCGGTCATCGCGATCAGGAAAGTAAGCTTCTTCATGGCGGTCCTCCTTTCTAGAAGTGGTAGGTCAGGCCGAGGCCGAAGAGGTAGGTGAAGCTGTGATAGTCACCGTTGTAGCCGTCCTGGCTGTCCCGGATTTCTCGATCGTCCAGGAAGAGCAGGAGCAGGTAGGTGTCGAGATGAAGGTTGTCCTTCACCTTGTGACCCGAACCCAGGGAGTAGCCCGTGCGATCCGAGTCGGGAAGCACCGGGCCCGTGGTCTTGCTGGGCTGAGGCGAGTAGTCTCGAACCCAACCGGCCCTGAGCTGCATTTCCTCGGAGTAGGTGTACTCGAAGCCGAGACGGAACTGCTTCTGGTCCTCGTAGTCCTCGTTGATGATTCTCGAGAATTCCTCGTCCGTTCCCGGGTAGAAGATCAGGTCGAGAGTCTCGAACTCGGACCAGAAGATGAAGTTGTAGTTGAACTCGGCCCGGAACTTCTCGGTGAGATAGGTCGAAAGACCGACCGAGTAGAGCGCGGGAAGCGGCAGGGCCGTTTCCGCAGGGCCATCCACGGGCAGCACCGACTCGTAGCCTTCATAGGCGGTGAAGTCGGCGTCGCCGTCGAAGGTCAGATCGATCTTCGACTTGTAGTTCAGACCCAGGGTCACCTTTTCGTGGGCCTTCAGCAGCAGGCCGGCATTGAAGCCGTAGGACCAGTCGCTGCTGCCCTCGATGACGGCCGTACCCACGTCCGTATGGTTGGGGAAGACCTCCACGAGCGCCTGGTTGAGCTCAACGTGGCCCTTCACGATGTTCAACCCTGCGCCCAGGGAGAACATCTTGTGAGGCTTCCAGGCGAGAGTGGGGGTGAAGAAGAATGTCTTCAGGTCGGTGAAGGTGGCGATGTCGCGACCTGAGAAGGTCTCGGGATTCTCCCACTCCACGGCCAGGCCGTAGGGGGTGTAGAATCCGATTCCCGCCGCCAGGGTCTTGCTGAAGCGATGGCTGTAGTAAGCCTGCGGCAGGATGAACAGAGCATCGGCCAATCGTTCGCTGACGCCGTATCCGGGATGCGGATCGATGCCCGCGAACTCCGTGTAGGGCTTGATGCCCGTCACGTTGAGCACGAATTGGTCGCCGCAGTAGCTCGTGAGCCCCGCGGGATTGTAGAAGATGGCCGACGCATCCACCGGATGGGCCGTCATGGTGCCGCCCAGGGCCGAGCTCCGTGTCCCCATCTCCCAGACCGCGTATCCCGAGCCCAGCGCGGTTGCCGGACTCAGAATCACGGCGATCAGAAGCAAGGCTTTGAGGCTTTGTCTCATGATACCCCTTTCATTCCTCGAGAAGCTCAGGCCTCTTTGGCCGCCGCTTCCTCATACAGTGAGTCGATCAGTTCGCGATATCGTTCTTCGATCTTGTTGCGCTTGACCTTCATGCTCGGCGTCAGTTCGCCGCCATCGATGGTCATCTCCTGATCGAGCACGGCGAAGCGTTTCACCTGCTCGAAGCGCGCCAGCTCCGCATTGTACTTGTCCACGCGGCGCTGGTAGAGATTCTGAATTCTGGGATCAGCCACCAGGCCCGTGAGCGAGGTGTAGATGATGTCATGCTCCTTGGCGTAGCGGAGCAGGTTCTCGAAGTTGGGAACGAGCAGCGCGGCGATGTAGCGTCGTTTGTCGCCGACGAGACAGCACTCCGAGAGGAACTTGTCCATCTTGAAGCGATTCTCGATGGGCTGGGGTGCCACGTTCTTGCCGCCGGCCGTGACGATGATGTCCTTCTTGCGGTCGAGGATCGAGAGGAAGCCGTCCGCGTCCATGGCTCCCACGTCGCCCGTCGCGAACCAGCCGTCGGGGCTGATAGCCGCGCGCGTGGCCTCTTTGTCCTTGTAGTAGCCCTGCATGACGTGGGGGCCTCGCGTCATGATCTCGCCGTCCTCGGCGATCTTCACCTCGACTCCAGGGAAGGCCTTGCCGACGGTGCCCAACCGAATCTCTTCGAGAGTGTTCGCCGAGATCACGGGGCTCGTTTCGGTGAGGCCGTAGCCTTCCAGGATGGGAAGTCCGGCTGCGTAGAAGAATTTGGCGATTTCCGGGCTGAGCGGCGCGCCACCGGAAACGAAGAACTTCAGGTTTCCGCCGGTGCGCTGTTTGAGTTTCGAGAAGACAAGCTTGGCCGCGATGCCGTAGGCGAAGTTCAGACCACCCGGGATGTCCTCGTGGGCGATGGCCTTCTCGGCCCATTGTTCGCCTTTCCGCTTGGCCCAGAAGAAGAGCTGCTTCTTGATGAAGCTGCCCGCCAGGGCGGCGTCGAGGATACGGGCGTACATCTTCTCGTAGAGACGCGGCACCGACACCATGATGTTGGGCCGGACCTCGATGAGGTTCTGGGGTACGGTGTCGACCGATTCGGCGTAGGCGATGCACACGTCGGCGTAGAGCATGAAGTAGTAGCCGGCCATGCGCTCGAAGATGTGGCTGAGGGGCAGGAATGACAGGCATGTGTCGCCGCCGCCTCCGATGGGGAACTTGCCGTGGGCACCCATGACATTGCTCACGATGTTCCCGTGGGTCAGGATGACACCCTTGGGATCGCCCGTGGTGCCGGAAGTGTAGATGAAGCTGCAGGCCTGGTCGGCTTTCACCGAGAGGGCCAGTTCCTCGAGCGCTTCCTTGCGCTCCTCGAAGCGGGTTTCTCCCAGTTCGAGCAGGGCTTCGAAACTGATGACTCCAGCCTCATCAACCGGACCATCCATCAGCACGATCTCGCGCAGATCTTCGAGCTGGTGCCGGATCTGCAGAACCTTCTCCAGCATGTCGTGGTCGGAGCAGATGACCAGATTCGCGCCCGAGTTCTGGATGATGTAAAGCATCTGCTCGGGCAGCAAAGTCGGATAGATGGGCACGTTGATTCCCGCCGACAGCAGAATGCCGAAATCGCTGAGGGCCCATTCGTATCGATTGTGGGAAACCAGGGCCACACGGTCGCCAGGTCTGAGACCGAGCTCCTGAAGTCCCAGGGCGGCCTGGAATGCCTGACGCTCGAAGGTCTCCGCGGAAATGCCCAGGTACTTGTCCTGAACCTTCCTCTGAAAGGCCTTGGGGTTCCTGTGCTCGCGCGTGGCGCGAAAGAAGAGCTCGTTGAGAGTGCGGACTTCCATATCAGGCCTCCAGACGCTCAGATTCGCCCTCTCGGGGCCACATCGGGTTTGTTAACATAATATACATTATGCGACAACTGTGCAGGGCCACGAACTAAGCCCCCGTTTGAGCCGGAGGAATCTTCTCCGCCCAATGTCCGATCCAGGGAAGCGGCCCCTCTTCACCGGTGAGGGCCTTGGCGAAACCGAGGACGATCAGCGCCAGGATCGGAAGATAGAGCGCCAGTCGAAGCAGAATGATCACGAGGAAACCGAGGAAAGGAATGCGCCCGATGCTCAGATCGATGGCCCAGAGAGCCAGGGCGCCGGCCAGCTCCAGGAGAAAGAGCAGGACGCCCTGACGTGCATGAAAGGCGACGAAGGGCCGGGAACCATAGAAGAAGTATGGGACGAAGCAAAGAACCGGCAGATATGAAATCGCCGCCAACCAGGATTCGGAGCTGTCGCGCTGCTGCTCCACATCCTTGGGATTGTTTTCCGGCAAGGGGAATCCTTTCCAAAAAGTCCAACTTAATCGGATGGAGAATTCCACTTTTTCGGCATTAAGTCAACGCAAAGAAAAAGGGGAACATCGTTTAAGCGATGTCCCCCATCTACTTCTATCCGGGTGCGAGGATCAGCCGCGAAGGGCCGCCAGGGCTGCCTTGTCCCGCTTAATCTTCGATTCGTAGGTTCCCGCGCCCATGGCCTCTAACTTCGTGAGGGCCGTCTCGGCATTTTCGTAATACTGACCGGTGAAATAGATCTGACTGGCTCGATAGAGCCAGCTGCGGGCCATGTCCTCGCCAGCATCGGGTCGATCGGCCAGTGCCTCGAGAGCTTCGGCGGCCTGCCGGGTCTTACCGAGGCTGTGCAGGCAGGATGCGCGCCCCTGCTCGGCGGCCATTTCGAACTCGGAGTCACCGCTGGCCAGGTAGGCATCGAAGTCATCCAATCCACCCTGGAAGTCCTTCAGCTGCTCCTTGCAGAAGCCCGTATAGTAGAGGGACCACTTTCCCGCTTCCTTCCCCCCGAACTGACTCCGGATCGCCTCGAAGCTCTGGAGGGCGGTTTCGTAGCCGGCGGGCTGATTGTCCTGGATGGCGAGTTCGAGTTCACCCAGAGCGCCGGAGAAGGCCACTCTGGACTCCTCATCGGATTCCCGCACATAGCGGGTGCCCCAGGAAATGGCGAGAATCAGGATCAGCAAGACGGCCAGTCCGCCGATGATGGTGCGCTGATGCTCGCGGAGCACTCCCGCGTAATGGGCGACGGTGTCGATAAACTTGTCGTCCCTGAGCTGGCTCTTGCTGAGCCTCTTCTTGGCGACCACTGCAAAGCCTCCGGTTAGAGGGTTTTAGGGAAACGAGTCCCGGCAAGTTAGCACGGGTCTCCCTTCGCATCAAGCCCCTGGGGAGCTTCCCGTTGACAGCCAAGGCCTTCCCCGGTCAGATTGGGCCCATGGGACTTCGCCCGACAGCCCAACGGCGCACCCCCAGGTCCCTTCTGCTCCAGGCTCTGCCCATCCTGGCGGCCCTGCTGGCTCTCTGGGGGCTTCAGGACCGGATGCACTATCCGGATCCGGGGCTTCGAATTCACAGCCTGAGGATCATCCCGGGGCCTAGCTCCCCCATCCAGCTCCAGGCCGAGGACCGCCTGATCTCCGTCAACGGCATCGCCGCCAGCCGCGACCTGCAGGCCCGCTCGCTCATGGCTCGAGAGGGCCTGAAGGGAGCCTTGAGGCTCGAGGTGGAGCGTGAAGGACAGCGGTTTGAGATCCTGCATCCGGTCGAACTTCTGAGCCTTCCCAAGAAGGCCTATTGGGCCCTGCGAACCCTGGCCGGCCTGCTGGTCCTGTTCACGGCCTGGATGGTCTTCCGCCGGCGAAGGGACCCCCTGGCCCAGCTCTTCCTGCTGCTCTGCGTGCTTCTGGGTTCACTGCTCGTCCCCCAGCCGCGGCCCCTGGCCAATCCCTGGACCCTCCTGCTGGAACTCGAGAGCGATCTGCTCTCGCTTCTGCTACCGCCTCTCTTCCTGCACTTCATCATCCTCTTTCCCGAGAGTCGCCCCCGTCGAAAGCTCATGCTCGCGGCCATCTACGCGCCCACGGCTCTCTGGGCCTTCATCGATGCCTTCGGCGTGCTCTTCATGGAGAACCCCCACGAGTTGCAGTACCGGCTCGAACAGATCGCCGGCCTTCACGCGGTGCTGCTGCTCCTGATCTCGGTGGCCCTGCTCGTGGTGAAGACTTTCCGGAGGAGCCGGCGGCGGGAGCGCTATCGTATCCGCCTGGTGCTCACCGGCGCGATCATCGGTCTGTTTCCCCTGCTCCTCTTCCAGGTTCTTCATCAATTGTTCCCGGCACAGGTGATCTCGGCGGCCGCCTCCGCGCCGTTCTTCCTGGTCTTCCTTCCCATCAGTTTCGCATACGGCATCCTCATCAGGGATCTTCTCTACCTGCAACGCAGGGCTGAACGTGCAGCCAGGCAGCTGCTGCGCGGTTCGATCTTCCTGATCATCTTCATCGGGATCCAGGCCCTGACGCTCAAACTGGGACCCCGCAGCGAAACCTGGCTGGGGCTCATGGGACTGACGGCTCTGGCCGTGGCTCTGACCCTATTGATCTGGTTGCCCCTGGCCCGGCGTCTGCCCGGCTCCGGACATCGCAACGAGGCCGAGGAGATGCCCCGCTCCAGGGGACTGCTCCTGGGACAGCAGGGCTTTCCCCATCTTTCGGGACTCATGGAGACCGTGTCCTCCCCCATCTGCGAGGACCTCCAGAGCAGCTGGGCCCTCTGGCTCGTCCGCGAGGAGGATGGCTGGAGGGAGCTGCATCGCTGGGAGGATCCCCAGTCGGACATCGAGATCCCCCACCCTGTCCTTCCGGCCACGCCCTTGCAGATGCCCGGCCGTCTGGAAAAGCACCTTCTGGAGCGCAAGGAGATCCTCGCCGCCGAACTCTGGGATCCCTACTGGTCGCGCTCGCTGCTGGGATCCCGCGCCCAGCAGTTCTGCGCCGACCGCGACTGGTCCCTGCTCATCTCCTTCCCGGAAGGTCGCGAGGCGCTGCTCCTGGTTTTGGGGCCCTGCCGCGTGGCACCCCTTCATTCACCCCGTCGTCTCGCCTCCTTCCAGGATCTGCTCCCTTCCCTGGCCCTGCAGATCCAGAATCTCTCCATGGTGGAGCGTCTGGCTCGGGAGGAGGTGCTGGATCGCGAACTCAAGGTGGCACGGAAGATCCAGGAGCGGATCCTGCCCAAGGAAGCGCCCCAGCTGCCCGGCGTCGAGATTCTCGGCAAGACCCTTCCGGGCCGGGAAGTCGGCGGGGACTACCTGGACTTCATGGAACTCGGCGAGGGACGACTGGGTCTGGCCCTGGGTGATGCCACCGGCATGGGCATTCCCGCAGCCCTGCTCATGGCCGGCGTTGCCCAGTCATTCCGAGCCATGGCCAGTGCGGAGCGTCCGGTGAGCGAGGTCCTCGAGGGCATGAACCGAGACATGGTCCGTTCGCGGAATGATCCCCAGTTCCAGGGCTTCTTCGCGGCCTTCTTCTATGGACTCCTGGACACTCGTTCGGGTCTGCTCAGCTTCTGCAACGCGGGCATGCCCACCCCCTGGCTGCTCAGGAGGGATGGACTTATCGAGCGCCTTCATCGGGGCGGCCCCCTGCTCGGAATTCAGGAATCTGGAATGTTCCAGGAAGGTCGCGTGAGGCTCGGTCCGGGCGACCTGCTCTTCATTCGATCCGATGGTCTCGAGGAGCAGGAGGACGAGGAGGGCGAACTCTTCGGCGAGGACCGCCTCTACGAGTGGATGAAAAGCAATCAATCCTGGCCGGTTCAGACGCTTGGCGAGGAACTTCTTTCCGCAGTCGAAACCTTTGCAGGCAAGGCGAGCAAGGATGACATCTCATTGATCCTCTTGAGGTTGAATTCTTCCTAAATCCCCCCATTTCGGATCGGCATGACCTCTGCATGAATACTATTCGTGCGGTTCAAGAATCTGTCTTTACGGAAAGGAGAATCGCCATGCACTGGTTCATTCTCTTTGTGGATATATTCTGGTGGTTAAGGGACTGAGAAGGGGCAAGAATGGTTTTCGACATCTGAGGCGTCTCCAAAGCGGAGGCGCCTCTTCTTATGAGATCACATTAGAAAGTGAAGAGAGATCATTGCAGATTATGAAGTTATAGAATCACTGGACGGGCCGTGGGGCCCGTTTTTGGTTTGACAGTTCTGAAACTTGCTGCTAGCTTTTGCCATTGGCAGCCCTTACTGCCGGTGCGGTGTCCCACTACCTCAAGCATCTCAGCGAAGCGCTTGCCGCACGAGCCTCTGAAGGGCCGGGACGACGCGTACCGATGGGTTTGGGCTGCTTTTTCTATACCCCTACCCACGCCTGTGAAAAGGCCCTGCAGATGGCTGCAGGGCTTCGTCGCAAGGTGCCCCCGGCAGGACTCGAACCTGCCACACCTGGTTTAGGAAACCAGTGCTCTATCCAGATGAGCTACGGGGGCCATGGGTCAATCGACGGTCTCCTCGGACTTCATGAGCACTCGCAGCTTCCGAAGCGCACTCTTCTCGATCTGCCGCGCGCGTTCTCGCGTGACGCCGAAGGCCTGACCGGTCACTTCCAGGGTCTTGAACTCTCCGCCCGTATCGAAACCGTATCGTATCCGAAGCACGGCTCGTTCGCGTTCGGACAGCTTGTCCATGAGGCGATGCAGGCGCTCGTGCTCCATCTGCAGGGAGACGAGATCTTCCGGCGTGTGCGTGCTTTGGTTTCGACCTTCCGAATACAATTCGCGAAATGCGCCCTGGCTCATCATGAGATCCAGTGAAAGCACGCCCCTCACGAGATCCCGCACGAGATGGGCCTTGCGCTCGCTGCAGTGCAGACGCTCCGCCAGCTCGGCATCGCTGAGCTTCACTCCCGCCCCCTCTTCCTGTCCGGCCAGTTTCAGGAATCGATTGACCAGCTGGAAGACATGGAAGGGGATCCGGATGGTGCGCCCCTGGTTTGCCACCGCCCTCGCCATGGCCTGCTTGATCCAGTAGGACGCGTAGGTGGAGAAGCGGAAACCCCGCTCGGGATCGAACTTCTCCACGGCTCGGATGAGCCCGAGGTTCCCTTCCTCGACGATGTCCAGAAAAGGAACGCCCCGTCCTCGATAGGACCGGGCGATACTCACCACCATCTTGAGATTGCTGACGATCATCTTGCGCTTGGCTTCCAGGCTGCCTGCCTGTACCTGCCGCCCGAGGTCCTGTTCCTCCTCGGGGGTCAGGACCGGATGATCAACGATCTCCCGGATGTACTGGTCCTCGTAGTCTAAGGACATCCGACTCCCGGCTGGTAGAATAAGGTCGGGGTGAGAGGATTCGAACCTCCGACTTCCTCGTCCCGAACGAGGCGCGCTAACCGGGCTGCGCTACACCCCGACTTCAGGCCGAAATTAATGCATGAAGACGGCTTTGTAAAGGTCTCTCGATCAGTGACTTCGGAAATCCTTGAAGAGTCCGCCGAGGCCGATCACACCCTTGCAGGCGAGGGTGACGACCACTCCCGCCATGAGGATTCCGAGCATGATCGCGGGGAAGGCCTTACGCTTCTCGATGCCGAAGACGTAGGCGGCGGCCGAGCCCGTCCAGGCTCCGGTCACGGGCAGCGGGATGCCCACGAATAGCACCAGGCCCAGGATCTTGAAACGATCGATGAGCTTGCCGCGCCGCTGGGTCCGGGCGAAGAGCCAGTCGAAGAAACGACGGAAGATCTTCCATCGTCCGAGGAATCTCTCGGCGGGTCCGAGGAAGAGAAGCAGGGGCACCACGGGAATGGCATTGCCCAGGACGGCGATGAGATAGGATTCCAGCCAGGGCATCTTCTCCATGAAGAGGGCCCAGGGAATGGCGCCGCGCAGCTCCAGGATGGGCAGCATCGCGAAGAGCAGCACCCGCCAGAAGGGCGGCAGTCCTCCCGTGGCGTCGGTCAACCAGTCCATCTCATCCTTTCACCGTCCGTGCGAGCATGGGCACGAAGGAGCATTCACCCAGTTCCTCGCGATAGGCCTTGTCGCCGTCCCGGCGATAGCGGACGAGCCTCTGTCCGTTCTCGCCGGCCAGGGGAAGAAGCAAGATGCCGTCCTGAGCGAGTTGGGCAAGGAGGATTTCGGGCAGAATTCGGGGGGCAGCGGTCAGAAGAATGCGATCGAAGGGAGCGGCTTCCGGCCATCCCGCATAGCCATCCCCCACCCGGGCCGTGATGGAGGCCTGGAAACCATCGGCCTCCCAATGCCTTCGGGCCGAATCCATGAGACCCTCGATACGCTCGACGGTCCAGACCCTAGCCCCGAGCCGGTCGAGCAGGGCGGCCTGATAGCCGGAACCCGTCCCGATCTCGAGCACCCGATGTCCGGGCCTCAGGGACAGCGACTCGGTCATGAAGGCCACCACTTCGGGATGGGAAAGGGTCTGCTCCCATCCGATGGGAAGGGCGTTCTCGCCGTAGGCCTTGAGTTCGAGTGCTGGATCCACGTAGAGGTGACGAGGGATCTCCCCCATGGCCGCGAGCACGGCCTCGCCGGCGAGTCCCTTGGCCCGGATGCGGTCGACCATGCGTCCGCGCGCCACGCGGAAGCGGTCGCTCATCGGACGACGGCCTTCCAGCTTCCCTCCATGCCAGCGAGACGGGAATGGTCGGTGAGGTCGAGTTTCAGGGGCGTGATGCTCACCTTGCGCTCATGGTGCACCGCGAAGAAATCGGAATCCTCCTGGTTCTCCCAGGTGGGTTCCTCGCCGCCGATCCAGAAGTACTCCTTCTCCCGGGGATCCATCTTGCGGATGATCACGTCGCCGTAGAAACGGGATCCCAGACTGGTGAGGGAGATGCCCTGGATCTCCGACCAGGGAAGGTTCGGCACGTTCACGTTGAGCAGGGTGCCCTTCTCCGTGACCAGTTCGCCGTGCTCGGTGACGAGCCTTTTGCAGAACTGCACCGCGCCGTCGAAGTTCTGATCGCGGAAGCTCGCGCAGGAGACTGCTACCGCCGGAATACCCAGGATGGCCGCTTCGATGGCGGCCGCCACGGTGCCCGAGTAGTGGACGTCCTCGCCCATGTTCGGACCGTGATTGATGCCGCTGATCACGAGGTCGGGAAGGGTATCCTGCATGATGCCGTTGATGGCCATGAGCGCCGAGTCGGCGGGAGTGCCCGTGACGGAGTAGGTCCGCTCGTCGTGCTGCTGCCTACGAAGAATGTTACCGAGGGTCAGGCTATGGCTCGTGGCGCTCTGCTGGTCCGCCGGGGCCACCACCCATAGCTCGCAGAGAGGCTCGAGAGCCTTGGCGAGCACCTGGATGCCCTCGGCGTGGATGCCATCGTCGTTGGTGAGGAGGATTCTCATAGGCATAAAAAAGGGTCGGGGCGACTGGATTTGAACCAGCGACCACTTGCCCCCCATGCAAGTGCGCTACCGGACTGCGCTACGCCCCGACCTAAGATCTGTAGGCTCTTTATATACCAACAAATACGGGCCTTCTCAAGACCCAAAATCCAGTTCCTTCTTCAGATCCGCCAGGCCCGTCTTGATTTCCATGAGCAATTGGCGCTGGCGGGCCCGCCCGAATGGGATCTCCAACTGGTCCACCAGATCCCTCACCTTGCGTGTCTCGGCCAGGCGCTGGCGGGCACCCTTGATAGTATAGCCGTCTTTGTGAAGGAGTTGACGGATGGCCAGGATCAGTTCGATGTCACGCTCGCGATAGTGGCGGTTTCCGGCCGAATTCTTCTTGGGCTTCAGGGTGGGAAATTCGGTCTCCCAGTACCTGAGTACGTGGGGCTTCACCCCCGTCAGTTTCGATACCTCGCTGATGCTCCAATAGAGGCGTTTGACTTCCCGTGTCTTCTTCATTTTAGGCTCGGGAGCCATGAGCCCCTCCTTTTCGTATCTCGGGAGCAGGGTCCCGTGTCATGAGTTCTTTGATGGCTTGCGTCGGGTCGGTGTCCTCGAACAGCACGCCGTGAATCTTTTCGGTGATGGGCATCTCCACCTGCCGGTCCATGGCCATGGCGTGGAGTGTGCGGGCCGTGTAGACGCCCTCGGCCACCTGCACCATGTCGCCCAGGATCTCGTCCAGGTTACGTCCCTTGCCCAGTTCTTCACCCACATAGCGGTTGCGGCTGTGCCGGCTGAAGCAGGTGGTCACCAGGTCGCCCACTCCGGCAAGCCCGAGCAGTGTCTCGCGGCGGCCGCCGAAGGATTCGATGAAGCGACCCATTTCCGCCAGGCCACGACTGAGCAGTGCGCCCTTGGTGTTGTCCCCCATGCCCAGGCCGTCGCAGATTCCCGAGGCCAGGGCGATGACGTTCTTGAGGGCCACACCGAGCTGTGTTCCGGCGCGATCATCGTTCACGTAGACGCGCAGGTTCTCGCTGCTGAAATCGTGCTGAAGCCGTTCGCGGAGCTCGCACTTCTCACCGGCCAGGACCAGGGCCGTGGGCATGTTCCTGCCGACTTCCTCCGCGTGGCTGGGCCCAACAAGAACCATGAGACGTTCGCCCAGGGAGCCGGCCACGTCCTCGATGGCGTCGGTGAGTGGGCGTCCGGTTTCGGGGTCCAGGCCCTTCGAGGCCAGGATCCAGGCGGCTTTTGAAGGAAGGGCGGAACTTGACGCAAGTCGTGCGGAGACTTCCCGGATGACCTGGCTGGGCACCACGAGCAGAAGCGCATCGGCGTCGGCGATGCAGGCGTCAAGATCGGTACTGGCGTTGAGACCGTCGGGAAGTTCGATACCGGGGAGGTACTTCTTGTTTTCACCGTCGGCGAGGATGGGATCGATCTCTTCGCTGAGATGGCCCCAGAGACGGACCTCATTACCCGCTTCGGAGAGAGACTTGGCCAGGGCCGTGCCCCAGCTTCCGCATCCCAATATGGCGATTCGGGACACTAAGCCTCCTTCCCGCTCTGACCTAACCGGGGTTCCTCGCCCTTGAGTATCCTCCCGATGTTTGACCGGTGACGATACCACACCAGGGCGGCCACGAAAAGGGACACGACTACGATAATCTTTCTTTCGGGATGCAGAATCCACAGGGCGATGGGCAGGGCCAGGGCCCCCATGAGGCTGCCCAGGGAAATCATCCTTCCCGCGAGAAAGGTGATGAGAAAGACGATGAATGCCAGGCCCAGAGCCGCGGGTGCGAGTCCCAGGAAAACGCCGGCGCTGGTGGCGACTCCCTTGCCACCGCGGAAACCCAGATAGGGCGTGAAGCTGTGGCCCAGAATGGCCGCCACGCCGGCGGCCAGGAGCGCCCAGTCTTCATTGCCCGGGAGGACGGCCTGAGCCAGAAGCACCGCCGCCATACCCTTGGCGGCGTCCAGCAGAAGCACCGCGGCGCCCCAGACTGGCCCCACCTGCCGAAACACATTGGAGGCTCCGAGATTGCCGCTGCCCAGGGTGCGGATATCGGTCTTCAGCACCCAACGTCCGGCCATGTATCCGAAGGGAATTCCGCCGATGAGGAAAGCTGCGAGGAAAACCAGCGCGTGGATCATTCCAGCTCCTTGCGAGGCTTGAGGCGAAGCCGGATGCGACTGCCCTCATACTGGAAGGCCTTGCGGAACTGGTTTGCCAGGAAGCGGCGGTAGTGTTCGGGGAACCAATCGGGGTTGTTCACGAAGAGTGCGAAGGTCGGCGGCGCCGAAGCCAGCTGGGTCGTGTAGTAGATCTTTCCCGTTCCGCCCTTGAAATGGTGCGGCGGTTTGCTGGCCATGAGCGATTGCAGGAACTCGTTGAGTCTCGCCGTGGACACCTTCCGTCCCCGCTCTTCATAGACTCGCCAGGCCGTCTCCAGAACCTGATGGATTCGCTGCTTGGTTTCCGCGGACACGAAGACGATGGGCGCGTAGTCCACGAACTCGAGTTCCTCGCGAACCTTCTTCACGAACTCCCCGAGTGTGGCCGAATCCTTGTCGAGAAGGTCCCACTTGTTCATGCAGAGCACGATTCCCTTGCCGGCTTCGTGGGCATGGGAGGCGATCTTCATATCCTGCTCGCCGATCTCCTGAGAGGCGTCCAGCACCAGGATAACGATGTCGGCCCGGTCGATGGCAGACAGGCTGCGCAGGTTGCTGTAGACCTCGAGGCGTTCCTTCACGCGAGCCTTTTTCCTCAGACCCGCCGTGTCCACCAGGATGACATCCTTGCCGTGCCACTTGAGGGCGCTGTCCACGGCGTCACGTGTGGTGCCCGGAATGTCGCTGACGATCATACGGTCGGCCCCGAGCAGGGCATTGGTGATGCTGCTCTTGCCCACATTGGGACGTCCCACCAGGGCCAGGTGCATGCGGCGGTCCCCCTCGTCAGGGGGCGCAACGGGCGGAAAGGTTTCGAGAAGGCGGTCCCAGAGCTCGTGCACGCCCTCGCCGTGGAGCGCCGACACGGGCATGGCCTCCCCCAGTCCGAGGGAGTATAGATCGTGAAGTTCATGACGATCCTCGGCGCGCTCCACCTTGTTGGCCAGCAACCAGACCCTGTCGGAATGACGGCGAAGGATCTTCGCGACGGCGAGATCCTCTTCCGTGATTCCGGTGCGCACGTCCACCAGGAACAGAATCAGGGATGCTTCGTCCAGTGCTTCGAGAGCGCTCTCGGTGGTCTTCTCGTGGAGCTCCTCGCCCCCCATGGAAATGCCGCCGGTATCGACGAGGTAGAAACGACGGTCGGCCTTTTCCACGTAGGTCGTCAGTCGATCCCGGGTGACCCCGGGGCGCTCGTGTACCACGGCCAGACGCTGTCCGGCCAGGCGGTTGAAGAGCGTGGACTTGCCCACATTGGGACGCCCGACGATGGCGATGATATTCGAAGGGGACACTGGAAATGCGCTCCGGAAAGGGTTGTCATCCTTGACGATAGGAAGCTATCAAAGGTGGTCGTCTGACTCAAGGCCTAATCGGTGAGACCGGCGATGGGACCCAGCAGGCCCGATTCCGGTACGGCCACGGGCATGGGAAGGGCGGCCCGGAAATCTTCGAGGCTCAGGTCGTCGAGGAAGAGATCCTTCGCGTTGAGGGTGTTGGGCGGCAGTATCAACAGATCGAGGTCCTCGGGAAGCTCGCGGGCCGCCTGAAGAAGTTCCTTTCCGGGCAGAAGTCCGCTTACTGTGATACGGCTGCCGAAGAGATGGTTGTCCAGGGCTTTCACCGTGAAATCCACGCCTTCGAGCTTCATCAGGGTGGACTCCAGGTAGTCGGCGAACAGCTTCTCGCCCAGCCGGCCCGTGAGGACTCCGACTTTCCGATTTCGATCAGGTGCCTTCCAGGTGCTCGCTTCTCCCAATACGGTTTCCACGAAATCCCTTCCCATGCCGATGCCGTTGTCGATGAGGGGAAAGTCCTCGTACTCGCTCTGCTCGGGGAAGGCACGTCCCGCCATGAGATAGAACTCGTCGGCCATGTAGACGAAGCGGCTGCCATGCTCCGCCTTGAACTCGTCCTGGAAGCTCTCCACAAGATCCAGGGTGCGTCTTGCGCCCTCGGCGTCGAATCCGACCAGGGGAGTCAGGGATTTTCGGTGATCGGTGAGCCCCACCGGCACGATTCCCAGAGAGGCCACTTCGGGATAGTAGGCGGCAAGGTCACGAAGGGTCTTCTCGAGATGCTCGCCGTCGTTCCAGCCAGGCAGCAGCACCACCTGCGTGTGAAGGGTGATGCCTCCCTCGATAAGCCGGCGAATGGTCTCGTCCAGATCGCGGCTTCGCTTGAGCCCGAGGAGCTTGTTTCGCAGCGCCATGTCGGTGGCATGAACCGAGAGATAGACCGGACTCAGCTGCTGCTTCACGATGCGTTCGAGTTCCCGCTCCCGTGCCAGAGCGAGGGTCACATAGTTCCCGTACATGAAGCCGAGGCGATAGTCCTCATCCATGAAATAGAGATCTTCCCGCAGTCCAGGTGGCATCTGATGGATGAAGCAGAAGACGCAATCGTTGCCGCAGCTCTTGAACACGAGGGGTTCGAAATCGAGCTTGGAGGCGTCCAGCTTCTCGGCGGGAAGACTCAAATCACGTTCTTCGCCTTCATTGTTTCGAATCCGTAGCTTGGGCTCCAGACTCAGAACGCTGTAGTAGTGGAAATCCAGTACGTCCTCGATCTCCTGGCCGTCCACCTTCAGGATGCGATCGCCCGGACCGAGCTGGCCTTCGAGGTCCTCGCTAACGCGAACGATACCCAAGCCCGGTTCGGGTTTGGGTGTCTTGGAAAGATGGCGATAGGGATTTCCCGAACCGGCCATGGGATCACCAGGGGCTCGGCTGCCGGGCGCCCATGCCGGGGCCCAGGAGCACCGCGTTGACGAAGAGGCGTGTCGTGCCATGGAATGCGGACCGGTAGACCGGATTGCCGAGGAAGGCGATCATCTGTCCCCTGCCTCGGGCCTCGCGATAGACATAGGTGCTTCCGGCCAACCGTTCGGCCGCCTCCGGCCAGAGGATTCCCGACAGGCGGAGTTCATCGGCATTCGCGAATCGTCCGATGACCTGCCCCGGGGCCTTGCCGAACAGAGCGAGTTCGCTGCGCACCATCACTGGAACGCGATCTCCCACTCCGCCGCTCATCCAATGACCGGAGTTGAGATCGGCCCGAAGGATGGCCCCCTGAGGACTGAAGCGGCGCAGCCACTCGTCCTCCTCCGCCGACATGCTCACGGGCTCCATGCTTCCCGGGCGGCCAGGGTTGAGATAGGGAGTCAAATCGTCGAGCACCTGCCTGCGGGCTCGCAGGCTCGAGAGGGGCTCCTCCCCCGCGAAGAGGAACCAGGAGCTTTCGCCCAGGGTGATGAGACTGCCGCCGGCCTCGATCCAGGCCATCAGTCGTCCATAGGCGACTTCGCCCATCTGGGTGGCCAGACCCTCTCCGCGACCGCTTCCGCCGTCGGGCATGACGATGACGTTGTAACGGCTCAGGTCGATGCTCTCCAACTGGGAGAGCTTGATGAGGGAGACCGGTGACAGGAGCTCCTGATCGAAGAGATGCCAGAGGGTACCGAAACTCGTCTGATAGAAGGGTGATCCGGCGAGGATGGCGACTCGCGAAGCAAAGAGGCGCTGGAAGGAAGTCGCTCCCATATCCGGACCCCCATCGGAGAGGGCGTGATCCAGCCCGTGGAAGTCGCAGCCACTCAGCTCCGCGATCTCTTCGAGGATTTCACCAAGGTCACCCTCGAACTCATCCCGCTTGACCACGACGCTTCCGGCCGGATGGCGCCTATCCCCGTGCTGGAAAGCGAGACCGGCTCCCCAACAGGAAACCTCGCGCTGGTGCAGGGCCGAGAGGGCTGTCCCGAAGCCGGGTGAATCCGCAGACAGGACGAATGCATAGCTCGCCTCGGGATGATGGAGCCGGCCCTCGCTCAGGGTCTCAAGCTGGAAGGCTTCGCTTTTTACCGAAGGCACTGCGTCCACGGCGTAGACGGAAGCGCCATGTGCCAAGGCCAGGGACCAGGCCGTGGTCTCATAGAGACGGCTGCCTTCGCCGTTTTCGATGCTGGCCCGTTCCAGTTTGAGGAAATCGCCGCTCATCTTGGGGTCGAATTCAAGCTGCGCCCGTGCCACCGATCCCTGGATCTGGGCCAGAGGCAGGATGAACGATCCCGCCGGGAAGTTCCGCTTGCCGCGCTTCTCACCATAGTAGTCGACGGCATCGTTCAGGCGGAACTCCGTCGAGGCCCTCTCGAGCTCGAGGCCCATCCAGGCGAGATTTCGGGCAAGCCGCTGGCCTCGTTCTGCAGCACTGTCCATGGCGATGAGGTAGGCAGCCGGACGTCCCTTGATCTTGTCGAAGACCTTCTTGCGATTGCGGGAGTAGTCCTCGAGGATGCCCTCCCGATTGCGGGCGGACGATTCGATGAGGCTCAGGGCCGCCAGATACTGGTGGCTCACCGCCTCGGCGAAATCGATGGTTCCGCCGTGGGGAAGACGCAGCTCGGCGCCCTGGGTGTTGAACTGCTCGCCGAGGAAGGAGACGGCGCCCATGTGAAGCGGCCAGGCCGCACCGCGATTGGGGTTGTACTCCTCGTGCCAGTCGCGGGTGGTGCAGGTCCATCCCTCGCGTCCGAAGGCCTCGGCCATGTCCCGGGAGATCACCTGCCACCAGTGCTTGGTGGAGGCCGGAAGATCGGGGTGGTAGGGCTCGCGCGGCGGCGAGAAGAGGTAGCCCTCCTGCCCTCCCATCTCGTGAAGATCGAAGGTCACCTGGGGCGGAAACACCAGGAATAGCCTCACCTTGCCCCATGTCTCCGCCTGGCTCAGATTGGCCCAGTCGCGATTGAGATCCATGAAGTAGTGATTGCCCCGCCCGGAGGGCCAACCGGCGCGATGGGCGAGGCTCTGTCGATCAAGACTCGGGACTCGTCCGTTCCAGCGATTCAGATCGGCAAGGAAGCGGCGACGGCCATCGGGATTCTGCAGTGGATCGATGACGAGCACGCAGTGATCGAGAACGTCGGCGACCTTCCCATAGGGAGAAGTCGAGAAATGTTCGATGAGTCCCAGCGCGGCCTCGGCCCCCGAACTCTCGTTGCCGTGGATGGCGGCGCCGATCCAGATGACCAGAGGTCGCTCCTCGGCGAAAGCATCCAGACCCACCGAATGGCGAAGCGATTCGAGGTCCGCAAGTCGCGAGGGTTCGGTGAGAATGGCCGCGGTGAGGGGATGCCCCTCATAGGAGTGGCCGTACTCGATCAATTCCACACGATCGCTTTGGGAGAGCTCATGCAAACGGGAAGAGATCTCGTCGGGATAGAGAGGCCTGTCCGATGAAGGTGTGGCCGATCCAGGAGCCAGATGAAGAAAACGATCCGCCAGGGTTTCTCCATTGGGGCCCGCCGAGGTGGCCGTGACGAGGATCAGGCCGATGATTCCGAAAAGACGCAGTGCTCCGTGCATCACTTCTTAGCTCCTTCACCGATTCGTTTCAGGCGTTCGAGGCGCTCGGCCTCATTAGCGACCATCCATGGGTCCTTCGACAGCAAGGCGTGGGCTTTCAGTAAATGAGGACGGGCCTGGGCCGTGCGGCAGATGGCCAGCAGGCACTCGGCGATCTCCTCATGTACGTAGCCGTCCTCGGCGCCGGCCTCATCCAATTCGGCAAGCAGCTTTCGCTGGTCGGCCAGGGCCTCCTGATTCCATCCCAGGGAACGGTAGTTACGAGCGATGCACCACTTGGCGATGCGGATGTTCACGGGATTGCCCTGTTGCTGACGGAAATCGAGGGCATCGGAGAAGAGGGCCAGGGACTTCTCGTAGCGCTCCATCTCGTGATAGGTCCAGCCCGTGTTGTTCAGGAGAGCGCCAAGCCAGTTCCGCGCCGCGGGATCATCGGAACGTCGGGCCAAACTGATCGCCTTCTCATTCCAATCCAGGGAACTCTCGCCCTTCTCGACGATGCCCATCATGTGGGCTGCATCCACGGTGAGGTTGTCCTCGCCGGCGGCCAGCCCGATCTCGTAGGCCTCGAGGAAATGTTCCCTGGAGGCCTGGGGATCGCCCGAGGAGTTCAGGGTTCGACCACGCTCCAGATGATATCGAAGGGAGACACGCTTGGAGCTTTTGGGCAGGTAGGCCTCAATGGAATCCAGCAAGGCGTGGGCCTCGTCGAAACGGCGCTGAAGGCCCAGCGTTCGGGCAATCTGAGTGCGAAGCTCGAGAAGGAAGTCATCCTCACCCGCCAGCTCGGGATCATCCAGCAACTCCCTGAAGCGAACCTCGGTTCCGGCAGGATCGGAGAAATCCCACATGGCTGCGAGATCGGGCAGTTCGGCCATGGCAACTCCAAACATCGTGACAAGGATCAGCGCGACACTCCGGAGAGCTCGATTCCACATGATGTCCCTCTCTATGGCTTAGGCAGTTCGGCCTGGGAAAAGCTTTCCAGGAAAATCAGCAGGTCGGATTCCATGGCCTCGAGTATGCGTTCACCCTTGACTGCATCGGCCAGGGTCGCGTCGCCGTGAATGCCCGTTTCGCTGTTCATTTCACCGGCCACGGCCACCTTGAGAACCCCGTTTCGCTGCGATCCCTCCAAGGGGCGGATGAAATCGCGGGGAGCCCTGGACATGTCCACCAGGTCCGGCCGTATGGCCAGCATGCAGGAAGTCTCCGCCTCGTCGGCGTGTCCACCGTCCTCCTGCTCGCAGACTTCCCTTTCCGCTTCGAGTCCCAGACCGAGGATGTTGCTCACCCCCACCAGGACCCGCAGTTCCTCTCGCATCTCGGCGGCCAGAATTCGCATGGGGAACTGGGTGCTCACGCCCCCATCGAGAATGAGAAAGCGCCTGGAGCCGTGCCGGGCCATGGACCTGACAATGTCCTTCACGATCTTGATGAGCGTTTTGGCTTTCACGGAGACAGAACCCGGCCAGTCCACGAATGCGGGGAAAAATCCATAGGACAGGGTCGGCAAGAGGAGCAGGTCGGCCTTTTCGACAATCCTTCCCGCCAGTTCCTCGATGATGAATTTGTCCGTGCCCAGGGGCAGATGGGGGCCGTGGGCCTTGCTGCCCGCTGCTAGGGGCAGGAGCACGGGACGATCGGCCGTCATGAGTTCGGCGGCCTCGTTCCATTTCAGTGTTTCAATTCGGTATCCCATGGTCACCTCGAGGCGATTCTAGCGATTCTCAGGATGGATTCAAGGACGGCTCGGGGGGTATTTCGGGTCCGAGATGCAAAAAGCCCCACCCGGGGGCGGGGCTCGATGGTGAATCAATGCTTCGGGTCAGGCGTTGGCTTTCTGGAACTCCGCCATGAAATCGGCCAGAGCCGCGGCGCCGTCCACCGGCATGGCGTTGTAGACACTGGCCCGGCAGCCGCCCACGCTGCGATGTCCTTTGAGTCCGCTCATGCCGCGCTCGAGAGCTTCGGCGATGAACTTCTTCTCGAGATCTTCGCTGGGGAGCCGGAAGACGATGTTCATCTTCGAACGAACGGCCTCGGGAACGGGGCAGGAATACCAACCGTCGCTCTTCTCCATGGCACCGTAGATGAGACCCGCCCGCTCGTCGGCAAGACGCTCGGCCGCTTCCAGGCCACCGATACCCTTCAGCCACTGCATGGTCAGGCCGACCATGTAGATGGCAAAGACCGGAGGCGTGTTGTAGAGCGAGTCCTTGTCCGAATGCGTCTTGTAGTTGAGGTAGGCCGGCAGGGTGTCCGGACACTTCTCCAGCATCTCGTCCTTGGCGATGACGATGGCCACGCCGGCGGGCCCCGCGTTCTTCTGCGCGCCCGCGTAGATGACGTCGAAGTCCGACACGTTCACACGACGGCTCATGAAGTCGCTGCTCATGTCGCAGATCACCGGCACGCCGCCCGCGTCGGGAAAGCGCTTCCACTGGACGCCACCGATGGTCTCGTTGCTGGTCAGGTGCAGATAGGCGGCGTTCGGATCCAGCTTCAGGGAGGCGGGATCGGGCAGGTTGAGATAGTTCTCCTCCTTGCCGTCCCAGACCACGTTGACCTTGCCGATCTTGGAAGCATCCTGGAAGGCCTTCTTGGCCCAGGATCCCGTCACCGTGTAGTCGGCGCTCTGACCCTCGCCCAGGAAGTTCATGGGGATCATGCCGAACTGCAGGGTCGCTCCACCACCCAGGAACATGATCTTGTATCCCTCGGGAACGTCGAGGAGCTCACGGATCAGGTCCATGGCATTCATATGCACCGCATCGTACTCCTTGCTGCGGTGGCTCATCTCGATGAGGCTCATGCCCGCACCCTTGAAGTCCACGAACTCGGCCTGTGCCTTCTCCAGTGCCGGCAGCGGCAGGGTGCAGGGACCCGCGCTGAAGTTGAAGATTCGGTTCATACCTTGGCTCCTTCCTGGACGAAGGTCTCGATGATGGCCTCGACCTCATCGCCGATACGCAGCAGGTTCTCCTTGCTGCTGGCGCCCAGGTGAGGAGTCATGAAGACGTTGGGAGCGTGAAGCAGGGGATAGTCCGCAGGAGGCGGATCGCTGGGCCAGACGTCGGTGGCGTAGGCGCGCAGCTTGCCGCTTTCCAGGGCGGCCTTGGTGTCTTCCGCGTGGACGCATCCGCCACGGCCCGTGTTCACCAGTACCGCGCCGTCCTTCATCCTGGAGATGACATCAGAATGGATCATATCACGGGTCTCGTCGGTGAGAGGCAGGTGCAGGCTGATGTAGTCGGCACCGTCCACCAGGGCCTCCAGGCTCTCGACCATCTCGGCGTGATCGGACTGATTCACGTACTTGTCGTAGGCCTTCACCTTCATGCCGAATGCCGCGGCGCGCTTGGCAACCTCGGTGGCGATGTTGCCGATGCCTACCAGGCCCAGGGTCTTGCCGAAGAGCTCGGTGCGCTTGAGCTCCTTCTTGATCCACTTGCCCTCGGACATGCTCACGTGCCCCTCCACCAGACGGTTGGGCACCGAAAGCATGAGCGCGAAGGCCAGCTCGCCCACGGCGATGGCCGAGGCCTTGGGCGTGTTGTTGACCTGGATGCCCTTCTCCTTGGCATAGGCGGTATCGATGTTGTCAATGCCAACGCCGCCACGGATGATGAGCTTCAGGTTCGGCGACTCGTCGATGTATTCCTGGGTCGCCTTGGTCTTGCTGCGGATGAGGATGACGTCGGCTTCGGCCTGACGTCCCTTGTCGTCGGTGACCTCGCCGAAGCGCGCGAGCTTCTCGGGAAGGCCCGGATCGAAGGCGTCGGAAATCAGAATCAGCATGGCTTCTCCTTTTAGTCTTCGAGACTGCGTACGACGACTCCTGAACGCAGCTTCGGTTCGAACCAGGTGGATTTCGGCGGCATGACCTCGCCGCTGTCGGCGATGGCCATGAGTTGCTCGACGCTCACGGGCGCGAAGGCGAAGGCGACTTTCATGTCGGTGGCGCAGCGGCGTTCCAGTTCCCTGCTGCCGCGGATGCCCCCCACGAAGTCGATGCGAGGATCGGTTCTGGGATCGCCGATGCCGAGCACGGGAGCGAGAAGATTATCCTGCAGAATGGCAGCGTCGAGGCTCTTCACGGGATCTTCGGCCGGGAAGCTGCCCTCCTTGGCCGTCAGGCGATGCCACTTGCCATCGAGATACATGCCCCATGCCTTCTGGCCTTCGGGCTCTGGATTCTCGGTATCGCCGATCTCGAATTGCTCGGCGACCTTGGCCATGAAGTCCTCGGTCGACAGGCCGTTCAGATCCTTGAGCACCCTGTGGTAGCCCATGATCTTGAGCTCGTCGTCGGGGAAGAGCACGGCCAGGAAGTGGTTATAGGCTTCGTCGCCCCCGTGCTCGGGATTCTTGTCACGCAGGATGTTGCGCACCCGGAAGGCCGAGGCCGTGCGATGATGACCGTCGGCCACGTAAATGGCGTCCAGGGGCTGGAATGATTCCTGGATGGCCGCGATGTCGTCAGCGCCTTCGATCACCCAGAGGGTATGGCGCACGCCGTCGTCGGCGGTGAAGTCATAGACGGGATCGCCGCCGGTGAGGCGGCCGAAGATCTCGGCGATCTCGGGACGCTGGCGGTAGGTGAAGAGCACGGGACCCGCATTGGCCTTGAGCACCTCGACGTGGCGGGCCCGGTCGTCCTCTTTGTCGCGACGGGTGAACTCATGCTTCTTGATGAGGCCCTTCTCGTACTCGTCCACGCTGCAGCCGGCAACGAGTCCCGTCTGCACGTGATCCCCCATCCCAAGGCGATAGAGGTAGAAGCAGGGAGTCTCGTCCTGGATCAGGGATCCCTCGTCGATGAGCCGCTGGAAGTTTTCGGCGCTCTTGGCGTAGACGGGCTCGCCGTGGGTATCGGCGTCGGCGGGCAGATCGATCTCGGCCTTCACCACGTGCAGGAAGCTGAGCGGATTGCTCGCCGCCATTTCCCGGGCTTCATCGGAATTCAAAACGTCATAGGGCGGGCTCGCCACCTTGGCGGCCAGATCGGGACGAGGTCTCCATCCCGGAAAGGGTCGGATGTCGGACACGTTTCACCTCCTGCAGGGCTGGGAATCGGGCCAGAGCCCGTGGAAAAAAGGACGCGGCGGTCCACATCCTCGTCCTTAGTAAAGGATGCGGAGGCGGAAAGTCAATATGCCCGAATCGCTTTAAAGGGAAAGATTTAGAGATCGCTCATCGACCGTAGAGGCGCTTCAGATCACCCCAGGATGCCCTCCTGGCCGCGGTTCCCACGGGAAGGTCGTAGGCCACCCAGAGATCCTTGTTTTCGTTGATAACGGCCGCATAGGCGATCTCGTCGCCGGCCTCGTTCCAGACGGGGGATTGCTCGGGGTAACGGCTGTCCGTGAGCTGGATCAGGGCCTCCTCCTGGAGGTCCCAGAGGTAGAGATCCCAGTCGATGAGGTCGTCGCCGCCGCAGAAGGCGATGTATCGACCGTCCGGGGACCAGTGGGGATCGTTGGAGATCATCAGACCCGAGGGGATGGCCACGGCTGCACCTCCCCCGACGGGCACCCGGAAGATGCTTCGATCACCGCCGCCTTCGGGTATGGCATCATAGGCGACGTAGGCACCGTCGGGACTCCAGCAGGGATGGTGGCATTCGGCCGCATCCGAACTTACCTGCACGGCGGGAGAAGACAGGTCCACCGGCATCAGCCAGATCTGCTTGTCCCCTCCCCGGTCGCTGGTGAAGGCGATCTGGGTGCCCGTGGGATCGAAGGCCGCCCAGTTGTCGTATCCATCGTAGTTCGTGAGACAGATGAGCTGGCGCGTCTCGAGGTCCTGCATCCAGATATCGTAGTCGTTCAGACCATGCCCGTTGTTTCGGGTGGACGAGTAGAGTATCCGCGCGCCGTCGGCACTCCAGTTGGCGTAGATGTCGGTGGTGTCGGGATACTGGCTGAAGTTCACGGGATCGCCGCCCCAGGCGTCCACGATCCAGACTTCCCAATCCCCCGATTTCGTGGACGTGAAGGCGATTTCCGCACCGCCGGGTCCCCAGCTGGGCGCCCCATCCGGATAGTTACTGGAATAGACCTCGCGGAACTCGGTGGCCGCGAGCAGGGAAGGCAGCAGCATGATCAGGAACAAGCGTCTCATGCTTCTATTCTACCGAATCGGGGAGCGGTCGCCAAACGCGAAACCCGGACGGCGTTGCCATCCGGGCCCGGAGCGGGAAACGGGACTCGAACCCGCGACCACCAGCTTGGGAAGCTGATGCTCTACCAACTGAGCTATTCCCGCGCGAAGAGGCAGGTTATCAATGGCCTTGAGCGAAGTCAAGACGACAGCAATCGCGCGAGTCGGGCGAGGGTTCCTCCGTCTCCCGCGTCCAGGACGACAGCGCCCTCTTCTTTGCGGAACCAGATCTCCTGGCGCCGGGCGTACTGACGGGTGCGGTGCAGGATGCGCTCACGCGTCTCGTCCCGGCTCGACTCGCCGCGCAGCATGGCCACCACTTCGGGATACCCCAGGGCCTGCATGCCCGGGGACCCGGCATCGACGCCGGAGCTCAGGAGCCCTTCGACTTCCTCGGGCCAACCACCGCTCAGCATCTGATCGAGTCGCGCTTCGATGCGGGAATGAAGTTCGGCCCGCTCTCTCGTGAGGAAGACCTTCGTCCACTCGATCCCTTCGGGCTTCTTGCGCGATTTGCGATGATGTTCGGTCATGGTCATGCCCGTGGCGTCGAGCAGTTCCAGGGCACGAAGGATGCGCTGGCGATCGTTGGGATGCAGCCGGGCCGCGCTGGGGGCATCCTCCGCTTCGAGGCGATGGTAGAGTACTTGGGTCTCCAGGGGCTCGAGGGCCTCTCGCGCGGCGAGCGTGGCTTCACGGGGGATGTCCAGGGGAAAAAGGCCTTCCATGAGGCTGCGCAGCCAGAAGCCCGTACCACCCACGATGAGGGGAGGTCTTCCCTCCGTCGCCCGAAGAATCTCGAGCGAGGCCTCGGCGAAGTCCTGGGCGGACCATGTCTCTTCCAGGGGAAGAAAGTCGGCGAGATGATGAGCTGCCCTTTCTAGCTCTGCCGAAGAGGGCTGGGCGGTGCCGATGCGAAGACCGCGATAGACCTGACGACTGTCCGCGGAGATGATCTCGCGCCCGAACTCCTCGGCCAGATCCAGAGCCAGTCCGCTCTTTCCCGTGGCCGTGGCCCCCATGAGGACCAGTACCCTCACTCTTCCTCCCGCGCCCTGTCAGGCACCACCCTATGGAAACGCTTCTCGAGTTCGTCCCGTCCGATGCGGATGACGATGGGCCGCCCGTGGGGACAGGTATAAGGCGAGCGGGTCTCGAAGAGGTCTGCCACCAGGTTTCTCATCTCATCGACGCGCAGAGGCTGTCCGGCCTTCACGGCACCCTTGCAGGCGAAGGTGGCCAGGGCCGTCTTCCGTTTCTGGCTGAGCCCTCCCTGCTCGCCCAGGGCGTCGGCGAGCACATTGCGGATGGTCTCGCCTTCGTCCCATCGGCGTAGCGTCTCGGGGATGGCCTCCACCGCCAGGGTGCTCGGCCCGAACTCGCTCATCCGATAGCCCAGTTTGCTGAAGAAGTCCTCGAGCTCCCTCCAGGCTTCCATCTCCGAGGGACTCAGCTCGAGGCTATGGGGAAAGAGCAGCTCCTGGCTGGCGGGCTTTCGCCCCTCCAGGTTCTCCACCGCCCGATCATAGAGGATGCGCTCATGGGCGTTGTGCTGATCCACGATGACCAGTCCTCCCCCCATGCGCGTGACGATGAAGGTGTTCTCCACCTGCCAGTATTCCTCGACCTCATCCTCGGCGCGGGGAGTGTCGACCTCGCGGTAGTCCATGGGAGGAACGGGCACAGACTCCCGAACGCGTCCCGGCGCGGGACCTGCACTGGCCGGAAAGGAGAAATCGGACTGAGGCGCGCTGCGTTCGGGAGGACGCAGATCTCCCAACTGCATGTGAGGGCTTTCGGAGAGTTTCTCGCCGAGCCCTCCCCCGCCGATGGCCTCGGAGATGGCCCGGGTGATGATGGAATGCACCCGCGCGGCCTCGCGAAACCTGACCTCCCGCTTGGCGGGATGCACGTTCACGTCCACGAGACCGGGATCCACTTCGAGGAAGAGGACGCAGGAGGGGAATCGCCCCGGCGCGAGAACGTCGCGATAGACCTGTCCGATGGCATGGCGCACACGGTCGTCCTGGATGGGCCTGCGCCCAAGAAAGACGAACTGCTGGCCTCGATTGCCACGACTGGTGAGGGGCAGGCTGCAGAGGCCGCTCACGGAAAAGCCCTCATCCGTGGCGGAGAGTTCCACCATCTGACGGGCGATTTCGTCGCCTAGAATCTCACCCACACGCCTTCGCAGATCGCCCGCGGGGTAGCTGGCCTTCTCCTTGCCTTCGTCCACGAGGGTGAAGGCCACCTCCGGGTGGGCCAGTAGATACTGCTCCCAGACGCGCATGACCTGGCGCTTCTCACCCGAAACCGATTTCAGAAACTTGCGCCGCACGGGGACGCGACCGAAGAGATCGCGAACCGTGACCGTGCTGCCGACCTCTCGCGTTGCCGGCTCGGGTCCTTTCACGGTGCCCCCTGCCGATTCGATGCGCCAGGCAGAATCGGCCTTGGCCACACGGCTCAGGATCTCCAGGGTGGATACCGATGCGATGGCCGCGAGGGCCTCGCCACGAAAGCCGAAGGTGGCCACGCCTTCAATATCTTCCAGTTCGCGGATCTTGCTGGTGGAGTGTCGCTCCAGCGCCGAGGGCAACTCGGAGCCATCGATGCCGTGGCCATCGTCGACGATCCGGAGCAGATCGATTCCGCCTCCGGCGATCTCCAGGGTGATGCGCGTGGATCCCGCGTCCAGGGCGTTTTCGAGCAGTTCCTTGAGCACCGAAGCCGGACGCTCCACGACCTCGCCGGCCGCGATGCGGTCGATGGTGGCACGTGGCAGGGCCTGGATACGGTGGCTCATGAATCTCCTAGGACTGTCGCTCGAGGGCGTCCATGGCGTGCCTGATGAGCTGCGATGCTCGCTCTCCATCCTGGGGATAGAGTGCCTGGGCCGATTGGCAGCGCCAGGGTCCTCCGGGCATCTCGCGGACCTGATCCTCCAGGGCCAGGGATAGACGTCGCCTGAGAAGACGGGCCTGTTCCTGAATCTCCGGAGCCAGATGCAGCAGGATGCCCTCGGGGCTGATTCCCCAGCTGTCGGTCTTGCGGCCCACACGCGCGGGAAGCGAGAGCAGGGGTTCCTTGAGAAACTGATCGGTGGCAAGGCTCTCGCCGCTCTCCCCCACGACCCGGAACAGGGTGAAGCAGAAACCCAGATGGTAGCGGCGGCTCCGTCGAATCTCGCGACGCAGTTCATGGGCGAATCCGGAAAAGTCATAGCGGATGCGCGGTTCGGCCACGGAGGGTGCCTCTTCGCGGATCTCCGGAGCCTTCGGGAGGGGATCGGCCGCAGGCTCTTCCACTTCCGATAGGAATCTCTCGATGGCATCGGCCGGGCTGAGAGTCGGCAACTCGCCCAGGCTCACGGGCACGGGCTCCTCGGCCACGAGGAAGTCAAGATGGTGTTTCCAACCCCGCCACTCTTCTACCGAGAGAATGGGAATTCTCGCGATCTCAGCGTAGAGCTCGAGATCCTTGCAGTCCCCCACGGGGATGAGCCCGCGCACCTCTTCCTTGCCATTCAGTCGCAGGCGAGTGAGCAGAGGAAGGATCTCGGTGTCCTGACCGAGGAGCACCAGACGGGTCATTCCACTTCCTTTCGTCGATGCAGCCGCTCCCTGTATTCGGTGAGCAGGTTCAGGGCCTCCAGGGGCGTCAGACGTTCGGGATCGAGATTCTGAATCTCCTCCAGCACGGGATGTCCCCGGTCGGAGAACAGGTCCATCTGGCGGGATCCGTCCTCAGGAACGTCCAGCCTCTCACCTTGTCCCTTGCGATTCTCGAGGGCCCTGAGGATCTCGAAGGCCCGATCGATGACCTCCTGCGGCATGCCCGCCAGCCTCGCCACCTGGATGCCGTAGCTCCGGCCCGCGGCTCCGGGCTCGACCTTGCGCAGGAAGACCACCTTGTCCTGCCACTCCTTCACGGTGACGTGCAGGTTGTGCAGTCGTGGCAGGCTTTCCAGTTCCGTGAGTTCGTGGTAGTGGGTGGCGAAGAGGGTGCGCGGCTTGGCGCCTTCCTCGATATGCAAGGACTCAAGCACCGCCCAGGCCAGACTGAGGCCATCGTAGGTGCTGGTTCCCCGTCCGATCTCGTCCATGAGCGCAAGGCTGCGCGGCGAGAGATTGCGAAGGATGTAGGCCGTCTCCTCCATCTCGATCAGGAAGGTCGACCGACCCCGGGCCAGGTTGTCGCTGGCCCCCACTCGCGTGAAGACCTTGTCGGTGATGCCCACCCTCGCCGCCGTGGCCGGAACGAAGCTGCCCATCTGGGCCATGAGTACCATGAGGGCGGCCATGCGCAGATAGGTGGATTTGCCTCCCATGTTGGGCCCCGTGATGAGCAGGATCTGCCGATCGCCGGGCTCCAGGAAGATGTCGTTGGCGATGAAGTCCTCGCCTATGAGACGCTCCACCACCGGATGGCGTCCCTCGCGGATCTCCAGCAAGGGTTCGCTCTCGATCTCAGGACGACAGTAACGATGCTTCTCCGCCAGCTCTGCCAGGGAGGCATGCAGGTCGAGGGTCGCCAGGGCCCGGCCGTTATCCTGGATGGCTCCAAGACGCGCCCATGTCGCCTCACGCAGCTCCTCGAACAACTCGAGCTCTCGACGGATTCGGCGATCCTCCGCGCCGAGTATCTCCTCTTCCCGGCTCTTGAGCTCCGGTGTCACGTATCGCTGGCTGCCGGTGAGTGTCTGCTTGGCGAGATAGTGCTCGGGCACCTTGTCGAGCTGGCCCTTGCTCACCTCGATGTAGTAGCCGAAGACCTTGTTGTAGCCGACCTTTAGGTTAGCGATGCCGGTCTTCTCGCGCTCGCTCTCCTGCTGACCCAGGATCCAGTCCCGGCCGTCCCGGGTGAGGCCACGAAGACGGTCGAGCTCCTCGTCGAAGCCCCCACGAATGAAATTGCCATCGGCCAGCTTGGCGGGCAGATCTTCGGCGAGGGCCGAATCCAGCAATGTGCGCAATTCGTCCAGTGGATCGATGAGGTCCCGCAGTTCAGAGAGTTCCGCGTCGGTCTCATGTTCGAGAACGCCCCGGAGAGGCGGCAGGAGAGCCAGGGTATCGGCCAGGGCTTTCAGATCCCGGGGACGGGCCCTGAGAGCACTCAATCGGCCGGCCAGTCGTTCCAGGTCGGACATGGGCCGCAGGAGCTTACGAAGCTCCCTGCGGATTTCTCCAGCCTCCAGGAGCCTCTGCACGGCGTCGAGGCGAGCCTCGATCCTGTCGGCATCCAGCAGTGGAGCCAGAAGGCGACGATAGAGCAGGCGCCCGCCCATGCGCGTGACCGTGTGGTCCATGACGGCAAACAGCGTCGCCTGACGGTCCTCGCCCCGCAGGGGCTGGGTGAGTTCGAGATTCTCCACGGTGAGGCGGTCCAGCACCATGGTCTCGTCCTGGCGCAGGAAGGACACGCGATCGATGAAGGACAGATCCTCGCTCTTGAGGGCCTGGAAATAGGCGAGCAGTCCCCCCATGGATCGGCGCAGGTCCTCCTCGCCATCGCGGATGCCCAGGAGCCCCGTCTCCGTCACCGAGAAATGCTCGCTTAGTCGGCGCTCGCTCTCCTCGAGATGGAAATCCCAGAGGGGCCGTCCCTCCATGCGCAGATCGGGATAGAGCTCGCGCAGTTCCTCCATGAGCGAGCCGTCGGCATCCTCCGGATGGATGAGCTCCCGCACGTTGAAGCGCGCGGGAAGCCCGAGGATCTGAGCGGGATGATCCTCGCCGGCCAGTAGCTCCCCCGTGGAAATGTCACCCAGGGCGAATCCGCATCGCGCATCGCCGGGAAAGATGGACAGGCAGTAGGCGCCGCTGGCCGCCGGCAGGAACTCCTCGAGGGACAGGGTGCCGGGGGTCATCACCTCGGTGACGGCCCGCTTCACCACGCCCTTGGCGGTGGCCGGATCCTCGACCTGCTCGCAGATGGCCACGCTGTGCCCCGCGGCGATGAGCCGATGGATATAGGTGTTCACCGAGTGATGCGGCACTCCGGCCAGAGGCACGGGCTCGCCCTGGCTCTTGCCTCGGGTGGTCAGGGTGATGCCAAGCACCTTGGCCGCCACCTGGGCATCCTCGTAGAAGGTCTCGTAGAAGTCACCCATGCGATAGAGCAGGATGCGCCCGGGATGCTGGGACTTGATGCGCAGGTACTGCTCCATCATGGGCGTGAGGGTCGACTTCGATTTCGCCTTGGGCCTACTCACGGGCGGCCTCATCCGTGTAGAGCACGTAGTCGAGGCCGTAGCGCGCCTTGAGGGACTCGCCCTCGTTGCGCGCCTCTTCGCGCGTGGCGAAGGGTTCGGAGACCACCCGGCTCAGGGGGATGCCCTCCCGCTCGAAGGCCAGGATGTCCACCACTTGCCCATAGGCTTCGAGAACGGATCGCTGCTGCCTGGCCCGTGCAGGATCCCGGAAAACTCCCCATTGAACCCGGAATCCACCCGGCGAGGACGGAGCCTTCACGCGGGGGCTCGTATCCTCGAAGGGCAGCACCGCGAGTTTTTCCTGGGAGAGCGGAACGAAGATGGAAGCGGGATCCTCACGCAGAATCCGCTCCAGGAGTTGCCTCGCTTCAGCGAAGGAGCCATGACTCTCGGAGAGGCGGGCGCGCCAGTAGCGGCTTTCACCATCCTCATCCCGGAAGGTCGCGCGCCAGCTTTCGCGCTCCAGGTCCTGCCAGGTCTCATCATCGGACAGGCGCAGTTGCAGGGCCAGGTCTCTCGGAGGAAGAAGTCCCTCGTCGATCATCTCGCGGGCCGCTGCCGACCTTCCCGAGGCGAGGAGTGCTCTAGCCAGCATCTCCTTGTCGCGGTTGGTGTTGAAATCATCACTTAAAGCTTCTTGGGAATGGTAGAGGCCCGCCGCGAACTTGAAGCCGGGATCAGGGTGATCCAGGGGGACCACCGGCGGCGTATCCGGCCAGACGGAGGCTTCCGCCCCCATGACCACGATAGCCAGAAGAAGGGCGGCTAGCAGGGCCCTAGGAGTGCGCCGCGCTGGCGCTTTCCTGGGCGATCGATTCATAGCTCTTGAATCCATGACAGGTGGGGCAATACCACCGGGGTCCAGGGTGCTCGGTTCCACAGTAGCGACAGCGATAGATTCCCTCACCCGTTGAATGCTTCTCCGCGATCTTGGACAGCCATGCGCGGGCCATTTCCTCGCGGTCCCAGTCCAGCAGGCGGCCCGCGGCCCGTACGGCCTCGTCCCGGCCGGCCTGATGGGCCGGATCCAGCAGGCGCACCGCGTCCTCACGGCTGCCCCGCTTGTCCAGGATCTCGGCCAATGCGAAACGCGCCGGCCAGAAACCGGGTTCCTTGCTCAGCACTTCCTGATAGACGAACTGGATCTCGTGAAATCGGCCCAGATCGAAGAAGAGCTTCTCCATGCGAGGATACTCGATTTCCGAGCCCGGCAGGGCGGTCAAAGCCAATTTCTGCAGCTCATCGGCCGCTTTCTGATCCTGCCCCTCGCGATGGTAGAGGTCCGCCGATACCCGAAGGGCCGGGATGCAGGCGCCATCCAGCTTGAAGGCGTCACCCAGGGCCTTGCGCGCCTCCTTCCAGCGCTGCTCCTGGACCAGGTGCCGGGCCCCCTCGGCCAGGAGGATGCCCATCTCGTCGCCCTGGTCCCTTCCCTCGAGCTTGTGGGCCCGACGCAGGGAAGTCTGGGCCTTCTCGAGCTCCCCACGGCGCAGGTGGGCCTGGCTCACTCGCCGGGCCACGGCGGGATTCTCGGGATCCAGCTTGCGCAGCTCCTCGAGCTGGACGAGTGCCTCGTTCCAGCGGCCTGCCGCGAGGAAATCATCGGCGATGCTCGAGAGGATGCGTGCCCGTTGCGGCTTGGGCCACTCCCCCCGGATCTCCAGGGTCTTGTGCAGATGGATGGCCTTCTTGATCTGTCCCTTGGCCCGATACATGTCGCCCAGGCGCAGCATGGCGTCCAGTCCGCCCTGACCTTCCTGCACGGCCGTGGACAGCTCGTTCAGGGCCCTCTCATCATCCCCGTCGGCCAGGGCCTCCAGGGCGGCGAGGTGATGGTCCTTGGTGCTGCTACGCTTCTTGACCGGCTGGCGATACCACCAGAGCAGGGCCAGACCCGCCGCGACGAGCAGGATCGCCAGAAGGATGAGAAGCAGTTGAGACTGGCTCACAGCGTGCCCTCCGGCTTGTCCTGGACCACCGGTTCGGGTTCATCGTGGAATCCCTCGTCGAGGGAGAGATTACGGAGATCCTGGATTTCACGATCCATCTTGCCCTGGGATCGCTTCAGCTTGCGGATCTCATTCCGCAGGGTGATTTCCCGGGCGATGGAGAAGAAGTACATGAACAGCGCACCCAGCAGGAACAGAACCACCATGACCACGGGCAGAGGGGCATCCAGGAAGGTGTAGAAGCCCAACTCGACGGTGGCGGTCTCAGCGGCATTGAGGATGCCCAGCAGGAGCACCACCGCCACGAACAGCAGCATCAGGAACCGTTTCACCATCGACATAGCGTCTCCTCCTAGGGAATGGGAACCCCGATCAGGGTCTCACCCCGAATCTCGTTGATCCGTACGCGGATGCGGCTGCCGATCCGCATGTCGGGCTGACGGTCCACCACCACCCGGAACTGGTCGCGAGTCCGTCCCCGCAACTGATTCTTGGTTTTTTTGCTTGTCTCATCAAGCAATATCTCAAGTTCCTTGCCCATGCGGTCTTCCAGGTAGCGCCGCGTATTGGCGGCCTGAACGTCCATGAGACGGGCCAGGCGCTCCTCCTTGACCTCCGTGGGCACGTCGTCCTCGGTCCGGGCCGACAGGGTGCCCTCGCGGGGAGAGTACTTGAACATGAAGGCCGAGACGAAACGCTGTCGCTCCACGAGATCCAGAGTGGCCTGGAAATCCTCCTCGGTCTCACCGGGGAATCCCACGATGATGTCCGTGGAGAAGAGCAGGCCCGGCATCTCCCTGCGCCCGTCCTCGAGGATCTTCTCGTACTCGGCCACCGTGTAGCGACGGTTCATGATCTGCAGAATGCGGTCGCTGCCGGACTGTACGGGCAGATGGATGCGACGTTCCACCTTGGGCAGTTTTTCCAGAGAAGCGAAGAGCTCGGGCGTCATGTCGGTGGGATAGCTCGTCATGAAGCGCAGGGACTGGATGCCCTCCACCGCGCTGACCTCGCCGAGCAGGCCGGCGAAATCCAGGTCGCCGTCGCGGTAGCTGCTGATGGTCTGACCGAGTAGGGTGACCTCGAAGCCGTCCTGCCCGGCAATGGTCTCCACCTCGCGAAGGATGGTGTCCACCGGCTTGCTCCGCTCCCGTCCGCGGGTGAAGGGCACGATGCAGTAGCTACAGAACTTGTCGCAGCCGTGCATGACGGCGACGTAGTGGCTGCCCCCCGGCGGCATGGCTTTGGGACGGGCCTCGTAGGTGACCACGTGGTCGAAGTCGGTGAAATAGAGGTCCGATTCCTTGCCGCCGGCCCGGTCGAGGATCTCCGGCAGCTTGAGATACTGGTCGGTGCCCACCACGAAATCCAGGGGGCTCTTCTTCTCCTGAAGCAGGATTCCGCCCAGGCGCTGTGCCATGCAGCCCAGCAGCCCGATGAGAGGACCCTCCTCGCGATGATATCGAAGGCCGGCCAGTTGATTCACTCGTCCGCGGACGCGCTGCTCGGCCTTGTCACGCACAGAGCAGGTGTTGATGAGGATGACGTCAGAGTCCTCGGGGCGATCCACCTTGATCATGCCCCGCTCCTCCAGGAGCCCGTCCACCACCTGGGAGTCGTAGAAATTCATCTGGCAGCCATAGGTCTCCACGTAGAACTTCTTCATGCTCGAACTCTTTCGGCTTGGGGATGGTGGCAGAGGATGCCGTCCTTCAGCCCGTTGATTTCCAAGGATCTCAGATCCCCCACCGTGCCCAGATGGGCCGGCAGGAGAATCTGTTGGTAGTTCTCGCTGGTGCCCCGAAGCCAGCCATCATCGACTTCCTTTTCCACGAGGACTTCTCTCACCCTGCCAACCTGGGACTGCAGATAATCGCCGCTCTTCCTTGCGAAGAGTTCCCGCAACTGAGCCACGCGTTCCTTCTTCACCGCCGGCTGAACATCGTCTCCCAATCTCTCGGCGGGAGTTCCCGGACGGAGCGAGAAGGGAAAGACATGCCCGTAGGCCAAAGGGAGTTCCTCCACGAGGGCCAGGGTGTTTTCGTGGGCCGCGTCGTCTTCCCCCGAGAAGCCGGCGATGACGTCGGTTCCGAGGCAGGGTTCATCCAGGCGTTCCCATAGCTCGCCCATGACCTCCCTAAAGTGCACTGCGCGGTAGGGCCGTTTCATGGCTTTCAGAACCTCATCGTCCCCGCTCTGAAGCGACACGTGGAAATGCGGACAGAGTCGCTCGGGCACCTGTGCGAAGAGATCCACGAGCTTCGGCCTGATGTGCCGGGGCAACATGGATCCCAGACGATAGCGAAGCTTCGTCGTCTCGTCGAGCAGGCGCTTCAGAAGATCTTCGAGGCATTGGGCATTGCCATCCGGGTCGCGGTAGAATCCGAGCTGGATCCCAGACAGCACCACTTCCCGATGACCCTCCGCCTCGAGTCGCCTGGCCTGTTCCAGGGTTTCCATGGCGCTTCGACTCCGGCTGTCCCCCCGGGCGCTGGGAACGATGCAGAAACTGCAGCGCAGATTGCAGCCGTCCTGAATCTTGAGGATTGGACGTGCGCGGCCATCCAGGCGGGTGATGCCTCGGTCCCTCACGCGATCGTCGAAGGGTCTTGGCGCATCGATTCCCTGCTCGCCCGACAGGATTTCGGGAAGGCGATCCTTGAGGGGGTTGCCCCAGACGAAGTCCACCCCCGCGAGTTCTTCCGTGCCCGATGCATCGACCTCGGCCTTGCAACCGGTCACGAGGATGCGCGCCTCCGGGCTGGCACGTCGCGCCTGACGGACGAGCTTGCGCAGGTCACGATCGCTTCCGGAGGTCACCGTGCAGGAGTTGATGATGACCAGGTCGGCCGCCTCGCCGAAATCGAGCTGTTGCCAGCCGCGCTCGAGCAGTCCCTCCAGGATCACCTGGCTGTCGTAGCGGTTGACCTTGCAGCCCTGGGTGGCGATGGTCACGGTGCCCGGCGCGTCGAATGCGATGGATTTATCCATGATAAAACGAGGGGAGGCCCGTCAGACCGGCCTCCCCTCCCAGAAATCCCCTCTAGCCTTAAGCCTGTTCGGGTTTTTCCTCTTCCTCCTGAGTCGCCTCGGCCTCGGCCTCGGGCGCGGGCTCGGCGGGAGCTTCCGCCACCTCGGGGGCCGGAGCCTCCTCGGCTTCGGGAGTGGCCGTCTCCTCCGCTGCGGGCTCGGGAGCCGCTTCTGCGGTTTCGACGGGGGTTTCCACGTCCACGCTCACATCGCCCTCATCCACGAACTCGGGCTCTTCCTTGGCGTCGGGGAAACGAGGCTCGCCGTACTTGTCCATGTACTCGCTAAGGGCCTCGGTTCCCTCCTCGCGGAGGCAATCGGTCACCGACAGCACGATGCGGCGACCGTCATGATCCACGTTGATGACCTTGACCGGAAGCGTGTCGCCTTCGGCGAAGTGCTCCACGGGCTTCTTGATGCTCCGGTCGCCCAGGTGGCTCACCGGAATGAAGCCCTCGACGCCCTCCTCCATCTCGACCACCACGCCGCGCTCCAGAGGACGGGAGACCTTGGCCTCCACGAAGGTGCCCTCGGTGTACTTGGCGGTGAGGTCGAACCAGGGATCCGGCGTGAGCTGCTTGAGGCCCAGGCTGATCCGGCGGATGGACTTGTTGATGTCCAGGATCACGACCTCGGTCTCGTCGCCCTTGTTCAGCACTTCCTTGGGATGGCGGATGCGCTTGGTCCAGCTCATGTCGCTGATGTGCACCAGTCCGTCGATGCCCTCCTCCAGCTCCACGAAGGCGCCGAAGTTGGTGAGGTTGCGGACCTTTCCGTGCACGATCGAACCGATGGGATACTTCTCGTCGAGGCTGTCCCAGGGATCCGGCTCGGTCTGCTTGAGACCCAGGCTGATCTTCTCGTTGTCCTTGTCGACGCTGAGCACCACGGCCTCCACTTCCTGGCCGATGGTGACGATCTTGCTTGGATGCTTCACGTGGCGCGTCCAGCTCATCTCGCTGATGTGGATGAGTCCCTCCACGCCCTTCTCCAGCTCCACGAAGGCGCCGTAGTCGGTGATGGAGACGACCTTGCCCTCGACCTTGGTCTCGGGCTTGTATTTCTCTTCCACGTTCTCCCAGGGATAGGGAGTCAGCTGCTTCAGGCCCAGGCTGATGCGCTCGCGGTCCAGATCGATGTCGAGAACCTTCACGTCGATCTCTTCGCCGATGTTCACCAGCTCGCTCGGATGGCTCACGCGTCCCCAGCTCATGTCGGTGAGGTGCAGCAGTCCGTCGATGCCGCCCAGATCCACGAAGGCGCCGAAGTCGGTGATGTTCTTGACCGTGCCCTTGCGAACCTGACCCTTCTCGAGCTCCTCGATGAGGGCGGCCTTGAGCTTGTTCCGCACCTCTTCGAGCACCACGCGACGGCTGATGACGATGTTGCGGCGGCGCTTGTTGAGCTTGATGATCTTGAACTCGAAGGCCTGGCCGATGAGGGCTTCCAGATCGGGCACCTGACGGAGGGCCACCTGGCTTCCGGGCAGGAAGGCGTCCACGCCCACCAGCTTGACCACGAGGCCGCCCTTGATGCGTCGGTCGATGGTTCCCTCGATGACTCCGCCGGCGTCGTAGGTCTCCTTGATCTGATCCCAGACCTTGAGGAAGTCGGCTTTCTCTTTCGAAAGCACCACGAGGCCGTTCTCATCCTCGAGACTCTCGAGGAAGACATCCACTTCGTCTCCCTCCTTGACCTTGTCGGCACCGCCGAACTGGGAGAGAGACAAAAATCCTTCGCTCTTGAAGCCCACGTTCACCTGGACATCGCTGTCGCGAACCTGGATGACGGTTCCTTTGACGATCTCGCCCTCTTTGATGACCTTGAGGGTGGCTTCGTAGTCGAGCATCATCTTCTCGAAGTTCTCGTCCTTGGCTTCGTCACCTTCTTCGGTTTCCAAGGTCTCAACTTCCAGACCGAGTCGCTCGTTGAGCTTCATCGCCTTACTCGTGCTTGCATCGCCTGCCGTGGCGGTCGGAGTAGGCGCGGCTTCGGGTTCACCCCCTTCCTGGCGAATTTCTTCGGAGACCTGGTTCTCCCCTGTCTCCGCGGGGGGTGTCGTTTCGAAATCCATGAGTGGATTGTCCTCCTGATTGGGCATAGTTATCCATACCGGCACATGGCCGGAAAACTGCATGACATTACTTCAAACTGCTCGGAATCGCAAGGGGTTACGGTGGATTCGGCCTAAAAAGGACCGCCGGCCTCTTCCTGGAGGCGGGCGATCTCGGCCATGACCCCCTCGCCGAAGATCTCGTAGAGCTCCCGGCCCTCGAGTCCCCGGTCCACCAGGGGCTGAACGTGAAGCGGGCGACCGAGATAGAGGTGGATTCGCTTGCGGCGAATCAGGGTCTGCTTCCAGTGTTTGGTCCCCTTGATGAAGACCGGCTGCACCGGACACCGGGATTCGGCGGCCATGAGCCCCAGGCCCCATTTGGCCCGTCCCAGACGACCCAGGGGCTTGCGGGTGCCCTCGGGAAAGAAGAATACGGTACCCCCGTGGCGGAGCCTGTCCCCCAGGATATCGAAGCAGGTCCGATCGAAGCTCCCCCGTTTGATGGGCACGGCGTTGAAGTAGCTGATGAAGCCCCCGAAGAGCTTGTTCTTGAACAGCTCGCGCTTGGCCACGAAGGTGAGCTCCCGCTTCACCGAGAGGCCGGCCATGGGCGGATCCAGCCAGGCAATGTGATTGCAGGCCACGAGAAGCCCCCCCTCTGAAGGGCTCCTCTCTCCATGGTGGATCTTCAACCCGAAAAGCAGCTTTCCCAGCAACCAGACAAGGCGCCATACGAAGCGATAGATGGGTCGTACCTTGAATGTGACCCGGTACTCCTCGGGCTGCATCTCGGATTTGAAGAGCAGGTCATCGGGCTGGATCTTCGGCGGTGGCATCCGCTCTCCGGCCAGCTTCACCACGGCTTCGATCTGCTCGGGGATGGACAGTTCAGTGTTGTCGAGCACCACGGCATCCTCGGTCTGGATCAGCGGGGAGATGTCGCGCCCGGAGTCCAGATTGTCTCTCCGCTCCAGATCCTTGAGCACCTGTTCGGCCTCGGCGTCCTTACCCCTGGCCCGAAACTCGGCCGCCCGCCTCTCGGCTCTTACACGGGGATCGCTCTTGAGGAAGACCTTCAGTTCCGCTTCTGGGAATACCACGCTGCCCATGTCGCGGCCCTCGGCCACGAGATTCTTGCCGCGGGCGAACTTCCGCTGCAGTTCGACCATGTTCGCCCGAACCGACGCCACCGCGCTGTAGGCACTGACCTTGGCGGCGATCTCCGGAGAACGGATCTCCTCGCTCAGATCCCGCTCACCGATGAGCACCCTCACCTTCCCCTTGTAGAACCTGTAGCGAAGCTGAAGGGCTTCCAGGAACTCGGTCATGGCCGGACCCTCTTCCGGAGGAATCTCCGCTTCCATGGCGGCCAGGGTGATGGCCCGGTAGAGCGCGCCGGTGTCGAGATAGTCGAAGCCCAGAGCCTGGGCCACTCCCTTGGCGGTGGTGCTCTTTCCGCTGGCGGCAGGTCCATCAATGGCGATGATCATGCGTCTTCCTCCACCACTTCCAGGGCCCCCGTGCTGAGTCGCTTCACCAGAGATGGGAACTCGGGGAAGCTGGTGGCCACGCATTCGGTGCCGAGGATCCTGCTCTCACCCCTCGCCACGAGGGCGAGAACCGTCGCCGCCATGGCCATGCGGTGATCGCCCTTGGGATCGAACTCGCAGCCGCGAAGATTCGAGCGACCTTCCACGCGCAGCGTGTCGCCGAGCACGGAAGCCTCCGCGCCGAAGGCTTCGAGCATGCGGAGGCAGCCCGCGAGGCGGTCGCTCTCCTTGTGGCGCAGCTCGGCCAGTCCGTGGAACTCACTGGCGCTTTCGGCCTGACTGGCGAGGGCCGCGAGAATAGGGATCTCGTCGATGAGCGAGGGCACCTCCTCGGGCAGCAGCTCGACGCCGTTCAGGGAGGAATCCTGGGAGATCAGGTCCCCCACGGGTTCGCCCAGTTCGTCACGGGGATGATAGACGCCGATCTTTCCGCCCATGCGCTCCACGATACTGAGTAGGCCGGTGCGCGTGGGATTCACCCCCACGTTCTTCACCACGACATTGGCGCCTTCCACGAGGAGGCCCGCGGCCAGCAGGAAGGAGGCCGAGGAGATGTCCCCCGGCACCGTGAAGCTCTGGGCCCGGGGAATCTGTCCCCCCGAGACGGTCAGCCAGCCGTCGAGATCCTGGGTCAGTTCCACGCCCATGGATCCGAGGATGCGCTCGCTGTGATCGCGGCTGAGTCCCGGCTCACGAAAGGACGACTCGCCCCGCGCGCGCATGGCCCCCAGCAGAAAGGCGCTCTTAACCTGGGCGCTGGCCACGGGGCTCTCGTAACGACAGCCCTGTAGAGCGCCGCCCCGTACCTCGAAGGGAGGTTTGCCTCCCTCGGACAGTTCCACCTTCGCGCCCAGGGCTTCCAGGGGAAGCTTGATGCGTTCCATGGGGCGGCCCCGCAGGGAGTCGTCCCCGTCCAGTCGGTAAGGATGAGGCTGGCTGGCCAGGAGGCCCGCCACCAGCCTCATGGTGGTGCCGGAGTTGCCGCAGTCGAGGGTCTCCTCCACGGGCCTGAACACGCCCGCGCAGCCTTTGATGCGCCAGCTGCCGCGCCCTTCCGAGCTGATCTCGGCACCCAGCTGCTCCATGATGATGCGCGTGCGTGCGCAATCGTCACCCGGCGATGCATTTTTGATGAGGGCTTCGCCCTCGGCCAGTGCGCCGAATAGGAATGCGCGATGGGTGAGGGATTTGTCCCCCGTGGCATCCCATCGTCCCCGGAACTTGCCGGCCTGTTTGATTCGATACTCCAAGCGATCAGCTCCGGGCTTTTTCCTGAAGGAGGTCGGCGAGGGCGTGGATCATGCGGTGGTTCTCTTCCTCGAGTCCCACGCTGATTCTCACGGCGTTGAGATCGGCGCCGAAGCTGCCCATGGGCCGCACGATCACTCCCCGCTCGAGAAGTTCTTCATAGACGGTCTGGGAATCCATGGGCAGGAAGGCCATGACGAAATTCGTCTGACTGGGCAGCACGCGACAACCCATGGCCTCGAGCTTCTTGCAGATGTACCGGCGGCCGAGGCTGTTCTCCTCCTGAATCCAGCGCAGCCGCTCGGGGTCGCGCAGGGCCGCGAGGGCCGCCGACTGGGACAGGGAGTTCACGTTGAAGGGAGGACGTCCGCGCTCGAGCAGATCCACGAGATTCGGATGGCTGATGGAATAGCCGATGCGAAGTCCCGCCAGGGAATAGATCTTCGAGAAGGTTCGCAGCAGGATGAGGTTCGGATAGCGCTCCAGCCACTCGATGGTCTGGGGATAGTCGGGGGCCTCCACGTACTCGTAGTAGGCCTCGTCCACCACCACGAGGCAGTCCTCGGGCACCTTCTCCATGAATGCGCGCAGTTCCTGATCGGTATTGTGGGTGCCGGTGGGGTTGTTCGGATTGCAGACGAAGACCAGCTTCGTCTTCTCGTTCACCGCGGAGGCCATGGCATCCAGATCGTGGCGGAAATCGGAATCGAGCGGCACCTCGATGCCGCGCCCCAGTGAAAGCTGGCTGACGATCTTGTAGACCACGAAGGACGGGGCCGCGTAGACCAGCTCCTCGTCTTCCTTCACGAAGAGTTCGGCCAGAAGGTAGAGCACTTCCACCGAACCGTTGGCGATGAAGATGCGTTTCTCGCTGACCTCGAGATGCTTGGCCAGAGCCTTGTGCAGGTAGTAGGCGCTGTCGTCGGGATAGCGATTGAGTTCGCGAATGCCCTTGTCCAGGACCTCGAGCACCCTCGGCCCCGGACCGTGGGGGTTCTCGTTGGAGGCCAGCTTGATGATTTCGCTAAGGCCCTTTTCCCTTTGCAACTCCTCCACGGGTTTACCGGGGATATACCGGCGCACGTCGAGCACATCTTCACGAGCCAGTTTCTGGAAATCCATGGCCTGTCCTTTCACTCCGGGGACATTCAAACTAGCTCAGACCCACGGCCTCTTTCAAGGCGCGGAGTTCACTCCGATCCAGGGCTCTGAGCTCCCCCTCGGGAAGGCCGGCCAGTTTCAGGGGCCCGATGGCCACGCGCTGCAGATCGATGACCCGCCGGTTCATGGCCTCGAACATGCGTCGGATCTGCCGTTTCCGACCTTCGCGAAGTCGAACCTCGTAGGTGGCCCGGGCGCGCAGGGGCCTTATGGAACAGGGACGGGTCTTCCCGTCGCTGAGCACGATACCGCCGGAAAACTTCCACATCTGGGACTTGGTGATGGGCAGGTTCACCCGCACCCGGTAGACCTTCTCCACCTCGTATCGGGGATGCAGGAGCCTGAGGGACAGGTCGCCGTCGTTGCTGAGCAGCAGGAGTCCGCGGCTTTTCTTGTCCAGCCGTCCCACGGGATAGACCCTCGTCTTCACTCCCTGGGCCCTGGCCAGGTCCAGCACGGTCTGTCCTCCGTGAGGATCCTTTACGGTACTGAGCACGCCCATGGGTTTGTTGAGGGCATAGACCCGCGTCTGCTCGGGTTTGAGCTTCTTTCCGTCCAGCGTCACGGACTGCTTTCGCGGATCCACGGAAGATCCGGGTTGATCGCAGAGCTGTCCATCGACGGAAACGCGCCCGGAGCGGATGATCTCGTCGCAGGCGCGTCGGCTGCCGGCCCCGGAGAGGGCCAGGAATCGATTGAGTCGTATCTTGCTCAAGTCTCCTCGGTGATCTCGGCGCCATCCCCGGCGACCGTAGGCACGGGGACCAGGGCCTCCTCCAGACCGAATTCTTCGGGCTGCAGACCCTCCAGGATATCATCATCGCCCTGGAGCGCGGCCCGTTCCTCCTCGCGGCCCCGCTGAAGAGCCTCCGCCAGGCCCCCGGGCTCCTGCTCTTGCTCTTCGGTTTCAGCTGCCGCTACCGATTCGGCGTTGGGCTCGATACCCATGATCTCTCCGATGCGATCAACGCCTTCCATGAGTCGACGGCGCCGTTCCTCGGGCACCATGGACTGTGTATCCAATTCTTCATCTTCGGTGCTGAGCAGGGTCTCGATCTCCTGCATATCGGGAAGATCCTCGAGCCGGTTGAGACCGATGTGAGAGAGGAACTCCTCACTGGTACCATAGAGCAGCGGCTTGCCCACGGATTCGGCGCGGCCCATGATGCGTACCAGACCCTTCTCTAGCAGGGTCGAGAGAGCGGATCCGGAGCCCACGCCTCGCACCTGTTCCACGTCGAAACGCGTGCAGGGCTGACGATAGGCCACCACCGCCAGAGATTCGAGGGCCGCCCGTGACAGGCGCACTCGTCGCTGGCTCTTGAGCAGATCCTCGATGCGCCTGGAATGCTCGGCTCGCGTGAGGATTCGCCATCCCCCACCCACCTCGCGAAGCTGGAAGGCGTGCCCCGCCTCCTCGTAGTCGGCCTGCAGTTCGGTGAGCACGGCGCGCAGTCCACGCTTGTCCGTGCCGGAAATCACCGACTGGATGCGACTCAGGGGCAATGGCTCGGGAGAAGCGAAGAGGAGGGCCTCGACGGTCCTCTTCAGGTCCTTACTCATTTCCTCTCACCCTTTCATTCATGCGCCCGCGGCCGCCGTGAGGTGTTCCTCATGGGCGGGCTCGGGATTTCTCTCCAACCAGATCTCCGCGAAATGCCCGTGCTGGAAGACGCGCAACTCGCCGAGTTTCATCATTTCGAGGATGGCCATGAAGGTCACGATGGCGTGGGTGCGGCTCTCCACCTCTTCGAAAAGATCGCTGAAGCGGAAGCGCTCGCCGGTCTGGATCCAAAGGCGGATGAGGTCCACCTTCTCCTCGATGGTCACTTCCTCCAGGGCCACGTGATGCCGGGCCTCCCGCTCGGCCACGGTGCTCATGACGTCGCGTAGCGCGCCCAGGAGATCCACGAAGCTCAGGGTGAAGATGTCTTCCCTGCTTCGCAGTTCCTCCATGGGAATCTCGGGCACGAAGTCGTGAAGCTTTCGGCGTTCCTCGGCAAGGTCGCGTAGACGACTGGCGGCCTCGCGATACTTCTTGTACTCCTGCAACTGGGCAACCAGATCTCCGCGGGGATCCTCCTCCTCCTCGGAATGCCGAGGCAGGAGCATGCGGCTCTTGATGCGCAACAGAGTGGCGGCCATGAGCAGATACTCCCCCGCTCCGTCCAGCTCCAGGGCCTGGAGAGTCTCCAGATGCCCGAGATACTGCTCGGTGACGCGAGCGATGGGGATGTCGGTGATCTCGATCTCGTCCCTGCGGATCAGGTAGAGAAGGAGATCCAGGGGCCCCTCGAAGAGCTCCAGTCTCACCGTGTAGCTCATTTCACTCCCAACTGCTTGACCGCCAAGGAAATAGACTAAAAACAGGAGATCGTCAACGATTCTTTCATCTCAGAATGCGCTCGAAGATGCCATCCTATCTGCGTCTATAACAACAGTTAGGAGGCTACTGCCCCCGGGGGTGGAAGCTTCGGTGCACTTCCCTGAGATAGAGCCGATCCACCTGGGTGTAGATCTGGGTGGTGGCGATGGAGGCGTGACCGAGCATCTCCTGCACCGAACGAAGATCTGCCCCTCCCTCCAGCAGATGCGTGGCGAAGGAGTGCCTGAGGCTGTGGGGTCGGATTCCCGGCAGGCCCGCCTCTGCGGCCAGCTTCTGCAGGATCTTCCACCATCCCACTCGGCTCAAGGCTCCTCCTCTGAAATTCAGAAACACCACCGACGGCGAATCGGGACGGGCCAGGCTCGGACGTTCATCCTCGAGGTAGCAATCCAGTGCCGCCACGGCCGGTTCGCCCAGAGGTACCCAGCGTTCCTTTCGTCCCTTGCCGAGCACCCGCAGGAGGGCCTCGTCCAGGAACAGTTCAGACAGGGGAAGTCCGATGAGTTCGCTGGCCCTCAGTCCGGCGGCGTAGGCCACCTCCACGAGGGCTCGATTTCGAGCCGGCAGCCTCTTGCTGGCCGAGGCGGCGACGATGAGAGCTTCGGCTTCCTCGTGGCTGAGGATGTCCGGAAGCTTGCGTGGCAGGCGAGGGCTTTCCAGGCTTTCGGCCGGCGAACTCTTGCGATACCCCTCCACCACCAGATAGCGGAAGAAGCTTCGCCAGCTGCTGATCATTCGCGCGCGGGATCGGGCCGCTAGCCCCTCCAGCTCCGTCGAGGCCAGAACCTCGCGCAACCTTTCTGGGCCGACTTCCAGGGGTCCCCGGCCGCAGGACTCAAGACGCGTCATGTCGCGACGATAGGCGTCCAGGGTGTTGGGACTCAGGTTCTTCTCGACCAGAAGCTGATCCAGCCAACCGTCCAGAGCCTCGTTCCAGGAGAGACTCACGGCTTCTCCTTAAGGGTCTCGAGGATGGTCTGGGCCAGGGCCGGCCCGATGCCCGGTACCTTTCGCAGATCGTAGGCCGTGGCTTTGCGGATACCCCGCAGGTCTCCGAAATACTGCAGAAGCATGTCGCGTCGGGCGGGTCCCAGTCCGGGGATTTCATCGAGCACCGAGGAGATGGACTTCTTCCCCCGCCGCTGGCGATGGAAGTCCCGGGCGAATCGATGGGCCTCGTCCCGCACCCGTTGAAGCAGTTTGAGCGCGGCGGAACTGGGCGGCAGCACCAGAGGCTCGCCCTCGCCACCGGCGCGAAAGACCTCTTCCTCTCTTTTCGCCAGCGATATGAGCGGCTGACCGGTTACTTCGAGTTCGCGCAACGCCTCTTCCGCCGCTCCCAGCTGGCCCAGGCCGCCATCGATGAGCAGCAGATCGGGAAGGCGCTTCTTCTCATCAAGCAAACGACGGAAGCGTCGGTGCACCACCTCCCGGATGGAGGCCACGTCGTCCTGGCCCTCCACGCTCTTGATCTTGAACTTCCGATACTGGCCCTTTCTCGGCTGACCGTCTTGGAAGCTCACCAGAGAAGCCACCACTTCCGCGTCGCCGGTGTTGGAGATGTCGATGCCCTCGATGACCCGTGGCAGGGCCTCCAGGCCCAGGGCCTCGCGCAGCTCGAAAATCTCGGGTGGCAGGCCGGGGCTCTTGCCCGATTCGGCGGCGAGGATCTCATCCAGCTTGCTGCGTGCGTTGTCCAGAGCCAGGGTGATCAGTTCCCGCCCCAGTCCCCTCTGCGGACGCTTGAGCTCCAGCTTCGAGCCTCGTTTGTCGCTGAGCCACTGGGCCAGCAGTTCGGCCGATTCCAGCTCCACCGGCAGAAAGATCTCCGGAGGCAGCAGATCCACGCGATGGTAGTACTGCTGGAAGAAGGCTCCGAGAACGGTCACGTCGGTTTCGGAGATCGCGCCCTTGAAGTGGAAGGTCTCCGTGGCCAGAAGCTTCCCGCCTCGAATGCGCAGGACCACCGCGCAGCAATCCTCTCGGTCCCGGGCCAGGGCCAGCACGTCCCTGTCGCCGCCGCCGTAGACCTGGGTGCGATGCCGATGGCTGAGCCGCTCCAGGGCCGTGACCTGGTCGCGTAGCCTTGCGGCCTCCTCGAACTTCAGATCCTTCGACAACTCCTCCATTTCTTTCTCGAGGCGGGAGCTGAGCTGCTCGGTCTTGCCCGTGAGGAAGAGCAGGACCCTGTCCAGATCGGCCCGATACTCCTCCACGGTCTGCCTTCCCGTGCAGGGAGCCTTGCAGCGGTCGATGTGGTAGTAGAGGCACTCCCGCTCCAGGGAGCGATAGGTCACGTCGCCGGGACAGTCCCGCAATGGAAAAAGAGACTTGAGAACCCGGAGGGTCTGCCGCAGGGCCCCCACGTCGGTATAGGGTCCCAGATAGAGGCTGCCGGTGTCCTCCCGATGACGGGTGGGGAAGATCCGAGGCAGTTCCTCCTCCAGGGTCACCCGCAGGTAGGGATAGCTCTTGTCGTCCTTCAGGCGGATGTTGTAGCGGGGAGAGTATTCCTTGATGAAGTTGTTCTCGGCGACCAGGGCTTCCATCTCGCTGCCCAGCACCAGGTAATCCAGGTCGTCGGTCTTGCGGACCAGCAGCTCGGTCTTGGGATCCGGGACCCGCGAGTCCAGAAAATAGGACCTCACCCGCTGGCGCAGGCTCTTGGCCTTGCCCACGTAGATGACCTTGCCGGCGCCGTCCTTGAAGAGGTAGACCCCTGGCGAACGGGGCAGTCTCTCCAGCTTTTTTTGCAGTTCCTCGCGGATTTCCAAGGCTTCCTCCGCGGGCACCATAGGCGGGAAATGTCGCGGAGACAAGGGGTTTCCCCCTTGACACTGCCCATGCCCCTTGCTAGCTTGCCCCTTCCCCCAGACCAAAACACGGAGTGGAAGAGGAATGCCTCATCACAAGTCTTGCAAGAAGCGTCTGATCACGAGCCGCAAGGCCAATCTGGCCAACCGCGCCGAGCGCAGCCACATGCGCCATCAGCTCCGCGACTTCCGCGGCCTGACCGACAAGGACGCCGCCGCCGGCAAGCTGCCGGAAATGATCTCTCTGCTGGATAAGATGGCCAAGAAGGGCATCATCAAGAAGCAGAAGGCCGATCGTCTCAAGAGCCGCCTTTACGCGCACCAGCGCGCCCTGGGCTAGAGACCGAGAACAGCCCCCGACTCAACCTCCCCCTTCGGGGGGAGGCTTTTTCATGTCACCCAGTTCCGCCAGAAAGGCCGCCACGGCAGGATGCCTCGCTTCCGGGGAATCCATGAAAACATCGATGAAATCCTGGGCGCCCGCGTATCCATCCGCTGCGTAGAGACGGGCCTGGATCAGCAGTTCGAGTCCGTCCATGGCCCTCACCAATCTCGCCTCTTCGCTCTCGCCCGTTCGCAGCTCCTCGAGCAGTTCCAGAACCTCCGAATCGGCGGGCCACTGGGCCTGCTCCGCCTTCCGCTCGGCCGCCTCCACCGCTTCGAACCCAAGCAACTTCTTTTCGGGACTGGGAATGTCGCCCAGGCGGGCCTCATGGAAATCGTGGAGCAGGGCCATGAGCAGTACACGACGCTGGTCCAGTCCGGCTTCGCGGGCGTATCGCCAGGCGAGGAGCGTCACGCCGTAGCTGTGCTCGGCCACGGATTCGGGGGATTCGATGCCGATGCGCCGCCAGCCTTCCCGGGCGACTCGCTTCAGCCGGTAGAGGTCTTCGAGCCAATCCTTCACGGCGTGGAACCATCCGGCGGCAAGGGCACCTGCGTCGTATCGGCCTCCTCGGGGAAACGAAAGCCGCGCAGATTGATCGACTCACCGGGCAGGACCTCGATGGGTCCTCCGTCCAGGTAGGCGGCCTCGCTGAGAGGATCCCAGAGGGAGTCCTCACCCGTCTCCCGATGGATGAACAGGGCCCAGGGTCCCGGCGGGATGGCCGCCATGGTGAAGTCGCCCTCCCGCTTCCGGTAGAGCACGAGGCTGTCGCCCCAATCGCCGGCGAGGAGCGTGCGCAGGCTGTCGTTCCAATCATGGGGATGGTTCCCCGGCGCCAGGCTGTCGCCCAGGACGCGAAGCGAATCGGCCCAGAGTCGAATGACGAAGAGACCGGGCAGGCTGTCGGTGGTTTCGAAGCTGCCGTTGATCTTTCCTGGCTCGTCCGGGTCGATGACGTTGAGCACGAGCCCCATGACCCGAGGCGACTCTTCATCGAGGATCAGGCTGTCGGCCAGAGTGTCCGCGAAATCCTCCGCCGGATCGTAGAGACTGTCGCCGTCCACGTCCTCGAAGGCCCAGAGACGGAGCAGCTTCGATTCCAGGGGCAGATGCCGCATGACGAATTCCCCCTGGCGGTCGGGACGGATTTCGCGCACCCAGGTTCCGTCGGGATCCTCCAGGCGCAGGTGCAGGTTCTCCGAGGGCCTGCGCTTGAACTGCACCTTGCCCCCCACCCATCCCTTGAGCAGGCGAGAGCCCGTGGAAAAGTCGAGCACCTGCCAGTCGTTCTGCACGACGCCATGACGGTCCAGCCAGCCGGGAAGCAGGTAGACGCAGACGCTGCTGTCGGCCGGGAATGGATCCCAGAACTCCAGGGTGACGAGGGTGTCGCCGGACCAGTGCGCCCGGCGCAGAAGCCGCGGCGGTTCGCTGCGCAGGGACTCCAGCAGTGATTTTCTGTCCACGGGTTCGCTGAAGTGGAGCTGGAGGGTGTCCAGAGGCCCGGTTTCCAGGCTTCCCTCCGGGGGCATGGCCCCTCGGAGGGTTGCCGGAATCTCGTCCTCGGGTCCGCCCGGCGGCGGCTCCATCTGCGCGCAGCCGACGAGGATCGCCGCCACAGCCAGAAGGGTCGCCGTCCGGGAGGATCGCATTACATCACCAGGGTCATGATGGCCCGCTGGGCGTGCATGCGATTCTCGGCCTCGTCGAAGACCACCGACTGGGGACCGTCGATGACCTCGTCGGTGATCTCGTCTCCGCGATGGGCCGGCAGGCAGTGCAGGACGATGCTGTCCTTCTTGCCCGTCTTCTCTAGCAGGGATTGGTTCACCTGAAAGGGTCGGAAGATCTCCTTGCGCTCGGCGGCCTCGTCCTCCTGGCCCATGCTGGCCCAGACGTCGGTGTAGAGCACATCGGCGCCCTCCACGGCCTGCGCGGGATCGCTGATGTTCTCATAGCGCAGACCCGGATTGATCTTTCTCGCGTTCTCCAGCACCGCCGCATCGGGCTCGTAGCCGGAGGGATTGCTGATGACCAGTTCGAAGGGGAATCGTGCCGCGGCGTTGATCCAGCTGTTGGCCATGTTGTTGCCGTCGCCGAGATAGACGATGCGCAGATCCTCGATGCCGCCCTTGTGCTCCCAGATGGTCTGCAGATCCGCCATGACCTGACAGGGATGCAGCAGATCGGTGAGGCCGTTGATCACCGGGATGCTCGTGGCGTTGCGCGCCAGGGACAGGGCTCCCTCGTGGGCGAAGGTGCGGATCATGATGCCGTCCACGTAGCGCTCGAGCACACGGGCGACGTCCTGGGGCGCCTCGCGAGTGCCCAGGCCGATCTCCTTGTCGGTGATGTAGAGGCTGGATCCGCCGAGCTGCGCCATGGCCACTTCGAAACTCACCCTCGTGCGCAGGCTGGGCTTGTGGAAGAGCACGGCCAGAACCTTGCCGGGCTTCTCGCCCTGGAGGCTTTCGCCTTTCTTGAGACGACGCTTCTGATCCATGGCCAGTTCGAGCACGCGGATGAGATCCTCGCTGCTCCAATCCGCGATGGAAATGAAATCCTTGGGCAGGGCCATTCTTCTCTCCTTCTATCCCCTCGGGTGCGCCTTGCGGTGCACGTCCTTGAGTTTCTTCGTGGTCATATGCGTGTAGACCTGGGTGCTCGTCAAGCTGGAGTGTCCCAGCAGTTCCTGGATGGAGCGCAGGTCGGCTCCGCGATCTAATAGATGCGTTGCGAAGCTGTGGCGCAAGACGTGGGGACTCACTCTTTCCAGGGATGCCACCATTCCCAGATAGCGTTCCACCCGGCGCTGCACCGTGCGGGGGCTGATAGAGCCCTTTCGACCCGGAAAAAGAGGGTCTGCATCGCGCCCCGGGCCCAGTTCCGCGAGCCATCGCTTCAGCCAGCGAAGGGCCTCTCCCTGCACCGGCACCAGCCGCTCCTTGCCGCCCTTGCCCATCACCGTGAGGATGCCCTGGCTCGCGTCCAGATCCGCCCGCTCGAGACCCACCAGTTCGCTCAAACGGATGCCCGTGCCATAGAGCAGTTCCAGCAGGCAGCGATCCCGCAAACCCTTGGGCTCCTCGGTGTCCGGCATGGCCATCATGCGGTGCACCCAGCCCTCCTCGGCGAAGACGGGCAGGCGCTTGGCGATCTTGGGCGCCTCCAGCAGTGCCACGGGATCGGCAGCCAGACGTCCGCTACGGTTGAGGAAGCGGTAGAAGGTCCTGAGGGAGGACAGCTTTCGCGCGATGGTACGGTCGCCGAGAGGCGGCTTTCCCTCCGCACCGCGTCTGAGCTTGGCCAGGTAGCGTCGGAGCAGGGCCCTCTCCACGTCGAGGGCTTCCACATCGTCCGGAACTCCGAGGAACTCGAGATAGCCTCGCAGATCCCGCAGATAGGCCGACACGGTGTGAGGGGAATAGGCCCGCTCCACGGCCAGATAGCTCTCGAATGCCTTGAGTGTCGACTTCACGGAGGGAAAGCTACCAGAGTGTTTCTGAGCTGGCAAGGAGAGCCGCCGGCTACCCGCTACAGGCCTGGAGGATCAGTAAGGTCGATGAGCCAGCCAGGCGTCAAGATCGGCAAGGCTGCGTTCGGCGAGCATTCCCTTGCGCTTCTTCTTGTCACGGACCCGCTCCGCCAGGGGCGGCAGGAGACCGAAGCTCACGTTCATGGGCTGGCTCTTGCCGGGAGTCTGTCCATCAAGGAAGGCGGCCAGCGCCCCCACCATCGTGGTGACCGGTGGGATGCCCGGCTCGCGGCCGGCGAGGCGGTCGCTCAGGTGGCGAGCCGCCATGAGACCGCTTCCCATGGACTCCACGTAACCTTCCACGCCGGTCATCTGACCGGCGAAGTAGAGGCCCTGCCCTTTCCGGCTCTCCTGGAAGGAGTTCAGGGTCGAGGGATAGTCCAGGAAGAAGTTCCGATGCATGGCTCCGTAGCGAACGAACTCCGCTTCGGCCAGAGCCGGGATCATGCGGAAGATGCGACGTTGATCGCTCACGCGGAGTTTTGTCTGACAACCCACGAGTCCCCAGAGGGTGCCCTCGCGATTTTCGGCGCGCAGCTGGAGCACCGCCCAGGGGCGTCGACCGGTGGAAGGATCCTGCAGTCCCACGGGGCGAAGGGTTCCGTGGCGCAGGGTCTCCGGTCCGCGGGCCGCCAGCACTTCCACGGGGAGACAGGACTCGAAGTATGGAACATCCTTCTCGAAGTCGTGGGATGGATAGGCTTCGGCCTCGGCCAGTGCCGCCACGAAGGCGTCGTAGCTCTCCTTTTCCATGAGCGCGTTGAGATAGTCGGCTTCTCCCTTGCCGTAGCGGCTGGCCTGAAAGAGCTTCGAATCGTCCAGGGACTCCCGTGTGACCGTGGGAGCGATGGCATCATAGAAGCTCAGCCGTTCGGCTCCAAAGTGGGCCTCGATGGACCGGCTGAGGGCTTCGCCGGTAAGCGGACCCGTGGCGACGATGACCGGACCCTCCTCCGGCAGGCCCAACACTTCACGGCGTTCCAGGTGGATGTTCGCCTCGGCCTCCACCGCCTCGGTCACACGCCGGGAGAACTCCACCGGATCGACGGCCAGTGCCCCGCCGGCCGGCAGGGACGAGTCATCGGCCAATGGCAGGAGTCGGCTGCCGAGTCGTCTCAACTCCTCCTTGTAGAGGCCGGAGGCCGTGTCCATGAGTCGCGACTTGAGGGAATTGCTGCAGACCAGCTCGGCAAGGCCGTCCAGTCGATGGGCCGGTGACTGGGACACGGGTTTCTGTTCGACGAGACACACAGTGTAGTTCTTGCCGGCCAGAAAAAGAGCGGCCTCGCTTCCCGCGAGACCGCCTCCGATGATGGTCACATCCGCTTTCGCCACTAGTAGGGAATCTCCAGTTTGCAGACCGTGCACTGGCGGTAGTTACCCTTGGCCTTGCTGGCTTTCTCCACCACCATGCTTTCGCAGTCGGGGCAGGGTTCGGCCACGGGCTTGTTCCAGCTGGCGAAGTCGCAATCGGGATACTGATTGCAGCCGTAGAAGGTCCGACCGGAACGGCTGCGCTTCTCCACGAGCTGTCCCTTGCAGTCATCCTTTGGGCAGGGCACCCCGATCTCCAGGGGCGATGTGCCCTTGCAGTCGGGATAGCGCTCGCAGGCGGCGAAGCGTCCGTAGCGGCCCGTGCGAACCACCATGCCCGCCTCGCATTCGGGGCACTTCTGATCCCCCGCCGGCTTGGGATCCTCGATGGGACGGGAGAACTTGCAGTCGGGCCACTTGCTGCAGGCGAGGAATCGACCGTTGCGGCCCCAGGTCTTCACCATGGGCGAGCCGCACTTCTCGCATTCGACTTCGGTGATCTCCCGCAGATCTTCCCGAAGCTGCTCCACCTGGGATTCCACGTCGTCCAAAGACTCGCGCATGGGCTTGTAGAGGTGGCTCACCACCTGGGTCCAGGGCTCTGTGCCTTCCTCCACCTTGTCCAGCTCCTCTTCCATGTTGGCGGTGAAGCCGACCTCGAAGAGGCGCGGGAATCCCCGCTCCAGGAATGTCCAGACGCTCTCTCCCAATTCCGTCGGGAAGAAGCGGCGGTTCTCGTCGAGTTCGAGATAGTCGCGGCTCTGGATGGTGCTCACGATGGTGGCGTAGGTACTCGGCCGTCCGATGCCCTTCTCTTCGAGCTCCTTGATGAGCGTGGCCTCGGAGTAGCGTGGCGGCGGTTCGGTGAAGTGCTGCTTGTCGGTCAGCTTCACGAGCTTGAGGATCTCACCCTCGTGGATCTCCGGCAGCAGCTTCTCCTTGTCGCCGTTGGGCCGGGCCCGGCGGAAACCGTCGAAGACCAGGCGATTGCCGGTGGCCCGGAAGACGGCCTTGCCCGCGCGAATGTCCACGCCGGTGGCTTCGAATCGGGCCTCCGCCATGAGCGAGGCCACGAAGCGCTGCCAGATGAGTGTGTAGACTGCCAGCTGGTCCTTGCTGAGATACTTGCCGATGGCTTCGGGTGTGCGCAGCACGGAGGTCGGACGAATGGCCTCATGGGCGTCCTGCGCGCCCTTCTTGCTCTTGAAGTGCCGGTCCTTGGCCGGCATGTACTCCTTGCCGAACTTGTCCAGCACGAACTCCCGATGCTCCTCGCGAGCGCTGTCGGCCACGCGGGTGGAGTCGGTACGCATGTAGGTGATCAGACCCACGCTACCCTCGTCCCCGAGATCCAGACCCTCGTAGAGCTGCTGGGCGATGACCATGGTGCGCCGCGCGTTGTATCCGAGACGATTGCTGGCCTCGCGCTGCAGGGTGCTGGTGATGTGCGGAGGCTCGGGACTGCGCTTGCGTTCCTTGCGCTCGACCTTGTCGACCTTGTAGTCCTGACCCTCGAGCCCCTTGAGAATGGACTTCATGGACTTCTCATCGGGGATCTCCGCCTTGGCGCCGTCCCACTGGGTCAGCTTCGATTCGATCTCGCCGCCGCGTTCCGTGGTGAAATCGGCCGCCAGGGACCAGTACTCCACGGGATTGAAGGCCCTGCGCTCCCGCTCGCGTTCCACGATGAGCCGCAGGGCGACGCTCTGTACGCGACCCGCGCTGAGACCGTAGTAGAAGACCTTCCAGAGCACCGGGCTGATCTGGTAGCCCACCAAGCGGTCCAGCACGCGTCGGGCCTGCTGGGCCTCCACCTTGTTGCTGTCGACGACTCCCGGATTCTCCACCGCCTCGGCGATGGCGCCCTCGGTGATCTCGTTGAGCAGGATACGCTGGATCTGCGGCTGGGACTCCTCGAGATGCTTCTTGAGATGCCAGGCGATGGCCTCTCCCTCGCGGTCCGGGTCCGTCGCCAGCAGGATGCGCTCGGCCTTCTTGGCCTCGGCCTTAAGCTGTTTGAGAAGGGTGCCCTTGCCCTTGATGGTCACGTACTGGGGTTCGAATTCGTTCTCCAGGTCGATGCCCAGCTTGCTCTTGGGCAGATCCATCACGTGACCCTTGCTCGCGAGCACCTTGAAGCCCGCTCCCAGGTACTTCTGGAAGGTCTTGGATTTCGTGGGGCTCTCGACGATGAGAAGGGTCTTGGCCATGGGCCCGTCCTCTTAGTGGATTCGTGTTCCCTCGGGATCGCCGAAGTCCCAGGCGTCCCGGTCGAAGATGATGGATGCTGCCAGGAAGCGGATGGATTCGAGATCCACGTCGTCTCCCGGCAGGTCCGCCGCGCGGTGCAGCACCTCGCCGCTCTCCTCGTCGGAGATCAACCCGAACTGGCGCAGTCGCTCCAGATAGTCCCAGGCCTCGCGGCTGAGGGTCGCCGAACTGACCACGGGATCGTTGAAATCCAGCTCGCCGCCCTCCTTGTGCTTGTTCAGCGTGTAGCGGATGGCGCGCAGGATGTCCTCGCGGTCGAAGCCCGCCTCGCTGAGGAGATCCTGAAGGCTTTCGGCCCCGTTCTCCCCGTTGATGAGTTCTTCGTCGGCCCGGTCTAGGATGTAGAGCACGATTTCAAGGAGGCGCTTCTGCATGGGGACCGTTTCCTTTCGGCGGCGGACGGGCAAGCTAGCAGCCTGCCCGCTCAAATGCAAGTCAGTCGATGTTGGCGCCGTGGCACTTCTTGTACTTCTTCCCGCTGCCGCAGGGGCAGGGATCGTTGCGTCCCACCTTCTCTTCCACCTTGACCGGCTGAGGTTTAGCCTGACTGGGCGCGGCCCCTGTGGCGCTGATGGCCGCGGCCGGTTCCGGGGCCGCCTGGCCCTGGGCGGTTTCCTGTTCCGGAATCTTCGTGAAGCCTCCCGACTCCTCGTGCTGGGTCTCCACCCGGGACAGATCCTCGCCCTCGTAGGCCCGGGGCTGCACCGCCACCTCCATGTGGAAGAGCATGCTGAGGGCGTCCCTGTCCACCTGGGTCATGAGCTCCTCGAAGAGCGAGAAGGCCTCCGACTTGAACTCGATGAGGGGGTCCTTCTGGGCATAGGCCCGCAGGCCGATGCCGCTCTTGAGATTGTCCAGCTCGAGGAGGTGCTCCTTCCAGCCCTCGTCCAGGCTCCGGAGCAGGGCGTATCGGAGGACCTGCTGATAGACCTCTCCGGGAAGGCTGGCGGCCTTCTCGGCCAGGCGCTCACGGGCCCGCTCCTGCATGGTGTTGCGGACCAGATCCTTGTCCCAGGCGCCGTACTCCGATTCGGGCACGCTGAAATCGGCCAGGAAGACGCCCTCCAGCTCGTGGAAGAGATCCTCCATGGGCCAGTTCTCGGGGATGTCCCCGTCCTGGATCCGGGCGTCGACCATGTCGGCCACCACCTGGTCCACCTTCTCGGCGGCCTCCTCCACCAGCTCGTCGGATTCCAGGTAGAAACTGCGCCGGTCGTAGACCACCTCGCGCTGCATGTTCATGACATCGTCGTACTTGAGCAGGTGCTTTCGTATGTCGAAGTTGTGGGCCTCCACCTTCACCTGCGCCCGTTCGATGGCCTTGGTCACCATGGGATGGGTGATGACCTCGCCTTCCTCCACCCCCATTCGATCCATGACCCGCCCGATGCGGTCGCCGCTGAACAGACGCATGAGATTGTCCTCGAGGCTCAGGAAGAAGAGGCTCCGGCCGGGGTCGCCCTGACGTCCGCTACGTCCGCGGAGCTGACGGTCGATGCGCCGGCTCTCGTGGCGCTCGGTGCCGACGATCTGCAGACCGCGTTCTCCGGTGTCCTCCCCGCTGATGGTCAGGGCGCTGCCGTCCACCACGCCCGGGTGCAGCTTGATGTCCGTGCCTCGTCCGGCCATGTTCGTGGCAATGGTCACCGCGCCGGGCTGTCCGGCGTTCATGACGATCTCCGCCTCTCGCTGATGCTGTTTCGCGTTGAGCACATTGTGCACGATGTTCTGACGCGAAAGGATGCGGCTCAGAGTTTCGCTGAACTCCACCGAGACCGTACCCACCAGCACGGGCAGCTTCATTCGGTGCAGGCGCTGGACTTCATCGGCGATGGCCGCGACTTTCTCACGCCGCGTGCGATAGATGCGATCGTCGGCGTCGTCCCGCACCACGTCCTTGTTGGTGGGGATCACCATCACCTTCAGCTTGTAGATCTCGAAGAACTCGCCTTCCTCGGTGATGGCCGTACCGGTCATGCCCGAGAGCTTCTCGTACATGCGGAAGAAGTTCTGCAGGGTCACCGTGGCGTAGGTCTGGGTCTGACCCTCGATGCGCACGTTTTCCTTGGCCTCGATGGCCTGGTGCAGGCCGTCCGAGTAGCGGCGGCCATGGAGCACGCGTCCGGTGAATTCGTCGACGATCTGCACGCGGCCATCCTGCACCACGTACTCCACATCCTTCTCGAAGAGGCTGTAGGCCTTCATGAGCTGGTTCATGATGTGTATGAGATCGCTGCGCTCGGCGAACTCCCGATGGGCCTCCTCCCGCGCCAGGGCGCGGCCCTTGGCGTCGAGGCTGGCGTCCTCGTCGATAGCGCCGAGCTTCACGGAAAGGTCGGGCAGCACGAAGAGCTGGCGGTCCTTCTCGCTGAGGGAGTCCAGACCCTTCTCGGTCAGCTCGATGCTGCCGCCCTTTTCGTCGAGGGTGAAGAAGAGCACGGCGTCCAGCTCGGTCATGGTCTTGTCGCGCATGTTGGCGTTCTCGACCTGTCCGATGATCTGGGACATGCCCGTCTCCTGCATCATGCGCAGGAAGCGCTTGCTCTTGGGTGAACCGTGGCGAATCTGCAGAAGCAGGGTGCCGAGGGCCCACTGCTCGTTGTCGTCCCGGGCCTCGTTCTTCAGGAGCTTCTCGGCCTGACCCGAGAGGTCGTTGATGAGCCGCTGCTGGCGCTTGAAGAGGCTCTCCACCATGGGCTTCAGTTCGAAGAACTTCTCATCGGAGCTGGACTGGGCCACGGGGCCCGAGATGATGAGCGGAGTACGCGCCTCGTCCACGAGGACGCTGTCCACCTCGTCCACGATGGCGTAGTGGAAACCGCGCTGGACGCGCTGCTCCCTGGAGCCGGCCATGTTGTCGCGGAGATAGTCGAATCCGAACTCGGAATTGGTGCCGTAGGTGATGTCGCAGTCGTAGGCCTCGCGGCGGGCGGCGGGCTCCATGCCCGAGAGGATGACCCCCACCGTCAGCCCCAGGTCGCGGTAGATCTTGCCCATCCACTGGGAGTCTCGCTCGGCGAGGTAGTCGTTCACGGTGACCAGGTGGGCGCCCTTGCCCTCGAGGGCGTTCAGATACAGGGGCAGGGTGGCCACCAGGGTCTTACCCTCACCCGTGGCCATCTCGGCGATGTTGCCGTTGTGCAGGGCGATACCGCCGATGAGCTGCACGTCGTAGGGCAGCATCTCCCAGTCCTGCTCGTGCCCCATGACCTCCCAGCTTGTTCCGCAGGCTCTTCGGCAGGCCTCCTTCACCAGGGCGAAGGCCTCGGGCAGGATGTCGTCCAGATCCTCCCCGGCGGCCAGACGATCGCGAAACTCCTGGGTCTTTGCGGGCAGGTCCGCGCCTGAGAATCCATCGAAATGCTCGTTGATACGTTCCACCAGAGGTAGGAACTTCTTCTGCTCCCGCTCCATCTGGGTGCCGAATACTTTCTTGAGGAAATCGAAGGCCATGGTCTCTCCCGAATAATCGAGGGATATTCTTGGACTTAAGCCAGCCTAAAATAGAGGGCCGGCCCGGGGCTGTCAATTCGGCCCCCTCGGAAGGATGTTTCGGCTAGATGGCGACGGCCGCCCAAAGAATGCCTCCCGCGATGAGCGGAATGGCCAGATTGTCGTCCAGGGGCAGGGGCAAGAGCTCCACGGCGGTGCCGAGGAAGGCGCCCAGCAGGGCCGGGGGCAGGCTCCGGAACACCAGCAATCCGACAACCAGGTTGGCCGCGTAGCAGGACAGGGTCCCCTCCCAGCTCTTCCCGAAGGCGAATCGGTGCTTGCCCCAGGTCTTGCCCACCAGGCCCGCCACCCCGTCGCCCACGATCAGGTAGCCCATGGCCGCCACGGCCACGTCCAGGGGATAGAGTTCGGCCACTAGCAGGCAGGCGATGGCCATCCATGAGGCGCCGGTGAGCTCGACATCCTCGTGTCGGCGAAGAGCCGGCCCCAGCATGAGCCTGGCGTAGGCTTTCAGGCGGGGATGTCCCAGCCGCACGAGATCGATGATGAGCATGATGGCCGCGCCGGTGTAGAGCAGCGGGCGCCATATGATGGGATCCAGGAACCAGACGCCCAGGGGAATCACGATGGCGCTGCCGTGGATGCCCTTGCGGAAGAACTCGCCGTATTTCATGGCCCCTCCTCCGGAATCGGCACCCTGGCCTCCACCACCAGGGTCTTCTTCGAGGAGTAGGTGGGCCGTGCCCTGATGATGATCTCGCTGGCGCCTTCCAGTTTCTCATCCTTGTGGATCCACTGCCTCACGCCGCCCACTCCGCGCCGCCGCTCGGCACGCAGTTCCTGTTCCCGCCCATCAACGAGGGAATGGATGGTCACCAGGCTGGCCTCGCTGAGTCGGAACTGCAGCATGAGCGACCTGCGCCCGCTGCGATGGGTCTCCCACTCGAGGCTGGGATCGAAGATGTCCGTGCCCGTCCAGAGATAGGCGCCGCCCTTCTCCTCGGCGATGAAGAGCTGTCCGTAGCGACGCCAGAGGGCCAGTCCCCGAGGATGTTCGAGGGGTCGCGGATCCTCGTCGAGGGTCGCCATGACGGCCAGGGTGCGCAGCTTCTTGTCCAGCTTCACCAGACGCCCGCTCACCGAATCGGCCAGGACGAAGTTACCGTAGAGGTCGGTGACCGGGTAGATGAACTTGCCCTCCCGCCCCAGTATCTCCGAGGTCTCTCGTTGTTGAACGAGGGAGCCTTTCTCGTTGAACAGATTGAGCCGCGCGCCATCCTTGTCCACCACGAGCAGCTGGAAACGTCCGCTGCGGCTCCAGTTGTCTCCGGGAACCAGGACCGTGATGCCTCGAGGTTTCTCGAGCCTCGCGTTGTGCAGGCCCCAGATTTCCGGCTCGCCTCCTCGGGGACCGAAACGGAGGATGCGCCCGCGTGCGTAGTCGGTGGCCCAGAAATTTCCGCCGCCCCAGCAGAGGTCCGTGGGCAGAATGTCGCCTTCAACCCGAGATACGGATCCGATCCACTCCAACCCCGCGCCGTTCATGTGCAGGAAGACCACGCGGCGGTTGCCGGCGTCGGCCACGGCCACATGGCCGTCCTCGTTGGCGGCGATGCCGAGGGGATCCCGGAATCGATTCCGACCCTCTCCTCGCTTACCGAAGGTGCTCACTTCGAAGCGGGATGGGTTATAGACGAGCTGTCCCTTGCCGGAGTTCACACCGAAGAGCGTGAGCCAGACGTCGTCCTTCTTGTCATCGGGATCATCCTGGCTCTTGAGCTTCACCGCGGCGAGGCCCTGGGGGTTGTCGTAGCTCGCGCCCAGGCCCATGAAGAGTTTCAGTTCCCACTCTCCGATGCGATCGAATCCCAGGGTATGACTGCCGGGAGGATAGACGTAGGTGCTTTCGCGGGCGGAGCTTCCCATGGCGATGAGCAGAAAGACGAGCAGCAGCCGGCGCTTCACGCTATTCCCACTCGATGGTGGCCGGCGGCTTCGAACTGACGTCGTAGACCACGCGATTGATGCCGCGCACGCTGCCTATGATGCGGCCGCTCACCCGCTCCAGCAGTTCGGCGGGAAGGCGTGTCCAGTCGGCGGTCATGCCGTCAGTTGAGTTCACCGAGCGCAGGGCCACCACGTCCTCGTAGGTGCGCTGATCGCCCATGACCCCCACCGACTGCACGGGAAGGAGCACGGCCAGGGCCTGCCAGGACTTCTCGTACCAGCCACTCTCGTGAAGCTCTCCGATGAAGATGGCGTCGGCCTCCTGCAGCACCCGCACCCGTTCGGCCGTCACCTCGCCCAGGATTCGCACCCCCAGACCCGGACCGGGGAAGGGATGACGCTGCACGAAATGCTCGGGCAGGCCCAGGGCCTTGCCCACCTCGCGGACCTCGTCCTTGAAGAGTTCACGAAGTGGTTCGACCAGTTCGAACTTCATATCCTCGGGAAGACCACCCACGTTGTGATGGCTCTTGATGGTGGCGCTGGGTCCCTTCACCGAGAGCGATTCGATGACGTCGGGATAGAGGGTTCCCTGGGCGAGGTAATCCAGGTCGCCGAGCTTACGCGCGGTCTCCTCGAAGACCCGGATGAAGGTTTCGCCGATGATCTTCCGCTTATGTTCCGGATCGCGAACGCCGGCGAGGTTCTTGAGGAACTTCTCGGACGCGTCCACGTGATGGAAGCGCACATGGAAGTAGTCCTTGAAGAGCTTCTCGACCTGGGCCGGTTCATCCTTGCGCAGAAGGCCGTTGTTCACGAAGACGCAGTCCACCTGCTCGCCCAGGGCACGGTCGAGCAGGGCGGCGACCACCGTGGAGTCCACGCCTCCGCTCACGGCGCAGAGCACGCGGCCCGTTCCGACCTGCTTGCGGATCTGCTCCACGGTCATCTCGATGAAGTGCTCGCGGGTCCAGAGATGGTCGGCCTCGCAGATGTCGAAGATGAAGTTGCGAAGCATGGCCGTGCCGTGCTCGCTGTGGTGCACCTCCGGATGGAACTGAAGGCCGTAGATCTTCCGCTCGACGTTCTCGAATCCGCAAACCGGACTGCCCTCGCTGTGGGCCACGGACCTGAGCCCCTCGGGCAGATCGTGCATGGCGTCGCCATGACTCATCCAGACGGACTGGCTGGACCCGAGCCCCGCGAAGAGGCGGCTGTCCGTTTCGCAGTCCACCTGGGCCAGTCCGTACTCCCGGCGGGATGTCCGGTCGATGGGCGCGCCCAGTTCCCGTCCGAGCAGGTGCATGCCGTAGCAGATGCCCAGCAGAGGCAGATCCAGTTTCATGGCCGCGGGATTCAGGGTGGGTGCGCCTTCCTCGTAGACGCTGGATGGGCCGCCCGAGAGGATGATCCCCACGGGATTCTCCGCGCGGATGTCCTCCTCGCTGGCGTCGAAGGGCAGGATGACGCTGAAGACCTCCAGCTCGCGGATGCGCCGCGCGATGAGCTGGGTGTACTGGCTGCCGTAGTCGAGAACGACGATGGACTGGGCTTCGTGGCTCATGAACCTTCCTAGTGTCTGAAATGACGGCGGCCGGTGAGCAGCACGCCCAATCCCAACTCTTCGGCGCGGGTCAGGACTTCCTCGTCGCGGATGGATCCTCCCGGCTGCACCACCCATTTCACACCCGCCTCGGCCAGGATCTCCAGGCCGTCGGCGAAGGGGAAGAAGGCGTCGGAGGCCGCCACAGCGCCCTGGATGTCGTGTCCGTGCTCGCGGGCCTTGGCCACGGCGATCTTGCAGGAATCCACGCGGCTCATCTGTCCGGCTCCGGCGGCGAGCAGCATGTCGCCCTTCCAGAGCAGGATGGCGTTGCTCTTCACGTGCTTCACCACGCGCCAGGCCCTTTCGAGTTCCTGACGCATTTCCTCGCTCGGGGTATCACCCGCGCCGGTTGTCCATTCGTCGAGGGGCGTGAAGTGCATGTCCTCCTCCTGCCGGAGCAGAAGCGGACCCACGCTGCGCAGCCGCTCCTTGGCTCGCCAGGCCTCCGCGTCGGATAGCGAGAGCACCCGAAGGTTCTTCTTCTTGGCGAATCGGGCCAGGGCGGCCTCGTCATAGGAGGGCGCTACGAGCACCTCGAAGAACTTGTCGGACAGGAAGGCCGCGGTCTTCTCGTCCACCGGGTGGCTCAGGGCGATCACCGATCCGAAAGCGCTCACGGGCTCGGAGGCCCAGGCGCGTTCCAGGGCCTCGGCGCTGCCCGCGCCGAAGCCGACTCCACAAGGATTGCTGTGCTTGATCACGGCGGCCGCGGGTCCGTGCAGATCGAAGATCAGATCGAGTGCCCCACCCAGGTCGAGAATATTGTTGTAGGAGAGTTCCTTGCCCTGGTGCTGCTCGAAAGGCAGGCCGCCCGAACGCCAGGCGTGGAGCCATCCCTTCTGGTGCGGGTTCTCCCCGTAGCGCAGGGTCTGGAGTTCCTCGCCGAACTCGCCGCCCCCCTGACCGAGCCAGTCCGCGATGGCCAGATCGTAGTCCCGGGTGTGGGCGAAGGCCCTGCCTGCGAGTTCCCTGCGCAGCTCAGCGCCGGGGTTGCCCCCACCCGCCTTGCAGGCCTCCATGAACTCCGTGTAGTCCCCGGGACGACAGAGGATGCTCACCCGGCGATGATTCTTGGCGGAGGCGCGGATGAGGCTGGGCCCCCCGATGTCGATGGCCTCGATGATATCCTCGAAACTACATGAGATATCCGACGCAGTCTCCTTGAATCTATAGAGATTGCAGACCACAAGGTCGATGAGCGGGAAGTCCAGCTTCTCCAGATCCCCGGCGTGAAGCTCGGGATCGGCCAGGATTCCACCAAAAACCTTGGGGTGCAGGGTCTTCACCCGGCCGCCCAGGGCCTCCGGACTTCCCGTCCAGGCGGCCAGCTCCAGCACGGGAAGTCCCGCCTCTTCCAGATGGCGGCGAGTGCCGCCGCTGGCGATGAGTTCCACGCCCTCGCCGACCAGATACTCGGCCAGCTCTCTGAGTCCCGACTTGTCCGTGACGCTGAGCAGGGCTCTGCGAATCTTCATTAGGCCTCCGCACTTCCCGGGAAGAGTTTCTCGAGGATCTCCTCGTAGCGACCATAGATGCGCGCGCGCAGATCCTGAGGAAGATGCGGCGGCGTCCCCTCGCGATCCCAGCCCTGTTCATCGAGCCAGTTGCGCAGGATCTGCTTGTCGAAGGAGACCGGCGACTTGCCGGGCTCGTAGATGGAGGCGTCCCAGAAGCGGGAGCTGTCGGGAGTGAGGACCTCGTCGATGAGCATGAGCTTGCCGTCGTAGATGCCGAACTCGAATTTCGTGTCGGCGATGATGATGCCTCGCTCGCGGGCATAGGCCTCGCCCGCCTCGTAGATGCGCCGGCTCACCTGGGCCAGGGGCTCGAACCACTCGTCCCCCACGATGCCGCGGGCGGTTTCGTGGTCCACGTTCATGTCGTGGCCGTCATCCTCTTTCGTGGCCGGCGTGAAGATGGGCTCGGGCAGCTTGTCCGCGTCGCGCATTCCCTCGGGCAGGGCGATGCCGCAGACCTCGCCGGTGGCATTGTAGTCCTTGAGGCCGGAGCCGGTGAGGTAGCCACGGATCACGCATTCGAGATCGAAGCGGTCGGTCTTGTGCACGAGCATGCTCCGCTTGCCCAGTTCCGGACGATTGAAGGGCTCGGGGAAGTCCTTCCAGTTGTCGCTGATGAGATGGTGAGGCACCAGTCCTTCCAGATGCCTGAACCACTTCACCGAGATCTGGGTGAGCATCTCTCCCTTGCCCTCCACGGGCTCGTGCATGATGTGGTCATAGGCGCTGATTCGGTCGGTAGCAACGATGAGGAGCTTGTCACCCAGATCGAAGAGGTCGCGGACCTTTCCGCTGTAGCTGGGCTTGAGTCCGAGGTCCTCGCTGCGCGAGAGAGTACTTCGCGTCATGGGGAATCCTTTCGGTTGGCGAAAACGATGCGGCGGCCTTCTCGACTCCAGTTCTCGGTTAAGAGACGTCGTAGGGCCTCGGGGTATATCTGATGTTCCTGCTCGAGAATACGGGCGGCCAGATCCTGAACGCTGTCCTCGTCCTCTACCTTCACGGCCCGCTGGCATACGATGGGACCCGTGTCCACGCCCGCGTCCACGAAGTGCACCGTGCAGCCGGCCACCTTGGCCCCGTAGTCGAAGGCCTGCGCCTGGGAGTTAAGACCGGGAAAGGACGGAAGCAGCGCGGGGTGGATGTTCAGGATGCGCCCCTCGAAGGCATCCAGCAGCGGACCCTTGAGAATCCGCATGAAGCCGGCGAGACAGATCCAGTCGACCTCGGCCTTCTGGCAGGCGTCGCGAAACTCCGTTTCCTCTTCGAGGCTGAGTCCGCCCTTGGGACGGTCCGAGTCGACAACGAAGGTGTCGATGCCCTGTTCGCGGGCGAAGGCCACGGCTCCCGCCTCGGCCTTGTCACTGACGAGCAGTACGATGCTTCCCGGGAAGTGCCCGGCCTGGGAGGCCGAAAAGAGAGAAATGAAATTCGAGCCGCGTCCGGAGGCGAAGACGGCGATCCGATGCATGGTTTACCTGCACTGTTGGGGAAGACGCGCGAGGCGACGCGGGCATCCTAGGAAGGGCCGGGGATCCTGTCAACTCTTTGCGCTCAGAATGGCGGCGGACCCCATTCGAACCCGCCTTTTCCTTGAATCCAGCCCACCGCCGCGGGTGTCATGGCCAGAATCCAGGATCGGAGTCTCCTCGATACCAGGATTCCCCGCATTCCCCAGCCCCAGGGGAGCCAGGCCCAGCCGGGCACCTCGAATCCGGTGAGCAGGAGCCTCCATTGGCTGCCGGCCAGGGTGCCGAGATCCAAAAGCCTGGCGAAGGCGAAGTCGGGAATCAGGGTCGAGCCCGGCAGAAGACCGAAGGGCAACAAGGTCCATCCGGTGAACAGGGAAGCCGCCGTCAGGGGGGCCGCGAGCAGATTCCAGAATGAACCTCCAAGAGGTAGATGGTCGAATCGAACCAGAATCACGGGAAGGAGGGCCAGGGTGCAAAGAGTCGAGATGTTAAACCCTTCCCTTAGGTAGTGGATGCTTCGCCCCATCCATCGAGCATCCAGCCTAGCCCTGCGGCCGGGAAAGGCCAGGAGCGCCAGCGTGGCCAGATAGCTGAGCTGGAATCCCGGCTCGAACAGAGAGGCCGGACGCCGCATGATTTCCATGCAAGCCGCGAAGGCCAGAGCCTCGATGCCCAGGGGACGCCCTCCCATCCTTCTCCCCAGGAGCAGATAGCCCGCCATGAAGCTGGCTCTGTTGATGGACGCGCCTCCGCCTCCCCAGGCAGGAAGGAAGGGAAGCACGAGAAGCAGCAGGCACTCGGCGCGGGAGGGCCGGGCCGTCATGGGTGTGAGCAATCTGCGGAGGAGCAGCAGGAAGAGCCCTACATGCAATCCGCTCAGGGCGAGCAGGTGAGCCAGCCCCGCGTCCCGGAATGCTCTCTTCGCCCTGCTGGGCAGACCTCGCTTGTCCCCGAAGAGCAGCGCTCGAGCCAGTGGCCTCTGTCTGTCCTGGTAGCTCCCGGTGAGAGGAAACAGAATCCTGCTACGGCCCTCCAGGCGTCCCAGGCGGGATTGGCGCTGAAGATGGTTTTCGCCGACCTCCGACTCCCAGCTTTGGAGACGGAATTCAGGAGAACGGAAGACCGAGCTTTCGAGATATAGGCCGTGAGCCGTGAACTCATCCCCCGGAATCGGCAAGCGCCGGCCGCTGCCGCGAATCAGCAGATCTCCCCCACCGGCCAGCCTGCCGGAGAACATGCCTCCCTTCGCCACCGCGGTGAATCTCCAGACCCCCTTGATTCTGCCCGAGGCTGGATCTCCCTCCTCGATGGGTCCCGCCAGGAGAAGACCCGCGAAGAGCCCCACCATTATAGTGAGGCTCTCCAGAACCCTGGGTCTTGCGGGAAGCAGTTTCGGCGGCAGGGCCAGCACCAGCCCCAGGAGCATCCAGACGTCCCCGCCCAGCCGCGCGAGGAGTCCCGCACAGAGTCCCGCCGCCAGGTAGCGAAACAGGGCCATCCTCCAGATATGGGATGTTCGGGAGGTACTTCTCTAGGAATCCAATTCGGGGAAGATCACTCGATCCTTGCCCTCGCGTTTGGAGCGATAGCAGGATTCATCGGCCATGCGGAAGAGCTGGGCCTCGCTGGAAGCCATATCGGGGAAGATGGCTCCGCCGACACTGGCCGTGAGTCGGATGCCGCCCTCGACTTCATCCAGCAGGAACTCGCTGCCCCGAATGGCCTCGGTCAAGCGCTCGGCCGCCCGCAGGGCCCGTTCCCGATCGAGGCGCGGCAGCAGCACCACGAACTCCTCGCCGCCGAAGCGAAAGATCTGGTCGACCTTGCGGAAGGTCTTCTTGAGCACATCGGCGAACTCACGCAGAACCTGATCACCTCGGGCGTGGCCGTATCGGTCGTTCACGCGCTTGAAGTCGTCCAGGTCGATGACCAGTAGGGCCAGGTGTTCGCCGTTGCGTCTTGCCTTTTCGATTTCCAGGGGGAGCTGGATTTCGAGGAAGGTGCGATTGTAGACCTGGGTGGTCCAGTCCACGAAGACCACCTTGGACAGGATCCGGTGATTGTAGATCTGGTGGGACAGGGCGCTGGCCAGAAGCTGCAGCTTCCCCTCGAGCTCCTCGCCCGCCTCGTCGCTGGGCAGATGGATGTCCAGCACGCCCCAGGGCTTTCCATCCAGGAAGAGCGGAAGCAGATAGATGCCGCCGGTGTTGCCACCCGGCCGTCGGGGAAAGTTCAGGAAGCTCGGGTCATTCGCCTCCAGCTGCAGGGCCACCTTTCGGTGGATCACCTGCCGGAAGGGATGGGAGATGTCCAGGGTCTCCGGCTCGATGACGAGGATCTGATCGGCGAACTGGTCGGGGATTTCCGAGCCGGTGAGGAAGCAGTAGAGCTGGTAGTCCACCTTGGAGACCCAGGTGTCGAGCAGACCCAGAAGCCTTCCCAGGCCGGACTCGCCCCCCGGACTTCTCTCCTCGAGGCGGATGGCCGAGAGCACCTCGTCGTAGATTTCCTCGAGCTGCTCGGATTGGGGAGGTCGAAGGGCCCTGCCCGTCTTGATGCCCGGATTGGATGGCTTCTCGACGGCCTCGGGGGCCGCGGCCGCGGGGAAACGGAATCGGGCGCCGCTGCGGGGATCTCGATACTGGAATTCGCCAACTTTTTCGAACAGGCCGCGCTCGGCCAGGGCTTCCGCCAGTTCCCTGGCGAAGCCTCGAAGGCTGATATCGTCATCCTCCGAGAGGATGGCTCTCAGCCGGTCCTCCTGCGAGGCGTCCAGGGCGTCCCGGGGCACCAGGTGTTCGAGGAAGTACCGGCTCGTCTTGTGAAGTCTATCCATGGGCTGCTCATCCGAAGACTGGGGACTGGGGACATCCCCCGCCGTGTGGAACCTTGCTTGCACTGGTAATTATACCACCTTTCATGCACTTACGCCCGAGCCGATCGTTCAAAACTTGATTGCCAGTTCTTCCGGCTTTGCCCTAGACTGGCCGCTCCGCACATCCACATGCACAATCCTTTCCAGGAGTTCCCGTGCCATTCCAGAAACAGCTCGATGTCCTGCTCGTCGCCTCCCTGCTCATCGTAGGAGCCTGTGCTCCCGGCGGGGAGGATAAGAATCTGACAACGGAGGTGGCCGAAATCCCCTCCGTTCTGGATACAACTTTGACGATCCCGGTCGAAGAAAAGCCGCCCGAGATCGTTCACGAGGCTGTCGAACCGGTGGTCAGCGAGTGGTCGCTCCAGGACCGCGCCCTGGCCTTCAACCCTCGACTTCAGCAGCTTCAGGGCAGCTACGACGACGCCATGCACCACTATGCCATCGGCGATTTCCTCGAAGCCCAAGAGCATCTCGACCAAACCGCCGCCCTCTTCGAGGAGGCCGAGGAGGACAGTCTGGGCAACGGCCTGACCCAGTTCTACCTCTCCAGCCTTCAGTCCCGCATGGACCTGCTCCAGGACATTCTCGACGAGGAAGCGGTCATGCGCTTCGCCGCTCCCCTGGAGGTGGCGGACGATTCCCTGCTCGCCCTCTGGTACGGCAGCCTTCCCAAACTGCCCAGCCGCCCTCTCGAGGTGGTCCGCAACGAACGCGTGGACTACTGGCTCAAGCATTTCACGGGCCCGGGACGCGAGGCTTTTCAGAAATGGATCGATCGCGGCGCGCCATTCCGTCCGCTCATCGAGGAGACCCTGGCCCGATACGATCTGCCGCCCGAGCTCTACTTCCTGGCCATGATCGAAAGCGGCTTCGAGCCCAAAGTCAAGAGCAGCGCCGGTGCCGTGGGTCCATGGCAGTTCATCCGTGGAACGGGACGTCGCTACGGCCTCACCATCGACTACTGGGTGGACGAACGTCGTGACTGGGTGCGTTCCACCGAGGCGGCCTCCCAGTACCTGTCCCATCTCTACGGCATCTTCCAGGACTGGGACCTCGCCATGGCCGGATACAACTCCGGAGAGTTCCGGGTCATGGCATCCATGCGCCGGGCCGGCAGCCGAAACTTCTGGGATCTTCGACTTCCCAAGCAGACCCGCGACTACGTGCCCAAGATGATGGCCGCCACGATCATCGGCAGAGACCTCGTGGGCCATGGTTTCCGGGAAGCCGGCCTCGTCGAGGCCTTCCGCTACGAGGACCTTTCCGTGGATCGGGCCGTGGACCTGACCTTCCTGTCGAAGAAGGGGAACATCAGACTGGATCGCATCAAGGAGATGAATCCCCACCTGCTGCGCTGGTGCACCCCGCCGGATCACGGTGCCTACGCAATCCATGTGCCTCCGGGAAAGACGACGAGGATCGCCGACGCCCTGGATACCCTGCCCCGCGGCGATCAGATCTCCTTCGCGCGCCACAAGGTCAAGCGCGGCGAGACGCTCTACGACATCGCCAAGGGCTATGGCACCTCAGTGGACGCCATCATGCGCCAGAACGGTATCCGCAACGCGCGTCGCCTGAGGGCCGGGGCGACCCTGGTCATTCCCACCAAGTCCGACGTGGCCTACACTCCCCATCCCTCATCCAGCGTGATTCGCGCGGCCGAGAAGAACCTGCCCGCCATTCCCGTGGCGGAGGGCATGTCCAAGGACTTCTACACGGTGCGCCGTGGCGACAATCTGTCCATCATCGGACAGAAACTCGGTGTCAAGGTGGCCGACCTGCAGAGCTGGAACGGCCTGTCCAAGACGGCGACCATCTATCCTCAGCAGGTGCTCCAGTTCCTGCGCCCCGCACGCAGCGGCGACGCGAAGTCGTCCACGAATCCCGTTCAGCGTGTCCACGTGGTGCGCAGGGGCGAGAACCTCTTCCAGATCAGCCGCCTCTACGGCGCGACGGTCTACGATCTTCTGGACTGGAATCCCAAACTCAAGGGGAAGAACGCGCTGATTCATCCGGGAGATGAACTGGTGGTCTTCACGCGAAGCTAGTTTCCTGGATATGAAGAAGCCGCCTGCTCCAGCAGGCGGCTTTTTTTAGACTTGGGCTTCCGCCTCGGCTGTCTAGAACCCCAGCCCCATTCCAACGCGATGACTGCCATCCAGATCCTCATGGGATCCGAAGGCATAGTCCAGACTCAGGTCCGAGATGGGCAGTCCCCAGAGACCGCGATCGTAGCGGGCAAGGCTGAGGCCTCCACCGAGAGTCCAGTCTTCCCGGTCGAGACCCGCGCGCAGAGCGATGGCCTCGGCGAGAACCAGTTCCATGCCGAGGTGCGGGTCGGCGCTGGTCTTGCCCCCCGACCAGACGGCGGCGGTATCCAGACCGTCGAAACGGATCTCCAGGTCGGCGGCGAGCAGGAGCTTGGCGCCCAGGGATTCGAAGTCATGACTCCAGGCGAAACCCGGGTGCAGGGAAGGCGTGACCACTTCCTGAACACCCGTGCTCCAGGCGATGAAGGTGCCGGTGAAATCCGCCACCCGCATTCCGAAGCTTATGTTCCCAGGAAGGGTCGGCGCCATGATGCCGGCGTCCATGCCGAAGCCGAAGCTGCTGTAGTCGCCCACGGCCTGGTAGATCACCTTCACGCCGCCGGAAAGGGCCCAGTCGCCCAGGGCCCGAGCGTAGAATCCGCGGAAGAGCCACTCCTGGTCGCTCTCGTTGCGGAAGTAGCGCGGATCGAAGGTGTCGGGCAGTTCCTCGATGCCGTCGAACTCGCCGTTCTCGTTGAGGTCGTTGTAGGGATGGTCCTCGGTGAAGAGGATGTCCCTCACGCCGACCCTCAGAACGTCGAAGGCCAGGGCGCCGTCACGGCCCTTGAACTGCACCTCGCGGAAGTAGGCCAGGTGATCCACCTGGACGAGACCCGCGAAGCGCTCGTCGTGCATGAAACCCAGGCGGGAACCCTGCTGAAAGGCCAGGCCGGCGGGATTATGCTGCAGGGCACCCAGATCGTTGGCCACGGCCGAGAAGGCTCCTCCCATGGCCAGGGAACGGGCATCGAGTCCCTTGGACATGAAGTCGCCGGAATACTTGGTAGCCGAGGCGGCTGGAACGATCAGAAGCAGGGCGAGAAAGAGCAGCAGGGGCTTCGCGTTTCCTCTCATGGGACTTCCCTTTCCTTTGTTGAAAACCCGGCCTGCACGCCGGGGATGCCGGATGATAGTTCAGGCCGCGAGGCGAGGCCAATGATTTTCCTTACAGCCGCTTAGCAGGCTGCTAAAGTCCGAAATCCTTGATCTTCCGATAGAGGGTCCGCTCGCTGATGCCCAGCTGCTCGGCAGCCCGGCGGCGGTGGCCTCGATGTTCCTCCAGGGCCCGCTGGATCATCTCGCGCTCCACATCCTCCAGTCGACGTGGGCTCTCGTGACTGCTCAGATCCCGGCCGAAGCGGGCGGCTGAGAGCTTCTCGCCCATGGCGGCGGGGATCTCGTCCCCCTCCATCTGCACCTGGAATCGCCGCAGGATCTCCAGCACGGAATTCACGTCCTCGCGCAGGGAGAGAATGGACCGATAGAGCAGTTCGCGTTCGGCCTCCTCCGGATTCATGTTCAGCGGCACGGGCAGATTTCCGCCGGCCTGAACCGTGTCTCCGCGAAGAAGGTCTTCGGGAAGATCCCGCAGGCTCAGTTTCCTGCCCCCCGCCATGATGCACATGCGCTGCACCACGTTCCTCAACTCGCGGATGTTCCCTGGCCAGGGCGCGCCGCTGAGCATTTCCATGAGCTCCTCGTCGACCTCCAGCAGGCCCGTGCCCTCGCGAGCGTCGGTCTCGCGGATGAAATGTTCGACCAGAAGAGGAATGTCCTCGCGCCGTTCCCTGAGGGATGGAAGCCTCACCTCGAAGACCTTGATGCGGTGAAGCAAATCGCGGCGGAATCGCCCCTCCCGCACCTCCAGTTCGAGGTCGCGGTTGGTGGCCGCCACCAGACGCACATCGGTCTGGATGGGACGCGTGCCTCCCATGCGCAGGAACTCTCCGGTCTCCAGCACCCGCAGGAGGCGAATCTGCATGGAGTGGGAGATCTCGCCGATCTCGTCGAGGAAGAGGGTTCCGCCATCGGCGCGTTCGAAGTGTCCGGCGTGAGATGATTGGGCGCCGGTGAAAGCGCCCTTCTCGTGACCGAAGAGTTCGCTCTCCAGAGTGCCCTCCGGCAGGGCTCCGCAGTTGAGGGCGAGGAAGGGACCGTCCTTGCGCCTCGAATGATCGTGCAGGGTCTTGGCGACGAGTTCCTTGCCCGTTCCGCTCTCTCCCGTGACCAGGACGCTGATCTCCGTGGTGGCGATGTGCAGGATCATCTCGATGATCTGGGCGAAGCGGTCGCTACGCCCCACCATGCCCGACACCCGGCGGAATCGTTGCAGTCGGATGCGCCTGGCCATGAGCAGTTTGAGATCCCGTTCGGAGAGGGGCAATTCGATGAAGTGGTCCACGCCGGCCCGCTTCTCGGCCTCTCGCACCCGGTCCGAGCGCTCGCTCTCCATGAGGGCGATTTCGAGGTGCGGGTGTCGCTTGTGGATTTTCCGGATGAGCGAGAGGGGGCTCTGGTCCATGGCCCTTCGGTCGATGACGAGGATCAGAGGATCGAGCTCTTCGAGCAGGCTATAGGCCTCGCCCGCGTCCTCCACCAAGACGAGATCGGCCCCTTCGAGCCGATCCCAGTTGCCGATTTGACGGAGGAGCTCCTCGTCCTTCGATATGAGTAAGACCGTGTCAGCCATGGGCTTGTGCATCCTTCTTCAAGATGCGCGCAAAGGGGTCGCGCTTGGGTATGTCATCTTGACACGGACATGAAAGCGCGGGTCGGGGAAATTGTCAAGGCATCAGCCGCGGGCCCTGAGGGCCAGGCCCCTGACTCTTTCCTCGAGCTTGTCGATGCGTCGACTGAGTTCGGGCGGACAGCTCTCGGTCTCTGGGGAATTGTCGTCGTGGGTATCCAGAGAGAAGCTCTCGGGAGAGAGTTCGGCTTCCTGCTCGTAGAGGGCCTTCACTTCGGCCTGAGGCATGGCTGGCTTCGGTGCCGTCGCGTCTTCCCCCCTATGCCGATCTCGACGCAGTTTCAGTCGGTAGACCAGGATCATGAAGAGGGTCCCCAACAGCGCCAACTCCGCGGCGATGAGAAGCTGCTTTCCGTGTCCGTCCAGCAGGCTCCGAAGGGCCTCGGGCATCCATTCCATCTTACTCCTCGCTCGGCTTCTCAGGCTTTCTCGTCCAGCAGCTGTCCTCGCTCATTCTCCTCGGGCGCCTGATCCCGGGATTCAGTCTCGCTGCTATCCTGTTCGAAGCGCTGGGCTTCGTTCTGTTCCTGCTGCTTGCGGCGCTTGCGCGCCTTCTCCAGGTTCTCGTCGTCCCTGCCCTTGGGACGTTCCCGCCGGGACTTACCTATGGGGTTGGCGATTCCTTGGGTACTCGGGAGTTTCTTGACATTCTCCATTTTCCCCTCCAAATCACGATGACAGGACCTTTCGGCCCTCCTTTCGCGTGATGCGAGGCTGGGCCGACTCGCGGGTCCGTTCGCGTACTCGAGTGCGAAGGCGCCGGACCGCCTTACCGTGAATCTGGCAAATGCGGCTTTCGGTCACGCCCAGCGATTCTCCGATTTCAGCCAGGGTCAATTCTTCGAAATAGTACAGCGTCAATACCAGCCGCTCGCGCTCGGGCATTCCCCGCAGCGTTTCCACGAGCAGTTCCTTCAATTCCTTTTCGGCCAATACCTCATCGGCCTTCAGAAGCTTCGCGTCGGGCAACATGTCTCGCACCGTGGTGTAGGTGCCGTCGTTGCGCGTGCGTACCTCTTCTTCGAGGGAGAGCAGATTACTGCGCGAGATCTCCCCCACCAGCCGGTAGAAGTCTGCCAGATCCAGGTCCAGATGACGGGCCAGTTCGCCGTCAGTGGGGCTGCGTCCGAGGGTGCCTTCCAGTTCCTCGGTGGCGTTGTTCAGGAGTCGCGCCTTGCGTCGTATGGATCGGGGGAACCAGTCCAGGCTGCGCAGTTCGTCGAGCATGGCTCCGCGTATGCGCGGCAAGGCGTAGGTCTCGAACTTGACTTCCTTGTCGGGATCGTAGGACTCGATGGCCTTCATGAGGCCCATCATGCCCGCTCCGACCAGGTCGTCCATATCCACGAAATCAGGCAGTCCGGCCGCCAAACGGCCCGCGACGTACTTGACCAGTCCCAGGTAATTCAGGACCAGTCTTTCCCGGTCTCGAGGGTTTGGGTCCCTTAGGTAGGAACTCCACAAGTCATTGACGTAAGTCAAGTTGAGTGCTTCTCCTCACTCACTGCTGGAGGCTGTTCCCAGGTGCTGCCTGCTCCCCATCCCAGCTTGCACCATCTGTGCCATGGCCGGGGGGCATGCCAGTCGCGTCGATTTCTTCAGATTCCTCTTCCTTGGGCTTGGCCATGTGGATGGTGACCTGGTAGTAGGCCAGTATCCCGAAGACCCCTAGGCCGTAGAGGACCACCGTGGCCAGCAGGGCCTTCTCCATGGCCGAGAGGAGATCCAGTCCGCCGAAGGATGCTCCCATGTAGGTGAGGAAGCCTCCGAAGAAGCTGGCCCTGGATACCCACTTGAATCGTTTCATCCCTCTCCCCTATCCGTTCATGGCCTGGCGGCGAAGGACCCTCTGCTCCAGGGGCGCGATCATGTTCTCGGCGTTGGCCACTTCGATGGGTGAATCGGTATCCGCACCCGAGGACACGAAGCCGAGGTTGAACTCACCCAGAGGCAGCAGGTCCAAAGCCGGGCGCAGGGCCGCGTCACGATCGGCCCGGGTCATGGCCAGGAAGTCGGCGGCTCCCGCCGCGCCTTCCAGATCCCGCCAACCGCCATCGGCGGCGACCACCAGATGCCGGAATACAGGTTCGCGGTGCAGGGCTTCTTCCACCTTTTCCAGAAGATCCCACTGGGTGTCCTCAAGAGGCGGCATGTCCAGGAGGATGAGGTCACGGCTCAGCAGATGACGGATGACGCCCATGAGGGTGTTCTCGTCTTCGGCCAAAGCCACCTCGAATCCGAGGCGCCGGGATGCCTCCTCGAGTCTGGCGACCTCTCCCGCGTGGCGCGGTCCGTAGGCCAGATAGGCCACCCTGGCGCCGCTGCCGCTGACACGATCGGCCAGCTTGAGGGCGATGCTGGTCTTGCCCACTCCGGGAGGTCCCGTGAGCGCGTGAATGCCACGCAGGTCCGCCACCTGCATCTTGCCCACGCATCGCAGGGTGCCCGCCAGGCGGTCCATTGCGACCTGGGGATCGTTCTGATCCACCGCGGGGATCTCCTGTTCGAAGTCCCGGCACAGACGTTCGATGGTGCCGTCGAAGAGACCCCAGGCCCGAAGCTCCCGCTCTAGGGGGTAGCCCGACTGATCCATCTTCTCGAGTCGCTCCTCGTGCTCCTCGATCTCGGTGAGCAGGGTATCCAGACGGTGCAGTTCCGATTCGAGGCTGGGAGCCTCGCTCACGAATCGCCCGTCCTTGCCCAATTGAAGCGGCGGCAGATCCTCCCGCTCCACCTGCGGCGGCGCCGCGAGGCTGACGGTGAGTTCCACCTGCTTTCTCGAGCTCATGCTGCCGGGAATGCGTTCCCGTACCGTGCGCGTCTCGAGGATGTAGGCCTCGGATCCAAAGCGCTCCTTTACTTCCCGGAGAGCCTCATTCATATCGTCGGCGAGGATCTTTTCCCTAGTCATGGAGCTTCACCATCCCTGTGGCTTTCACTTCCTGTCCCAGCGGCACCTCCGAATAGGCCAGCACCGCGAGTCCGGGGAGTGTCGTCTCCGTGAAGCGCTTGAAGACGAGTCGAATGGGGCTGCTCACCAGCAGGACCGGCTGCATGCCCCTTTGAGCTGATCTTTCCACTTCGATTCTGAGTCCCTTCTGGAAACGGTCGGCGGCCTCCGGAGGCAGGCTCACGCCCCCCGTTTCCCCGTACTGCGCCAGGGCATCCATGAAGAGCTGCTCGATTTCCGGATCCACCGTGATCACGCTCAGCAGATCCATCTCGTCGCAGTACTCCTTCACGATGATGCGTCCCAGGCTCTCGCGGACCTTCTCCGCGATGAAGTCGCTGCTCTGGCTCTGGCCGATCCAGTCCCCAACCGATTCGAGGATGCTCACCATGTCCCGCACGGGCACGCGCTCGTGGAGCAGGTTGGCCAGGACCTTCTGCAGGAATCCCAGCTTCACCTGGACGGGGATGAGCTCCTCCACCAGGGCGGGCGCTACGTCGCGCACGCCGTCGACCAGGCGCTGCACGTCCTGGCGGGTCATGATCTCGTCGGCGTGTCGGCGGATGATCTCGGACATGTGGGTGGCCAGTACCGCGGTGGGCTCCACCACCGTGAGCCCGAGGGCGCCGGCGCGCTCGCGCTCGGTTTCCTGGATCCACATGGCGGGAAGGTTGAAGGCGGGCTCCAGGGTCTCGATGCCCTTCAGATCCCCTCGCTCCTCCGGAGCGGCGATGCAGAGCAGATGTCCGGGCAGGAGTTCGCCTCGCTCCAGCTCCACTCCCTTGAGCTTGATGGCGTACTCGTTGGGGCTCAGCTGGATGTTGTCCCGAATGCGAATCGGACTGACGAAGATTCCCAACTCCCGCGCCAGCTGCCGTCGGAGTCCCGTGACCCGTTCCAGCAGGTTGCCCTTGCGGCCCGCGTCGGCCAGGGAGATCAGGCCGTAGCCGATCTCGCATTCGAGCCGGTCCACCTGGAAGATGGCCGGATCCTCGAGGGGGTCGCCTTCGGGTTCGGCCTCGGTCGCCTGCTCGGTAACCTGCTCCGCTTCACGCTTCTCTCGGCTGCGGCTACGGAAAGCGGCGGCGCTGGCCGCGGTGCCCAGGAGAAGGAAGGGCAGATTGGGCAGTCCGGGAACCAGTCCGAGCAGGAGCAGCGCCGCGCCGGCGATACCCAGGGCCCTCGACTGGCTGAAGATCTGCTGGAGGAAGTCATCGCCGAGATCCTGCTCGCTCCGGCCCCGCGTCACCACCACGCCCGCGCCGATGGAGATGATCAGCGCGGGAATCTGACTGACGAGTCCGTCACCCACGGTCAGGAGCGTGTAGGTGCCCAGGGCCTGGCTGAAAGGCATGCCCTGCTGGGCCACGCCGATGATGAAGCCGCCCAGGATGTTCACCACGGTGATGATGATGCCCGCGATGGCGTCGCCTCGCACGAACTTGCTGGCACCATCCATGGCGCCGAAGAAATCCGCCTCGCGTCCGATACGCTCGCGCCGCTCTCTCGCCTCGCGCTCGTCGATGAGTCCGGCGTTGAGGTCGGCGTCGATGGCCATCTGCTTGCCGGGCATGGCGTCCAGGGTGAATCGCGCCGCAACCTCGGCCACGCGTCCCGCGCCCTTGGTGATCACGATGAACTGGATGACCACCAGGATGATGAAGACGATCATTCCCACCACGGGATTGCCGCCCACCACGAAAGCACCGAAGGAGTCGATGACCTTGCCCGCGTAGCCGTCCAGCAGGATCAGTCGCGTGGAGGCCACGTTCAGAGCCAGACGGAAGAGGGTGAGGAAGAGCAGGAGCGTCGGAAAGACCGAGAATCCCAGGGGATCCTTCACGTAGAAGGTCACCATGAGAATGATCAGCGCGAAGGTGATGTTGAAAGCGAGCAGGACGTCGAGGAAACCCGGAGGCAGCAGCAGCACCATCACGGCCAGCACGCCGATGAGCGACACCCCCACCAACACGCTGGCGTTGCCGGCGAGGATCCGCTCGAGTCTCTCTGCCTTCATGCTCTCGATCACGCCTCACTCCTCACGGCTTCGCCACCGCTCAGGCGATAGACGTAGGCCAGCAGTTCGGCCACGGCCTGATAGAACTTCAGGGGGATGCTCGCGCCCACCTCGGCCTCGGCGAAGAGGGCCCGTGCCAGGGGCTTGTTCTCCACCACCGAGATCCCTGCCTCGCGGGCCACGTCCTTGATGCGCTGTGCCATCTTGCGCTGGCCCTTGGCCAGCACCTTGGGCGCCGCCATGGAATCGTCGTAGGCCAGGGCCACCGCATAGGTGGTCGGGTTGGTGACCACCACGTCGGCCTGCTTCACGTCCTCCATCATTCGCGAAACGGATATCTCGCGCTGCAAGGCGCGAAGGCGGGATCGCACCAGAGGGTCGCCCTCGGTATCCTTGAGCTCGTCGCGAACTTCCTGCTTGGTCATCATGAGATCGCGCTCGTACTGCCAGCGCTGGAAGGCGAAGTCTGCCAGGGCCAGGACCACCATGAGCATGATGAGGCGTCCGGCCAGCTTGAAGGCCACCGCGCCCAGCAGTTTCAGGGCAGAGACCAGATCCAGTCCGGCCATGCCGAGCAGGCGCTCGCTCTCGCCCTTCAGGGTGATCCAGGTCAGCAGGAGCAAGAGGCTCATCTTGAGCAGGCTCTTCACCAGCTCGAAGGCGCTCCGCTTGCTGAAGATTCGTTTGAATCCATTGAGGGGATTGATTCGGTCGGGCTTGAATGCGAGCAGTTCGGCATTGAGCTGCAGACCAACCTGGGAAGCCGCCGAGAAGATTCCCACGGCCAGCAGTATGCCCCAGATGGGCAGGACCATGGACATGCCCTGGCGGGTCCAGAGTTCGGCCTGGGGAATGAAGTGTTCCATGGTCATGCTCGTGGCTCCGCGAAAGGCGAAGGCCGAACTGAGCATGCCTCGCAGATTGGCCCAGATGACCGGATACATCATCAGAAGCAGGAGCATGCCCACGAAGAGCACCAGGAAGCTCGACAGCTCCTGGCTGCGGGCAACCTGTCCGCGCTTTCGAGCCTCCCGCCGCTTTCGCGGCGTGGCCAGCTCTGTGCGGTCCTGACTCGGTTTCTCAGGCATCTATCCCATCCAGCTCATGAGAGAGTGGAAATCCACGATCAAGGCCTCGATGGCGCCTCGCAGTACGCGGGCGCCCACGCCGATTCCCAGGGCCAGGGCCGCCAGGCCGAGACCGATCTTGAGGGGGAAACCGACGAGGAAGATGTTCATCTGCGGCACCAGGCGACTCAGGAAGCCCAGAGCCAGATCGACGAGGAGCAAGGCGCCGATGACCGGCAGGCTCATTCGCACGGCGAGCAGCAGGACCTGTCCGGAGAGTTCGGCCCAGTGCTGGAATCCGGCCACGGCCAGTTGCGTCCCGCCGATGGGCAGCAGATCGAAGGAGCTGCCGAAGCCGGCGAGGAAGGGATGGTGAAGGTCCAGGCCCAGGAAGAGGAGGATGGCCACCAGATAGTAGAAGCGCCCGCTCACACCCACCTGTTCGCCGGTGGATGGATCGAAGATACTGGCGATGGCCAGACCCATCTGCACGCCGATGGCCTGTCCGGCGAACTGGGCTCCCATGAAGACGAAATGCACCAGGCTGCCCAGAACGAGTCCGAGGATGACTTCCCGGATCATCATGAGCGCCATGCCCAGAGCGTGGGTCGGCATCTCGGCCAGGGGCGAGACCAGTCCGAAGAGGAAGAGGGCCAGCACGCCACCCGCTCCCGCCTTGATTCGCACGGGTACACCGCCTCCGCCGAAAACGGGGAATACGGCGAAAAAGGCCGTGGCGCGAGCCAGGACCAGCAGGAAACGAAGCACGGCTTCTTCAGTGATGACGGGCCAGGTCAATGGATCCTCACAGATTTCCGGTCAGGACGAAGAGCCTCTGGGTGAATCCGACCATGACGCCCATGATCCAGGGCAGCACCAGCAGCCCCGTGATCAGGATGCCCACGATCTTGGGCACGAAGGTCATGGTCATCTCGTTGATCTGCGTGACTGCCTGGAAGATGCTCACCAGCAGACCGATGAGCAGCGCCGCTGCGAGCATGGGGCCGGCCACTTTGAGCGTGGTCAGCAAGGCGTCTCTTCCGATGTCGACGATGAACTGTTCAGTCATGGGCCACCTCTACTGGAAGCTGACCAGCAGGCTGCGCACCACGAGATTCCATCCGTCCACGAGGACGAAGAGCAGAATCTTGAAGGGCAGTGAGATCATCACGGGCGGCAGCATCATCATCCCCATGCTCATGAGGATTGAGGCCACGACCATGTCGATGACCAGGAAGGGCACGTAGAGAATGAAGCCGATCTGGAAGGCGGTCTTCAGTTCGCTGAGCACGAAGGAAGGCACCACCACCGAGAGCGGCGTGTCGATACGCTGTTCGGGCACTTCCTGATTCGACATGCGCAGGAAGAGCTCGAGGTCGCTGTCCTTGGCGTGGGCCAGCATGAATTCCTTCAGGGGCACGGTGCCCGCCGCCAGTGCCTGGCGGTCGGTCATCTGCTCGTCCATGAAGGGTTGGATGGCCTCGCTGTGGATGCGCGTGAAGACCGGGCTCATGACCGCGAAGGTCAGGAATAGCGAGAGCCCGATGATGAGCTGATTGGGAGGCATCTGCTGGGTGCCCAGAGCCTGACGCAGGAATCCCATGACCACGACGATGCGCGTGAAACCGGTCATGAGGATAAGGATGGCCGGCGCCAGGGACAGGATGGTCAGGCCGATGAGCACCTGAAGGGCCGCGCTTAGGTTGCCGGGCTCCTCGGTCTCCTCCACCCCGATCTGGATGTTGGGCACGGGTACGGCCATGGCGGCCGGCGCCAGAAACATCAGAACGAGAGCGATCAGGACGATGTGCTTCAGATGCATGGACTTCTCCCCTTGAGATCCAATGAGGGAATATCAAGGGTCATGCCGCCCGATGAGGAAGCCTGTGGAAGCGGCGGGGGCCGGAGATGCCAGCCGTAACCTTCCTAGTGATAGCGCCTTACCTTTGCCTGGTAAGATTCGTCTGAGTTGGCATGGGGTGGAAAGAGAAATCCCGGGGAGTGATGCTCCCCGGGATTGGCAAGAAATCAGTCAGCGTTCAGGCCTTGGCGATGCGGTCCAGGCGCTCCAGGAACTCGGCCCCCGAGTTTCCCTGAGGCAGAGCCTCCTCCAGCTCGTCCAGTTCCGCGAGAAGGGTCACCCGATCACCTCCCAGGCCCACGAGGAATTCCCGGCCATCCACAGAGACGATGGCCACCTTCTGGCGTCCGCCGAGGTTCAGCATACTCTCGGAGCGCAGTCGGGCCTGCTTGCGGCCAGGCTGGCGACCCATACCCTGGAGCAGGGGCACCGCGGCGCGGATGAGGGCCAGGATGGCGAGCAGGGCCAGTCCCATGCGCAGAAGCGACAGCCCCGCCATGGGCTCCTCGCCCTGGGGAATCAGCCCCAGAAGGCCGAGCATTCCTAGTGAGAGGGCGGCGACCACGATGGCGCTGCGACCTTTGAGCAGTTCCTTCATGGCGCTAACCCAGGATCTGCGTGTGGTCCACGCGCTGGTTGAGTCGTGTGATGCGCACGCCGAAGATGTCGTCCATGACGATGACCTCGCCCTGAGCCAGGAGCACGCCATTCACGCGGATGTCCACCGGCTCGCCGGCCATCTTATCGAGCTCGATCACCGAGCCCTGGGTCAGATCCATGACCTCGGCGATGCTCAGGCGCGCGCGACCCAGTTCCACGGTCATCTCGAGATTGACGTCCATGAGCAGTTCCATGCCGGCACCCTCGCCCGTGAATTCGGGCTGGGGCTTGCCGCCCAGACTGCTCTCGGCATCTACGAAGGCCTCCGGCTCGGGAGATTCCTCGCTGACGGTTTCGGGCTGAGTCTCCTCGGCACTCTCCGTCTCGATGGTCTCGTTCTCCTGGGCTTCGGTCTCGAGATTATTTTCCTGTTCCATGCATGTCCTCCCCTGAAGGGACGGCTAGTCCTGCAGCTTGGGCGGCAGGATCCTGTTGATCTTGATGGCGCTCTTGCGATACACGCGCCCCATCTTGCCCTCGTATAGCTGACGCTCGCCGACGAAGACCTTGAGGGGATCCTGCTTGAGCGTGGTCAGACGGAAGGTCTCGCCGGGCTGCATCGCCTTGAGCTGATCCATGCTGAGCGGGATCTTCCCGATCTCCACGACCAGCTCCACGGGCGTGTCTTCCACGACGCCCTGCAGGCGTTCCATGTCGCGATCCTTCTCTTCCTTGCTGCGCAGATCGCGGAATCCCGCGGAGCCGTCGCCGCCGAGTTCGGCGTCGAGACTCGACAGCGAGATGCAGATGTTGAGCTTGCCCTGGTACTCCTCCACTTCCAGATCGAAATCCATGAGCAGGCATGAGTCCCGCGCGCCCATGATGTAGGTGAAGTCCGGATTGTGTTCGATGGCCGTGAGGGTGGCGTCCACCTTCAACAGTCGGCTGAGGGCCTCCTGCATGTCCTCGAGTATCTTCGAGACGATGAGCCGCGAGATGCGGTTCTCGATGGACGTGAACTCGCGCTTGATGTCCTGGCCGAGGTAGTGTCCGCCCAGAAGCTTCTCGATCATGGTCAGCACGAGACTCAGGTCTATCTCGAGGATCGCGGGAACCTTGAGTGGAGACAGCCCGATGAGATTGATGCAGGAAGGATTGTCGATGCCCGCCGTGTATTCCTCGAAGAGCACCTGCTTGATGTCACCGGACTTCACGCCGATGGGCATGCGCAGGTAGCTGCTCAAGGACAGGGTCACGAGTTTGGCGAAGGACTCCGCAACCATGCTCAGGTTGCGTTCGAATCCCTTCGACAGCTGGATGGGCCGGCTGAAGTCGTAGGGCTGGACCTTAAGATCCTTACCCTTTCGGACCATCGTGAACTCGCTCATCGTCGCTCCGTCTTACTGAACCATGAAGTCGCTGAAGTAGATGTTCAGCAGTTTTCCGCTGGTCAGGGCCCCGTTCAGATCGCTGATCAGTCGCGCCTTCACGGCCTCCCGGCCTTCGGGCGCCACCGCCTCCGCCAGGCTCATCCCCGAAAGGGTGTTGATGAGCATGTCGCGGATTTCGGGCATCCTGTCCTCCAGTTCGGCCTGGACCGATGCGTTCTCGCATTCCAGGCCCGGGGAGATCTTCAGGAAGCGGGTGCCGTCCTCGGCGACCAGGGTCACGACCAGGTCGTCCATGAGGAAGATCTCACCGCGATCGCCCGTGGCGACGGCCTCCACGGCCTCTTGAGGCTCTCCCAGGCGCGGTAAAATCATGAACTGTGCCACGGCCCAGGCCGCAACCAGCTGAACCACCACGATGGCTCCCAGCATGGCGAAGGGCGGTAGGCCCTTCTTCCCCTTCTTTTCAGAAGAGTCTTTCTTTTCTTCAGTTACGGCGTCTTCTTCAGGCATTCTCAACCTCCAGACTGCCCGATTTGGGTCGGGGAATTCTCAGAAGGGCTCAGAAGATCCACATAGATCTCGACCCTTCTGTTCCTCTGCCGGTTCTCGGGTGAATCGTTTCTTACCACCGGTCTCCACTCGCCGTAGCCCACGGCGGTCATACGTCGGGGATCCATCCCCTGGCTTTCGAAGTAGCGGATGATGGCCGTGGCCCTCGCCGCCGACAGCTCCCAGTTGCTCGGGAACTGGGAACTCTTGATGGGCAGGTTGTCGGTGTGTCCCTCCACCCTGACCTCGTTGGGCAGATCCTTGAGGCTTCCGAGCACACCATCCAGAACCTCGAAGGCCTCCGGACGCAGATTCGCGCTGCTCAGATCGAAGAGGAACTTCGAGTCGAGACGGATGGCCAGCCCCTCCTCGTTTCGGCTGACCTTTACCTCGTCGGAGCGTTTGAGCGCTTCCATGTGCTCCTTGATCTCCTCCACCTTCTTCTTCACCCCTTCCAGGGTGCGCTGCAGATCGGGCAGATTCTCGAAGTGATCATGGATGGGTACCGTGGGATAGGTATCCAGCACGCCCAGAGCTCCTTGCAGGCTCGCCATGGCCGCCTGGAACTTGCTCTCCTGTATGGACGAGAAACTGAAGAGGAGAACGAAGAAGGCCAGGAGCAGGCTCATCATGTCGCCGAAGGTCGCGAGCCAGGCCGGCGTCTCAATCTTCTTCGGTCCCTTTTTGGCTTTGCCCACTAACCTTCAGCCTCCTCCCTTTCCTTCTCGAGACTGGCTCTCACCGAAGGAGTCAGATAGCCCTTGAGCTTCTCCTCGACCACGCGAGGGCTGTCACCGGACTGGATGGCCATGATTCCCTCGACCATCATCCAACGAAGGTTCACTTCTTCGTCGGACCGGACTCTGAGCTTGCCCGCCATGGGCAGCGCGAAGGTATTGGCGATGACGGCTCCGTAGAAGGTCGTCAGCAGGGCCACCGCCATGCCGGCTCCGATGGTGGACGGATCTTCGAGGCCCGAGAGCATCTTCACGAGGCCGATGAGGGTACCGATCATTCCGAAGGCGGGAGCGAACTGACCGAGAGCCAGGAAGATGTCCTGTCCCTGGATGTGCCGCGTCTCGACCTGTTCGATGTCCACTTCCAGGATGCGCGAAAGGACCTTCGGATCCGTGCCGTCCACGGCCAGGCGCAGGCATTTGCGCATGAAGAGGTTCTTCTCCTTCTCGGAGGGCTCTTCGAGGGCGAGCATGCCCTGCTTCCGTGCCGTTTCGGCGTATGCGACCAGGGACTTCAGGGTTTCGGTAGTGTCTTCGCTGTTGTTCTGGAAGCTGTTCTTGGCGACCTGGGCGGCCTTCAGGACCTGAGGCAGGGAGAAATTGATGAACAGGACCATGATCGATCCCCCGAGGGTACCGATCAGCGAGGGTACATCGATGTAGGCATCGATAGATCCGCCCATGAGGATCTGGCCCACTAGGATTCCCGAAACGCCGAGGAGTCCGATGAGAGTCGCTATGTCCACAATTGCTCCTACTGGTCGATGAACTCGTCCTCACCGTCGTCGGAGGGTCCCACGGGAACGGGATAGGCCCTTCCGATCTTCTGACGGTAGTCGAGTATCTTCTCCCGAACCTCTTCCATGCTCTCGCGCACCATGATCTTCCGGCCCGTGGTGAGGGTGATCAGGCAGTCAGGCGTCTCCTGGATGATCTCGACGAGATCCGCGTTGAGCAGGACCTCCGAGCCATTCAATCCGGTGAGATAGACCATTCGCCTGTCCCCTAGCGTTTGAGGCCCACGGCCTCGATAAGCATCTCGTCGCCCACGGTGACGATCTTCGCGTTGGCCTGGAAGCCCTTCTGCGTCGTGATCATCATGGCGAACTCCTGGGAGAGATCCACGTTGCTCCTCTCGAGGGCGCCCGATCGTATGCGCGCTGCGATGCCCTCGGAGGCTTGGCCTCTCCATAGAGGTCGGCCGGAATCGGTTGATTCTGAATACAAATTGTCCCTTAACCTTTCGAGACCGGCATTATTGCGGAAGCTCGCGAGGGCCACTCGAGCCAGATCCACGACCTCCCCGTTGCTGAAAAGCCCCTGCACGGTGCCCGTCTCGTCGATCTGGATGTCCTCCAGGGTTCCCGATTCGATCCCATCGCTCCCCGTGACTCCCAGATCGAACCCGGCGTCGTTCTGGGTTACCGAAAAGGGTTCCTCGCCCATGACGATTTCCACGCTCTGGGCGCTGCCGCCCTCGCCGCGACTGAACGTCAGGGTTCCCCTGCCGTCATCGAAGCGCAGTTCAGGAGTCGCGCCGGCTTCCTCGCCGAAGACGAGGGTGCCGCTGCCCCCGGATAGGAGTACCGCGTCACCGTCGAGCTGGGCCTCCCAGGCCCATCGCAGTTCCCCTGCGGGATCGTCTTCCAGGCGGAAGACCAGGGCCAGATGCTGACGCTCTCCATCAGCCCCCACGATTTCCGTGCTCAGGGTGTGGGGCACGCTGTCCCGGGCAGCCTGGATCTCGCGATTGTCGAAGCTCCCGCCCAGGTCCAGTTCGCCGGCGAGGTCCACGATGCTGAGATGGTCGATCTCGCTGGCGAGACCGGCCTCACCCGCGATGAGGATGGAGCCGTCCTCCCGCCAGCTCACGCCGCCGGTTTCGCTGCCCACAAGATTCGTGAGCTCGGCGAGGGTGTTCATGAAGTCACTGAGGCGGGTGCCGGAGTCGGGACTCAGGCTCGCCGTGTTGAGCACGCCACCCAGTCGCACGCTGAATTCGAGTTCCCGTCCATCCAGATTGAAGGGGCTGTCAGGTCCGCCCAGGGACTCACCTTCGGAGTTGAAGAGATCGAGCAGGAGATCGTTCTCCTCGGCGGCCTCCAGGACACGTTGTATCTGAGCGCCTTCCTCCGGGGTGGCGCCGGCCGCGATGCTCTCGGGAAAGACGAAGACCTCTTCGATCCAGGAATTCCCCTCGCATTCGAGTCCTATTCCCTCCAGTGCCTCCGCGCCACCGGGCAGGAGGATGCGTCCATTTTCCACGCGAACCGAACCTGTCGGATAGCTGGGGTCCGCCGCCTGAATGGCCGAGGCCATCCAGGAGGCGAGGTCGTTCAGGCTGCTGCCCTCGCCGACCTCGAAGCCCTCGGGTTCGATGGCCGTATCTCCCGACCATCCGTTCATCTGGATGAGGTCCCCCACCGCCAGGGCCAGGGTCGTGCCCCCATCCTGCATGTGCAATTCCGTGAGCAGGCTGTCCCCGCCTGCTTCACGGAGGAAGGGGCCCATCTCGATGACGCTGCCCTGGGCGCCGGAATCCATGTCGAGATTTCCCTCGAGGCGAATGAAGCTCGTGGCCTGGGACGGACGCAGCTGCTGCAGATTGATCTGCAGTTCTCCGAGGGATCCCCCCTCGCTCACGCGTCCGCCGCTGGCTCCGTAGCCCATCAGCGTTCCGCCGCTACCCAGGTGGATGATGCGCCCCTCGGCATCCAGGGCGAAGGCTCCCGCTCGCGAATAGATCTGCTGGCCGTCCCGGGACACGGCAAAGAAGCCGTCGCCCTCGATGGCCAGATCCAGACCCACGCCGGTGACCTCCAGCTCGCCCTGGTTCATGAAGGTGTCGATGGAGACGATGCCCACTCCGTCGCCGAGTTTCATGTAGGGATCCAGTCCCATCTGATCACCCAGAAGGGCGCGGAAACTCGCACGGGCAGCCTTGAAGCCCGTGGTGTTCACGTTGACGATGTTGCTGCCGATGATGTCCAGGCGGCTCTGATGCCCGAGCAGACCGGTGGTCACGGTGTTGAGACTGCGCAGCATGGAGGCTCCTTCCTCGCTGTCCTAGGCTTCCTGGGGCTGGGGAGCTCTCACTTCGATGACGTCCGAAAGTGTGTACTCGCTGCCTTCCACCATGAGGTAGGCGTTGCCATTCGAGAAACGGATGCCGTCCACGAGACCGCTGATCATGGGAGAGACCGTCAGGCTGTTGCCCGAGGAATCCAGCGCCGCGACATTCACCTGGTAGTAGCCGTCGGCGAGGGCCTGGCCATTGTCGTCAAGCCCGTCCCAATCGACGTTGTAGCTGCCTGGTTCCAGCAGCGTGGATCCTTCCACGTTGATGGTCCTGACCAGGTTGCCCGCCGCGTCGCGGATCTCGACATTCACGGTGGCCGATTCCTCGAGCTGGAAACTGAGGGACCTGCTCTCGCCGCCGCTGAGTTCCACGATGCTGCCGTCCAGCATCACTTCCTGTCCGATGAGCCCGGTGGCCAGTGCGTTGCTCACGCTCTGCTGCATGAGCAATCCCGTCTGGGTGCCGCTGTTGATGGACTCCAGCTGCTCAACGCTGGCGAACTGCGCCAGCTGGGCGAGGAAGTCCTCGTTGGTGACGGGACTGAGTGGATCCTGGTGTTGAAGCTGAGTGACCAGGAGCTGCAGGAATGCCTCCTTGTCGAGGCTGGTCCCCGTGACGCCGCTGGCGGCCGTGCCGGCCGTGCTGCCGATGCTGCTGATGTCCATGCGCTTCTCCTCTAGGCCAAAAGATCGATGAGGCCGTCCCACAGACGGACCGGCTTTTCCCCGAGTTCCTGTTCCTCGTGTTCCCATTCCCGACCGGTGGAATCCTTGGACTGCTCGCTCCAGTCCTCGCCCCCACGGCCGCTTTCAAGGTGCATGGCGATCTCGTCGAAGCCCTGCTCGCTCAGGACTCCCCGGATTCGCTCCAACTCGCTTTCCAGCATCTCCCTCGCCTCCGCCTGCTGGGCAGCGAGCCGTACGCTGAGCCGTCCATCCTCCAGACGTATCTCGATCTCCATGAGACCGAGCTTCTCGGGCCTGAGCCGCATGATCGCACGATGGGTCTTCTGCCCATCCTGGTTCATGCGGGTGACGATCTGGAGAATGCGGTCGGGCAATTCGCGGTTCGCCGGCATGGGAGCCTGTTTCGTGGGGCCGGCATTTCCCTGGGACCTGACGTTATCGATGGAGGTGGGAGCTTCCGTACTCGTAAGGTTCTGAATTGGGGTCTGAACAGAGTTGCCAAGACCCACGCCCTGCGCGGAGGAAGTGCTGCCATGGCCGGACGATGCGACGTTTTCCGCAGCCTGGATCTGATTCCCGGTCTGGTCGCTCCCCGGAGCCGCTTTCTCCGAGCGGATGGGCTTCCAGTCCAGGCTCTCCGAATCCGCCTGCTCGATGCGCGGGGAAGCGCTCTCGACTTCAACGGAACTCCGCTCCGAGACGCTCCTATCCGAATGGGAAAGGTCGAGGTCCGTGGTCGGAACCTCGATATCGTTCTGGATGAATCCAGGCAGGCCTACGGCAAGGCCGGAGTCGGCCAGGGCCTTTTCGAGAGCCTCCTCGAAACCCTCGGCGGTCTCCTTCTTCGAGTCCGGAGAGCTCTGCCCAAGACCGGCGCCCTGGCTTGGCAGGGCGGTGAATTCCATCACTGGGCCCCCGTCGTGGAGCCCATGAGGCTGCTCAGCGCTGCCGCTCGTGCGGGATCCAGGGCGGCCATGACCTTGGCCGCGGGGCGCTCCTTCATCTGCTTGAGCACTCCGAGGACGATTTCCATGTCCATTCCGCTGAGTATCGAGGCCGCCTCCTTGGCGGGCATGCCCTCGTACATCTTGGCGAGTTTCTTGGTGCTCTTCTTCTTGGCCTCTTCCATTTCGCCGATGGCCGAGTCGATGTCCCGGCGAAGCTGGCTGAGCTTGTTGAACTCCTCCGCGATGACCGCCTTCTCCATCTGGACTGCGCTCTCGGCCCGGATGAGCTCCTCCTCCCGGCGAACGATATCCGCTTCCCGGGAATCCAGGCTCTGATGTCCAAGATCCACTTCCTCGGCAATCTCTTCCGGCGTCTGGGCCACTTCGGCCTCTTCCTCGGGTCCGGAAAAAGCGCCCACCAACCAGAAGGTGGCGCCGAAGATCACGAAAAAGCTAAAGAAACTGATCAACATGACCGATTTCATGAGGGACTCCCTTCTCCTCGGCCAAAATCACGCAATCCCCATGCCACGGGCCCGTCGCGGACGCTCGTCCGCCTCCTTGAGCTCCTGGCGATTCTCCTCCACGCGGTGCTCCTCCTCCTGCCGTTCCTTCAGCTTGTCGAGCACCTTGCGCTTCCTGCTTCTTTCCAGTAGTTCCTCACGCTTCCTCGAGATTTCCTTCTCGAGGGCGATGAGCCGACCTCGTAGGTGAGCCTCGCCCCGGCCGGCGGCCTCCAGCTGTCTGGCGTTGTCGGCCACGGCGGGTATGTCAACCTCGCCGGTCTGAAGTCGTCCGCGACGGTCCATGAGATCTCGACGGCGTCCGCGCATCTCATCGATCTCATGCAGGATGAGCGCACGACGACCCAGGAGCTGACCGAGCTCTCGGGCGCTTCGATCCTCATCCCGCTTCCGCATCTTACGAATGCGTTCGAGTCGGAATCGGAATCTCGCCATCTCAGCTGCCCACCAGTTCCTCGAGGGCCGTCACCGTACTGGCCATGTCGCTTCGCTCTGCCACCTGCTGACGCAGGAACTCGATCCAACGCGGACGCAGTTCAATGGCGCGGTCGATTTCCGTGCTGCTCCCAGGCTGATAGGCTCCGATCTGGATGAGGTCTTCGTTCTCCCGATAGACGGCCATGGATTCGATGAGCTTTCGGGCCGTGGCCACCTGCTCCGGTGGACTCACCCGCGGGAAGAGCCGGCTCACGGAATCCAGCAGATCCACGGCGGGGAACTGGCCCAGGGAGGCCAGGCGGCGGCTGAGCACCACGTGTCCGTCCAGGATGGCCCTGACCGCGTCGGAAACGGGCTCGCTGAGGTCGTCCCCCTCCACCAGCACAGTGAAGAGCCCTGTGATGGATCCCTTCTCGTTGATGCCCGCCCGCTCCAGAAGCTTGGGCAGGGCCGCGAAGACGCTGGGCGTGTAGCCCTTGCTGGCAGGAGGCTCGCCGGTGGCCAGGCCGATCTCGCGCAGGGCCATGGCGTATCGCGTGACCGAATCCATCATCACGAGCACCTTGTTTCCCTGGTCCCGGAAGTACTCGGCGATGGCCATGGCCGTCTCGGCCCCCTTCACGCGCTCCAGGGCCGTGGCGTCGCTGGTAACGGCCACCACCACGCTGCGCGCCAGGCCTTCCGGTCCGAGGGATTCCTCGATGAACTCGCGGACCTCGCGCCCGCGTTCGCCGATAAGCGCAAGGACCACCACGTCTGCCTCGGCGTTGCGGGCCAGCATGCCCAGAAGCACGCTCTTACCCACGCCGCTGCCGGCAAAGATGCCCATCCTCTGGCCCTCGCCACAGGTGAGCAGACCGTCGATGGCGCGAATGCCGGTCTCGAAGGGCTTATGGATGGGTTCGCGTTCAAGAGGCGCCGGGGCACGGGAGCCGATGTCGCGGCTGTGACGAAGTACGGGCTCTTCGAGTCCATCCATGGGCCTTCCCAGACCGTCGAGGATTCTCCCGATGAGCGCCTTGCCGAGTTTCAGGCGAAGAGGGTGTCCCGAGGGCCGGACCAGGGACCCGGGATGTACGCCGGACATGGACCGGTAGGGCATGAGCAGGAGTCGGCCTTCATGAAAACCCACCACCTCGGCGGGGATCTCTCCGCCGTCCTCGTTCTCGATGCTGCAGAGTTCCCCCACCCGGGCCTTGGTTCCCTCGGCTTCGATAAGGAGCCCCACGACCTTCGAGACGCGGCCCACTCGCAGGGTCGCTTCCATGTCGCTCAGACTGTTTCGGGCGTCAGTCAAGAGGCTGCTCAAGATCCGCCTCTCCTTCGCGTCCGTTCCGTATCAGGATGTCTCCGAGCCGGGTCAGTTCCTCGCTGCAGATCGACTCCAGGCGTCCTTCCTGCGCTTCGAGGACGAGATCCCCCGGCTCGATGCGGGCATCGCCGACGATGCGATAGGGAATCTCCGAAGGCATTTCGCGACCGGCCTGGTCCATCAGTGCGCTGAGAAGATCCCGTTCCCGATCGTTGACGCGGATCTCGAAGGCGCTCTTGGTGTCGAGGCGGCGGAGGCATTCCTCGAGCTTCGCACGAAGGGCCTCGTCGTTGCCCGGCAGAGTCGCCCTGGCCAGCTTTTCGCCCAATGCCAGGGCCAGTCGCAGGATCTCCTCGGAGTTCTCCTCGTGAAAGCGCCGGCGTTCCTCGCGAAGGGTGACGAGCACCTCCTCGAGCCGATCCAGGTAACCCTGCCTCAGCGACTCAAGCTCCACCCGGCTGCG
>CAYPGS010000001.1:219075-231485 GCA_964410395.1 uncultured bacterium
TCCTCGCTGGCGCCCTTCAGGGCCAGGGTCAGATCCTTGCTCTCGACCTCCTTGAGCAGGTTCTGCACGGACTTGTTGTCCAGGAGGATGAGGTCGGCGAAGGTGAACATCTGGTTCTTGATCTCTTCGGCGACTTCCGGATCCATGTCGCCGATCTCCTCCAGGATGCCGCGCCAGACCGTCTGATCGATCTCGTTGAAGGTTTCGGCCACGTGGTTCGTACCGCCGAACTGCACGTTGATCTCCTGGAAGTCGGTGCTCACGTACTCCCCGAGCACGCTCTGCACCTCTCCGATGACCTCGCTGGAGGGACGCTCGATGGTGGCGATTCGATAGGATACTGAAGTCCGCAGCTCTTCGGGAAGGTTGAGAAGGATCTGCCCCGACTGGCTGCTCGGCAGACTCGCCAGCACCAGTGCGATGGTCTGGGGATGCTCGGCCTTGAGGAAGTTGGCCACCGTGGGAGCATCCACCTCGTTGATCATGGCGAAGTAGTCGCTCTTGCCGCCGTCCTTGAAGCGGTCCATCATGGCCTTGGCGCGGCGCTCACCCAGGTTCGAGGAGAGCAGCTTCAGGGCGAGGTCCTCACCGCCCTGCGCGATGAACTCGCGCTCAGTGGCGGTGTCGTAGAACTTCTTGATGACCGTTTTCTTCTCGTCCGGCGAGATGGTGCCCAGGGCGTGGATCTCGGAAGTCAGGATCTCGAGCTCCTCCGGCTCGAGATGCTTGGTGATCAGCGTGGCCGCTTCCGGGCCCAGGCTGACCAGGAGCTTCGCGGCTTCGTAGAGGCCGCTGCCCGGTCCGCGTTCGACTTCGAGAGTATCTTTCATCGCCATCTTGGTTCGCCTTTCCGCCTACTTGTGGGCGTAGATCCAGGTGCGCACGAGCTGGGCGATTTCCTCAGGTTTGTCCAGAGCCAGGTTCTTGGCCTGCTCCTCCATGTGCATGTCCTTATAGGCCTGGTCGCTCATGAGATCGTCCCAATCGGCATCGGCCAGGGGCTCACGCTCCTTCTTGGGAGGAGCCACGACCTCTTCGATTTCCCCCTCGGTGGCCGCTACAGGACTGGCGGGCAGTCGTCCTAGGCTATCGGCCATGCGCATGCCCATTTTCCGGAAGACCAGGAGCAGGAAGCCGAGGCCGGCGATGAAGAGCACCCGATTGACGATGTCCGAAACGTTCCGGGGAATGGGCAGTCCGAAGACGCCCTTCTCGGTGACGACCACGGGAAGGTTGTCGAAAGGCATGTTGAGCACTTCGATTTTATCCCCGCGCTGGGCGTCAAAGCCCACGATGCTTTCGACGATCTTGCGATAGCCGTCCAGGGTCGCCTGTTCCAGAGGCTGGTAGACCGCGTTGCCCTCCTCATCCTCTTCGTACTTGCCGTCGAGCAGGACCGCGATGGAAAGTCGCTCCACGGTGCCGACGGATCCGATGATGTTTTCCACGACCCGGTTGAACTCGTAGTTCACCGTGCTCGATTCGTTGTTGGCCCCTGTGGCCTCATCGGTTTCGGAACTGCGCACCTCGCTGATCACGGCCGAGACTTCCGGATCCACGATTTCCCGGGTGCGCTCCACCTGCTCGAAGTCCAGGTCGGCGTTCACCCGCACGAGTGCGCGCCCGTAGCCCATGACTTCCTCGAGGCTGCTCTGGGCCTTGCCGGCCAGGTAGCCCTCGACCTTCTGCTTGATCTCGAGCTGCGTGTTGCTCAGGCCCGCCACATTGTCGCTGGCTTCCCCGGATAGCAGGGTGCCGAAATTGTCGAGCACCACCACCTGGTCGCTCTCCAGTCCTTCCACCGAACTGGACACCATGCGCTGCACGGCCTGCACCTGGCTACGATCGAAGAGCCCGGGACGTCCGAGTTCCAGCACGACGCTGGCGGTGGGATTCTTCCGCTCCTCCTTGAAGAGGGCGGGCTTGGGGATGACCAGGTGGACCCGCGCGTTCTCCACGCCGCGAAGGCCTCCGATGGAGCGGGACAGCTCCCCTTCCAGCGCACGCTGGAAGTTAAGGTTCTGAGTGAATTCGCTGACGCCGATGCCCTGGTTGTCGAAGATCTCGTAGCCCACGGGTCCACCGCTCACGATGCCCTCGCCGGCCATGAAGACCTTGAGCTCGCCGACCTGCCGCGCCGGCACCATCACGCCGGAACCGCCACCGGACACCCGGTAGTCCACGCCCCGCTTCTGCAGCGACTCGATGACCCTCGAGGACTCCTCCGGACTCAGGTTCGAGTAGAGCAGGGTGTAGTCTTCCTGGCCGAGCCAGGCGAAGAACACCACCAGGGTCACGATCATCGCCCCCGAGAGGGACAGCAGGATGATCTTCTGCCCCGCTTCCAGCTGCTCCCAGAGCTCTCTCATTCTGTCAAAGAAACTCGGCATACTCTCTTACCGCCTTCTCCCGATCATCTCTCTAGATCTGCATCTGCATGATCTGCTGATAGGCATCCATGAGCTTGTTGCGCACTTCCATGAGCAGTTCGAAGGTGATCGAGGCCTCTTCCTGGGCCATCATCACCTTGTGAAGGTCCTTCTCCTGTCCGACGATGGCTCTGTCGACCATCATATCGGCGTGCTTCTGGGCCGCGTCGGTCTTGTCCACGGCCTGCTTGAGCAGATCGCCGAAACCGCTCTTCTCAGTCTGGCCAGCCTGGTTCTGCTGATAGGCCTTGAGCAGGTTGTGTGTGACCAGTGGCCGGATCCGTCCGATATCGCTCACGCTCTACTCCTAAAGGTCCAGGGCCCGGTTCAGCATTTCCTTGGCCGTGTCCATGGCCGTGGCGTTCGCCTCGTAGGCCCGCGTGGCGGCGATGAGATTCATCATCTCGGCCACGGGATCCACGTTGGGTTTCTGCACCAGCCCGTCCTCGTCCGCGTCGGGATGGCTGGGGTCGTACTCGGTGATGATGGCGTCCTCGATCTCCTCCACCTGAACCTGCAGACGGCTTCCCTTCACCCCCGTGGCCTCGGCCGCTTCCTGAGCCGTGGGGTAGTGACGCAGCTGGCTGGAGAGCAACTCGCGGAAGGCGTCGCTGTTCTTCCGACGCGGTCCGAGAATGTTCCCGCCCGGCTGATGTGTGAAGACCGCGCGCTTGGCCCGGTATGGACCTCCCTCGGGCGTACGCGTTGTTTCGGCGTTGGCCATGTTCTCCGCGGTCACGTCCAGGCGGATGCGCTGTGCGCGCAGTCCCTGGGCGCTCACTCGCATGGCAGAGAAGATTCCGTCACTCATGTCCTACTCCTATCCCCTGCCCCGGATGGCCGTGCGCAGGAGCTGATAGCGCAGGGCCAGGGCCCGGGTGGACATCTTGTGGCTCAGGTTTGCCTCGGCCAAAGCCGCCATCTCCATGTCGACGCTCACGTTGTTGATTCCGTTGTCCATTCCGCGATCGGACTCCTCATGCACCTGCGACAGCACCCGTGTGGGTTCGGCCTTGAGCTGGTGACCGTCCTGGGTGCTCTTCATTCTATTGGACGGTTCGCCGGCCTCTTCGAGCAGGCTCTCGAATTCCACCTGCTTGGCCTTGTAGTCGGGAGTCTCCGCGTTGGCGATGTTCTCCGCGATGACCCGCTGACGCAGCGTGTAGGCATCCAGGCTGCGCTTCAGCAGGTCGACGGTCCGGCTTCCGAAGAGTTTGTCGGCCATATCAGGCTCCCACGGCCTCGCTGTCCACTCGGTACTGGTTCAGCTTGTTGCGCAGGGTGCGCACGCTGATCCCCAGATGCCTCGCGGCCTGAGTACGATTGTTCTGGAAGCGTCCAAGAGCGGCGAGGATCATCTTCTTCTCCATCTCCTTGATGGTCAGATCCTCGTCGAAGAGGTCCTTCTTCTCCTGACGCTCCCCCAGGTCATAGTCGAACAGGAAATCGCGCATACCGATTCGGCGATTGCGGCTCAGCACCATGGCCCGCTCCACCGCGTTCTGGAACTGCCGCACATTGCCCGGCCAGGGCATGCGCTGCAGCGACTCCAGAAGACCCGGTTCAAGTTCGGGACGTTCCAGATCGTGCTCCTCGGCATAGCGGTCGAGGAAGTAGTCCAGCAACAGGTTGATGTCTCCCTCGCGCTCACGAAGAGGCGGCAGATGCAAGGGCACCACGTTCAGACGGAAGTAGAGGTCCTCGCGGAAATTTCCCTTCCGGACCTCTTCCTTGAGGTTTCGGTTGGACGTGGCCACGATTCGCACGTCGGTGGGAATTGTCGTGATGCCACCCACGCGCTCGAACTCCCGTTCCTGCAGCACGCGAAGCAGCTTGCTCTGCAACTCGGCCTTCATCTCGCTGATCTCGTCCAGCAGCAGGGTGCCGCCGTTGGCGAGTTCGAACTTGCCAGGAGTGCGTTTGATGGCGCCCGTGAAAGCTCCCTTTTCGTGTCCGAAGAGGGTGCTTTCCAGGAGCGTGTCGGTGATGGCCGCGCAGTTGATCTTGATGAAGGGGCCCTCGGAGCGACGACTCAGAGAATGGATGAGCGAGGCCACCAGTTCCTTGCCCGTTCCGCTCTCTCCCGTGAGCAGCACCGTGGCATTGGTCTCGGCCACATTCTCCACCACGGCATAGATGCGCTGCATGGCCGGACTATCACCGACGATGCTGTGGCGGCTCGTCCTCGCGTCCTTCGACGCGCTTGGCGGTGCGGCGGACTCGCTCTCCGCCGCAGTGCTCGTCTCGACCTTCTCCTCCAATACCCGGTCGATGAGAGAGAAGAGCTCGCCGGGACCAAAGGGCTTCGTGAGGATCTCACGAGCACCGAGCTTCATGGCCTCCACTGCATTTTCCACCGTGCCGTAGGCCGTCATGAGGACCACCGGAAGTTCGGGACGGGTGCGCCGGCAGTAGCTCAGCACGTCCAGCCCGCTCTCGCGGTTTTCCATCTGCATGTCGGTGAAGACCAGGTCGTAGGCCTGGCTTCCGATCAGCGCCGCGGCCTCTTCGGCCGAGGGAGCGCTGTCGACCTGGAAATCCCGCGAAAGCAGATCTCCAAGGAAACCGGTCATGACGGCTTCGTCGTCCACGATGAGAATCCGACGTTTCTGACTCACCTCTCACTCCTTTGATAGTGATCCTTGATCATGATGCGAACCCGCAGGCCGCCTTCCTCGCGCTCCTCCCAGAGCAATTCGTATCCGTGGCGGTCGGCGATGGCGCCGGCCACGCAGAGGCCCAATCCCGCGCGATCCTGACGTGTGGTGAAGAATGGCTGGATGATCTCTTCCGTGCTCAGACCGCGCAGGCCCGGGCCGTTGTCCTCCACCCTGAGGATCTCGTCTCCGTGGCCGCTGCGCACGATGACCTCGCTTCCGGGAGGCGAGGCGTCCAGGGCGTTCTGCAGCAGGTTCACGAGCAGGTTGCGGAAGTGGAAGGGATCCACCTGGAGCACCGCCACGCTGGACAGGTGATTGTTCAGATGGATGCCCCGGCTCCGCGCCCCGGGACAATGTCGCTCGGCCAGCTTCCAGGCCTCTTCGAGAAGCCCGCGGGCCGGAACGAGACCGACCTTGAGATCTCGGGGGATCTGGTAGCGGGAGATGCCGTCGATGAGCAGCTCGAGATCGTCGAGTCCGCCCTGCAAGCCCTCCCCCCAACGGCCGCGGGAATCGGCCGTGGATTCCTGTCCGAGCAGTTCTCCGTAACCACGCAGTCCCGTCAGCGGACTGCGTAGGTGATGCCCCAGTCCCGCCACCAGGCGGCCCACGGCTTCCACGGGATCGACTTTGGCCCTTTCGGGCGCACTGGTCCTCGCCATCCTTAGCTCCCCTCCGCGCTTTCCTGGATCTGGTAGCTTCGCTTGGCTTTCGCCGAACCGATGACGGGCCTCAGCCCGTTGCGGCGACGAGTGGTGAGCAGCAGTTCGTTCTCCCGCTCGGCCTCCAAGATCCCCTCCACTGCTTCCGTGACCACGGCAAGCAGCACCATGAGCGTGGCGGCCGACTCCCCGTCGTGAGACCGGTTCCGACGCTGCCACAGCTCTTTCTCGTTTCGAATGTCCTCTTCAAGTTCTTCGATCTCCACCAGGAGATCCCTCTTGGCCCGGAGACTCTCGTTGATCTGCGCGTAGGATGCGCCCGAGAGAATCTCCTCACGCTGCCGCTCCACCAGCTCGCGGATCTCGCGGTAGATGCGGATCTCGCGGCGGTACACATGGATCAGCTTTTCCAGCAGCGCTTCCATGCTCTAGTTCTCCTCGTCCATTTCGACCTTGGGACGGTTGTCAGGCAGCATCTCGGCGTGAATCTTCATGGTCGATGCGTGCTCGCACAGATAGACGGCCCAGGCGCTCATGGGCTCGGGAATGGAATCGGGTCCCAGGCTCGCGAAGACCTCGGCGGCTTCCTCATAGCCGTTGTCGAGCATGTCCAGTTGGGCGAGCTGGAATCGGGCCCAGTTGCGCTGCTCCGTGTGGACGCAGGTGCTGAGACTCCGGTAGTGACGACGCGCCCGTAGGCGGTCGTTGAGGAGAAAGGCGCAGTCGGCGGCTCCCTGACGGATCTCATGCTCCACCGCCACGACGCTGGGGTGAAGGCTGCCGGGCATCTTCATGGCGTTGAGCAGAGCCTCGTAGTGGAAGGAGGCGTCTACCAGACGATCCATGGAGCGCAGGAGCAGACCCTTGTAGAGCACTAGATTTGAGGTGGCCCGTTCCCGATGATCCAGGCAGATGCCGTTGATCATGCCCAGGGCCGCCCCATGGCGTTCCTCGTCGACCATGTGACGGATCAGGCGAAGGACCGAGTTCTCGTCCAGCTCGACGATCCTGGAGCTGTCCACGCTCAGGAGCTCCTCGGCCCGCTCCCAGTCTCCCCTTCCCAGGGCACAGCTGAGCAGCCCGTTGAAGACCGGCTCCTCGTAGAAGCCGTCCACGTCGCCCTGTCCGAGCCGCAGGAACCAGCGTTCGGAAACGTCGAAGAGGCCGAAGGCCAGATAGGAACGGGCCATGGTGAGAAGGCGAAAGCCCTCCTCGTGACTGAGGGGCTCGCTCCTCTCCACGCGCCGCTCGAACCAGGCAGCCTCCATTTCCAGGGAATCCATGGGGAGTGCTCTGAATGTCGACTCCGCCCCGATGCTGCTGATTCCCAGGGGACCCAGCAGCGTCACCAGGACGGCCGTAACGATGAAAGCACTCGCCAGTTTCTTCTCGCTCAAGACGGACGCTCCCTTCTCCAGGCCTGGAAAATCAATTTCCATGCCCATGGGAAAAAAGCTCCTCATGGCGGAAGATCGCTCCCCAGAGGGCCTAGCGATGGCTCATATAGATATCGCAATGACAGTCGTTTGCGTGGATATCATCATGTGTCCCATGATAGGCGAAGACCCCGGGCGGGGATTCCCGGGGTCTTTGGGATGGCATAGGATCCTGGACCGAAATCAGCCAGCCACGGTCAATCGTCTTCGGTCACGGAAACCTTCTGCTTGAGCTTTTCGCGGAGGGTCTGGCGGCTGATTCCCAGCAAGGTGGCCGCTTTGCTCTTATTGCCGTCGGTGTATTCCAAGGTGCGTTCGATGTGCCGCAGCTCCACGGCGGCCACGGTCTCGGGACGGTAGGCGCCTGCGAGTTCACCGTCCAGGGGCTCTCCCTCCCTCACTTCACGAGGCAGGTGCGAGGGCTTGATCTCGTCCCCGCTCTCGAGCAGCAGGATTCGTTCAAACATGTTCTTGAGTTCGCGGATGTTCCCAGGCCAGGCGTAGGCCTTGAGCACATCCAGCACCTCCTCGCCCGGGCGTGACACGGAACGTCCGAGTTCCTGGTTGAAGCGCTCGATGAAGAAGTTCGAGAGCAGGGCGATATCCTCCGGCCTCTCCCGAAGAGGCGGAATGTCGAGGATGATCACCCCGAGGCGATAGTAGAGATCCTGCCGGAAGCCGCCCTCGGCGGAGAGCTGCTTGAGGTCCTTGTTGGTGGCCGCCACGATGCGGGCCTTCACCTGCAGATCCTCCAATCCGCCCACCCGCCGGAAGGTGCGGTTCTCCAGAACGCGCAGCAGCCGGGTCTGCAGCTGCAGGCCCATCTCGCCGATCTCGTCCAGGAAGAGCGTGCCCCCCGCCGCCGCCTCGATGAGCCCCTTCTTGCGGGCCTTGGCGTCGGTGAAGGCGCCCTTCTCATATCCGAAGAGTTCGCTCTCCAGCAGGGTTTCGGGGATGGCGCCGCAGTTGATCTCCACCACCGGCCCCGTGGCGTGGGCGCTGGCCCGATGGATGGCCCGGGCCACAAGCTCCTTGCCCGATCCGCTCTCGCCCTGGATGAGCACCGTGGTCGCCTGGCTCTGGCCGATCTTCTCGATCTTCCCGAAGAGCTCCTTCATGCGCGGGCTCTCGCCGATGAAATCGCTGAAGGGATCCTCCCGGTCGCGCTTCTCCCGAAGGGCCTTGTTGGCCTTCTTCAGGCGACCGGCCTCCAGGGCGTTGCGGGCCATGATGCGAATCTTCTCGAGCTTGGGAGGCTTGGTGAGGAAGTCGAAGGCGTCCAGCTTCATGGCCGTGACCGCGTCCTCGACCTCGCCGTAGGCCGTGAGGAAAACGGCCTGCCCGTCGAAGCCGGTGGCCCGAGCCCTGTCGAGCACCTCCATGCCCGTGAGACCCGGCATGCGCAGGTCCAGGAAGACCAGGTCGGGGGCTTCCTCCTGGATCATGCGGAGTCCTTCCTCGCCGTCTCCGGCCTCGATGATGCGATGGCCCTCCTTCTCGAGGGTTTCCAGGAGTGCGAAGCGAAGGGCGGGCTCGTCGTCGACGATGAGGATGGTCTGGCTCACGATGTCTCCTATTGACTCTGAGTGGGCGCGGGCTGCAGGTCGATGCTGAATTCCGACCCGCCCTGCGCGCCTTTCCGGTAGTTGATGCTTCCGCCGTGCTCCTGCACGATCTTCAGGCAGATGGCCAGGCCCAGACCCGTGCCCTCGGCCTTGGTCGTGAAGAAGGGATTGAAGAGTCGCTCCTCGAACTCGGGAGGCACGCCGGGCCCCGTGTCCCAGACCGTGGCGACGACTCGCTTGCGCCCCCGTCCGACTGTTTCGCCGCCGATGCGCAGGCCCACCGTCTGTCCCTTCTCGCAGGCCTCCACGGCGTTGCGGAGCAGGTTCAGGAAGACCTGCTGCAGCTGTCCCCGATCGGCCCAGACGCTGATGTCCTGACCGCTTTCGGGAAGCTCCAGTTTCACCTTCTTCTTCTCGGCCATGGACCTCACCAGATCCAGCACCGAGCCCATCTCCTGATAGAGGTTGAAGACGGTCATCATGGGCTCGCTGGGTCGGCTGAACTCGAGCAGGCTCTGCACGATGCGGTTCAGCCTTTCGGTCTCGTTCAGGATGCGGTCGACGTAGCCCTTGAGGTCCGCGTCGCCGTCCTCGAGCTTGTCGCCGAGAAGCTGGGTGATCATGGAGATGCCGGCCAGTGGATTGCGGATCTCGTGGGCCACGCCCGCCGATAATTCGCCCAGGCCCGCCAGGCGCTCGGCCCGGCGCAGCTCGGCGGTGAGGCGCTTGTATTCGGTGACGTCCTCGAAGACCAGCACGAACTCCACTTCCTGGGGATGGCGCTGGAAGAGGCGCGTGGAGCTGACCAGCAGTTCCCGTGGAGGGCGGTCCTCCTCCTCGTAGAGCTGGATCTCCCGCTGGATCCAGTCCTCCTCGCCCAGTTCCATGCCCTCGCCGTCGCCGGCCATGAAGCTCTCGCCGAAGCGGAAGGGACCTCCCAGGGGCAGGCGCTCGCCGAAGAGGTCGAGGGCTCCGGGATTGCGGTAGTTGATGGTTCCGAAACCATCCACGGCCAGCACGGCCGCGCGGATGCTGTCGAGCACCGTGCGATTGAACTCACCCAGCTTCTTGAGTCGATGGATGGCCTTGGCGTGGGCCAGCTCCTCGCTGAGGATGGTCTGCACGGTCTTGAGGAAGTGGAAATCCTGGTCGAAGGCCCCCGCGTCGGGATAGTGCTTTCGGTAGATCAGATAACCCTGGGCATCCTCGCCATGAACCAGCGGGATCAGCGTGAGCTCCCAGGAGGATTCCCGGGTCTCCAGGGCCACCTCGTCCAGGAGCTCCTCTCCTTCCAAGGCCGCGATGCCCGTGAAGAGACGTTCCTTGGGGCTCAGGCTCTTGAGCTTGGTGATGGCGCCCTCGAGCAGGTCCTCGTCCAGGTGCAGGCTGGCCCGGGATGCCAGGCGACGCCCTTCGAAGCTCCAGAGCAGAAGCGCCACGCCCGAGAACTTCAGGGTGTTCACGCTGGTGGCCAGGAAGTGCTCCAGGGCGTGATCCCAATTGGACTGGCTGCTGAGGTCAAGGCCGAGCTGATAGAGGGTCGACAGCTGGCTGATGCGCCGGGTGAGCTGGCGATGCAGGTCATCCAGTTCCCGACCGGGCTCGGCGAGATAGCTGGACAGGCGCTCGCGGTTCTCCATGAGCTCCTGGCCGGTCTGTTCAAGGCGTCCGCGCAGCCGTTCGAGTTCCCCGCCGGCCTGCAGCCCCTCGGCCAGTTCGCGGAGCAGTTCGTCCCAGGCGCCCTCGTCCAGGGGGAGCACCAGCAGGTCGTCCACGGGCAGCGGAACGGCCGCCCGATACCAGTCTCGGTCGCCGCTGCCGCGATCGGCCAGAAGCACGAGGCAGTCGGGGCGTTCCTGACGGAAACTCTCGAGCCAGGGTTGAAGTGAGGGATCTGCGGGAGGGTGATCGAGCACCAGCAGGTCAGCCTGGAGCTTCCGGGGGGAGATCTCGCTCAATCGGCCCCGGGCGATATCCCATCCCACGGCCCGCTCGGGCAGGCCCGAGCCCAACTCGTCCCCCAGGATCTGCAGCTTCCAGAATCTCGTGCTCGGCTTCAAACCAGCCTCCTTACTCCTTCAAATATCAGGAGCTTCGGAAAACTGCAAGAAAAATGGCCACCGGCTGGGGTGCCGGCGGCCTTTATTCGCAACGGGATGGTATTTCAGGATTTCACGACGGGCAGTAGCCTGTCTGCCAGCTGATGGAGCACTTCCTCGCTTTCGTAGTAGCCGTTCTCGATCCTCTGGCGGACCGTTTCCACGACGTCGCGGCGTATCCCCTCGAGACCCCGATAGGCCTCGTGTAACACTTGGAGAGCCTCCTCACGTTCCGCCCGCGCTCGGGCTTCTGCGCTTATCTCGATCAGTTCGGACTTCGCCCTGGCCGAAGAAGAATCTCCGACCTGCTCTCCGCGGGAATCTCCCGAAGCCATCCCCGCTGGGCGCGGATCCGTGTTCTGGCCGTGAATTTTGGCCAGATCGGCGCCACCCCTGGCGTCAGGCTTTCCAATCTCCACCATATACCTCCCGAATAATGGCTTCCATCATGGACCCAGCAAGTGCCGGGCCGCTATGGGACTAAGCGTCCCGATAGGCCTTCTCGGCCTGGCCGCGACGGCGGATCTCCGCCAGCCCCTCCTCGCGGCGCTTCATGCGCTCCATGAGCGAGACCTTGAGTTTCCGGTCGTTCTCGAGGATCTTGAAGAGGATCTCCCGCACGCGCCCCGCGGAGGATCCCCAGACCTCTTCGCCACCCTCGGCCTCGATGGTAAGCATGAGTTCCTTGCGCTCTTCATTGAGCGTTTCCAGGCGGTCGAGATCCTTCTGGCGCGTCGCATCGAGCTGCGCCTGGCTGATCTCCTGCAGTTTTTCGAAGAGCTCGAGATTGTTCATGGGATCCTTCCCTATTCCTCGGCGCGGCCCTGGGCCAGCTCGTTCCATGCGCCGGACAGTTCCCTCACCACTTGCAAGACTCCTTCCAGCAATTCGGGATCCTGCTCGAGGATGGCGCGGCTGATGTGATCGAAACAGAACGCGTACAGGCGTCTCAGGTGGCGGCTGATGTCGCCGCCCTCGGGACGCAGCAGTTGAATCAGGTAATTGACGATACGGCGCGCCTTGCCAAGGCTCTTGGCCGCCTCTTCCCAATTCCCGGCCTCGAGATTCTGCTTTCCCGCCAGGACGAAACGCGTGAGGCCCTCGTAGAGAAGCAGCAGAAGCTTTTCCGGATCCGCATCGAGAACCTGGTTCTCCATGTAGGCCTGCCGGGCTTCGCGTCCCTTCTCCGCGCCTCTCAGCTCCAGGATGTCGTTCATTCCACTACGCTTCATTCATCAAGCTCCGGTACTGACCCCGCCCAGCATGGCGAGCACCATGTTGCTCTGATTCTGCATTTCCGAAAGCAGAGTCTCCATGTGCTGGAACTCCGCCAGATAACGTTCGCGCCTCGACTCCAGCCGGGCGTCGATCTCCTCGATCTGCTCCTCGAAATCGGCGATGGAGGTGCGCATGTCCTCCTGCTTGTGTTCGAGGATGCCGTGCACGGGATCGAGGTAGCTGTCCAGGGCGCGATAGAGGCCATCGCTCACGCCGCTGAAGACCTTCACCCGCCCCTGCGCCTCGCCCTGCTCGGCCAGGTCCGCCGCACTGATGTTCAC
>CAYPGS010000001.1:231585-263526 GCA_964410395.1 uncultured bacterium
CCGTTGCCGCCGCCGTCGTCCACCCAACTCACCAGCACGTCGTGGCTGCCCAGGTTCTCGTCGGCGTTCAGGGCGCTCTGCATGGCCGAGGCCAGGTCGGCACCGCTGGTAAAGCTCTGATCCTCGAGGGTGATGAGCTTCGACTCGACGCCGTCGATCTTGAACTTGAAGTTGTGGTTGCTGCTGTCGATGACCAGCGGCGAGCCCTCGGTGGGTTCGCTGAAGGACACGCCGGTGTAGGCGCCCCGTGCGGCGGCCTGGGTGATGCGCAGCTCGTAGCCCGCTCCCCACCCTGTGGGCGTGACCCGTGGTCCGGCGTGAGCGAAGGTGATGTCGCCGTCGGTGGCCTCGCCGGTGGAAGCCAGCAGGGAAACCACGTCGTCGAGGTTGTTCTCCAAGGCCGAACGGAGGCGAGACTCGTTGATCTCGATGGTACCGTCGGTGCTGAGGGTGCCGTTCACCGCGGTGCCGATGCCGATCTGGCTGAGGTGCTCGAACTCGCTGGTGATGCCCTCCACCGCGGCGCCGGCCACCGAGCGCAGACGGCTGTCGATGTTCATGGCCGCCCGGTCGCCGATCAGCGGACCTGCCGATTCCAGGTCGGCGTCGTAGTCGAACTGGGCGTTCATGTACTCGATCATGTTGTTGTAGTTCTCGACGAAGCTCTTGAACCGATCCATGAGACCGTCGATGTCGTGGTTCACCGTGAGCGTGACGGTCTGATCCACGTCGGCGGCCAGCAGGTTCAGGGTGACCCCGTTGATGAGCCCCGTGATGGTGTTGTCGCTGCTGACGATCTCGAGGGGATCGCTGCCGCCGCTGGTGGAGCCGAAGTGCAGCAGGGCGTCCTGGGCCGCCTGGATGGTCGAGCTCTCGGTGTCCACGGTCCAGTCGTCGCCGGCCACGAGGGTGCCCGCGGTGAAGCTCAGGGTCATGCCGCCGTGCACGGAGATCGTGTCGCCGGGAGTGTAGTCGGCGGGAATGGTGATGGTGCCGTCGAGACCCTCGTCATTGGACCAGTCGATGGTGATTTCGTCCGTGCCGACGGTTCCGCCCGAGGCCACGATGAAGGTGAAGCTGTCGTCGATGTTTCCGCTGTAGTTGCCGCCGCTGGTCACGGTGCTCGTACCGGCGATGGTTCCCGGCGAGACGGCGGCCACGCTGCCGAAGAGCAGGTCGGCGCCGCCCGTGAGGTCGGTTTCCACGCCGATCACGTTTTCCGCGCCCGGCTCGCTCCCGGTGAGGATGAGCTGCCAGGGCGTCTCGCTGTCGGAGGTCTGTATGAGACTCGCCGAGATGCCGGCGTCGGCGTCGTTCACGGCGTCCACGAACTCCTGCAGGGTGTCCTCGCCCTCCTCAAGGGTGACCTCTAGAACCTGATCGTCGCCGAGCAGCAGGGTGATGGTGCCCGTGCCGAGGGAGTCCTCGGGATCGGCGAAGGCCTGACTCACTACCTGATGGTTCTGGGCGATCCGCTGCACGGACATGCTGTAGGTGCCGGCGGCCGCGCCGTCCCCCACCGTGGCCGAGAGCAGGTTCTCGTGGCTCACGTTGCCGATCATGTCGTCGAAATCCGTGCGCAGACGCAGGGAATCGATCTCGGCCTTGAGGCTCGATAGCGTCGATTCCAGGGCGTCGTAACTGGAAAGTCTTAGCTGATTTTGGGCGATGCGCCCCTCGAGCAGGTAGGCGGGTCGGCGCTCGACTTGAATGAGCTGATCGACCAGGTTCGCCCAGTCCATCCCGCTGACGAGTCCTGATATGGAACTAGATCCAGCCATGTTTCGCTCCCTCCATGGTCTTCTCCCAAGGCCCGGGCGGGCCTCACCTTCGATATCGGTCTAATGGCGGGCTATCTTGAGGGTTTTCAATGGAAAGATCCCCCCTCGTGGGGAGGGGGGATCCTTTTGATTACCCGGAGTTTCCTGGATTACTGCTCGTCCCTTAGCTCAGGAGCTGCAGGACGATATTCGGAGTGGCGTTGGCGTGAGACAGCATCGCGGAGGCGGACTGAACCAGGATCTGTCCCCGCGTGAAGCTCGCGACCTCGGCCGCCATATCCGTGTCGCGGATCACCGATTCCGCGGCCACGAGATTTTCCTGCGCGATGCGGAGGTTACTGAGGCTGCTTTCCAGGGTATTGCTCTGGAAGGCACCCAGGTCACCGCGCACGCCGTTCACGTCTTCGATGGCCTTGTCGATGATCGCGATGGCGTCGCTCGCCTTGTCGGGCGAGAGAACCGAGATCTCGGCCAGGCTCTTGAACTGATTGGTGCCGTCGAAACGGGCGTCCAGGCCCGTGCCCAGACGGCGGGTGCTCATGTCGGCCATGGACACGTTGGAGGTTTGGCCGGCATTGGCGCCGATCTGGAAGACCAGGGACTGGTTGGACACCTGAACCGTCGCCACGGCTGCGCCTGCAACATCGCTGTAGTAGACGCGTAGGCCGTTCGCGGGGCTGAAATTGCGTCCGTTGAGGACAGCCCCCACTCCGTCGGCCTGATATGTCGTGCCGCCATACGTGAAAGTGCCTTCGATATCCTGGCCGACGTCACTATCACCAGCGTTTGCAAAGCCGCTCTGCAAACCGGTGAAATCCTCGTTGTCGGAGTAAATCGTATAGTCCTGAGAGGATCCATACTCGAGACTGTCCACCTGGATATCCGTTCCATCTGTGCTTGCGGTTAGACCAGTGATTTCAGTGTAGTAGTTGATCTTGTCCGCAATTGTCTGAGCGTTGTCACCAGCTTCAAGGTCCACGGTCACCGTCATGCCTGTCGTGTTATTGACGATCGTCAACATTTCGTCGGCCGCGATGCCCGTAATAGCCGCGGATGAAGTATTGTGGATCTCGGCTTTTTGCGCCTCAAGAGTAATATCTACAGTGTACTCACCCGACTCGGTCAGCTCGTTTGCACCCAGGAACTCCGCAGAGCCCGCAATGACCGTTCCCGTAGTGCCGCCGGTGCCATTGAGCAGTTTCTTTGTCGCGTACTGGGTGTTCTCGGCAATCTGGGTCAGTGTGGCCAGGGCGTTCTCGATTTCCGCCTGGTCCGCGGCCAGGTCGGCATCGGTCACGGCGCCCGCGTTGGCGGCATGGAGAGCCAGTTCCCTCATGCTGTTGAGTATGGAGTGGACTTCAGTGAGAGCGCCTTCGGCGGTCTGCACCATGGTCACGGCCAGTTCGCCGTTCTCGATGGCCTGACCGAGACCCGTGATCTGAGCCCTCATGTTTTCGGAGATCACCAGTCCGGCGGGATCGTCGCCGGCCGTATTGATCTTAAGTCCCGAACTCAGTCTCTCCAGAGATCGGCTCATCTCGAAGTCGTTGCGCGACAGGATGCGATGGGCGTTGATCGCGGAGATGTTGTGGTTGATTCTGAAAGACATTGAAAGCTTCTCCTCAGTTTTCCGCCCCAGGCGGATCCCCTGGTAATCACACCTCATGGCCTCCGTGCCTTGAGGATGTATGAGGTATCGGAGGGAATGAACGAAACTTGAGGGGAATTCAGCATCCTTTTTGGAAAAAACGACACCTTACGAGAGACTAGACAGCAGCATCGTCCTTATCCTTCTTTATCAAGCACTTATGGAGACCATGAAGGGCTCTCGCCCCCCCATCCCATACCATGGGGTAAGCTCGGAACGTCGGGGTAAATATCGCTCCAAAAAAGAAACTCCCCCTCTTTCGAGGGGGAGTCTTCTCGTAGCTTCTAGCCGGTCTGGGCCGGCGAGCTCTAGAGCAGCGACAGAACGATGCTCGGAGCAGCATTGGCCTGGGCCAACATGGCCGAGGCGGACTGCACCAGGATCTGACCACGGGTGAAGCTCGCGACTTCCGCGGCCATATCCGTGTCGCGGATCACCGACTCGGCGGCGACAAGATTCTCCTGGGCGACCCGAAGGTTGCTCAGACTGCTCTCCAGGGTGTTGCCCTGGAAGGCACCCAGCTCACCACGCACGGAGTTGACGTCGGCGATGGCCTTGTCGATGACCGCGATGGCGTCGGTGGCCTTGTCGGCGTCCAGGACGCTGATCTCGGCCAGGGACTTGAACTGGTTCGTGCCGTCGAAGCCCGCATCCAGACCACGACCCAGGCGACGCGTGCTCATGTCGGCCATGGAGACCTCGGCGGTCTGGCCGGCATTGGCGCCGATCTGGAAGGTCAGGGCCTGATTGGAGACCTGCACTGTGCCCACATCAGCGCCGGTCACGCCGCTGTAGTGGACGCGCAGACCTTCAGACGGAGTGCTCGAGCGACCCGAAAGGACAGCTCCAACACCGTTCGCCTGGTAGGTCGTACCATCGAAAATGAAGCTACCCTCGATGTCAACTCCAGCGTCGCTGGTTCCAGCAGCTTCGAATCCACTTTGGAAGCCGAGAAGATTCTCGGTATCTGTGTAGATCGTATAGTCGGCTGCTGAACCGAACGCGTCGCTAGTCGCGGTGATGTTCGAACCATCGGTGCTGGCAGTAACACCGGTCACATCTGAGACTGCGTTGATTTTATCGACGATGGTCTGATCGCTGTCGCCAGCGGTCAGGTCAACCGTCACGGTCATTCCAGTCGTGTTGTTCACGATGGTCAGGGTTTCATCAGCGGTGATTCCCCCAGCATCGTAGGCAGCAGTGTTGGCTGACACTACCGCGGCCTTTTCCGCCTGGGTGTCAATACTGATGGTGTACTCTCCGGACGTGGTCTTGGCGCTAGCACCGATGTACTGCGCGGTTCCGTCCAGAACCGTACCCGTGGTGCCGCCCGTGCCGTTGAGCAGCTTCTTGGTGGCGTACTGCGTGTTGTCCGCGATCTGCTGCAGGGTGCTCAAAGCGTTGTCGATCTCGGCCTGGTCCGCAGCGAGGTCTTCCGCGCTGACCGCGCCCTCGTTGGCCGCATGCAGCGCCAGTTCACGCATGCTGTTCAGCAGAGCGTGGACTTCGGTGAGGGCGCCTTCTGCGGTCTGGACCATGGTCGCGGCCAGTTCACTGTTCTCGATCGCCTGATTGAGACCCGTGATCTGGGCGCGCATGTTTTCCGAGATAACCAGCCCGGCGGGATCGTCTCCGGCAGAATTGATCTTCAGACCAGAGCTCAACCTCTCCAGGGAGCGACTCATCTCGAAGTCGTTCCGCGCAAGGATGCGATGAGCGTTGATGGCGGAGATGTTGTTGTTGATTCTGAAAGACATTTAAAGCTTCTCCTTAAGCTTTCCGCCCACCGGGCGGGGTTCCAGGAATTCCGGGTACCGCTGGCCTCCGTGCCAGTGCGGTTGAAAGCGGTATCGGAAAGAACCCGCGCAACTTTAAGTATATTTACGACTTGCGAGATCCGGCGAGTCGCGTTTGGGCGCTTTGGGGAAGCTTTGGAAATCGGAATCTCTCACGGGGTGCAATGGCCCCGAAGAAAATTCACAAATAATTCGGCTCTTAAACTCCTAACGAGGTTTCCTGTTGATGGGACGCACTTTACCCAGATCTTCCGGCCTGGGCATCTTTCGATCCAATGCGTCCTTGTTGGCCTCCATGATGGATTGGTAGATCTCCTCCCGGTAAACGGGGATATCCTTGGGGGCCTCGATACCGAGCTGCACCGTGTCCCCTCTGACGTCGACGACGGTGAGTCTCACGTTGTTTCCGATCATGATCCTCTGGTCGCGCTTCCTGCTCAATACAAGCACGGCGGCTCCTTCCTGTGTGCTTGGTGATTCGGCTGCTAGCCGACCTTGAGGCTCTTGCCCTCCACACGCACTTCGGTGGCGTCCTCTTCCATGGCGGCCAGAGATTCGTGAGTGGTATAGGCTCCACGCTCCAAGATAACCTGCATGGCCTTCCGGCTCTTCACGTTCACCACGATGGGACCCAGCAGGTTGCCCGTGGTGCTGTCGAACTTGCCGCGCCAGGTGCAGAGCACGAAAACAGCCTGGTCGTCATCCTTGCCGATCTTGAGGGCTTCGCGCGTGGGCTCTAGCAGATCGAAGTCGAAGTCGTCGCGGAAATTCCGTGGGTCGGTGATGAGGAAGTTGATGCCCGGCTCCTCGGTGCTCAGCAACGCCTTGAAAGCGTGTTCCCCCTCGAAGTCGAGGATGAGGAAGCGGGTCAGGTGCGGCATGCCCACCAGACCCAGAGGCAGGATGAGAAGGTCCTCCTCCGTGTACTGGATGTCGCCGAAGATGGTATCCTTGATGATCATTCTCCTACCTCTCTACTAAAGGAAGTTCGCCAGCGTTAGCTGGTAGATGTTTGAAGCCAGCAGCAGGGAGGCCTGATAGCTGGCTTCGGCGTTCTGATAGAGCATGAGTGTCTCGGTGAGATCGGCGTCTCCGATCTTCGAGAGCGTGTCGGTGAGATTCAGATTCTTCACCTCGAGGGTGTTCTGCGCGCTCTCGGCCATGGCCAGTCTGCTGCCCACCGTGCCGTGGATGTCGGTGATGTGCTTCTCCACCGCCTCGACTTCGGCCAGGAGACTCTGGACCGCGTCCTGATCGCCGTTTTCCACGGCCTCTCGAAGTTCGAAGAGCACCTCCAGGGGACGCATGGGCACGCCCTTGCCCTCGAGGCCCATGAGGCTCGCGGTGAAGTCGTCCTCGAAGCCCTTGATCTCGAATTCCTCGAAACTGTCCGAGGTGATCGACAGACGATTACCCGATGGCGAGATCTCCACGCGAAGGTCGGGGAACTCGCCCTCGATGAGGTCGATGATGTCCCCCACGGATGTGGCGCTGGAGAGATCGAGTTCCTCGAAGAGAGCGTCGTGACCCACCGCCACCTGGATTTTGCCCAGGCTGATATCCATGCCGAGCAGATCGGACAGGGGCGTCTCCTCCGTGATGGAGGGATCCAGATCCCGGCTGACGATGCGGCCGGAGTTGTGGGTGCCCTCGATGCCCAGGGCCTGGGCGCTGATTCCGCCCTGCAGGTCCTCCACCGTGAGCGGACCCGTGCCCTCGATGATCAGGTTGCGATCCTCATTGATGTCGATGTTGAAGCCGGGGAAGGCCTCCTGGATCTTGTCGCGCAGATCCCCCACCGTTCGTAGACCGCTGAGATCCAGGCTCACGCTGGTCCCCGTGCCGTCGGTGATGCGGATCATGCCGAGCTCCACGCCCCGGCCGTCCAGGAGCTGCTCGATCTCCGTGTCCCAGGTGAGGCGGGCGTCCCAATCTTCCGTGCCGTCCAGGAAGGGCAGCTCCGGGCCGAAGAGCTCGTCGCCCGATACGTTGTAGATGAGCGAGAGCCCCGTGCTGATGGAGGTGGACAGGCTTCCGTCGTCGCCCCGATAGCCGATGCCGCCGTCATAGCGGTCGAAGGGCTCCGACTGGGTCTTCGTGCCGCCGAAGAGATAGGAATTGCCGATACGCGTGTTGGCGTGTTCGATGATGCCGTCGATGACTCCGTCGATGGACTGGAGCAGACCCTCCAGTTCCATCTCCATGCTGCTGTCGGCGGCGCTGAGAGCCAGTTCCCGTATGGAGCGATAGTTCTCGCCCAATCCGGAGAGCGCCGTATCGGCAGCAAGAAGCCAGCGATAGGCCGTGTCGGCGTTGCTCTGATACTGCTCGTTCTGGCTGATGAGTCCGCGCAGCTGCACCAGGCGCTGGGCTCCGGCGGGATCGTCGCTGGGCCGTGTGATGCGCCGGGCGATGTCGATGGTGGCCATGCGCTCGTAGGAGCGCGCGGCCCCGGTGATGAGTTGGCGGTTCAGCATGGCGTGTGTTACTCGCATAGTCCTCCTTAGACCGTCGCCAGGATGGAATCGAGGAGGGAGTCGGCCACGGCGATGACCCGCGAGGAGGCCTGGAAGGCCGCCTGCACCATCATCATGTTGGCCAGTTCCTCATCGAGGCTGACGCCGGTCACGGATTCGAGCCGATCCTGCACGCCCTGCTTGAAGCGCGTGGAGGAGTCGTAGAGCTGACGGCTCGTGGCGCTCTTGGCGCCCAGGCTGCCGATGGTGGCGGCGTAGTAATCCTCGAGGGTGTCGCCGCTATCGCCGCTCATGCTCTCGAAATGCAGGTCGAACATGGCTTCGGCGATGCTCCGACCGTCGGACAGGGTGCCCGAGGTGGAGAGGAGTTCCGGGTTTTGATCGAGAACCTCGTTGATGCTCATGGTCGAGGCGTCGCTGCCCGTGAAGATGTCCACGCCTCCGCCGGAAGCGCCGCCCGCTTCCTGGTGGATGGCGTTGGCCTTCTCCATCACGGCCGCGGCGAGGGTGTCCAGGCGATCCAGGAGTTCGGGGATGCGCTCGTTGAGGATCTCCATCTGACCCTTGATGGCGCCCGAGGGAAAATCCACCGACTGGGTCTCGCCCGCCACATGCACGCTGGCCACGGCGGTACGGCCCTCGCCGCGTTCGTAGGACACGGTCAGTTCCGTGGCCGAGTTGCCCTGTACCAGGGTCCGCGTGCCGATCTGCACCGTGGCCACGCCGCTCTCGGCCTGGCTCCACTCGGCTCCCGTCAGGGCTGAAAGTTCGAAGAGCGCGTTCTGCTGCGCATCCAGGATGTTTCCCCGCGCGCTCTCCGAAAGCGGTGAACCCACCAATTCGCTGTTGTATCGGGCGATCTCGGCCATGAGTTCGTTGGCCTGGGTGACCGTGACCTCCACCTCGTTCTCGAGCAACTGGCTCTGATAGACCAGTTCGGCATCGCGGTCATTGAAGCGCCGGGCCATCATTCGCCCCGACTCCAGGATCAGGGAGCGGATGTCCCCCGAGCCGTCTCCGTTTTCGGGGTTCTGAGCCACCTGCCAGGAATCGAGGAAGGAGGTGATGGAATCGCCGAGATTGGTCTCGCCCATCACGTCGTCCACGGGCTCCGCGAAGATCAGCTCCAGGATGTCATAGCCGCTCACCAAGGCGGCCTGCTCGCCCAGTTCGGCCTCGGCCCGACCCAGGCGGGAGACCATGAACTGGTCGGTGACGCGCTGGACGCCGAGCACTTCCACGCCGTCGCCGCTGGGCCATCCCATGTTGCCCAGGATGGTCCTCGCCCCCAGGAGCACGCGCTGGCGGCTGTAGCCGGGCGTCGATGCGTTGGCCACGTTGTGGTTGAGAATCTGCAGGGCCGACTGCTGCACGAAGAGCGCGTTCTTCCCTGTTTCGATGATGCCGAAGAGTCCGGACATTGCCTTCTCCCCTCAAGCCCGCATGGACAGGAGCTTGCCGCTCGCCCCGTCCTCGCCGGGCCGGTCCGCCGTATCGCCCACGAGATCGGCCAGGATGCGGAAATCTCCCCGCAATAGATCCAGCCCATGCTCCGCGAGACTGCGGTTCCGATCGTTTATGTTGCGGATGTCGCGACCCAACCGACTGATTCCATCAAGTTTCTCCCGTAGCGGCAGAGCCACGTCATCCGCGTAATCCTTGAGCAATTCATGGAGTCCGGCGTCACTGCGAAGCCCCGCTTCGGTGAGCAGCCGGCCCGTGAGTTCCATGCGCCGCAGACCGACTTCACGGCCGGCCTCGACGCATTCGAGGTTCTTCTGCAGGGCCTCCCCGATTTCCACGGGATCCTGGCCTTGCAGGGCGAGCAGGTGACGGTCCATGGCCAGGAGAAGTTCGCGATAGCAGCGAATCTCCTCGTCAAGCAGCCCGTTCAGTACGCTCAGAGTCTTGGGGCTAGTCTTCATGGTTCATCCCTGCCTTTTCGAATTGCCGCATGAGCATATCGGCCAGTCCGAGACCGCGGTCGCTGCCGGCGATGTGCTCGGCGAACTGCGCATCGAGCATCCCCTCGTAGATGTCCATACCCGGTGCGCTCATGTCGGGATCGCCCTCGGGGACCGTGCGTCGCATGGTGGCCAGGAGTTGCCTGACGAAGAGCGCCTCGAAACTCTCCGCGGCTTCGCGCAGAGCTTCGGCGTCGGGCCGTTTCAGCCTTTCGCCGGGCATGTCGAGTCGCTGCTGCACCTGGCTCAGGTGCTGGAAGCTCGCCGCTGTGCTCTCTAGGCTCTTCATGCTCTCCTACATGATCAGCAGCTCGGCTTCGAGAGCGCCGGCCGCCTTCAGGGCCTGGAAGATCGAGATCATGTCGCGGGGGCTCACGCCCAGCTCGTTGAGCGCCTGGGCCACCTTCTCGACGGTGTTTCCGTTCTCCACCATGGCCAGCTGGCCCGAGGAGTCCTGCACCTGGGTCGAGACGTCGGGCACCAGCAGGCTGCGACCCTGTCCGAAGGGCGCGGGCTGACTGGCTGTGTAGCCGGTCTTGATCTCCACGTTGAGGTTGCCGTGGGCGATGGCCACGTCCTTGATGGTGACGTGCTGGCCCACCACCACGGTACCCGTGCGCTCGTTGATGACCACACGGGCGGCCCTGTCGGTGGAAACCTCGAGATTTTCCAGCGAACTGATGAAACCGATGTTGTCGTACTGGTAGTCCTTGGGGATCCAGACCGAGATGCGCGAGGCGTCCCGGGCCTGGGCGAGGCCCGCTCCCAGCCGTTCGTTCACCTTCGCGGCCACGTTGGAGGCCGTGGTGAAGTCGGGGCTGTAGAGGACCAGGTCCACGCGATTGTCGCGGATGTACTGTCCCGGAAAATCACGGCTCAGGGTGGCGCCGCTGGGGATGCGTCCCACGTTGCTGTTGTTCTTCCGCGAGGAATTGCCCTCGCCGCCTTCCACATTGTATCCGCCGATGCTGAGCGGCCCCTGGGCCACGGCGTACTGTTCGCCATCGGATTCCCGAAGCAGGGGCGTCATGAGCAGGATGCCCCCCTCGAGGCTGCTGGCGTCGCCCACGCTGGACACCGTGACGTCGATCTGCCCGCCGGCTCGGCTTCCGGGCGTCAACTGCGCCGTGACCATCACCGCGGCCACGTTCTTCATGCGGATCTCGTCGGCGTCCAGGGTGATGCCGAACTTCTCCATCATTCCGGCCACCGAGTGGGTGGTGAAACCCGTGCGCTTGCCGTCACCGGTGCCACCGAGACCCACCACCAGGCCGTAGCCGATGAGATGGTCGCCCTGCAGTCCGTTGACCCGCGCGATGTCCTTGATGCGCGAGGCCTCGGCGCCGGGCAGGCTGGCCGCGATGAGGAGTAGTGTCGTCAGGTTCAGAAATAGTAGCTTCCTCATTGCGCTCCCCTAGAAGATCCAGTCCACGGCGCGGGCCAGCAGGCCGGGCCGATGTCCGTTGGCGATTTCACCCTTGCCCTCGTAGACGATCACGGCATCGGCGATGGCGCTCGATACGATGGTGTTGTCCGGTCCGATGTCTCGTCCCCGGATGAGACCGGTGACGAGCATCTTGTCTTCCTCGCCATTGCGGGTCACCGAACGGGTTCCCTCGATGCGATACTGCTCTCCGGCCAGCACCTCGACGATGCGCACGCTCATGGTCGCCGTGAGCTGTCCCTTGCGGCTGGTCGTCCCCTTGCCCTCGTAGGCGTTTTCGCTGCTGAGTCCCCAGAGCGAGATGAAGTCGAGCAGGCCGGTGCCCGGTCCCCCGCCGACCTCGGTCTTGTTTTCCGTGTCGGTGGATGCGTCGCTGCTCGAGGTGGAGCTCTCGAAGATCTGCACCGTGAGGATGTCCCCCACCCGGTGGGCCCTCTGGTTCGAGTAGAGGCTGCCGCCTCCGGAATCCCAGAGGCTCGATGCCGCGGCACTCGCGGTCAAACCTAGGGCAATTGAAATGACGAGGATCATGCGGCTCATGAAGTCTCCTCTTCGCTGTCGATGTAGCTCGGGGACACGCGACCCTCTCCGGTGACGCGGTATCGGCGCAATTCACCGCTGTCCATGTGGCGCACCGCGACGCGATCACCCAGGGCGCCATCGGCCTGGGCGACCCCCTGCAGGGTCACGGTCACGGCGCCGCGGCTCAGGTGAATCTCGACCTCGCGACCGGCGCGAACCATGAGACCGGCATCCAGGTTGTGGTCGGTGAGGGGAGTCCCTTTTTCGATCCTTCGCTTGCAGACCGCATCCTCTAGGGCTTCGGGCCCGAGGATCTCGCCGTCGATGAAGAAGGCATCGCGCTCCGCGTACTCCCAGCTCTTGAGGCTCTCGCCCGACTTCATGTCCGAGGTCGCCACCGGTACCCTCAGCGGCCGGCGGCAGTGGAAGCGCAGCAGGATGTCCTCATGGAATCCCCGGGAATCCTCGATGCGCAGACGTGCGCTGCGATTTCTGAAGTCCGCCTTGCCGCGCAGATCCAAGTGCCAGCGGATGCGCGAATCGGCCAGTCGTACCGTCTCGACCCAGCCCTTGATCTCGCCATCCAGGCGCAGTCCGTCATCCGCGAGCAGCTGCATCAGACGGTCCCGTGCCGCTTCCTTGAGAGGTTCCAGGGAAAGGGTCACGGACGGACATTCCACCCGCACGCTCTCGGGACCTTCCAGATGCCCGCGCCATCCCCAGTCCCAGAGGCGCCGCTGCAGACGCGCCCGGCTGATGGTGCTGCTCTCGCCGGGACGCGGAGCGTCGGCCACCACCCGCTCTCCCTCGGGCACTCCGCCGTTCTCGTGGACCAGGTCGGCCAGGCGAAGCTCGGTGCCCTCGCAGACCACCCGTTCCTTCAATTGAAGAGTCTGGCCGAGCGCAGGCAGGGCCAGGCAGGTGAGAATAAGAATCGTAAGCGTTCTCTTCATGAACCTATCGCTTGAGCTGGCCCGCCACGGCGAGCATGTCTTCGGAGGTCTGGATGGATTTGGAGTTCAGTTCGTAGGCGCGCTGGGCCTCGATGAGACGGATCATCTCCTCGACCACGCTCACGTTGCTGGTCTCGAGGATGCCCGACTCGATGCTGCCGAAGCCGTCCCGGCCGGCGGTGCCCTCCTGGGCGTCGCCGCTGGACTCGGTGGCCAGGAAGAGGTTATTGCCGACGGCCTTCAGCCCCGCGGGATTGGCGAAGCGGTAGAGGTCGACGCTGCCCAGCTCCTGGGCCTCTTCCTCGCCCGCCACCTTCACCTTGAACTGTCCCTCGCGCCCCACGGCCACTTCGGTGGCGCCATCGGGCAACTCGAAGCCCGGAGCCACGGTGAGGCCGCCGGAGGTGGTCACCTGTCCCTCGCTGCTGAGAGCGAAGGAGCCATCGCGGGTGTAGGCGTAGCTGCCGTCGGGCATCTCCACGCGGAAGAAGCCGTCGCCGTTGATGGCCATGTCCAGGGCGTTGCCCGTCACCTGGGTGGGTCCCTGGGTGAAGATCTGCTTGATGTCGGCCAGACGAACGCCGTGGCCCACCTGGATGGGCTTCAGATCGGCTCCGGCCGCCTGGCTGGCGTTGGGCTGCACGATCTGATAGAGGAGGTCCTGGAACTCAACGCGGCCCCGCTTGAAGCCCGTGGTGTTCACGTTGGCCAGGTTGTGGGCGATGGTGTCCACGAAGATCTGCTGGGCCCTCATGCCGCTGGCGGATGTGGATAGCGCTCTCATCATAGGCGGGTCTTCTCCCTATTCCTTACTTGATGGATCCCACGCGGTTGACCGCGATCTGCAAGGTCTCGTCGGCGGCGTGGGCGGCCTTCTGCGCCATTTCGTAGACGCGGTAGGCTTGGATCATGTCGACCATTTCGCGAATGGGATCCACGTTGGACCCCTCCAGGAAGCCCGAGGCCACCTGGACCTCGCCGACCTCCAGTTCCTCGGTGCCGCCCTCGGCGCGGAAGAGGTTGTCCCCCTCGCGCTCCAGGGTGGCGCCTTCGCCGGGTTTCACGATGCTGAGCTGCCCCGCGGGATTCTCGCCGTCGAGAATGCTGCCGTCGGGGAGAATGCTGGGGATGCTCGAGAGCTGGACGCTGCCCCCATCCACCATCACGGGGTGACCCGAGCTGTGGATGAGCACGCCCTGCGAGTCGAGGGTGAAGGAGCCGTCGCGGGTGAGGCGAGGCCCTTCCGGTGACTGAACCTGGAAGAAGCCTTCGCCGGCGAGGGCTGCGTCGAGGGGATTTCCGGTGGCGGTGATGGATCCGCCGCCCATGTAGGGCGCGCCCTCCACCACGAGGTCCTGGGTGGGCAGGTGCGAGGCCTGACCCGGAGCCAGGGGCGAGGGTCGCTCCACGGCCGTGACGCGGGCCAGCTCGCGCCGGAATCCCGGCGTATTGGCGTTGGCGAGGTTGTTGGCCGTGACTTCGTGGCGACGCAGGTTCACCTGCATGCCCTGACGGCTGCTTTCCAGAGCCTTGATCATTTGCTTCTCCCTGTCGGTCCCTCTCCCGAAGGGACCGGACGGGAGTCGTCAAACAATCTTCATGCCACGGTCAAAAAAAAGCTAAAGGTCTGGAAAGTGTTGTGACGCAACAAAAAAAGAGATGGCATTCCGTTCGGGGAATGCCATCTCAGGAGCAGGGGGGTAATTGTTTCCGTCCTGGGTCGTCTCAGCCCAGGAGCAATTCGCTGCCCTTGCGGATGTCCAGGATCTTGTCCAGGTGCATGATGCGGAAAGTTTTCTCCACATGGGGCTGCAGGTTCGAGAGAGAAAGGCGCTGGTCCCGGGTCTGGAGGCGGTCGTTGAAATTCACCAGGAAACCCAGGCCGGCACTGTCGATGTAGGTGAGCTCCTTGAGATCCAGTATCACCTGATCGGCGCCGCCAAGGCAGGATTCCGCCTTCTTCTGCAATGCGGGGAGCGAAAAGACCTCGATCTCTCCCCTGACTTCCAGAATCACCGTGTCGTGTCGTTCGCTCTTTCTAATTTCCATGCTCGTCGTCCACCTTGACGTCTTGTGCTACACGCGCTTGAAGGCTAGAAGGGTGAGATCGTCCGCCCAAGGTTCCTTGCCGCGGAAGTTGTCGAGATCCTCAAGAATCCCTCCTAGCAATTCCTCTACCGGTTCTTCGCGTTTTTCCGTGAGGCTTACCTTCAGACGATCCGATCCATAGCGCTCGCGATCCTCCGAACGGGCGTCAATGGCGCCGTCCGAATAGAGCAGAAGAAGGTCTCCTTCTTCTAATGCGAACGATTTCTCCAGATAGATCTCCTCGGACCTCAGGCCGAGGGGAAGGCCTTCCCCCGTCTCGAGATTTTCGAATTCCTCGCCGCCCTTCATGTACAGGATGGGCTCATGGCCGGCCGTGGCCAGGGATACTTTTTTCCCATCTTGGCTGAAAACGAGGCAACAGGCGGTAATAAACGACCCCTCCATGCCATCATCGGTCAGGAAGCGGTTGATGGTTTCCAGAAGCTCCGAGGGGCTCTTCCCCAGCTGAGCCTGGCTCCTGAGCAAGGACCTCAGCCCGCTCATGTGCAGGGCCGCGGGAATGCCCTTGCCCGACACATCGGCCACGAAGGCCAGGGTGCTGCCGTTTTCGAGTCCGATGACGTCGTAGTAGTCGCCTCCCACCGATTGAGCGGGAATACTGAGACCGGCCATCTGCAGGAAGTCCGTATTGGGCAATGTGTCAGGTAACAACCGTTCCTGGATCTTCTTGGCCACTTCCAGCTGCTCGGCCGTGCGCTGCCGTCTCACGTCTTCCACGTGATCGACAGCCTTCTGGAGCGCCTGAGCGCCGAAGAGCACACAGGATTCCAGCAACTGCGTGCGGATCATGTCCATGTCCATCTTGAGCCCGGAGATCATGATCAGTTCAGCCCTGTGGGGTGCTTTGAGGGGAACCGGCACCGAGAGAATGGTCTCGAGGGAAAAGGAGCCGGGAAGCTGTTCATCCAGTTCGAGGATCTGGACCTTCGATCCATCGCGCTCCTGGGCGTCCAGGTGGGGAAGGAATTGATCGGGCAGGCCCCAGGACACCTTTTCGATTTCCTCTTCCTCCTCGAAGAGGCGGGCGACCCCCACTTCCGCGCCGATGAGATCCATACAGAACTTCAGGACGCGGTTGAGGATGAGCTGGGAGTCCAGTTCCGTCAGCATCTGGCCCAGGGTTTCGAGGGCCTGCACGTGAAAGACGCTCTCCTCGATGAGCTTTTCCTGCTCCTGCTGGGTCTTGTTCACGAAGATGGCGATGGCCACGTGCTTCAGGAAGGAGAAGAACATGGGATTGGTCCGCGCGAAGGGCGGACTTATCGTGAACTCGCCGAAGGGTTCCCCATCCAGTTCCAAGGGGAAGGACTGAGTCTCGCGACCGGCGGGGATGGAATCCCAATCCACCATGCTCTTTCCGCAGCCTGTATTGAGGCTGACCTCGAACTCGCTCACCGTGAAGGCGTCGCGCATGATACGGGTGAGGTTGGGATAGAAGTCTTCGGCGTCCTGATTCGAATAGAGTCGCTCCAAGAGCCGATCGATGTTGGCTCGTCCGCTCGAACTCATTCGGGAGCCTCCTCGGATTGCGCCTGGTAGAGCTTGTCGATATCGGCGAGATCCTGACGCAGCTCCCACAAGACGGAGGTGAACTTGTCGCGGGGAAGCATAAGGGCCCTGATCTCTTGAAGATGATCGGCAGCCTCGATCTCGATGCTGAGATCCGGCACGTTCTTGGTGCCCAGCCCCCACTCCTTCAACACGCTGTTGGCGAGGTGGATGAGCACGGCGCCGGCCTTGGGCCTTCCACCGATGAAGGGATCATGGTGGAACCTGACGGCCTCGATGAGCACTTCGGGAATCTTCCATCTGCGGAAGATGTGGCGGGCCAGATCCGCGTGATTGAGCCCCGCGGCCTCGGTCTCTTCCTCCAGACCGATCTCCCTTACCCCTTCCTCGTTGACCAGGAGCTTGTCCAGAATGAGTTTGCCCACGTCGTGGAGCAATCCCGCCACGAAGGCCTCTTCGGGCCCGAGAACCTTGGTCTTGGCTTCGCGAGACAGGGCGCGGCAGGCGATGCCCACACCCATGGAGTGCATCCAGAAACCCCTATCGGGGAACTGATAGCTCTTGAAAGTACTGCTCAATAGACCGCTGGAGCTGACGGCGTAGACCATGTTCTTCATGTTGTCCATGCCGATGAGGACCACGGCCTCCCGGATGGTCTTGATGCTTCTCGTACCGGCGTAGAAGCTGCTGTTGGCTACCTTCAGGAGGCGCGCCGTCAGGGCCGAATCCTTCTGGATGACCTCATCGAAGTCCGCGGCGGTGAAATAGTCGCGGCTGGCCACCGACAGAAACTCCCGAACCACGTCGGAGAGACTCGGAAGGTCCTCGATCATGGCGAGAGCTTTTTTCTGAAGTGTTTTTCGCTCCACATTGCCGAATACGGAATTCGTCGGCATGAGACTCCCTTCTAAGAGGGTGCGGTTCCCCTCGCAAGGGAGTATCGGCTCCTTGGCAGGAGCTCTTGAGGGATAAGAGTTTCGAAGGATTGAGTATTATTCGGAGGTCAGTCTGGCCTGAACATAGGCATCCAGGCGATCTCGGCTGCTCTCGTCGATATCGTAGAAGAAACAGGCCACCCGGTAGGTTTCCTGGTCCGGAGACTCCTCCGGGGGCTCGCACCTGACCACGATGCCCTCCTGGGTGAAGGGCCAGATCTCTTCCTCGTCTTCACTCAGGGGCAGGCGAACTATCATAGGTAGCTTCGTGCCTTCATCCATGAAGTAGCCGGTCTCGAAATAGACGCCCGAATGGCTGATGTTGAGGGTCGTGCCCAGGAGCGGATGCTCCCGGCCAGGCAGGTCCAGTTCGACTTCGGCTCGAATATCCAGCCGCGCGGCGCCTCTGCGTTCTTTCACTTCAACGCTCCTTCAGGATGAATCGGCCCGAGTCTCGCCCCTATCCAGATCTTCCTCAAGCAAAAAGTGGATCCTTCGGGTGAAGAGATTGGCGTCCACGATCCTGAGGAGCAGCCTGCTGCCCGTCTCGTAGATCTTGCCCGTGCGCTCACCGCGCATCCTTTCGGCCTCTTCCTCGAAGTCGAACCACTCGTCCCCCAGGAGGGCGGCGGGTAGGAAACTTTCCACCCCGCTGGCCTCGAGTCTCACGATGAGTCCGCCGCTCAACACGGTCTGCACCTCGGCCTCGAAGGTCTCGCCCAGGACCTGTCTCGCCCAGAGGACCATCTCGAGTCTCAGTCCCTCCCGCTCCGCTTCCATGGACCGACTCTCCAGTTCGGTGAGTTCCGCGCCCAGGGCTTCCAGATCGCGGGGCTCCCGCCCCTTCTTGTTCCGGAGAAGGGCCTTGATCTGGCGGTGAACCAGGAGGTCCGCATAGCGCCGGATGGGACTGGTGAAGTGCAGGTAGTCCTGCCAAGCCAATCCGAAGTGGCCCAGAGGAGAAGGTGCATAGGCCGCGCGTTTCATGGACCTGAGCATCTTGAAGAGCAAGGCCTCACGGTCAGGCAGCTCGGATATCTTCCTCGCCAAGCGGCGATAGTCCTCGCTCTTCACGGCCCTGTGTCGGTCCCAGGAGATACTGCGCTTCTCGAGTAGCGTTTCCAGCTTCAGCACATCGTCTTTGTCTGGTTTCTCATGCACGCGATGTAGGGTGGAAATCCTGCGCTTGCGCAGATAGCGGGCCACCTCACGGTTGGCCGCGAGCATGCACTCTTCCACGATGCTGTGGCTGCGAAGGATTCTTGCGGGACCGAAGCCCTCCACCAGACCGTCCACTTCCATGGGGACACGCTCGGGCAGTTCGAACTGGATAGCCCCCTCTTCGGCCCTCCGGGTCCTGAGTATCACCGCGGTGGAAAGCAGGCCGCGCAAGGCGTCGGCGGTTTTGCCTTCCCCCTCGAGCAGATCGTCGGCCTCTTCGTAACTCAGGCCCACGCTCACCTGAACACGGCTTTCCACGATCTCGGTGGAAACGATCTCCCCGCGAGCATCCATATCCATGAAAACGCTGAGTGCCGGACGCGGTCTGTCCTCCAGAAGGGAGCAGAGATCCCCGGAGAGGCGGGGAGGAAGCATGGGGACGGTATCCAGGTGGAAATAGGTGGAGTTGCCGCGCCGACGCGCCTCGCGGTCGAGCACTCCGCCCGCTTGCACGTACTGGGCGACATCGGCGATGTGTACGCCCAGGCGATGTCCGCCGCCCTCCAAGACTTCAAGGCTGAGAGCGTCATCGTGATCACGGGCATCGGCCGGATCGATGCAGACCACGTAAAGCCCGCTCAGGTCCCGGCGATCGCCGCGCAGGAAGGGATCGCGCTCCGCCTGAGTATCCGCTTCGCGCAGCACTTCTTCGGGAAAGCTGCCTGCGAGGCCGTATTCGCCGAGAAGCTGCTCCATGCCGCGAGCCCGCTCCAGCTCCAGGCTCTCCACGGGCAAGGCCGGGTCTGCACAACGAGCCCGGCTACGATGGCGGCCGGGCTCGAGTTCAGGCAAAAGAAAACGCCCCCGATGCTTCCGGAGGACATCGTCCTCCAGCATCCGGAGCAGAAATCGTCGTAGACGTCGGGCTTCCCCCCGGCCGAGACCCAATTCCTCTCGGATGCGCCCGGGCAGAAGTCCGCCCGGGTGCCGTCTCAGCAAGGCGAGGATGGATCCCTGCAGATCATCCACGCGGGGATCGACCTACTTCCTCTTCTTATGACGATTCTTGCGAAGACGCTTCTTGCGCTTGTGAGTCGCTATCTTCTTACGCTTGCGTTTCCTGCCGTTGGGCACGAAAACACCCCTTTCAATCGAACGTTTTTCGGTGGATGGACCGGCGCCCCTGAATCGCCATGGAGAGGGATCAGTCCTCGATCTTGTCCGCCAGCTCAGGCCGGTTCACGATGGATTTCAAGTCGTTGGACGCCTTGAAGAAGGGAATCAGCTTGGCTGGCACGAAGACGGAGGTTCCCGTACGGGGATTTCGGGCGCGGCGGCTCCGGCGCTGCTTGACCCTGAAACTGCCGAATCCTCGCAATTCAACCTTGTCGCCTCGGGCGAGGGCATCCCCGATATTGTCGAGGACCAGATTCACCACGATGCCCGTATCTTTCTTGCTCAGATTGACGTGCTCGGAGATGACTTCGACGAGATCGGCCTTGGTCATTCGTCCCCCTTGGAGGGCCAGGTACCGGAGCCCCCCGTAGGGGCCTTGTCCGCTGCGGTCTTCTCTGACCGCAAGAATCGCCAAGTTATCACCTAAGCTTCATTTTGTCAAAGGTTTGGAGAGAAAAACTGTCGGGATGGGGACGAGGACGCGGAGGGGCAGAAAAAAGACCCCGCGATTGCCGTAACGTCAAACACGGGAAAGCGCAGCACGCAGTGTGGGATTGGGCCCCCGGAATGAGCACCTACAAACAATGCAGGGTCTATTTCGATTGTGTCGGGGCTAGGACTAACAAGAGCTGGGCCAAGTATGAGATGGAAGAAGCCATGGCCTTAGCCATAGCGATTGCAAGACCCTAGGCTCAGGGTCTTCAGTTGTTCGGGAAATCCGAAATGGAGGGAGCTGCCCCATGAGGGCCAATTCTTCCCACGAGGTGGTAAGTATTTGCCCGGCAATGGACTAGCTAGGCATCCGCAAGACTCCTGTAGATGGATTCCAGTGCGGAATCCAGCTCACGATCCCGACGGCTCATCACCGAGCGGGCTGTGGCCAGAGCCTTCTCCAACTCATGAACTTCGAGGATGCCGTCGCCTGCCCAGGAGAAATCGGAGAGTTCCTTGGGCGGAAAACCCGCGCCGAACCAGTTGCAGAAGGAGCCCAAAACGGTGCCCGTGTTCAATCGGCTGCCGATGGCCAGCTTGCTGTGATCGCCGATGCAGCATCCCAGAAACTGCTGCTGAGTGGCGAAGGGACGTCCTCGCCAACTCACTCGCACCGCGGAGTAGTTGTTCTTGAGGTCGCTGTTGTTCGTACCCGCGCCCAGATTCACCCACTCCCCGATGACCGCGTGGCCAAGGTATCCGTCGTGCTGCTTATTTGCGTAGCCGAGGAAGAGGCTTTCCTCGATCTCTCCACCCAGGCGGCACTGAGGCCCCGCGAAAACTCCGTGCAGCAGCCTGGCCTGGGGACGCACTCGGGTGCCGGGACCCAGATAGCAAGGCCCGCCCAGGTAGGACTGGGCTTCGACCTGGGCGCCTTCGGCCAGAAGTACGGGCCCCTCCTTCACCGCCACGTCGGGCTCCACCTTGGAGCCGGGCGATAGATAGAGTTCGCCGTCCCCCACCTTCCTGGCCCCGGTGATTTCGAGGGCGTCGTTCCAGCGCGTGACCAGAAGGCCCGCGGCGAGGGCGGGCATCTCCCACCAGAAGCGCAGTAGAGGGCCGAAAGCGGTCTTCAGGGGCTGGGCGGTGGGATCGGGAACGACATCGCTCCCCTCGAGAGATTCCAGATACTCCCTCGCCTCGCTGCCCGTCAGTTTCAGTGCGAAGCGCGCTCCCTCGGCCTCGAGCGCATCACCGCGAGTCAGATCTTCGAGGGCTTCGATCAGCCTGTCGTTGACCGGAAGCAGTCGCGCGTCCAGGAGCAGCACCTCCTCGGCCTCGAAAACGGACTCGGCGGGTCGGGCGCAGAGGCCCTGCAAGGCCGGCCGTGCCCAGCGGTGGATCGAGGCGCCAGGCAGCGCCCGCTCGAGCAGGGAGCCGGGTGTGAAGGGCCCGAGGGGCATGTCCCAGACCGGACGGGTGGTGGCCGGCGGACCCAGCCAGTCCAGCTCCGGGCTTTCATAGAGGATGATCGTCGCGGGCATATCGCCTCCGCAGGAATGAGATGTTCGCCCGATCACCAGGCCAGTTTGAGCTCGCTCCAGGTCATGGACGAGGAGGTACGGGTTTCGGCCGAGACGTCCTGCCATTTCCAGAGTCGATATCCCTGTCCGTCGATGCCGTCCACGGGAATCACATAGAAATCGACGACGTCGCCGATCTCCAGGGCATCGATTCCCGAACTGCCGCCGGCTCCATCCAACTCGATATTGAGTGAGGTGCCGTAACGGCGCCAGACGAGACCTTCGGGATAGTCGTCACCCTTGATCTCGTCGGCTTCGGGCTCCTCCCAATCGCCGAGGGGAGAGAACTCCAGCTCCATGCCGCGGAGGCCGCCATAGTAGCCGTCCCGGCTGGGCTGCCCGCTTAGAAGCCTGGCGACGTGCTCGAGTTCCTCGCTACGATCCCATCCCTCGCCGTAACCGTCCTCCGGCTCGATGAAGTAGAAGGCGAATGCCTCGTAGGATCGGCCGTCGGAGGTGGTCTCCGCGTCGTCATAGAGAACGCGATCCCGGTAGACCGAATAGTCGAGATTGCTCCAGGCGGAGCTTAGCCCCTCCACGAGGGCATCGGGACTTCCGTAGGGATCGATGGACTCGTCCAGGGGCAGAGTGCATCCGGAGAGCACAAGCAAGGTCGCAGAGGCGAGGAGGATCAGACGCATGGGAACGCTCCAGGATCGGGTTCGGCGGCCAGATTATCAGGCCCTGGCCGAGGGGCAAGGCATTTCATCGACGGGCCTTGAGCGAGAACATCATCGGGAATCCGCCCGGGTATCCGGGCATGATCCAGCGTCCCTCGGCATTCTTCTGTAGGTAAGGCAGAGCCTGATAGGTGCTGTAGGGAAACTCGCGGAAGCTCTCGAGCCTTAGCCCGGCCTCGAGTAAAGCGCCGATGACCTTCGAGAGCGCGTAGGGCCACTCGAGGCTGTCCTTGTTCACCACGGTTTCCGGATCGGCGTAGTCGCCGTCCTCCCCACCGGGAAAACGAAGGGGCGACCCATCGTGGAAATAGGGATAGAAGGGTCGCGGTTCCGTCACGCCATCCCGATCATCGAGGCAGTACTGGAAGGGATGGAATTCGCGGAGATAGAAGAGCCCACCCGGCTTGAGGAATCGGGCAACGACCTTTCCCCAGGCGGTCAGATCGGGCAGCCAGCAGAGTACGCCGCCTGAGGTGAAGACGATGTCGAACTGCTCGTCGAGCCGCGAAGGCAGGTCGTAGAGATCGCAACAGAGGAAACGCGCGTCGAGGTCGAGTTCCGTGGCGAGGGATCGCGCCTGATCGATGGCGGGCTCGGAGAAGTCCATGCCCGTCACCCGCGCGCCGCGTCTGGCCCAAGAGAGCGTATCCATACCGAAGTGACACTGCAGGTGCAGCAGGCTTCTGTCCGCCACATCTCCCAGTTCCTCCACCTCCAGGGGATCGAGGCTGCATCGACCCTGCTTGAATTCCTCGAGTCCGTAGAAATCCGACTTCACATGGACGGGCGTGAGCGCGTCCCAGAGTTCTCGATTGGTCTTCGTTTCCTCGTGCATGACATCACCTCGAGGGCAGTCTGACAGGCCTGTGGGGATCTGTCACCCTTGACCTCATGCCCGAGGCCGCGCAGAATGCCAATCCTGAAAGGAGCGCCATGAGCCGACCCAGCCGCGAGGATGCCTGGAACCTGCTGTGTGAATTCAACGAGACCGATGTGCTTCGCAAACACGCCCTGGCCGTGGAGGGCACCATGCGTTACTTCGCCCGCCAGCGGGGCGAGGACGAGGAACTCTGGGGTCTCGTGGGGCTGGTCCATGATCTGGACTTCGAGAAGTATCCCGAGGAACACTGCGTGCATACCGAACGCATCCTGCGCGAACGGGAATGGCCCGAGGACATCATCCGCGCGGTGCTCAGCCACGCCTGGGGCGTCTGCACCGACGTCGAACCCAGGAGCGAAATGGAGAAGGTGCTCTTCGCCGTGGACGAACTCACCGGTCTCGTGGCGGCCACGGCCCTGGTGAGGCCGAGCAAAAGCATCCATGATACGAAAGTGAAATCGGTTCGGAAGAAGTGGAAGAACGCTCGCTTCGCGGCCGGCGTTGATCGGGCCACCATCGAGAAAGGCGCTGAGATGCTTGGGGTTGAACTACCGGATCTCATCGGCGAGGTCATCGAGGGCATGCGCAGCGTCGCCCCGGCCATCGGCTTGGACGGTATAGAGATGCAGGATTCTGAATAGTCCTCATTTTTGCTTAGCTAACGTTGACAACCTGCCGATACCTAACTAGATTCGGATCATTCAGGAATTGATGGCCGCTTTAGCATGAATATAGAGGTAGCCGTGAGCGTTTCCCTTAGCAGCGAACTTAAAGAGATGGCGCGGCTGATTCCCGGCTTGCTCTTCGAGTGTCCGGCGGGCGGCAATCCGCCCGACTGTCCCCTCCACGCCATCCGGAAGCTCCCCTATCTCGAACGTGTGCAATGGGCGAAGAGTATGAGCGATGAGCAGCTGCTGGAAGTCTTTCAGTTCCACAAAAGCTGCCTGGCCATCAAAGAAGCTAGTCAAGCGAGTTGATTCCTCCGGTTCAGTCAATGCAGAAACCCTCGCCCTTTGGCGAGGGTTTCTTTGCGGAGTGATTCAGGTTCAATCGTAGAGGGCTTTGATCGAACTCCAGGAGGTCTCTTCCGAATCGGTGGTCTCCACCGTGACCTTCACGTTGTCGATGGCCGTTTCACCTTCGACATAGACGCCTTCCAGCGTGAAGTAGCCGAGGCCGGTGGGAAGATCGAAGTGATAGAGCGCGACACCGCAACCGTTGTCGCCATCCTCCCAGTTGGCAGGAATCTCCGCCTCGTCGACGAAGACCCCCGCCACATCGTAGATCCGTAGTGTCTGATCGAAGAAACACTCGATGCCGATCTCGAAGTAGCTGACGTTGGTGCCGAAGATCGGATCGAATTCGATGGTGCAGTTCCAGTTGCTGTGGTCGCCGTCGCTGATGAAGATGCCGCAGGGATTGGTGCCTCGGTAATCCTCGCCGTGGCCATACTCCACGACGTACCAGTTCTGCATGTTCGTGTTCTCTGCCAGCCAGCGGCTGCGCCAGCCCTCCAGAGGATCTTCGAAGGTCTCGACGAGATCCTCCGCACTGACCGAAACGACTATGGATAGGAGAAATAGAACAACAAGGATGTTCTTCATGGCGGCGCCTCATTGCGTCAATCAGTGGTTGTCGGAGATTCCGATCCCATTTTACAGGGGTTTCGGACAGATTACCACTGAGAACGCCATTGAGGTAGCAATCACAAAACCCCTCCCGGATGTCCGAGAGGGGTAGGGGTGGAGCCAAGGAGGATCGAACTCCTGACCTCATGACTGCCAGTCATGCGCTCTCCCAGCTGAGCTATGGCCCCAGAGGAGGGGCAGGATACTAAAAAGCCGTTGTAAGTCAAGGCCCGAAAACCCATAATCGCCAGCAGCCCCGGGAGGAAAGATCATGCCATACAAGCGTTTGGCGATTCTCGGGCTGGGTTTGCTCTGCCTACTTGCCATCTACACCGTCCCGGTCCGGTCCCAAATCGAGGATGCCCGCTACGTGGTGGAGATCCCCATCGAGGGGACCATCGAAATGGGCCTCGCCCCCTTCGTGGAGCGCGCCCTGGCCGAGGCTGAGGATCGCGGCGCCGACGCCGTGCTCCTTCGCATCGACACCTTCGGCGGTCGCATCGACGCGGCCGTGCGCATCCGCGACGCCATTCTGGAAACCCGCATCCCCACCATCGCCTGGGTGGAGGGCCGCGCCATCAGCGCCGGCGCTCTCATCACCCTGGCCGCCGAGACGGTGATCTTCTCGGAGGGCGCTTCCATCGGCGCTGCCCAGCCCGTGCAGCTGGGACCGGGAGGAGCCGAGGACACCGGCGAGAAGACCGTGTCCTACATGCGCGGCGAGATGCGCGCCACCGCCGAGGCCCGCGGGCGCGATGCCAGTGTGGCCGAGGCCATGGTCGACGCGGACATCGAGATCGAGGGTCTCGTGGAGGCTGGCAAGCTGCTCACCATGACGGCCGCCGAAGCCGAGGACTGGGGACTGGTGGACCACATCGTGAAGAACCTCGATGATCTTCGCGCCTGTCTCGGCTGGGAGAATACTCGTCTTGCGGCCATGGAGCCCACCTGGTCCGAACTGCTGGTGCGCTTCCTCACCCATCCCGTACTGGCCGGACTGCTGCTTTCCCTGGGCGGACTCGGCTTGCTCCTGGAACTGCGTACCCCGGGCTTCGGCATTCCGGGACTGGTGGGTATCATCTGCCTGGCCCTCTACTTCGGAAGTCACTACCTGGTGAACCTCGCCGGCAATATCGAGATCTTCCTCTTCCTGGCGGGCATAATACTGATCGTGCTGGAGGTCTTCGTCATACCGGGCTTCGGCCTGGCGGGCATTCTGGGCACGGTCTCGCTCATCATGGGCGTGCTGCTCAGTCGTCTCGCCCCCCATGGCGCGCCCGGAGACCTCACCGCGGCCCTGGGCGTGATGCTCGGAGCCTTCGGACTCACGCTCCTACTCTTCTTCCTGCTGGTTCGATACCTCCCCGCGGCTCGCTGGATGCACGGCATCGTGCTCAACGAATCCCAGCGGCACGAGGAAGGCTTCCATGCCGACCAGCACGAGGATCTTCAGCTCATGGGCAAGGTCGGCAAGGCCTACACGGACCTTCGTCCGGCCGGAACCATCGAAATCGGGGGTACGCGTTTCGACGCCATCACCCCCGGCGACTATATCGACAAGGGAACTGCCATTCGCGTGGTCGAGATCGAGGCCAACCGCATCGTCGTGGACAAGGCCGCGCATGAATCCAACGGAGAAAGGGACGAAGCATGACCATTCCCCTTCTGGCCCTGGGCCTGCAGGTGCTGCTGCTCCTGATCGTACTTCTGATCGTCGTACTGATGATCCTCTTCACCTACTTCATACCGGTGGGACTGTGGATCACGGCCTTCTTCAGCGGCGTGCGAGTGAACTTGTTCAGCCTCGTGGGCATGCGTCTGAGGAAGGTGAATCCGACGGCCATCATCAGGCCGCTCATCAGCGCCACCAAGGCCGGTCTCGATCTGAACATCAACGAGATGGAGAGCCACTACCTCGCGGGCGGAAACGTGACCCTGGTGGTGAACTCGCTGATCAGCGCGGACAAGGCCAACATCGACCTGGGTTTCAAGCGCGCCACGGCCATCGACCTGGCGGGACGAAACGTGCTCGAGGCCGTGCAGGTGAGCGTGAACCCCAAGGTCATCACCACGCCCAAGGTGGCGGCCATGGCCAAGGACGGCATCCAGCTCATCGCCCAGGCGCGTGTGACCGTGCGTGCGAACATCGACCGCCTGGTCGGCGGTGCTGGTGAGGAAACGATTCTGGCCCGCGTCGGTGAGGGCATCGTGTCCACCATCGGCTCGGCCAGCGACCACAAGGCGGTGCTGGAGAATCCCGACGACATCTCCAAGACCGTGCTCTCGAAGGGTCTCGACTCGGGCACGGCCTTCGAGATCCTGTCCATCGACATCGCCGACGTTGACGTGGGCAAGAACATCGGCGCGGTCCTTCAGACCGACCAGGCCGAGGCCGACAAGCGCATCGCCCAGGCCAAGGCCGAGGAGCGTCGCGCCATGGCCGTGGCGGCCGAACAGGAGATGGTCGCCCGCGTTGCCGAGATGCGCGCCCGCGTCGTGGAAGCCGAGGCCGAGGTGCCCAAGGCAATGGCCCAGGCCTTCCGCGAAGGCAACCTGGGCATCATGGACTACTACCGCATGCGGAACATCCAGAGCGACACGGCCATGCGCGACAGCATCGCCGAGGATGATCGCGGCGAGAACCAGCCTCCGGAGAAGGAATAGTGCGTCTCTTCCTCGCGGATATCGGGGATATTCTGGGTCCCCTGCTTCTGGTGCTTTTCGCCGTGCTACCCCGCCTCTTCGGCAAGGGCAAGAAGAAGCCCAAGCCGAAGCCGAGGCCCGTGACGCCCCCACCGGCTTACGAAAGGCCGGATGAGCCCGTCTACGTGGAGATGGAGGAGGCCACGCCTCCTCCATCTCCCGAGCCGGCCCAGGAGTTTCCCGAGCTGGCCGAGGTGCTTCAGGAGATTTTGGGGCGGAAGCAGTACGAGGCAGAACCGGAACCTGAAATCGAACCTGAACCAGCACCTGCTGCCCCGAGCATGGAACCGCAAGCACTGGAACCCATCCAGTGGGACGAGCATCATGGTTTGAAGAAGAGCCAGATCAGCCCTCCCGCTCGGAGCGCACGCCGCAGGCGGCACCGAAACCTCTTGAGCGGGCGCGAATCCTTGCGTGACGTCATCCTGCTGCGTGAGATTCTGGGCCCTCCGCGTTCGCTGCAGCCCGTCGAGGAATGGGAAAGCGGCGGATCTTGACAGGGGCGATTCGATTGATATCCTGACGCCGCCGCCGGAGTGGTGAAATTGGTAGACGCAGGGGACTCAAAATCCCCCGTCCGCAAGGGCGTGTCGGTTCGAGTCCGACCTCCGGCACCGGAAACGAAGAAACCCGCCACAGGGCGGGTTTCTTCGTACCAGGACTGAGAACTGAGAACTATTTGAGAAGCATCATGCGGCGGCTTGCGATGGGTCCCTCCCGGGAACCGATCCTCACGAGGTAGACACCGCTCGCGAGCGCCTGTCCCAAATCATTGCGACCATCCCACTGGAAGACCCTCTCCCCCGCTCCGATCTCGCCGTCGTGAAGCGTGCGGACCTTGCGTCCCGAAGCGTCCGTGATCTCGAGTCGAAGAACACCATCCCGGTCGATCTGAAGAGGGATGCTCGTCGATGGATTGAAGGGATTTGGATAGTTCTGGCCCAACCTGAAGGCCGTAGGAGTTTCATCGACGGCCACGGGCTCCACGAGGTCCAGCAGATCCACCATGCCGGCCTGATGGACCTCGAAGGTGTCGTGATCCTGCAGGAAGTAAACCACGCGGCAGTTCTCGTCCAAGTAGAGCGGATCGAGGGTGGTACTCACAGAAGTCTCCGCCATCAAGGGCAGGGGCCCGCTGAAGGTCACCGCGGTCCCTTCGAAGTCGGGCAGCATGGCGCGCATGATGTAGGAATGGTGATCGTTGCCGTTGCCGCCGTCGAAGATGATGTCGCTTTCGGTCACGACCACGTGCAGGCGGTAGTCGCCGTCCGGCAGGGCCAGGTCGGACATCGCCGTCACCGTGCAATTCAATTCACGACTGCCCTCGTCGTAGTCGCCCAAGATCTCCAGACTCACACTGGTGGGAACCGCCTTGGCTTCATCGTAGGCGTCCTGCAGTTTAGTCTGGTTGGGCGGCGTCGTTACGGGACGAAAGCCGTCGGCACGCGCGTAGGGAACCGAGGGAATGCCGTAGAACAGAATCCGCCCCGTGTTGTCCCCCATATTGTGCTGATAGAAGGGGTCCTGGCTGTAGGGCCACCAGGCGTTGAAGGCGATGGGAACCACGTCAGCGTGAGTTTCTACGAAATCCGCAAAGATCGGATCCACCGATCCACATGCGGGTCAGTAGGCGTTGGTGAACAACTCCATGAGCACATTTCGTTCGACCGCTGCGGCGGGCAGGGCCAGAGCGAGTGTCAGCATGAGCGTTGTGATGGCGAGCATCCTTGTTCGCATGATTCCTCCCGGGGAGAGATGGGTTATGGCTTTGATGCAGGAGTTACGAAAAGGATGCTTCCGAATAACAGGACCGGATAATCGAGATGTTCTATTTCAGGAGGACCACCTTCCGATTCAGCGCTTTCTGGTTTTCCCGAGACAATCGGACCAGGTATACGCCGCTTCCCAGGCGTCGGCCCGCATCGTCGCGACCGTCCCAAGTCACTCGGTGTTCACCGGATACGAGCATTGTACCCGGGTACAGTGTTCGCAAGCGGCGCCCAGTCGCGTCATGGACGGAAAGGTGAACTCTTGATGGGAAGAGCAAAGTGAAACTGAGTTCCGTGCTCGGATTGAATGGGTTGGGATGGGCACTCAGCATGGGCACCGGCACCGGCATGTCCGGCGTGGAGGTGCTGCCCTGGAACTCGTAGGCACCCATGTCCAGGCGGCCGTTTACGAGACGCGGTCGTCCGGCGAGATCCAGGGGCGGAAGTTCGAGCCCCGTGGTATCGGGCGGTCCGGCGTCGATGCAGGGCGAAGCTTCGAGCAGTTCGAAGGGGTGCGATCCGCCATCCAACACGAAGAAAGGATCGAGATCGATGCAGCCTTCACCGCGGATACCGCCCTCGATGTCGCTGTAGCGTGTGTAGAATTCCTTGCCTTCGTAGATCTGTTCCGGCCAGAGGAAGTTCGAGGGGTTGTCCCAGAGTATGCAGCCCGTGGTCTTCGGTTTGGACACCATGGACATCACCGCCGCGGCCGGCGCGTGGGCTTCGGGATTCAAATCGACGTTGCCCGCGATGGTGCAGGCGACAAGATTCGGATAGGCGTCGGTGCTGTGGATGGCGGCGCCGCCTTTGAAGGCGATGTTGTCGGTGAGCAGGCATCCCACCAGGCGCGGCGCAGATGCGCCGATGCAGTAGAGGGCGCCTCCCCAGTCGGCCACATTGTTCCGAATGATCGTGTTCACCAGATCCAGCTGCGAGAATCGATCGAGCTCCAGGGGGCCGATCATCGCGGTGTCCCGCTGCGCCTTGCTGTACTCGATCACGCAGTACTCCAGCCGCGACCGACCACCCGCGGCCTTCGTGGCCGCGAAGCGCAGACCATTCCAGGCGCCGGCCAGGGTGGAATCCACGGCGAAGTCGCGAGGATCTGCGCTGGTGAAATGAATCCGCAGATCGGGACTGCCGATTGCCAGGATCCGTCCCTGAACCGCCAGCCGGTGATGCCCCTGGAACTCCACGCGACTACCCTCGGCCACGCTGAGGGTCACGCCGTCGAGGACCTTCACGTCGCCCACCACGCGCACCGTGTCGGCGTCCCAGACCGTGTCCACCTCGATGTTCCCCGACACTTCCAGGCTCGACCGGTGCAGGCTATCGCCTAGTAAGCGAGGCTGACTCGGCGTTTCGATCCTTCGATAGGCGCCCGGAGGGAAGGTCTGGCAACCGTATCCCTCGGCGGGCGATCCCGGCGCGAGACGAAAGTCTCCGTTTTCGGGATCGACCAACTCGGGATCCACCCCGATCACATTGTAGTTGGGCGGCAACTCGGCTCCCGGCCAAGAGGCGGGCAGGGTTCATCCATAGTCGCAGAGAATCATGAAGTGATTGATGGGATCCGCATTCAGAATCGGATCGCTGTGCCAGCTCCAGTTCTCGATCATGGCCGGGAAGGCGACGGCGATGGGCGGCGAGAAGCTGGCACCGGTGGGCAGCCACTCGCTGGAGATGCCGGTGATGTAGATGAAATCGAATCCCGTGTTCAGGGGATCCACCACGAGATTGCGCTCGAGGGTGATGCCAGGACCGCTTCGCTGAAATCGCACGCCGTAGTCGTGGGGCCTGTAGAAGGTCACGTGGCGCACCGAGCCCTGGGGCAGCACGTGGAGGTCCGACCAGGTCAGTCCCCGATAGCGGATGTTGCCGTTGAGGATGATGCAGTCTTCCACGTCCAGGCGATTGTTGCTGTAGGACATGATGAGTTGCTCGCCCTGCAAATCCAGGATGGCGCCATTGCCCACGATCTTGGTGTCGAGGGGCGGATCGCCCACGAGTTGGTCGCTGTAGCAGGGAAGCGTCGGACCGATGTGGAGCCCGCCGGTGTAGATGACCCCGGTTTCGAGGATCATTAGCTTGTCGTAGCCCTCACCCGGGCTTGCCTCTTCGAAGGCTTGCCTTAAGGAAACACCACTGCATATCGAAATCTGAAGCAGGACTCCGATAAGCGACAACAGCATGGCTTTCATACCAATACCCCAGATCGCTAAGTGCTGTTATTATAACACACAATCGGATTCTCCTCGAGTCGTCTCTACTTGAGCACGACCAGCAGGGCACCCGTCACGAAGGCACAGACCCACCATAGGTAGGCGATGCGCGTGTAGAGATGCAGCCGCAGCGAGATGGGCTCTTCATCTCCATGGCGCAGGTAGTGCCGCCAGATGAGGACCGCGTCGGTGAGCATGCCGGCCAGTGAGGAATAGCCGAGGATCCCGTGAAGGGTGAAAGGCGAGTTCGAGGATCCCGCGATCATGAGTGCCGTGGCAAAGATATCCAGGACGATGCCCAGGGTGAGGAAGAGGCGGACGCGTCCCCCGACCCGACGCGTCCGCTGCTCGAAGTAGACCCCCACCGAATAGGCGATCAGGGCCAGAATCACGATGCGCGTGCCCCACATGAGCGTGGCGTTCAAAGGCGGCTCCTAGCGACAGCGCGGATTCTTGCCCGCGGCCCGTGCGTCGTCGTAGATCCCCATGGCCCCCGGCATGTTCGCCTGGAGATCCCGAATGCGCGTCTCCCCCGACGGATGGGTGGACAGGAACTCCGGCGGCGC
>CAYPGS010000002.1:0-34552 GCA_964410395.1 uncultured bacterium
AGGTGGCGGGGGCCGGATTTGAACCAGCGACCTTTGGGTTATGAGCCCAACGAGCTACCAGACTGCTCCACCCCGCGTCAAGGGAGCGCAATATAGCGCCGGGGCCGGAGGGTGTCAATACCCTGCGGCCCCGTCAATGTCTCTAAGTCGCCGTTTATCAATCTTCTAGTAGAGCGCCTTCACCTCGCTCCAGCTTCGGGCCAGGGAAGACTCCTGAACGCCCGTGGCGCCGCAGGCCACATCCAGTGCGCCGATCAAGTCGCAATCAGGATGGTTCTCCCCCGCGCAGGGCGAGTCGCCATGCAGGCTGTAGGGCTCCGTGGGATTCAGGTCCATGCAGAAGAGGGGATCGGCCGAGATGTTTCCCGCCAGCCCGTTCTGCCCGAGGATGGGTCCCACGTAGTCGCCCCCGCCGTTTCCATAGATATCGCAGCAGCTCAGCGTGAAGGCCGCCGAGGGGTCGTTGCTGCCCACGGCCATTTCCGTGTCGCAGAAGGCGATGATGGTGTTCTCGATCACGCCCGCGCCCGTACCCGACCAGAAGTAGAGGTCCCCGTTCACATAACTGCCGCCAATGTTGTGGGACAGGGTACAGTGCCGAATCTGCGGGGAGAAGTAATCGGCGAAGAGGGAACCGCCCACGTTGAACACGAAGGTGCAGTAGCTGATTTCCGGACCGCTGCCCCCTCCCAGGAAGATGCCGCCACCCACATCGGCGGAGTTCCCCTGGAAGTAGCATCCGGTCACCGTGGTCGGTGTGCTCAGGTAGATGGCGCCGCCTTCGTTGTTCGCCTCGTTGTTCAGGAAGCGGCAGTCTTCAATCATCGCGTCGGGCGAGTTGTGCAGCTGGACCGCACCGCCCTGGTGTTGGGTTTCGTTGTTGTCGAAGACGCAGTCCAGGATCTGGGCTCCCGTATCCTGGGCGTAGATGGCCCCACCCTGCCACTCGGCGAAGTTGTCGTGGAAATAGCAGTATTGAATGAAGGGCGATCCGCCGCTGATCTTGATGGCCGCGCCCCGTCCGAAGTTCCAGTCCCATTCGTGACCTTCGTTTTCGTAGAAGATGCATCCCGTGATGGTGGGGGAAGCATCGAGGATGACGATCGCCCCGCCGGGATCGCGCCAGGCACCGCGGATACTCACGTTGGCCAGCACCGATCCGCTTCCCTCTCCGTGGTTGAAGTCGAAGGCGTAGCGCTCGTGGCTGCTGTCGCCATCGCAATCGATGAGACAGGTGCTCGGGTATCCGCTCTGGGACTGCACGGTGACGGCCTTGCCGAAGTAGTGCAGGTTCACGTTTCCGGGACCGGTGAAGACGCCGTCGCCGAGCTCGATGACGTCGCCGTCGACCACTCCGGGATCGATGAGCGCTGCGTAGATGTGGGGGAAGTCGCCACTGCCGTCGGGATGCACGATGTAGGTGGCCGCCAGGGTGGTCGAGGGCAGGACCATGAGGAATCCGAAGAAAACACTTATCATCGACATTCGATTCATCCGACACCTCCCGTTTCCCCGAATTATAGCAGCAGAAGGCCATGGGTGCAGAAGGGGCGAAAAACCCGAAAAAAAGATCAAAAAAGGAGAAAAATGTAGAAATATGGGGTGAGGATCGTTTACTCTCGCGATGTCTTCTGGATTCTCGCCGGGGAGGCTCGAATGAGGTTCGTCCTTCGTGCCCGGATCATCGGGCTGATGTGGCTGGCTGCGGCCACCCCGTCCTCGACTGCTCTCGAATCCGATCTGCCCGAGTACTTCGTGGCGCCCCCGCCACTCTCCGAAGACTACTTCCCCTGCTCCGATTGCCATTCCGATCTGGAAGCCGATCCCCTGCCCCGCGTCCTCGACGAGCATGAGGACATCGCCGAGTCCTTCGTCCACGCCCGGCAGCAGCGCTGGTGTCTGGATTGCCACAACCCGGACGATCGCGACTGGCTGAGACTCGCCGACGGAAGCCTGGTGAGCTTCGAGGAATCCTACCGTCTCTGCGGACAGTGTCACGGCACCATCTATCGCGACTGGAAGGCCGGTGTGCACGGTACGCGTACCGGCTTCTGGAACGGCCGCAAGGAGTACCGTCTCTGCGTCCACTGTCACGATCCACACAACCCACGCTTCAAGCCCATTCCGGCCGAACCGCCGCCCCTGAGACCCGACCAGGTGGGGCGGGATCCTCTTCTCAGCCGGGCTCAGAGCGAGGCGAAGCACGGGAGCCAGGGTCATGAGTAGTCACGATCGCCAGAAGAAGCTCGACCGGCGCAGCTTCCTGAAGCTGGCGGGAACCGCGGCGGGCACACTGGCCATTCCCGCGGGAACCGCGGACGCCTCCATCTGGGACGCCTTCTTCAAGAAGAACTTCCGCGAATTGGGCAAGGCCGAGGTTGCCGAGATCATCGGCCGGCTCAAGGAGAACTACGAGCGGGAGTACGGCGGACAGTTCGACATCAAGGCCACGCCGCCCATTCCCGGGGTCAAGTACGGCTACGGTCTCGATCTCTCCCGCTGCGTGGGCTGCCGACGTTGCGTCTACGCCTGCGTCGAGGAGAACAACCAGTCCCGCGATCCGCAGATCCACTGGATCAAAGTGCTTCGTTTCGAGAAGGGCGAGAAGTGGGTGAACGATCTCGAGGAGGCCGAGATCTACTACCACGCCGACGAGGTGCCCGAAGAGGGCTTCTTCTACATGCCCGTGCAGTGCCAGCAGTGCGAGGACTCGCCCTGCCACAAGGTCTGTCCCGCCAAGGCCACCTGGAGGGAGCCCGACGGCATCGTGGTGGTCGACTACGAATGGTGCGTGGGATGTCGATTCTGCATGGCGGCCTGTCCCTACGGTGCGCGCCACTTCAACTGGGGCAAGCCTCAGATTCCCGAGGATGAGATCAATCGCGACACTCACTACCTCGGCAACCGGCCTCGCCCGATTGGCGTGGTGGAGAAGTGCACCTTCTGCATCCAGCGTGTGCGCGAGGAGCCTGGGCGCTACCCGGCCTGCGTGGAGATATGCCCGGTGGGAGCGCGCAAGTTCGGCAACCTGCTCGATCCCGAAAGCGAGATCCGCTACTGCCTCGACAACAAACGTGTCTTCCGCTTGAAGGAAGACCTGAACACGAACCCGAAGTTCTTCTACTTCTTCGCCACCTGATGGGCGAAAGGAGAGCATGGCCCACGCCCTGAGGAACTTTTTCGAAGCCTGGAAGTCGATCTTCCGCGGAAACCGATACTATGTCGCCTGGATCGGTTTCCTCGGGGTCTGCATCTTCCTGGGCGTGCTCGCCTATATGCGGCAGCTCGAAGAAGGCCTAGTGGTCACGGCCATGCGCGATCCCGTGTCCTGGGGATACTACATCTCCAACTTCACCTTCCTGGTGGGCGTGGCCGCTGCGGCGGTGCTGCTCGTGGTTCCCGCCTACGTATACAATTTCAAGCCCATCAAGGAAATCGTGCTCTTCGGAGAGCTGTTGGCCGTATCGGCCATGGTCATGTGCATCCTCTTCGTGGCCGTGGACATGGGACGCATCGATCGGCTTCTCCACATGCTTCCCCTGGTCGGCAGCATGAACTTCCCGGCCTCGCTCCTGGCCTGGGACGTGCTCGCCCTCAACGGCTACCTCTTCATCAACCTCTTCATCTCCTTCTATGTGCTCTACAAGATGGCCCACCAGAAGGAGTACAGCCTGGGCATCATCAAGCCGCTGCTGATCCTGTCGATTCCCTGGGCCGTGAGCATCCACACGGTGACGGCCTTTCTGTACAACGGGCTTTCCTCGCGGCCCTTCTGGAACGCGTCCATCCTGGCGCCCCGCTTCCTGGCCTCGGCCTTCTGCTCGGGGCCGGCGGTGATGATCCTGATCTTCCAGATCATCAGGAAGGTTTCGCGGGTGGAGATCGACAACAAGGCGCTCTTCAAGATCTCCGAACTCATCGCCTATGCCATGGGCATCAACCTCTTCCTCTTCGCGGCGGAGTTCTTCAAGGAGTTCTACTCGGGCAGCGTGCACCTGGCGCCCATGAAGTACCTCTACTTCGGACTGCACGGGCACAACAACCTGGTGCCCTGGATGTGGACCGCCTTCCTCTTCAACCTCACGGCCTTCGTGATCTTCCTCAGCCCCAAGATGCGGACGAACTTCCTTACCCTGAACTTCGCCTGCCTGCTAGTGATCACGGGGGTCTACATCGAGAAGGGCATGGGACTGGTGATCCCCGGTTTCATACCGAGCACCCTCGGCGAGATCTACGAGTACACGCCTACCTGGATCGAGAAGGGCGTGGCCATGGGCATCTGGGCTCTCGGCGCGCTCATCTACACACTGCTCGTGAAGTTCGCCTTACCCATCTATCTGGGGAAGGTGAGCTTCCCGGATTCGCAGGAGCCGGCTCCCGCCGACTAGGAAACCGTCGCCGCCGCCTCGGCTTTCCACTTCGCCGCCCGCAGGAATCGCGGAGTGAGGATCAGGGCCGCCCCGTAGAAGGCGAATCCCACGAAGAGAGTGATCGCCTCGCCGCCCCGAACAACCACCATGAGCAGCTTGAGTCCCCCGAGCACGATCACCGGATAGGCCAGCCAGGAAAACTCCAGGGTGAGGCGTCGTCGTCCCACCATGGCCAGGGCCACGGCCGAAACCGAGAGGATGGCCACGCGCAGCGCCTCGCCCAGGGGCCAAGCGACCGTTCCCTGAATGGAAAGGGTCACCGCCAGTCCGGCGATGCCGAACACCGATATCGTGAGGATCATGAAGCGCGGCAATCGTTCGAGTTCGCTGCTGCTGAGTTTCCGTTGAGTCGACACGAGCAGGGCATAGGTCGCCACGGCGGCCAGCAAGACGAGATAAGTCGTCGCTTCCGCGGGCAGGGTCGCTTCCTCCACCGGTCCCCAGAAGGCCCGAAGCGCTTGCACGAGTCCGCCCGCGAAGTAGAAGGCGGCCAAAGCATAGATGGCGCTGTGCATGCGCAGTGTGATCCGGTCGTAGCGGCCGCCGAGATAGGCCGCGACCAGGGCCATGATGCACCAGCTCAGGGCTAGAGTGGGGGCCTTCAGCACGAGCAGACATCCCAGGAAATTCAGGACGATGGCCAGGGAGGTGAAGAAGAAGAAGTTCCTGCCCCGCCCGAGGCGGCGGTCCACGAAGACGAAAGACAACACGTAGCAGGCCGCGGCGGCGGTCAGAGCCGCGATGCCCAGGGACAGGCCGCCCGATCCGCTGGCCACGGCCATGCGTGCGGCTCCTCCGAAGCCGATGAAGAGCGCGGCCGCCGACTGCAGGACCTCGAAGTGGGTCACCTCACGGCGCTTGAACAGGGTGCGGACCACGAAGCTGCCCAGGTAAACAAGTAGCAGTGAGACGGCCAGAAACTCTGCCATGCCCACGTTGAGAGCGTTCCAGCTCTCGGGGATGCCTTTCTCGCGGGCGGTGATGGAGACCATGAACAGAATCAAGGCGTCGCCGCTGAGCGCCGGTGCCCAACGCAGACCGTGCCACTTGAGCGTGTAGCCCATCCAGATGGTGGCCAGTCCCAGCAGAAGGATGATGCCGATGTAGGGCGCCATGACCTTCGTGGCGAAGAGCAGGCTGACGGAGGTGACGAGGGCGCTGAGGGTGAAGATCCAGGCGAGGAGTCGCAGGCCTTTTCGCCAGGCGATAAACAGGGCGAAGGCCGTAACGAGCACGATGAGCAGGGCGGCCATGGTGGAAGACAGTGCGGCGAATCGCGTGGGTGCTTCCCAGAGCAGGGGATAGGCGACGAGGGCCGACAGGGTACCGTAGAGCGAGGCCAGGTTGGTCCGTCCCCGGTCGCCGCTTCGGCCGGCCATGGCGATCCAGAACACCGCGTAGAGCAGACCGAGTCCGATGCCCAATTGAAAGGGAATTACTTGCGAGTTGGTCAGGGCGCGCAGCATGAAAGCGCCGGCCATGACCAGGAAGCCGCGACCGAAATCGGCGATGCCGAGCCCGATAGAGCTGCTCAGGGAAGTGCTGGTTTCGGCGATGTCGGGTTTTGCGTCGGCCGGATCGAGCTGTGGAGCTTCGTGTCGCCGTTCCTCCTCCAAGGCGGACAGGCGGGCTTCGACACGACTCAGGGCGTCTTCCAACTGGTCGAGACGTCGGTCTTGGTCGGAAGGATTTCGGTCCATGGTGTCCCCGTCGGTAATCCCGCCGCGGGTCGGACCGTCATTCCATGTCCTCTGCGGCGAGGAGCGAATCAGGTCGATAATTCCGATATTCGTTTCAGGAAAAGGGCCCTCTTCGGGCCCCGCCGGATCAAGCCATAGCCAATTCTTTCATAGATTTCTTAAGCAATCAAGGGAAAGCTGGCGTTTTGCCGGGATTTAGCTTCGCCTATGGCTACTTGAGGAGGATGAGCTTCTGGGATGTGAAGCGATTGTCCGTCTTGAGCTTACAGAAGTACACTCCCGAGCTCAGCACTTCGCCCGTGTCGCTCCTTCCGTCCCAATCTAGGCGGTGCTCGCCGGCCTCGACCATGCCCATCTCCAGTAGGCTTCGCAGCTTGCGACCAGCAAGATCGAAAATGCCGAGTTCGATCACGGAGGGAGACTCGAGGCTGAATCGAATCTCGGTGCTCGGATTGAACGGATTCGGATGGGCGCTCAGGCTCGCCGTCACCGCGGGTGGAGGACTGCTCGTGGGATCCCGCTGGAACCTCACCAGGGAGATATCCGCGTTGCCGAAGCTGTTCACGGTGCCGCAGTCGAAGAGGTCCATCCCCCCGAAGAACCAGGCACCCCAATGCAGCCGGCCTTCCGAATCCCAGGACAGGTCGACTCCCCGCTGCTCGGAACTAAATCCATACAACCAACTGGTCCGATGCTCGCCTCCGGGCCCGAAGGTGGCCAGGAAGGCGTTGGCACCGCTGTCCGCATAGATGAGCCCGCCGCCGAAGTCCATGTTGCCGGCGGCCATTCCCGTGAAGGCGATATCGCCGTAGGGGCCCACGGAGACCTCTTCCGCCTGCTGAAGAAAGGAGTTGCCGTCGCTCCGGCTCCAGAGGAAATCTCCGGCATTGTCGAGTTTGGCGAGGAAGAGGTCGTAGCTGCCCTGGCTGTAGTGCGAGTCGTCTCCCAGGACCAGCATGTCCTCGAAGTCTCCACCCAGGAAAAGCTCGCCGGAAGCGCTCCGTGTCACGCTGCGTACTGCCTGATCCCCGGTGCTTCCGTAGGGTTCAGCCCGGGTCATGTCGCCGGTGCCGGGGTCGAAGAGCATGAGGTAGGCGTCGAGATCGCCCTGCGAGATGAGGTACTCGCCGTCGACCACCATGTATCCTTCGAAGGATCCGGCCATGGCCAGGTCGTAATCGCCTGAGATGTGCAGATCGTGCACCCATGGCTCGCCCAGGCCCCAGAACATCTTGCTCCAGAGGTGGTTGCCGTCGGAATCCAGGCAGGCCAGGAAGAGCTCCTGGTCGTCCAGGTACTGGAGGTCGTCACCGCCCAGGTTCAGGATGCCGAGGAAGGGGCCTGACAGGTAGATTCGACCTTCATCGTCCACGGTCACGCACTGGGCGCTCTGGTAGAATGAGTCGCCGAAGCGCGCGCTCCAGAGATGATGGCCATTCGCGTTGTACTTGGCGATGAAGATGTCCTTGTCGCCGGCGCTGCTCAGCACTCCGCCGCCTAGATCGATGTTGTAGAAGAAGTCTCCCACGATGATCACGTTGCCCTCGTTGTCGATCACCATGTCTCGCAGCTTGTCGTTCCCGAAATCGCCGAAGCTGCGGCTCCAGATGTGATCGAAGTCGGAGTCGAGGGCCGCCAGGAAGATGTCGTACTCTCCCTGCGAGTTCAGCGGCTCACCTCCGAAATCGATGCTGCCATTGAAGTCGCCTGCCAGGTGGATGCGCCCGTCCGGACCGATGTCCATGGCCACCAGTACATCGGCGCCACTGCCGCCGTCGTGGCGACACCATTCGGGCCAGAGGGGATCGGCGAAGGCGGAGACTGAGAGAAGGAGGGCGAGCAACGCGGGAAGGAGTCGGGACATCGTGGTTACCTCCGACTTCGGTCACGGACGACGGGAGATACGCGCCAGAGTATACCATGCGCGAGAGAGCCTTCAGCGGTATATTGTGCTCCATGAGCCAGACCGCCGAAAGCGCTCGACTCCGCCGCCGCATCCGCTTTCGCGGACGCGTGCAGGGCGTGGGCTTCCGCCCATGGATCTATCGTCTGGCGGTGGAGGAGGGCCTGGCCGGGCACGTGGGCAATGACACCCTCGGCGCCTTCGTCGAATTGGAAGGTGGGGCGGCGGCCATCGAAGCCTTCCTGTCGCGGACTGAAACCGAAGCGCCGGCCCTGGTGGAGATCGCCGCGCGAGAGGAAGAGCCCCTCGAACCCGAGGGCGAGCGCAGCTTCAAGATCCTCAGCAGTCGAGACGAGGGCGAGAAGCGGGCCGAGATCACGCCCGACGCCGCGCCCTGCGATGACTGCCTGCGCGAGATGCGCGACAGCACCGATCGGCGCCATCGCTATCCCTTCATCAACTGCACCAACTGCGGGCCGCGATACTCCATCGTGAAAGAGCTGCCCTACGACCGCGAGCGCACGACAATGGCCGGCTTCGTCATGTGCGAGGATTGCGCAGGGGAGTACGGCGACCCGGCCGATCGGCGCTTCCATGCCCAGCCCGACGCCTGTCCGGTCTGCGGTCCGCGGGTCTGGCTCTGCGACCGGGAGGGACGCGAAATTCCGGGCGATGCCCTCGAAGAGTCCGTGGCCATCCTGCGCGGAGGCGGCATTCTCGCCATCAAGGGCCTGGGAGGCTACCATCTCGCCTGCCGGGCTGACCTGGAGGACACCGTGGTCGAGCTGCGCCGTCGAAAGCAGCGCGAGGCCAAGCCCCTGGCCCTCATGGTGGGCGATCTCGATCAGGCCCGCGAGCTGGCCGAGCTGGATCCTCCCGCGGCCCGACTCATGGAATCGGTGGCCCGTCCCATCGTGCTCGTGCCGGCGATTTCCGGAAACGGTGTGGCCGAATCAGTGGCCCACGGGTCGCACACCCTGGGGCTCATGCTGCCCTCCACGCCGCTTCATCAATTGCTTTTCGAGACCGGCGAATCGCCAGGCCCCCTGGTGATGACCTCTGGCAATCCCAGCGCGGAACCCCTCTGCGCCGAAAACGACGAAGCGCTCCAAAGACTGGGCGGCATCGCCGACGCTTTCCTCATGCACGACCGACCCATCGAAAGACGCGTGGACGATTCGGTCTCCATGGCGCTGCGCGTTCCGGGAGTCGACGATGCGGAAGTTCCGCGCACCCAGCCGCTGCGCCGTGCCCGAGGATACGCCCCCGCGCCCATCACGCTTTCTCGAAGCTTTGATCGAAGGGTGCTCGCCCTTGGCGGAGAACTGAAGTCCACCATCTGCCTGCTTCGCGACGACGAGGCCCTGCTCAGCGAACATCTGGGCGATCTGGACAATCCGGCGGCCTACCGCAACTTCGCGGGCACTATCGAGAGCTTCCAGCAGCTCTACGATTTCCGGGCGGACCGGGTCGCCTGCGATCTGCATCCTGCTTATGCGTCCACACGCTTCGCCGAGGGCCTGGGCCTGCCCATGGAGCGCATCCAGCACCACCATGCCCACGTGGCCGCGGCCATGGTCGACAACGGACTGGAAGGCGAGGTGCTCGGTCTCGCCTGCGATGGCACGGGCTACGGGGACGATGGTCGCATCTGGGGCTGCGAACTGCTACTGGCCGACGAGTGGGGCTATCGCCGGGTGGGGCAACTCAGAAACTTTGCACTGCTGGGGGGAGATGCCGCCGCCCGGGAAACCTGGCGTCCGGCCGCGGGTCTGCTGGCGGCGACCTTCGGGGAGGACTGGCCGGAAGCTCTGCCGGGTCTCGAGGACCGCATCGGCAAGGAGGCCCTGGAGATCAGCCGCAAGTTTCTCGCCGCACCCGTGTCGCCTACCGTCGAGACCAGCAGCCTGGGCCGGCTCTTCGATGCCGCTGCCTTCCTGCTCGGGCTCTGCGATTTCAACCATGCCGAGGCCCAGGCTCCCATGGCCCTGGAGGCTGCCGCCGCCCGCCATGGAGGCGAGGCCGGCGCCCTGGCCTTCGAACTCGAAGCAGGCGAGATCCTGCAGCTGGATTGGCGCCCCCTGGTGGCGGATCTGGTGAGCCGCCAGCGGGAAGGCCGCCCCGTGGAGGAGACCGCCGCGGCCTTCCACCGTGCCCTGGCCGAGATGCTGGCCTCGGCCGCCGGTCGCCATGCCGCCGCCGGAGCCCCGGATCGAGTGGTCCTCAGCGGGGGCTGTTTCGCCAACCGAATCCTGGTGGAAGAAACGGCGAAGCTATTGAAAAATCAGGGCCTTGAGCCATATTTACACCATCGCGTTCCGGCCGGTGACGGAGCGGTCGCCCTGGGTCAGGCCGTCATCGCGGCCGCCCGCGCGGAATGAAAATCGTCCTGAAACGAGGTTAACCATGTGCCTGGCCGTGCCCGGCAAGATCCTGAACATCCGCGAAGGAAGTGATGTGCTGGACCGCGTGGGGATCGTCGATTTCCATGGAAGTCAGGTGGAGGCTTCCCTGGCCATGATTCCCGAAGCGAAGGCCGGGGACTGGGTGCTGGTGCACGCGGGATTCGCTCTGACCGTCATGGACGAGGCCGAGGCGGCCGAGACCTGGCAGTCCTTGAAGCTGGCTCTGGGCGACGACTTCGAGATTCCGGGACAGGAACCCGGCAGCTCATGAGTCGCGATCCCCAGGCGATCGCGCGGGAGATCGCCGACACCCTCGACCGTTGCGGTCCCGTGGCTCTCATGGAAGTCTGCGGCACCCACACCGTCAGCCTCTTTCGCACCGGCGCGCGTTCCCTCCTGCCCGAGGGATTGCGACTGATCAGCGGACCCGGTTGTCCCGTCTGCGTGACCAGCCAGGGGTATCTCGACGCCGCCTGCGAACTGGCCGAGCGTGACGACATCATCATCGCCACCTACGGCGACATGGTGCGAGTGCCCGGCAGCAAGGGATCCCTGGAAGACCTGCGCAGCCGAGGAGCCGAAGTGGCCGTGGTCTACTCGGCCCGCGACGCGCTGGCCCTGGCGGAGCGCGAGCCCGGCAAGCAGGTGGTCTTCCTGGCCGTGGGCTTCGAGACCACCACGCCCGCCACCGCGCTCACAGTGCTCGACGCCGCCCGCCGCGGCGTGAACAACTACAGCATCCTGCCCGGCCACAAGCTGGTGATCCCCGCCATGGAGGCCTTGCTCTCCGGGGGCGAGGTGCCCGTGGACGGCTTCCTCTGCCCGGGGCATGTGAGCGTGATCATCGGCGCCGAGGCCTACCGGCCCGTGGCCGAGAACTTCGGCAAGCCCTGCGTGGTGGCCGGCTTCGAGCTCTCGGGCATGCTAGAAGGGGTGCGCAGGCTGGTGGCCCAGCATGCGGCCGGCGAGTCGAAGGTGGAAAACGTCTACGGCGTGGTGGTGACCGACGAGGGCAACCGCGAGGCCTGGGACCTGGTGATGCGCGTGTTCGAGCCCGGCGATACCGCCTGGCGCGCCATGGGCGAGCTGCCCGGCAGCGGACTCGTCCTGCGCGAGGAGTATCGGGAATTCGACGCCTGCCAGCGATTCGGCGTGGAGTACGGTCCCGACGTGCATCCCCCCGGATGCATCTGCGGCGAGGTCATCCAGGGCAAGAAGCTTCCCGGCGATTGCGCGCTCTTCGCCACCGGATGCACGCCCACCGATCCCATCGGGCCCTGCATGGTCAGCAGCGAAGGGACCTGCGCGGCCTGGTACAAGTACGGAAGAGGATCGCGATGAGAGGCGAGCACATCGTCATGGCCCACGGCGGCGGAGGCGAGCTGAGTCAGCGACTGCTGCGCGACCACATCCTGCCCCGCCTCGGCAACGAGATGCTCGGCCCACTCGACGACGGCGCGCTCCTGCCCAAAGACATGGGGCGTCTCTGCATGACCACCGATTCCTTCGTGGTGCAGCCCATCGATTTTCCCGGCGGCGATATCGGCCATCTGGCCGTCTGCGGCACGGTGAACGATCTGGCCGTCATGGGGGCGAAGCCGCGCTTCCTCAGCCTGGGCATGATCCTGGAAGAGGGTCTACCCCTGGCGACCCTGGACCGGGTCCTCGACTCGGTGGCGGCCGCCGCGGCGGAAGCCGGCGTACTGGTGGTCACGGGCGACACCAAGGTGGTGGAGCGTCGCGCGGGGGACGGCATCATGATCAACACGGCCGGAATCGGCGAGCTGCGGGAAGGCCTGGATCTGGGCGCTTCCCGCATCGAGGAAGGCGACCTGATGCTCATCAACGGTGGCATCGCCGAGCACGGTCTGGCGGTGATGTCGGTGCGCAAGCACCTGGAGTTCCAAACGCAGCTGAAGAGCGACGCCGCGGTGCTTTCGGGGCTCATCGACGATCTGCTGGACGCCTGTGGGAACGACGTGAAGTTCCTGCGCGATCCCACCCGAGGAGGGCTGGCCGTGGTCGCCACCGATCTCGTCGAGGAGCGGGGACTGAGTCTCCTGCTCGAGGAGGAGCACATCCCCCTCAGCCGGATCGCCCTGCACACCGCCGAGCTGCTCGGCCTCGATCCACTCAGCGTCGCCAACGAAGGCAAGGTGGTGGCCGTGGTTTCCGAGGGCGCGGGCGAGAAGGCGCTGGCGGCACTGCGCGCGCATCCCTTGGGAGAGAAGGCGGCGATCATCGGCCGCTTCACCGGGGACAGTCCCGCCCTGGCCGAGCTTCAGACCCGCGGCGGCGGGCGCCGCATGGTCACCCGTCCCTACGGCGAAGAACTGCCGCGCATCTGCTAGGAGGGCCGTGCACGAGATGTCCATCGCCGTGGCCCTGCTGGGGCAGTTGGAAGAGCTCTCCCTGGAGTACGGTTTCGAACGTGTTGAGAGCCTGACCGTCGAGGCTGGGGTGCTGCGAGGAATCGTACCGGAGGCCTTCGAGATGGCCTTCGTCGAAGCGAGCAAGGGCGGCGTGGCCGAAGGAGCGCGGCTCGATCTGAACATCGTCCCGGTCCGGGCCCGCTGCCGGGAGTGCGGACACGAATTCGAAAGCTCGGTGGAAAGCTATCGCTGCGAGCGATGCGGGCAGGCGGACGTCGAGCTGATCTCGGGAATGGACATTCTTCTCATGAGCATCGAGGCCCGCGGGGCCGAAGGAGAGGGAGCATGAAGATTCAGGTGGTCAAGAACGTACTGAAGGCCAATGACGCCGTGGCCGAGGCCAATCGCCGTCGTCTGAACGAGGCGGGCATCCTGGCCCTGAACATCACCAGCGCTCCGGGCAGCGGCAAGACGGCGCTTCTGCAGGCGACCCTGCCGGCCCTGGCGCCGGAATTGAAGAGCGCGGTGGTGGTGGGAGACCTGCAGACCACCCGCGACGCGGAGCGTCTGGAGGGCGTTGCCCACGCGGTCACCCAGATCAACACCGAAGGTGGATGCCACCTGCAGGCCACGCAGGTGGCCGAGACCCTCGACGGTCTTCCCCTGGACGAGATCGACCTGCTCTTCATCGAGAACGTGGGCAACATGGTCTGCCCCTCGGGCTTCGACCTCGGCGAGCATCTGCGCATCGCCATGCTCTCGGTGCCCGAAGGACCGGACAAGGTCGCCAAGTACCCCACGCTCTTCCAGCCGGCCGACGCCATCGTGCTGAACAAGGTCGACCTGAGCCAAGCCCTCGAGTTCGACCCGAGTACGGTTGAAGACGACCTGTCGAACATCAACTCGGCCGCGCCACTGTTCAAGCTCTCGGCCCGCAGTGGCGAAGGCATGGACGCGTGGCTCGATTGGCTCAGGAAAGGCTTCAAGGAGTTGAAGGCCTGATCCCTGCGGGGTAACAGCGTCCTTGTAGGGCACCCCCTCCTTGGCTACAATCGCCTGGGGGGTAAGTGGATGAGTCCCAAGAAACCTGCCGGCAAGTTCTTCGATTTCGCCCATGAAGGGCTCACGGGCGGTCGCATCATTCCCCGCATCTGGGGGCGGCGGTCCTTCTGGCAGGTGAGGCTTCGCTGGTGGGTGCCTCCGGCCATCCTGCTATGCGCCTGGATCGGGCGGCTACTCGGATACGAGTACAACTACCTTCCCTTCATACTCATCGCCCTGAGCATACTGGCCTACAACGCCCTGCTCTCGACCCTTGTCCGACGCACCGGCACCGACCTGGACCGGGGATTCAGCCGTAAGCGATCTTTCACCATACTCGAAGTGGCCCTCGACTACGCGGCGGTCTTCTTCCTGGTCTACTTCACCGGCGGTCCCGCCAGTCCCCTGATCTTCTTCTTCATCTTCCACGTGATATTCGCGGGCATTCAGTTCAAGCCCGGTACCGCGTATCTGTTCGCGGGGGTCGCCGTGACGGGCATCTGGCTCATGGTCCTGCTGGAGGGGCAGGGCCTGCTGCCATCCCAACCCCTGGCATTCCGAGGCGAGGTCTTCGATTTCTGGAAGTGGCCGGGCTACGTGTCGGTGCTGCTCTTCTCCTTCACGGCCACGGTCCTGACCACGGCCGTGGTCACCAGCCAGATCATGAGGCGGTTGCGCAATCGCGTGAAACGGCTGTCCGAGGTGACGCGTGAGCTGAACACCATGAACGACCGCCTGAGCAGCCTCTACGCCATGCTCCGGACCGTGGGTTCGGAGCGCTACCTGGAGCCCATCCTGGGAATCGTCACCCGGGAGCTGGCCGAGAGTCTCGGGGTGGCCGCGGTGGCGGTGAAGCTTCTCAGCGAGGATGGCCAGACCTTGCGCTACGTGTCCCATTTCGGGCTGCCCGAGGAGTTCATCGACAAGAACATCGTGCAGCTCGCCCACAGCCCTCTGAACAAGGCCGTGGTCGATGGCCGTCCCTACGTGATCGGAAACGTGACCGAGGACGACAGCCTGCAGTTCCCCGCCGACCTGAAGGAGGCGGGCATACGCTCGGTGGTTTTCGCGCCGCTGCGGGTGCAGGACCGCGTGATCGGCATCCTCGGAGCCTATTGCTACTACGTGGATCGCTTCGACTCCCAGGACACCTCCTACCTGCGCCTGGCCGCCGAACTCGTGGCCATCGCCATCGAGAACGCTCGGGCCTACGAATCGGTGGAGCAGCTCATCGATGAGCGTTCCAACTTCATGCTTCGCGTGGCTCACAACATGCGCGCGCCCCTGGCCGGATCCCTCAGCCAGATGGAGCTGCTTCGCGGGGGCTTCACGGGCGAGATGGATCCGAAGCAGGCGGAGATTCTCTCGCGGGTGAACCGACGTCTGCGCGTGCTGAACCAGTCCATCGGCGAACTGCTCACCCTGGCTCGTTCCAGGGAGGGAGGAATGGACTATCCACCCGTGGCCTATTCGCCGAAGGATCTGGCGGACAACGTGGAATCCGTGTTCCGGGCCAAGGCGGAAGCCAAGGGGCTGAAGCTGACCGTTTCCATGGAAGACGGCCTGCCCCAGATGGCGAGCTTCGGCGATCTCCTGCCTCAGGTCGTGGAGAACCTCGTATCCAATGCCGTCAAGTACACGCCTGAAGGCGGCGAGGTGAGGATCCGTTTCGAACACTCCACCGACGGGGCGGGGGTACGACTGCTCGTGGAGGATACGGGCATCGGCATTCCCGCGGGGGAGCAGACCGAGCTGTTCACGGAGTTCTTCCGAGCGAGCAACGCGCGGGCCCTCGAGGAGGAGGGGACGGGTCTGGGCCTGGTCCTGGTGAAGCGTACGGTGGATCGACTGGGCGGCGACCTCAAACTGGCCAGCGAGGAGGGCAGCGGCACCACCATTCGCCTGCGGATTCCTCCCGCCGAGGAAGGCACCGCGGCGGCTTCCAGCCTCCTCTGATCTTCCAACAAAAAAGTCTCCGCGGCGGGGTCCGCCGCGGAGACTTCAATGGGAATCGACGCAAGCCTAGCCGAGCTTGGCCGCCACAACCGCCAGCAGATTTTCCGGATCCACCGGCTTCTGGAACACGCCGGACAGGCCGAGTTCGCTCACGTCCGTGGCCATGCTCAGATTGTCGCCTGCGGAACTGAGCATGAAGATGGGCGCCTCGTTGCCGAGCAACTTGAGCTCCTTGACGAAGTTCGTGCCGGCGTCCACCTCTTCCATCATCAGGTCGACGATGAGGAGATCGGGTGACGACTCCTTGTAGAGCTTGAGTCCAGTCTCGGCGCTTTCGGCCTGGACCACCACGTAGTCCTTGGACTCGAGCACGATCTTCATGAAGGACAGGATGTCCGGATCATCGTCGATACAGAGAATCACGTGCTTGCCATCTTGCATGCTTATCCCTCGTCTTTCTGGTTTTCCGTGCGGCTTGCCCTCCGGGCGTCCTCCGCGCGGACCTCTTCGATCTGGCCGGTGCGAAGGGCGAGCTCCAGGTACCCGGAGGCCGCGTTGAGGTTTTCCTGGGCGCGGGACGACAGGCCCTCGCCGAACTCGTTGAAATCGTATCCGCGGATGCCCATGAGCCAAGCTTCGGTCTTCGCGTCGAACAGCTCCCTGGCCAGGGCCAGAACCCCTTCGGGGCTGATGCTGTGCGTGCTGAAACTCGGCCGAACCGATCCGACCTCGAGCCGCTTCAACCAGAAGGGCTCGGGGCCGTTCGTGTCCGCGTCCGCGAAAATCACCGTTTCCACTTCCGCCGCCGCCGCCGCGTCCTCCACGGTCAGCTGGTAGTCCGAATCGATACGGACTCCCTTGATCCCGCGCTGGGCGATATTGCGAGCCAGCGCAGGACCCAGGCCGTCATCCAGCCTGCCGGGATTGCCGTATCCGATCAGAAGAACCTTGTCGGCGGCTGCACTCATCGCGTGGTCTTCCTGTCCAGCAGTTCGCCTTCCGGGCCGACCAGCTTCACGTCCAGGGGCATACGGCCCAGGGCGTGGGTGGCGCAGGAGAGGCAGGGGTCGTAGGCCCGGATTCCCACTTCGATGTGGTTGAGGAGACCCTCGGTGATCTCGGGCTTGCCAGAGAGGTAGTCCTGGGCGATGAGCTGCACGGCCCGGTTCATGGGCTCGTTGTTGCTCGTCGTCGAGACGATCAGGTTGGCCATGGTGACCTGGTCTTTCTCATCCACCTTGTAGTGGTGGAAGAGGGTGCCGCGGGGAGCCTCGATGATCGCGGCGTACTCGCCACGACGATCGCCCTTGGTCACGAGATCCTCGCCCTGCAGATCGGAATCGTGCAGCAGCTCGTCGATCTTCTCGATGGAGTGCAGCAGTTCGATCATGCGGGTCCAGTGGTAGGCCAGCGTGATGTTGTTCGGCTTGCCCTCGGTGACCGCCATGAACTCCTTGCGGGCCTCTTCGGCCATGGGCGTGTCGATATAGGAGCAGTTGTTGATGCGGGCCAGGGGGCCGACGCGATACCAACCGTCCTCCGGACCGATGCTCCGCAGGAAGGGGAACTTCATGTAGGACCAGGGCCGCACCTCTTCCGCGATGACCTTGTGATAGTCCTGCGGGTCGGTGTAGTCCAGGATCTGATTACCCTGCGAATCCTTGGCGAAGAGCTTGCCGTGGTAGAGGTCCAGGCAACCGTCTTCCTTCTGGATGGACAGGTGATTGCTGTCGAAGGTTCCGAAGTTCGCCGCCAGATCGAGATTCTCGACCGTGTAGTCCTTGGCGACCTTCACGGACGCCGCCGCCCACTCCTTCATCTGGTCGATGTCCTTCAGGAAGGCATCGCGCTCGGCGATGGAGAGGTTCTTGTTGATCCCGCCCGGGATGGCTCCCGTGCCATGGATCTTCTTGCCGGCGGTGGCCTTGATGATCTCCTGTCCGTACTTCCGCATCATCACGCCCATGACCGCCAGATCCTTGTGCTCGGCGGCGACCGCGATCACGTTCCGCTTCTCGACGGGCGCGTCGAAACCGAAGAGCAGATCCGGCGAGGCGAGATGGAAGAAGTGCAGTGCATGGGACTGGAATGTCTGGCCGTAGTGCATCAGGCGACGCATCTTCTCGGCCGTCGGGGTCAGATTCTCACCGCCGACGATTCCGTCCATGGCCTTGGCGGCGGCCAGATGATGGCTCACCGGGCAGATGCCACAGAGACGCTGAACGAGCACCGGGACTTCCCAGAAGGGACGACCCTGAATGAAGCGCTCGAAGCCGCGGAACTCGACGATATGGAGGCGAGCCTGCTCGACCTTGTTTTTCTCGTCCAGGTGGATGGTGACCTTGCCGTGGCCCTCGACGCGAGTCACCGGCTCGATCACGATCTTTTGATTTGCGCTAGCCATCGGTATCTCCATTCAGATCAGTCGTACTTGATCAGCTCGTAGGGAAGCTCCACGGGCTTGTCGGTGAGGAGGGCCACCAGGGCCTCCCAGAGCGTGTCCGCCGGGGGCGGGCAGCCGGGGAGATGGTAGTCGACCTTCACCACCTCGTGACAGGGAAAGACCTTGTTGAGGAGCAACGGGATGTCTTCATCATCCGGCACCTTGCCCCGGGGATTGTGCACGGTGACGCCGTTGAGATAGGCCTCGTCGTAGCACTCCTTCAGGGGGATGTTGTTCCTCATGGCGGGGATGCCGCCGTTGATTGCGCAGTCGCCGATCGAGATGAGAATGTCGCAGTGCGCCCGGAAATCCTGGAGCACCTTCACGTTCTCCTCGTTGCAGCAGCCGCCCTCGATGAGGCCGACCGTCACGCGCCCGGTGAATTCCTTGATGTCGTCGATGGGGGACTTGTCGAAGTCCACTAGCTCCACCAGCTCCAGGATCCGCTCGTCGATGTCCAGCAGGGACATGTGGCATCCGAAGCATCCGCAGAGCGAAGTCGTAGCAACCTTGGGTTTCGCCACTTCCGGTCCTCCTTATTCCGTGGCAGTGCCCTGCTCGATGTCCGAGCCGATGGGCTGGTGGTCGTAGAGCCGCTCCCCGACGGGAATCTCGTAGCCCACACGCTTGGGCATCAAGGCTCCCACGGGACAAGCGCGTGCCGCGCGGTCCGAGACGGAGGCGTCCGTGTCGGCCAGCAGCGCTTCCGCGTTGACGGCGATGCGTTTTTCATGGCCGCGACCCACGAAATCGAAGACGCTCTTGTCGTCCCACTCGCGGGACGCGCGAATGCAGCGCGCGCAAAGGATGCAGCGGTTCCGGTCGATGTAGAGGTCCGGGTGGGACATGTCGATGTCCCGATCCTGGAACATGTACGGGAACTTCGGCGCCGTGATGCCCAGGCGGTAGGCCACGGCCTGGAGCTCGCAATTGCCGCTCTTCTCGCAGTACATGCAGTAGTGGTTGCCCTCGACGAAAAGCATGTCGACGAGGTCGCGACGGATCGCGTTCACTTTCTCGCTGTCATTCTCCACGAGCATTCCCTCGGCCACCGGAGTGGTGCATGCCGCGGCGGGACGACCGTTGGCGAACACGGTACAGACGCGGCAGCTGCCGAAGGGCGACAGATCCTTGAAGGCGCAGAGACGGGGGATGTAGACTCCGCCCGCCGCGGCGGCCTGAAGGATGGTCTGTCCGGCTTCCGCCTGGATTTCCTTACCGTCGATGGTAAGGGTGACTTTCTGACTCATGATTGTCCCCTACCCCTTGAAGTGAACGGTTTCGCGTCCGGTGATATCCTCGGCCTGGCTCAGCTCGGCGAGAATGTCGAATCCCGGCTGGCGTCCTTCCTCGGGCACCACCAGGCGTTTCTCGTACTCGGAACGGAAGTTCTCGAGGGTCGACAGGATCGGGTTCGGCGAGGTCTGGCCGAGTCCGCAGCGGCTGGCCGTCTTCACGCTCTTCCCGAGGCTCTCCAGGTATTCCAGGTCGGAGGCCTCGCCCTTTCCGGCGATGATCCTGTCGAGACGCTCCTTGAGCAGACGGTTGCCGACGCGGCAGGGCGTGCAGTATCCGCAGCTCTCCTCGACGAAGAACTCCATGAACTTCGAGGCGACCTTCAGCAGGTCTCGCTCATGGTTGAAGATCATCAGCGATCCGCCGGTGGCGAGATCGTCGAAGCAGATGGACCTGTCGAAGCCGTCCTCGCTGATCATCTGGCCGCTGGCGCCGCCGACCTGGGCGGCCTGCACCTCGCGGGCGCCGCAGAGGTCGAAGACTTCGCGGAGAGTCACGCCGAAGGGCAGCTCATAGATGCCGGGACGATTGCAGTCGCCGGAGACGCTCAGCAGCTTCGTGCCGCCGCTGCCGTCCGAACCCAGGCAGCTGAACCAGCCCGCTCCCATCTCGAGGATGCGCGCCACGCTGCAGAGGGTCTCCACGTTGTTCACCGAGGTCGGCTTGTCCTTGTAGCCCTTCTGGGCGGGGAAGGGCGGGCGATTCTTCGGATCGCCGCGCAGTCCCTCGCAGGAACTGATCAGGGCCGTCTCCTCGCCGCAGATGTAGGCGCCGGCGCCCATCTGGATGCGGATGTCGAACTCGAAATCCGTGTCCATGATGTTCTTGCCCAGCAGCCCGGCCTCGCGCATCTCGTTGAGTCGAGCCTCCAGGAATGCCCGCAGGTAGGCGTACTCGGCGCGGAGGTAGACGATTCCCTCGCTGGCGCCGATGGCGTATCCGCCGATGGCCATGCCCTCGAAGATGAGCTCGGGACGCTCGGTGAGGAGCACCCGGTCCTTGAAGGTGCCGGGCTCGCCCTCATCGGCGTTGCAGATGATGTAGCGCTGATCGCTCTCTGCTCCGCGGGTGAATTCCCATTTCATGCCGGTGGGGAATCCGGCGCCGCCGCGGCCGCGGAGCCTCGAGGCCTTCACGTCGCGGATGACCTCCGTGGGGCTCATGGCCAGCGCGTTCTTCAGCCCCGCGCCCGTCTCGCGATCGGCGAAGAGGACCTCGCCTTCGAGGCGGATGTGGTTCATGACCGCTGACTGGATGAGGTCGTGGGAGTTGTTGCCGTCGCCGTGGCGCCGCACGAGCTTCTGAGGATCCATGTGCTCCTTCAGCTTCTCGACTCCGGTTCGCGCGATGTCCGCTCCGAGATCCACGACCGGCACGTCGTTGACCAGAGCGGCGGGGGCGTGGTCGCAGAGGCCGATGCAGGGTGTCCACTCCAAGGAGATCTTCCCGTCGGGCGTGGTCTCTCCGAACTCGATGCCCAATTCCTCACGGAGGGCATTGGCGACGCGTTCGCTTCCCTTCATCTCGTCGATGATGTCGTTGCAGAGACGGATGACCACCTTCCCCTTCGGTTTCTTGGAGAGGAAGGCGTAGAAGGAGACGACTCCCTCCACCTCGACTCGCGTACAGGACACGTTCTTCGCGATGGCTTCCTGAGCTTCGGCGCTGACCTGGCCGAATTCCTCCTGCACCGCCCGGACGATATCCATCATGCGAGTGCGATCGTTGCCGTGCTCCTGGCAAATCTTCTTGATCGCTTCTACTGTCGCGCTCATGGAGTACCTCTTCATGATCGAGCCCCGATCCCGATCCGACAGGATGGAATCAAGGAAGCGGAGAACCGGTTTGGACCGGTTCGAGTTAGTGCCAATTACCTCCTCGACAAACTATGATCTGCAAACTGGATTTCAAGGCCCAAAGGAAAAATTTCACGAGAATAAGGGCGGGAAAGCCCTTGTGTTTGTGTAACTTAGTCGAGACTAACTAAGGAGACTCCTCGGTCCTTTTAAGGTAGTAGACGCGTTCACCGGGGGCCTTGAAGCCCCATTCTTCCCGGGCGATGCGTTCTCGATAGGCGGGATCGGTGAGGAGCAGGTTAAGCTCTTCTCCCAGAAGGGATTCCTGCTTCTGCAGTTCGGCGATGTCCCGGCGGGCCGCCTTCTGCCTGTTCTTGAGGCGGGTTTGCTTGAGCCAACCCGAGTCTCCGAGGATCAGCAGCCAGGCGCTCAGGACCAGGAAAAGGATGAACAGGCCGCGGAAGGTGCGGCCGGCGATCCTGCCCCCGGTCCAGGGGGCGCGCAGGAAGCGGGGAGGCGCTTTGATTTCGGGCATGCCGTCCTGCGGGCTCTCGGCCGCCCGCTAGCCTTCGCAGTTCACGGCGGCCAGGCCCTCGTAGCGGCCCAGCTCGTCCAGTTCCTCGGCGATGCGCAGCAGTTCGTTGTACTTGGCCACGCGGTCGCTGCGGCAGAGGCTGCCGGTCTTGATCTGGCCCGCGTTGGTGGCCACGGCCACGTGGCTAATGGTGGCGTCTTCGGTCTCGCCGCTGCGGTGACTGATCACGTTGGTGTAGCCGGCGCGCTTGGCAGTCTCGATGCAGTCGAGGGTTTCGGTGAGCGTGCCGATCTGGTTCAGCTTGATGAGGATGCTGTTGGCCGCGTCCTCCTCGATGCCGCGGGCGAGGCGGTCCATGTTGGTGACGAAGAGGTCGTCGCCCACGATCTGGATGCGATCGCCCAGCTGCTCGTTCATGAGCACGAAGCCGTCCCAGTCGTCCTCCGCATGGCTGTCCTCGATGGAGACGATGGGATACTTGTCCACGAGCTCCGTGTAGAAGTCGACCATGCCGGCCGAGTCGAGATCGCGTCCCTCGCCGGCGAGTTTGTAGACGCCGTTCTCGTAGAACTCGCTGGCGGCGGCGTCCATTGCCAGGTGTATGTCCTCGCCCGGTCGGTAGCCGGCCTTTTCTATGGCCTCGAGGATCACCTTCACGGCCTCCTCGTTGCTCGGCAGGTTCGGGGCGAAGCCGCCCTCGTCGCCCACGCTGGTGGCCAGTCCGCGGCCCTTCAGCACGGCCTTCAGGTTGTGGAAGATCTCGGCGCCCATGCGCAGTCCCTCGCCGAAGGTCTTCGCGCCCGTGGGCATGATCATGAACTCCTGGATGTCCACGTTGTTGTCCGCGTGCTGCCCCCCGTTGAGGATGTTCATCATCGGCACGGGCAGGGTGCGCGCGGCCACGCCGCCGAGGTACTGGTAGAGGGGCAGGTCCACGTAGGCGGCGGCCGCCTTGGCCGTGGCCAGGCTCACGCCCAGAATGGCGTTGGCGCCCAGGTTCTCCTTGTTGTAGCTGCCATCCAGGTCGAGCAGGATGGCGTCGATGCGCGCCTGGTCCAGGGCGTCCTCGTCCACCAGCTCGTTTCGGATCTGCTCGTTCACGTTGTCCACGGCCCGTAGAACACCCTTGCCGAGGTAGCGATCGGCGTCGCCGTCGCGGAGCTCCACGGCCTCGTGCTCGCCCGTACTGGCCCCCGAGGGCACTGCCGCTCGCCCAGCCTCGCCGGATTCGAGATAGACCTCGACCTCCACCGTGGGATTGCCGCGGGAGTCGAGGATTTCGCGCGCGTGGATTTCCTGGATCAGGCTCATGGCTTCCTCCTATGGGGCTGAGTGGGTTAAATCACATGGGGAGGGGCGAAGCAAGTGGAAAGCTGACCCGTCGCTGCGCCTCGGACGTCGTATCGGACTCGAACTGAATCGATTTTAGACAGGGCCGTATTGCCCTTGCGGCAAGAACTTCCACCCCCGTCGGATGGCCATTTCTTCCGAACTTTTTTCAATCGGCATACCCTGCCGCCCCGCCTCTCTATCGAGGATCCCGGAAAAGTGTCTCGATGGATGACTAGCCCTAATCCATTTAATATCAACCGATTAGACTTGCACCCCTGGCGCCGTCGCTGGCACCGGACTTGCAGTGTGTCCTCGAATGCTCCGCACTCCTATTTAAGGAGGGGCCGGGGCCTGTCTAGGATCGTGGATCAAGGGGAACACGTGACCAATACCTCTACGACCATGCGTCTCGGCGACATCCTGATCGCCGCCGGGGTTCTCAATGAGGAGAAACTCGAACTGGCGCTGAAAGAACAGCGTCAGACAGGCGAACATCTGGGAGCCGCTCTCCAGCGACTTGGAATCTGCAGCGAACGCACCATTGCGGGCGCCCTGGCCGAGCAGATCGGCGTGCCCTGTGTGGATCCGAGTCAGATCGACTTCGACCCGGAGGCCATGAGGCTTCTGCCGCCGGAGTTCTGCATGTCCAAGTCGGTGCTGGCGGTCGAGCGGGACAGCCAGATGCTCAAGGTCATCATGGCCAATCCCACCGACATTGAACTCATCGACGAGATGGGTCGCATGACGGGCCTCTACATCGAGGTTCTTCACGCGGCCGAAAGCGAACTGAACAACGCAATCGTCTCGAGACTCGGTATCAATGACGAGATGGGCGACGATTCCGAACTGGTGGCCGAGGCCCGGATGGCCCTGGCCAGCGGAGTGCGCCTGGACCAGGAGAATTCCCCCTTCGTTCGACTGGTCGACCACATCATCGAGCGTGGCGTGATCATGGGTGCCACGGACATCCACATCGAGCCCGAGGAGCGTGTGCTGCGATGTCGCTATCGGGTGGATGGTCGACTTGCCCAGGGCGAGACCCTGCCCCTGGAGCTGCAGGCCATCGTGATCACCCGCGTGAAGATCATGGCTGAGATGAACATTTCCGAAAGCCGTGTTCCCCAGGACGGTCGAATCGTCTTTCAGTCCTCGCGGAAGAAGGTCGACCTGCGCGTGTCCACCATGCCGACGGTCCACGGCGAAGGCGTCGTCTGTCGAATCCTCGATAAGGAAAATCTCATGCTGGGGCTACCCTCCCTGGGAATGGCCGAGGGCATGCTCAAGCACTTCAAGACCGACATCGAAAAGCCCCATGGCATCATTCTGGTCACGGGTCCGACTGGTTCCGGTAAAACCACTACCCTCTATGCCGCATTGGCCCATCTGAATCAGCCGGACACCAAGATCATCACCCTGGAAGATCCGGTGGAGTACGAACTCCCGGTGATCAACTAGGCGCAGATCAACACGGCCAAGGGATTCACCTTCGCCAAGGGCCTGCGCGCCATACTGCGCCAGGATCCGGACATCATCCTCGTGGGTGAGATCCGCGACCAGGAGACGGCGCAACTGGCGATACGCGCGGCGCTGACCGGCCACCTGGTCTTCAGCACGCTCCACACCAACAGCGCGTCGGGAGCGATTCCACGCCTGCTGGACATGGGCGTGGAGCCCTTCCTCCTCTCGGCCACCTTGGTCTCGGTGGTGGCGCAGCGCCTCGTGCGGCGCACCTGTCCCCAGTGCGGGAAGCCCTACGATCCCAGTTCTGAAGACCTGGCCTACCTAAACGCGAAGGCCGAGGATCTTGCCGGCGGACAGTTGATTCTAGGCGAGGGCTGCGCGCTCTGCCACAAAACGGGATACAAGGGGCGCGAGGCTGTCTTCGAGTATCTGCGTATCAGCGACAAGGTGCGACGAATGGTCGCCGAGGGTCGTGACGCCCTGGAGATCGAGACCGCGGCCCGTGAGGATGATCAATCGAGCCTGCGACAGAATGCCATCGAGAAGCTCAAGGCGGGCCATACCAGTATCGACGAAGTGGTGAGGGTAACCGTATGAGGGAGTTTCGTTATACGGCCATGGGAGGTGATGGTGCACTCGTTAAGGGGGCGAGACAGGCCGCGGATGCCGACGCCTTGGCGGGTGACCTGCTGAAACAGGGCATGGTTCTTCTACGCAGCCGCCCCGCTCTCAACCTCGGCCGGGGCAGGAAGCGAAAGGTCAAGCCTCGGGAGATCATCGAGTTCACTCAGCATATGGCCACCTGCATGTCCGCGGGCATTCCCATCATTTCAGCCCTGGCCGACTACGAGGAGCAGGCCGGCGATGAATTCTCCGGAGTCATCCGAGAAGTTCGTGGGAATGTGAACAGCGGCTCTTCCCTGGATGAGGCCCTCTCCGAGCATCCGAACATCTTCGGTCCCGTATACCTCGCCATGACCCGCGTGGGAGGAAAGACCGGCGGAATCGACAAGGTCTTCAGCCAGCTCGTGGAATACCTGGAGTGGAGTGACGGTCTGCGCGGCCAGCTCAAGCAGGCCATGGTTTACCCGGTCATGCTCCTCTCGGCCATCGTCGGACTCATCACCCTGCTCATGCTCTTTGTCATCCCACGTTTCAGTGCAAGCTTCGCCGATGTGGATTTCGAATTGCCTGCCTTAACGGTGCGCTTCATGGCCGCAGGAGACTTCATGGGGCAGTGGTGGTGGTTGATCTTCGCTCTGGCAACTCTCGCGGGGATCGCCTTCAAAATGGTCCTGAAGACAGATCAGGGTCGTCTGCTCTGGGACCTCACCCTGCTGAAACTGCCTGTGATCAGCGGATTCATTCGCAAGATCGCGCTCTCTCGCTTCTCCCGAACCTTCTCGCTCATGTTCGCCTCGGGCCTCGACCTCATCCGACTTCTGGAGCTGCTGGAGGGCGTGGTGGGCAACAAGGTGATTTCGAGGGAGCTGCGCATCATCCGCCTACGCGTGGTCACGGGCGAGTCTCTTCACGTGGCCTTCGAGGATGCCAAGTCCTTCCCGCCTTTGTTGCTGCGCTTGATCGCAGTGGGAGAGAACACGGGAACCCTCGATTCTTCGCTGCTGAAGGCGGCCGAAACATACGACAAGGAAATTCCCCGCGACCTCGAAAAAGCCATCGCCATCTTCCAGGGCTTCGTCATCGCAATCCTCGGCACGCTGGTTTGCCTGGCCGCCCTGTCGCTGCTCATGCCCATCATGTCCATCCGAGGAGCAATCCATTGATTCCCGCGAAACGAAACAGGGAACGCGGCTTCACACTCATCGAGCTAGTCGTGGCCATGGGCATCGTGGCCATCTTGGCTGGAGCGATCGTGCCCATGGTTTTCCGTCAGCTCATCCGGGCACGCGAAGACGCGACTCTGAATGAACTCAATGCCATTTCCGACGGCCTACTCAGTTTCTATGAAGACACGGGTCGCTTCCCCACGGAGAAAGAGGGATTGGCCGCCCTCTTGGAGAACTCTGGCGATGAAAACTGGCAGGGGCCCTATCTGGGTGGCGGCGAGGGACTCGACACCGATGCCGTCTCCAAGGATCAGTTCGGCGAAGACTATGCCTACGACTTCGAGCCCAAGCTGAATCCAGACCGCCAGGCGGAGGTCATTGTCATCAGCAAGGGCCCGGACATGAAACTGGATACCGGTGCGGTGGGGAAGACCTGGGTGCTGGTCGACTCGAAGGACGACATCTACGTACTCGTGAGCGCCAGCCAGATCAACCGTGACAAGATGCTTGAATGCGAAGATGAGTTGCGCACCCTGGCCGAGGCATCACGTGACTACTACCTGCAGAACAGCGCATTCCCGCCGAAGATGAAGAAGCTATCCGGTTCCTATCTAGATGCCGGAATGGACGACGACGCCTTCCGAGATCCATGGGGCGAGAAGTATACCCTGACACTCGTTGAAGAGTCCGGCAAGGCACAAGTCCTGCAGTTGTACTGCTCGGGACCTGATCGGGAAGACGATCTGGGCGGGGATGATGATCTGGTTCTCGAGGTGAATGGTGAACCTCTGGGCCGGAAGATCACCCTGCGTGAACTGGAGGTCGCCCAGGCCCTGCTGAACACTCGTATCGGAAGTGATGGCGACGACGACGACGATGACGACGATGACGACGACGATGATGACGATGATGACGGCAAGGGGAAGGGCAAAGGCAAGGGCGGCAAGGGCAAGGGGAAGGGCGGCAAGGACGATGACGGTGGTGGCTTCCTTGGCGGCAACTGGGAAAGCATCCGCAAGTCGCTGGGCCTGGACGAGTCCTACAGAGACGATGGTTGGGGAAACCGATACGAAGTCAACAAGAATTCCTGGACCATCTTTTCGGTGGGTCCCGATGGAAACGCGAAACGTAAGGACGACAACATCCCGAAAGGGGTCGGGCCATGAAGCAGCGTCGCAGCTATGGGCTCTGGCAAGGTGAACATGGCCTGTCATGGGCCGAGGTCAATTTCCTTGGAGATGGGCGCTGGGAACTCATCTCCAAGGGGCGTCTGGAAGCCGCGGGCGAGAGAATGCCTGTCGCGGCCGCAAGATCATCCATCACCGGTATGGTGCCGGGCTCCAGAGTTCAACTCGGACAACCGAAGCTGCCCCGCCTCCGGGGACGCGAAATGGAACGGGCCCTCGCGGTCTGGGCGGCCCGCGAGAGCGACACGGAAATCAGCGACCTCGCCGCGGCCTGGCGAAGCTATGAAGTCGAGGGAGATTCCACCGCCGATAGAAACGGAGTCCTGCTTGCCCATTGCTCCCGCAACTGGATGCAGGAGTTCACCCAGCCCTGGTTGACTCGTGGCGCGGAAGTGGAAGTCCTGCTTCCCGACTATCTCATTTTCGACCAGGTCCTCCGAGCCGCAAGGCCGGACATCGCCGAGATGCAGGCCTGGTGTTTCGTTCACCTGGCCCAAGAGGAAAGCTTCGTATCCATCGCCACGAGGGAAGCGCTGCTCTTTCATCGTAGTCTACCCAACGATGCCTCTGGCGAACTCAATCCCGGTCACGTGGAGCGACTGGCGACCGAGATCCTGCGCTCGGTGCACCGGGCACGCCAGAGCAAGGCAAACCTGTCCATCGATGCCTTTTTCCTCGAAGGTGACGGGGGCCTTGGCGAACTCCTGGCTTCTAAGCTGAAGGAATCCCAATCCGCCTCGATCAGGAGCTTTGCGCTAGAAGACCTGCTGGACGATTCGACGGCAGAACTGGATCCCGGGCTGTGCATGGCCGTGGCGGCTGCCATGGCCACCAATCTGGATCTCGGCGGGATGAACCTTCTGCCCCGACGGCGCAAGGGGATACTCGCACCAAAAGCCGTGAAGCGCATTGGAGCCGCGGCCGCCGTTCTCGCAGGCGTTCTCCTACCTCTGGCTGTCGTCGGTGGCCTGGTCTCCGAGAGACGCTCGGGGAGCCGCTTGGAAAGCATGAGTGCGGCCATCGAGGAGCTTCTACCGGTTATCACCGAAGCGGAGCATACCGGCCGGCTCTGGCGGATAACCCTCGAGCGCGAGCGAGTATCGGCGGGCCACGATTTGGGCGCGGCCGGACTGGAGTTGGTACTGGCCGACCTGGCCCTGCGCACTCCCGACCAGATACGACTGGAAACCCTGCGGGTGATTGAGCGCGAGGATCGTCGCATCCTGCAGGTATCGGGCGTAAGCACCGACGAGTTCAACGAACAAGCGCAAAAGGCATTCCTGGCTTTCACGGCCTCACTCGATGAGTCGGGATATCTGCAGCGTGGCGATCTGCCAAGCCGCATAAGTATCGAGGAACTCGATCCCCATCTCTTCGATGATGCTTACGACGAGGAGTCCAGCGACCAGTACGACGAGGAGGCGGGTGAAGGGTCCGAGAAGGCCCTGGTCGAGCAATCTATCCGCAAGCGCGTCGTCTTCAGTCTTGAATACGAGATTGCCCGGGATGACGGAACGAAAGGCGGAGCGTGATGGAGTTGAATGCGACCACGATGCGCAATCTGCTGAGCGCGTGGCGATGGTGGATGCCTATCACCGTCGGCGTCCTGGCGCTGATATTCATTGCACAACCCTCCTGGAGGGCGGCGCGGCAAAACGCGGAACTGGCCGGGCAGATCGAATCTCAGATGCAGGAACTCGAGAACTGGAACGAGCAGGGTCCGGAAATACTCGAGCGAGTCCGCACCCGCAGCGAGGCCGTCGATGAGCGATGGGCACAACTCTTCCCTGGCAGCAAGCAGATCGACCTGCTCTTCCTCGATCTGGCTCGAATCGCCGATCGCTGCGAACTCCGAGAATTCCACCTGGCCGAAGTCGAGGCTGAGATGGACTCGATGGAGGAAGAGGAATACGACGACGAAATGATGGGCGAAGGCGAAGCCGACCCGGAGGCCGAAGCCAGGGCGGCGGCGAATTTGTCGAGATTCAAGGTGGAGGCGAGTTTCTACTCCGACCTTGAGAGCGCCGCCCGATTCATCGCCGGCCTGGAGGAGATTCCCCGGGCCATGAGGCTTGGCAGCATCGTCATACGAGACACCGGGAAGGGACTCCTGGTGGAAATGGAGATGGAACTCTATGTCAGCAGCCCGACGAATTCTTGAACGTCCATGGGTGATCGCCGGGGTAGCAGTGGGCCTCGCGGTCGTTGCCTTCCTGAATGTCTGGACATTCCGCGCGGAAACCCATGGTCGATACGCGGAAATCGCCGAATCCCGAAGTGTAGATTTCGGCACTAACCACCTCAGCTATCTCATGGACGTCGTCAGTGTGGAGGAGGGCGAGGGAATCCAGGCCACGGCAAGTGCCGAGAAGTTCCGCTGGCCACGCGGAGCGCGAGATCCCTTCGATTCGGAATTGCTCGGAGCCGCGACCGCCGTGCCGGAGCGCGTCGAGACCTGGCGTTGCGACGCGGTGGTGCTCAGAGGTGAGGATCCTATCGCCCTTGTGAACGGCGTTCCCTGTCGTGTGGGAGAAAAGATCTCCGGGGCGAGGGTGATCGCTATCGACCGCCTGGGTGTGACGCTGCTGAAGGATAGAAAAGAATGGAAACTGGCCATTGCTGAGGATAGTCCGGATTCGGATATCTCCGTGGTGATGATCCAGGCCGATGAAGGATTCGAGACTGGTTTCCGGCCCAAAGGCCTGAGCGACCATGGAGGGAAGCGATGAATACCGTCAAGGCAATGCTCGTGATGATGCTGGTCCTTCCAGCGATACTGGCCGCCCAGCCGTGGCACTCGACACCGGCGAGAGGGCACTGGGTTTCGTGGATGGCGATGAGGTGACCGTCATGACCCAGGGCCCCGCGGACCTTCGCGGTATCCTGAGGTCGCTCGCCGAGAACACCGGCCTCGGGCTGCAAATGGCACCGGATGTGGGCGGGCAGGCCGATGTGCACCTGGAGAAGGTGAGCCTGGATCGGGCCCTCTTCGCGATCCTGGAACCCCTGGGACTTGCCCACGAAATCAACGAGGGCGTGATCGTGATACACCGCCCGGGCATGCTCACTCGCTGGTTCAGCTTCGACTATCCGGTCACCGAGCGCGTCGGCAGCGGTGAACTGCAGGTCAGCGCGGGGAAGTCAGGGGGCGAGGAGGAAGAGTCCAGTGGCGGGGACAGCCAGAATAACAACCAGAGTCAGATCAGCAGCAACCTGGTGATGAGCGTCTGGCCTGATCTCATGAACTCCCTCAGCACAATCGTTTTCCAGGGCAACCTACCTGAACAGACCCAGAGCGATGCGCTCCAGGCCGTGAACATCGCCGATGGCGAGGGTCGGGTGCTTCTGGCCAATCCCATGGCATCCATGATCCAGGTGACCGCCGAATCCGAAAGGGTGGCACAGGCCGAGGACTTCGTGGACCGCATGCGCCAGTCCCTGCTGCGGCAGGTGGCGATAGAGGTCAAGATCCTCGAGGTGGCCCTCGACAAGGATACCCAGACGGGCATCGACTGGAGCATCCTGTCCAGTGACGAGTTGGAGCCACAGCTCTACACCTTCGACAGCGAAGAGCATATCGCGGCCGAGTACTTCAAGCTGGTTTTCGACAACGTGGACATTAGCGGCGTCATCGAGGCCATCTCCGCCAGCGGCGATCTGAACACCGTCGCCACCCCTCGGGTGACCACCTTGAACAATCAGAAGGCCGTGGTCCGCATCGTGCGCGAGGAGGTCTTCTACGAAGCGAACGTGGAGCCAGCCATCGTGAGCAATGGCGTGGGAAGCGATGCGATCGTCTACTACACGCCTCGCAGCCTGCCGGTGGGTGTGGTCCTCGACGTTACGCCACAGGTCGCTGGTGACAGCACCATCACCATGAACGTGCATCCGACCATCAGCGACGTGGTGGCCGTCGTGAAGAGCCCCAACGACGACACGGCACCGGTGCTTTCGGTCCGCGAACTCGATACGGTCGGTACGGTACGTCATGGCGAGACACTCGTGCTGGCGGGCCTGATGAGCGAGCGAACCAACTTCGTGAAGACGGGTATCCCCTATCTCAAGGACATCCCCTGGCTTGGATATCTCTTCGGCAAGACCGAGAGTCAGGTCACCAATATCGAGCTGGTTGTGATGCTCACTCCCATGATCCTGGAAGGCTAGACCGGCGTACCGGTCTAGAGCCTGGATGCGTGATCTTGGCGGCTCCCATCGGAGCCGCTTCTTTATTACACCTGCATGGGGAACTCGTGGATGATCGGGCTCTCCCCCCGGTCAACCGGAATGGGCTCGACCATGCGAAATGCGAGTGGCATGCGATTCCCGAGCTGTGGTCGTCAATCACTCGGCAGGTGGGGGGGCTAGAGACGGGTTGATCAGACCCGCGTAGGGAAAAGGAAAACAGCGCGTGGGCATGAGCCCGCGCGCCGTTTCCGGATTGATTCCAGGTGCGTCAGCTACTGCACTGTGACCACGTATCCGATGTCGTCGCCGGTGATGTTCTCGGTGGTTCCATCGCTGAAGGCGGTTTCCCATTTACCATTGGGACCCGCGCTCAGGACCACGACCTTGTGGACCTTGTTGCCGGTGTACTTGCCGTTGGGGAAGTAGCGGCTGTTGACCACATAGGCGTTGCCCCAGGGATCCTTGAACTGATGGCTTTCGATGTAGGGACCCTTCCAGGTGCCGATATCCTCGTTCACCTTGCTCTTGTTGTAGAGATAGTCACCAAGTTTGTTGGCCTTGCCATATGTTCCCCAATTGGAGGCTCCGGCTTTGGCCCCCTTCCCGGTTCCTTTCGCCACCACGGTGTGGGAAATGAGGCGGTCGACCGAGGCCTTCTTACCGCTCTTCGAGGTGTAGGGCCACTGGCCAACATCCTTGTAGTAGGTGAGCAGTGCGGTGGCGATGGTCTCGGATTCGCTGCACGCCTTGCTGATCTTGGCATCCTCGAGATGCCGGAAGACCATCGGACTGATAACGGCCGCAAAGATGCCCACGATAGCGACGGCGATCACGATCTCGATGAGTGTGAATCCAGCTTCCTTGTTTCTGTTCCTTGCCATTCTATCCTCCTGATGGTGCCGCGGCGTGCGAGCACAGGCATGGCTGTCGGAGACCCTCCAGGCTCCGATGTTCCTATTAATGTTCGGCTGTTCCCTTAAATTCTTGAGCATTGAATGAACTTTCACGGAATTCGGCATGGTCTCCGACCGGGTCAATCCGGGCGTATGAATTGATTTCATAGCCTTGTAGCTCCCCAGAAGGGACTATTGTCCACAGATACGACTTGCGAAAAAAAAGGTAAGTACGATTCGCCTTGATATCGGGCACAGCGCGATAGCTTATTGAGCTACTCTCGGCTCTCGGAGGATCCCTCGAGGGTGAAGCCGTGAATCACCCCGAAACTGCCGAGGCCCAGAATGACGCCGATGCCGCTGAGCAGGAGCAGGAGGACCAGCCCCAGCCTAAAGATCAGCTGTCCCAGACTCCGCCCGGGTTGGGCGACGACCCGCAGGAAGGCCCTGGAAATCGCCACTTTCAGGGGCAGGTCCTCGACGATGAGGAGCCGTGGCAGATGTATGTTCATGGCCCGCAAGACCATCCAGGCCCAGAGGGAGAGGGCGGAGGACAGGAATGCCAGGAATTCGGGCACTGGGCTCGCCGGCGAGATCACCTGCAGCAGATTGTAGAGGCCGACCAATGCCAACAGGGCCTGGATCCAGGTCCAGAGCAGCAGCGCCCTGTAGCGAAGCCCCAGCCCCGCGAGCGCGTCCCGGGGACTGGCCGCCTCCTCCCTGAGGATGCGGGCCGAGAGGCCCAGGGCCGCTCCGGCCAGAAATGGATCCGCAAAAAGCGCTAATACGAGAAACCCCAAGGCGCCAAACCCGTAACTGCCCGCGACGGAGCCCTCCGGCGACGCCCAGCTGATCCAGAGAAGTAGTGGTAACCAGGCCAGGCTGCGCAGGACTCCCGCCGTGATCAAGCCCCCCAGGTGGGCGTAGAGAACCCGGAAAAAGTCGTTCGAAGCAAGGGACCTCATGGAGTACTCTTCCATTTCCGCCAAGAGAGTGGGTGCCGCGGCCAAGGCTGCCGGTACTACTTCGGAAGGAAGCCGGTCCTTGAACGCCGCTGAGGACAGGAAACTCATCCGCCGCTGCCTGGAAGAGGACCGACAGGCCTACCGCCTGCTTCTGGCCCGCTACCAGGATCCCGTCTATAACTACTGCTGGCGTATGCTCAAGAATCCAGGCCTGGCCGAAGAGGTCGCGCAGGAATCCTTCGTGCGCACCCTAACACGCCTGGACCGCTACGACGAGAAATACCCCTTCAGCGCATGGCTCTTCAAGATCGCAACGAACCTCTGCATCGATCACATCCGCAAGAACAAGCGCATCGCCTACTCGCTGGATGAGGATCTGCAGGGCGAGGACGGTTCCTTCCGCCGCGAGGTGGCCTCGAACACTCCCGATCCCAGCCAGGTGACCTTCCAGAACGAGCGTCGCGAGATCATCGCGGAGGCCATCGCCGAGTTGCCCGAGCACTATCGGTCCATCCTGCTGCTGCGGCACCAGGCGGAGAAGAGCTACCAGGAAATTTCCGAGATTCTCGACCTGCCCCTGGGAACGGTGAAGATCCGCATCCACCGGGCCCGAGAGCAACTCAAACGGAGGCTGAAGCGTGATGAAATCGTCTCCTAGCAAACTGGCCCTCTGGATGCTCCTGCTCCTGGCCCTGCCGGCACTGGCGGGAACCCTGAGCCGCGAGGAGACCCTGAACCTGCCCGCCGAAGGCCTCGAGCGGCTCATCGTCGGCAACGGTTCCGGCCTGCTCGAATGCCTGGGCGAGGACCGCGACGACGTACTCGTGGAACTGGTCTTCAAGGCCAATGCCAGAAAGCGCAG
>CAYPGS010000002.1:34652-217317 GCA_964410395.1 uncultured bacterium
TTCGCGACATCGAGGCCGACGTGGATGTGAAAGCAGGCAGCGGGGACATCCGCCTGCGCGACGTGGCCGGCGCGGTCAGAGCCCAGGCTGGCAGCGGCTCGGTGAGCGTGAAGCGTGTCCACTCCTGCGAGGCGAAGACCTCCTCGGGGGATCTGGAGATCCTCACGGTGCTCGGACTCTGCCAGGCCGAAACCGGCAGCGGCGACATCCTCGTACGTAAGGTGAAGGGGCCGGCGGAACTCGAGACCGGCAGCGGCGACATCAATGCCTCGGGCCTGGCCGGCCGACTCTACTCCAAGAGCGGCAGCGGTGATCAGGTGATCCGGGGTTTGGGCCATCCCGGACAGGAGCTGGGCATCCGCGCCTCCAGCGGCGATCTGGACCTGAGCTTCCTGCCCGAAGCCTCTTACTTGCTTGAACTTAAGACCTCCTCCGGCGACGTGGACGCCCGCATCCCCATGCAGGTTCGCGAGATCACGCGCCGGGACCTGGAGGCCGTCATTGGAGCGGGCGAGACTCGCGCCCGCATCGAAACTTCCACTGGAGACATCCGTATTCGCGCAACGGAGGAAACACCATGAGCCCCAAGGATTTCCAGATGACTTGCTCCCAGGTTCGGGCGACCTTGTCCGACTACCTGGAAGGGCTCCCTCTCGGGGCATCCCGGGAAATCATGAGGGAGCACCTGGAATCCTGCGAAGGCTGCCGAGGGGCCCTTCGCGAAGAGAAACAGCTTCTGGACGCCCTGGATCGCCTGGAAAAGGTGTCCGCCCCCGCGGGATTCGCCGACCGGGCCCTGGCGGTGATTCTTCCCGAGGCACGTCTGCAGGAGGCGATCTTCCCCCGACTCGTGCGCGGACTGGCCATGGCGGCCGCGCTCTTCCTGCTGGTGATGGTGCTGATCCGCGTCTTCAATCCGGCCAGCCCCGAGATGCTCGCGCCCCTGGTGGACACCGCCGCCCAGACCTTGCTGGAGCGGGGCGATCAGATCGGCGATGGCCTGCGCACACTGGGTCGCGCCGGCGGATCCTTCTCCGACACACTGGAGCCCGTGAAGGTGCTGGGCCGCGCCGGCGGCCTGGTCTTCGGCAACATGCCGCCCGCCTTCCTGGGCCTGGTCATACTGGGAGTGCTCGCACCCGTCTTCCTCATCCTTACGATTGTGCTTCGCTATAGACTGAAGGGGGCGGTCACTCATGTTCACTAAGAGCCGCTACCGCGTTTCGATTCCCCTGTTGTTCCTGGCTGTCCTCGCCTTCTTCGTCTGGCCCGTCGCGGCCCAGGAGACCGAGGACAGCACCGAGACCGTTCTCGAAGTCCACATGAGCGACAGCTCCGTGCGTGTCATCACCGAGACGGAGACCCGCGAGCAGATCCAGGTCGAGGACGACGAGTTCGACGAGCCCGCCCGCCGTTCGTCCCACTTCTACGAAGACGAGGACGGGCGCTTCTACTTCGACGAAGACGTTGTCATCGCCGCCGACGAGCGCGTCCGCGACGCGGTGGTGGTGCTTTTCGGCGATCTCGAGATTCACGGGGAAGTGCGGGGGGACGTGGTCGTGGTCATGGGCGACCTGACACTGACGGGCGAGGGCAACGTTGGCGGCGACGCCGTCTGCCTCGGCGGACAGGTGCACTCCGACTCCACCTCGACCTTCGAGGGCGAGGTGGTGAGCTTTCCCATCTCGGCCCTGCTGACGGGGGAAGGCTGGCACATACTCACGGGCGAGGACCGCCACGCCGCCGAGGACTTCATCCACTACCCGCACTACAACGTCGTGCGCGACCGGCTCACGCCGGTGGAGGCGATCCTGAAACTGCTGGGCATGCTCTTCGTGGCCCTGCTGCTCCAGATCATCTTCCGAAAACGCATCGAGAACGTCACATCCACCCTGCGATTCCGTCCCTGGAAGAGCCTGCTCTTCGGCCTGCTCTTCTTCCTGGGACTCATCGTTCTCTTCATTCCGGTGATCATCACCCTGGTGCTGCTCCTGGCCTTCCTCGCCATCATCCTGTCGCCCATCCCGCCTCTGATGGTTCTTGTGCTGGTGGCCTTCCTGATCTCCATCGCGACCATCATCATCGGTCTCGTGGTGGTGCCGGGACTCATGCCCATCTTCGCGCTCTCGCGATTCACCTTCGAGAAGCGCGGCATGAACGCCTTCGTGTCGATGCTGCTCTGGATCCTCATGATCTGGTTCCTGTCCACACTCGTTGAGTGGGTGGGCGGCGTGCCCAACGGCATCGGCATTCTCGTTGAAATCGCCTTCTACCTCTTCGGTATCGGCGCGATTCTCGGATCTCGCATGGGCGCGGCCTACGTGGCGCCGGCCCATCTCAGGATTCCCGTGGCCGAACCCGTAAGCTCCAATCCCGGCAGCGAAGAGGAACCCCCTCCCGCGGAGGCCTAGCCTGCTGGCTTTCGCAAAACGCTTGGTATACGAGGCCCCCTCCGCGTAGATTGCCGCGGAGGGGGTTTTTCTTGCGGATCCTTATTCTACTCGTATTGACGCAGCTCGCGATGTCCGCGATGGCAGTGCCCCCCGTGGGGGAAGACTGGCTGCGCGAAGATGATCTGGAAGCGCTGCGCGGCCTGCCCGTGCTGGAAATCCGCCTGGAGGGCAATGGCCGCACACGCGACGCCACAGTGCTGCGGGAGTTGTCTTTCTTTCCGGGCGAGGCCTTCGATCCGGAGCTGCTCGGCGAGGACCTCCGATTTCTGGACGGCCTCGGTTTGTTCCTGTCCACCGATGCCCGAGCCCGCAGGGCCGAAGGCGGCGTGCTTCTGGTGATCGTCCTGGAGGAGCGCAGCCGGGCGTCCACCGAACAGATCTATCCCATGTTGGACATCGACGAGGAACTTCGCTGGCGCGCCGGCATCGCCTATCGCAATCGAAGCCTCTTCGGTCGCCGCGACGAGCTCCGTCTCTCTGCCACCCAGGGATGGGAGGACAGTGCCCGCTTCAGCCTGGACCGGCCCTGGTTCGGCGAGTTCCCGCTACAGCACTACTTCAGCTACAGCTACCGCGAGCTGGACGTGGACGAGGTGGACTACTTCCGCCAGAACGGCGGCGGCGCGCTGGTGCTGATTCCCCTGGACCGGCGCCGCCCGCGGGAACATCGTTTCCTGCTGGGCGCGAGCCTGTCCTGGCGCCTGCAGGTCGAAAGCGAGGGTGAGTGGGAGGAGCGCTTCCTGGCCCTGAGCCTGGGTTACTCCCACGACGGCCGCGACAGCTACATCCGCCCTCGCTGCGGCACCCGCTTCGATGTTCGGGTGGACCTCTACCATCCCGACCTGGGCAGCACCTACTCGCTGCGGCGATGGACCCTGGCGGCCTCGCGATACCAGAGCTTGGGGAAGGCCGGCGTGCTGGCGGGCACCGTTCAGCTGGGACTCCAGGAGGGGGATCTCTACCACCGCATGGTCTGGTCCCTGGGAGGCATGCGCAGTGTCCGCGGCTGGGAGCGCGGTCACTTCAACGGCTGGGACGATCATGACCAGCCCGGTGGCCCCCAGGGCCGCAACATCGGCGTGGTCCAGCTGGAGTGGCGCCGTTCCCTCTTCGGGCAGCAGCGCTGGAAGCTCACCCGCTGGTGGATCCTCGACTTCGAGGGCGAAGTCCTCCTCTTTCTCGACGGGGGAATGCTCTGGCGCAATGGCCTGCCCTGGGAAGAGGGAGTGGCGGGTCACCAGGCCATGGGCTTCGGTGGCGGCCTGCGCATCTTCTCACCGCTGGGGGACGTGCTCCGCGTGGAACTCGGCCTGAATCCCAAGGGCGGCGCGAATTTTCACCTGGGAAACGTGATTCCCTTCTGATCGGGTGAGATCACCCAGGGGCGGATTCCGGCCCCAATCTCCAACTCGATGAACCGCCATCACTTCCGCCGGTTTGGAGCCTGGCGCCTTGGGGAATTTCCCCCAGCCCTGCAAGGGGTTTACGGGGGCCCGAGGGGCGAATCCTAGCGAATTGGGAAGAATGCCCGGACGGGATCGGAAATGTCAAATATTACAGGCTATAAGCCATTGAAAAATAGACTATAACGGAGGTAGTGGCCGGCTTGCCTTCGGGCTTGAGCCTAGGGTATCATCGTATCCCATGAGGGAAGGGCAGGGGAATGCGCCCTGCGCCTGTCCTGTCAGAAACCGACAGCATGGGAGTTCCTGATGAAATCGACCCTGAACCATCGCGCACTGATCGCCGCCGCGCTGATGCTCGTTTCCACCGTGGCTCTGGCGGAGACGGGTCTCATGGCACTGGAGTTCGCCGGCGGCAGCCACGCGACCATCCTGACTCCCAGCTACATCCTGGACAATTACGTGAGTCGCGCGGGCGACGAGGCCTATCTCGAACTGCCCGGCATGCCTGCCGTGGAACTGATCGTTCCCACTTCGGCGGGAGGAGCGGGTCCCGAGTATCGCTACTTTCCCCACTCGAGCGAAGCGGTTCTCGAGGCTTTGGAAACGGTGAGCTATCCCCGACCCGTCGGGGATATTGAAGTGATCCTCCTGCCCTATCCGCGGAAATCGCTGCCCGTCAGCTCGGCCCTCGGACGTCGTATCTTCATGAGCCCCGCGCCCGTGTCGACTCCCTTTGATGTCACCGCCTTCACCGTGACCCACGAGCTGGGCCACCTCTTCCAGTACGAGCGCATGCCAGACACCAGCGTGGAGCTCTGGGACCGCTACCGCGAGATGCGCGGCATCACCGACACCGGCATCTACCACGAAGACGCCAGGCACGCGGACCGCCCCCACGAGATCTTCGCCGAGGACTTCCGCTACCTCTTCGGCGGCGAGGCGGCCAACTACTCCGGCAGCATCGAGAACCACGACCTCGTCAATCCCGACCAGGTCGAGGGTCTCGCCGAGTTCATGCTCGGACTGGACACCGCGGCCGAAGTGCCCTCGCTGATCCAGGCGAGCTGCTTCCCCAATCCCTTCAATCCCCGCACCGAGATCCGTGTGGACGCCGACCTCTCCCTGCTGGGCAGCGAAGTCGTCATCCAGATCTTCGACGCCCAGGGCCGCCGAGTCCGCGACGTCTACCAGGGTCAGATCTTCAGCCACACTCTCCGCTTCGATTTCGACGGTCATGACGACGCCGGCCGCCAGCTTCCTTCGGGCGTGTACTTCTCGAGCGTCCGCATCGGAAACGACCGTCAGACCAACAAGATGGTTCTCCTGCAGTAGTCGTTTTAACGACACATGACCCCGATCCCTCCCTCCGCTTCGAAGTCGGTCGGGATCGTGTCATGTGTCGTGACACGCAGCCTACCGGAAAACAGCACCCTTTAGTCTGATGCGTGTCACCGTTGCACGACGATGTACGAAGGCGTATTCTTGGGCGAGAGCCCAAGGAGTTTCGATGCCTCGCGAAATCATTCTCGCACGCAGTGCCGGTCAGTGCTTCGGCGTGAAACGCGCCTTCAACATCGCCATGGAAGCGGCGGAGAGCAGCGACCCCGTGGTCATGCTCGGCGACATCGTCCACAACGAACATGTGGTCAAGCGCATCGACAGCGCCGGCGTGAAGGTGGTGGACGACCTGGACGGCTCGGGCGGACAGGGCACCTTGCTCGTGCGCGCCCACGGCGCGGCCCCCGAGGTCTATCGCCGCGTCGAGGAGGCGGGGCTCAAGCTGCTCGACGCCACCTGCCCCCTCGTGCACGAGATCCATCAGGTGGCACGGGAGATGGCGGCCGAGGGCTATCGTCTCATCGTCATCGGCGATCACGGGCACGACGAGGTCATCGGCATCGCCGGGCAGGTCGAAGACGCCATCGTGCTGGCCGGTCCCGAGGAGATCGAGGAGCGACTGCCGGCACGACTGCGCAAGGTCGGCGTGGTGGTGCAGTCCACCCAGAACATGGAGAACGTGCAGCGCATCCTCGCCGAGCTGGCCCCCCGCGTGCGCGAGCTTCGCTACGTCGACACCATCTGCGGTCCCACCAAGACCCATCAGCGGGACATCCGCACCCTGCCCAGCGAGGTGGACGTGATGGTCATCGTGGGGTCCTTCACCAGCGCCAATACCTGCCGCCTCACCGAGATATCCCTCGAGAAGAATCCCAGGAGCCACCAGGTGGAGGACTCATCGGGTCTGAAACCGGAATGGTTCGAGGATGCCGCCACCATCGGCGTGACCGCCGGGGCCTCGACTCCGGACTGGATCATCGACGAGGTCATGGACGCCCTCGAGAAACTTCCCGACTAATCCTCCGGAGGGAAAAAGCTCTTTGACATGGGTCCTGCCCTGTTCTACTATATTTATAGTAGAACAGCGATAAATGTAGGAGGAGGCATGGCCGCCAAAGCTCAGCTCACCCCCGTGGAGTGGGAGATCATGGAAGCCGTCTGGTCCCTGGGGGGAGCGCCCTCGGTGCGAGAGGTGCTCGACCGCGCCTACCCGGACGGCACCAAGGCCTACACCACCGTGCAGACGGTACTCGGAACCCTGGTGAAAAAGGGACTGCTTCGCCCCAGGAAAGTCGGGCTCGTCAACTTCTACGAACCCCTCCGTGAGCGCGAAGACTTGGTGGACGCCGAGATGCGGTCCCTGGCCCGCCGAGTCTTCGGAGGATCGGTGCCGGCCCTGGCGTCTTCTCTGATGGAGCTGGATGACCTGGACCTCGACGAGATCACCCGGCTCAAGAAGCTGCTGGCCAAGAAGGAGCGCGAGTTGAAGGGAGGTTCGCGATGATCGCCCTGCTCAATGATCTTTCGACGGCCTGGGCTCCCATCTTCATCGCCGCCCTGATCCAGAACACGCTCTTCCTCCTGCTCGTGCTCGGCCTCCTGCGCCTTCTGAAGGGAGCTTCGGCAGGTCTGCGATACGGACTCGCCTTCGTGGGCCTCGCCAAGCTCTTGCTTCCGCCCGTCCTGAAGTGGCCGGCCTCGCCCCAGGTCACCGAGGCGACGGGGGAGGGCTTCGTCATCCCCTGGGTGAGCGCGACCCTGCCGGCCAACCCGTCGGCCAGCACGGCGCCGGATCTCACATTCTACTTCTTCCTGCTGTGGATTCTCGGCGCCGCGGCCACCCTGGCTCTTCCCCTGGCGGGCACCTTCCGTCTGGCCTGGCGCCTCAGGCGCGCGAGCCTCATTCCTCGCGGGGATCTGGCCGTGGTCGACCTGCCCGAGCGGGTGAAGGTGTTCGAATCCGACCGCATCGCTCTGCCCATGACCCTGGCGCTCTACCCGCGCCGAATCTTCGTGCCCCGGGATTGGCGGAACTGGTCCCCCCGGCAACTGCGCCTATTCCTGCGGCACGAATTGGCCCACCTGAAACGCGGGGACGGGCAGATGCAGCTGCTGCAACTGCTGTCCCGGTCCCTCTGGTTCTTCCATCCCCTGGCTCTCATTCTCGGGCGCAGGCTCGACGAGCTTCGGGAGATGGCATGTGACGACAGTTCCCTGGCCGCCGACCGCGACCAGGTGGCGGAATACGCCCGGGATCTCGTGGAGACCGCCGAACGCGCCCTGCGCCATTCGGAGTTCTGCGAGACCGCCTCCGCCCTGGCCCGCCACCGCAACGGCCTGCAGAAGCGGGTCGAATACCAATTCAAGGGAGGAAACATGCAGACTACCGCACGCTGGAGAACGGGCATCGCCCTGGCCGCGCTTCTTATCCTCTTGCCGGGGCTTTCCTGGGCTCCGGCCGAGCCGGCCAAGGAGAAGAAGTCGAAGACGAAGATCGAGAAGAAGGTGAAGCAGGCGACCGGCAAGGAGAAGGAGCTGCAGCTCACTCTGCTGGGCGACGGGAAGATGGAGCTGTTCGGCAAGCAGGCCGGATACGATAAGCTCGACGCCCTCCTCGGCGAATTGAAGGCCAAGGAACTCTATCCCGTGGTGAATCTGAGCTGCGCGAAGGGCGTGTCCATGGGCGATCTCTACAAGCTCAACGGCTTCCTGGTCGAGCGCGACTGCGCCAAGGTGCGCTTCATGAGCGACGGCTCGGAAGCACGTCCCTTCATCCTTCCGTCCAAGGGAGCGGCCAAGAAAGTGGCCCAGCTCGAGGACAAGGATGTCACCACGATTCTCGTGCCCGCCAAGGGAAAGATCCTGATGGACGGCAAGAAGGTCAGCACCGAGAAGCTCTCGGAGCTTCTCACCATGGCGCTCGATTCCAATGAGTTCCTCGTGGTGGCGCTTCGTTCCGAACCGGAGACTTCCTACACGCGATTTATGAAGGCCTTCGCGAGCGCTCAAGCCGCGGGCGCGCAGCGAATTGCGGTTCTTCCCCCGAAGAGCTAGGAGCCACTGGAGCCCGTTATCCCCCTATGGTATAATTGAGAAGCCGAGGACCCTTCGGGCGGGGCCTCGGCTTCTCGGGTGCCCGCTTATTGACCTCACAGACATATGGGATGGAATCATGGGACGCGCTCTCGCACTGCTTTGCACGGGTCTATTCCTCGTGGCCACCTCGGCCCTTGCCGCCGATATCCCCCTGGACCGCCAGGGTCTTCCGATGTGGGAGGAGGCCGTGTACGAAGGATTCCCCGTGCGCATCCAGCTGGATGCGCAGTCCGAGCTAGACGCGATTCTGCGCGCCGTTCCCATCGCCTCGTTCAGCCGCGAGCAGTTGCGTCCTGAACGGATCGACCCCTTCACCACGCGCTGGATCTTCGAGCCTCGCGTCACCGAGGCCGAGGCGGATGCGCTTCGCGCGGCCGGTGTCGATTTCGAGCTCATCGCCGACCGTGAACGGGATGTCCGCCGCGAGATCGAACGCATCTGGGCCGAACAGGCCGCCTTGGGCGGCGAGGTCTTCGCTCGCGGCGAGCGGGGCGTCTATCACACCTACACCCAGCTTGGCCAGATCCTCTCCGACGCCGAGACCGACCATCCGGCGATCTGCCAGATGGGAAACATCGGGACCTCCGTGCAGGGTCGAAATCTCTGGACCCTGGTGATCAGCGACAATGTCGGCGTGGAGGAAGCCGAGCCCGAGGTGCGCATCTCGGCGAACATGCACGGCAACGAGAAGATCTCCATGGAGATGTCGGTCTATCTCATCGAGTATCTCACCGACAACTACGGCCAGACCGGCTACGAGGACGTGACCTACCTCGTGGACAACTACGAGATCCACTTCCTGCCCCTGCACAATCCCGACGGGCATGTGGCCGGCAATCGCCAGAACGCCAACGGCATCGATTTGAACCGCAACTTCCCCGTGCCGGATGGCAGTATCGGTGACGATGGCACCTGGACCGAGGAGCCTGAGACCAGCAGCTACAAGAGCTGGTGTTTCGGCCAGAACTTCGTCATCGCCCAGGACGGCCACAGCGGTGCTCTGGTGGTCAACTATCCCTGGGACTACACCTACGACCTCACGCCCGACGACGCGGCCTTCATCCTGCATTCCGAGGAGTACAGCTGGTACAACCAGCCCATGTGGAACGGCAGCTTCTACCATGGCATCACCCGAGGTGCCGAATGGTACGTGACCGAAGGCAGCATCCAGGACTGGGCCTATCACGAGACCGGTTCCATGCACGTGATCGTCGAGTTCAGCGACAGCTACGCGCCGCCCGCCAGCCAGCTCGACGCTTATTGGGATGACAACCGCGAGAGCTTCATGCACTGGATCAAGGCCGCGCGCTACGGCGTGAACGGCGTGGTGACCGCCTCGGACACCGGCAATCCGCTCAACGCCACGGTGACGGTGATCGGCAACGACAAGGTCGTCTACACCGATCCGGTTATCGGCGACTACTACAAGCTGCTTCCCGACGGCAGTTTCGACATCAGCTTCTCGGCCGCCGGATACATCACCCACACCGAGTACGGCGTCAGCACGAGCTGGGGCACGCCCACCGTACTCGACATACAGCTCGACCCCGAAGCCCATGGCAACGTCATGGGCCACGTCCGTGAAGTGGGAGGCGAGATTCCCCTGGACGCCACCCTCGAGATTCGCAGCTATCCGGCCGATGTCTACGTGACCACGGTCTACAGCGACTCCGGCGCCGAGGGTTTCTACGAGGTCGACCTGGTCTATGGCGACTATACCTTCTACGTGAGCGCGCCGGACCATCTTCCGGTGGAACGCCAGATCACCGTCGACACGCCCGGGCAGAATCAGGAATTCCTCTTGCCCTTCTCCGAGACTCTCGCCCTCTTCGAGGATGATTTCGAGAGCGGCGACGGACAGTGGACCGGCGAGTGGGCGCTGACGACGAGCCTCTACCACAGCGCCAACCATTCGATGACCGACAGTCCCGGCGGCGACAGCGGCCACAATCAGAACAAGGAATGCCGCATGGCCAGTTCGGTGAACCTGGCCGAGGTGATCGATCCCGTACTCACCTTCTGGGCCCGCTGGGACATCGAAGAGGATTGGGACTGCACCCAGCTGCAGCTGTCCTCCGACGGCGGAAGCAGCTGGACGCCCCTGACCACGGCCCACACCGTTTCCGGCAGCGGTCAGGGCGCACAGCCCGATGGAGAGCCCGTCTATCACGGGCAGCAGAACAGCTGGGTTCTCGAGACCGTGGACCTGAGCGAGTGGGCCGACGAGACGAACGTGGTTCTGCGCCTCGTCTACCTGTCCGACGGTTCCATCGACGAGGACGGCTACTACTTCGACGATTTCAAGATCGAGGGTCAGGTCGTGGCCACCAGCGCGCCCGAGGAATCGCCCATGGTGACCCGCCTGGACGGCGCCTGGCCCAACCCATTCAACCCGAGCACGAAGATCAGGTTCACCACGTCGTCCACCGGCGCCGTGCGCCTGGACATCTTCGACATCCAGGGCCGGCGGGTGGCCCGGCTCGCCGACGAAGTGATGAGCGCGGGCGAGCATGAGCGTGTCTGGGACGGAAGAAACAGTCGCGGTCGCGAACTGGCCAGCGGTGTCTATCTGGCGCAGCTGGAGTTCGGCGGACAACGATTTCAGAAGAAGCTGACTCTCATCAAGTAGGTCGATATGAAGCGATGCATCGCGATCATGCTGGGCCTTTCGCTTTTGCCACTATTGGCGAACGCGGCGGAAGTGGACCCCCAGCTGAAAGACCGGCTGGATGCCGGTGAGACCCTGAGTGCCTGGATCTTCCTGGAAGACAGGGAGGCCGGCATTCCCCTGGAGCGCGCCCTGGATCACATCAGCGAGCGGGCGCTGGCCCGCCGGGCGAAGGTGCTGCCTCCGGAGCGCCTGCTAAGCGAGCGGGATCTGCCCGTTTCCGCCGAGCACCAGAATTGGATGCTCCAGCGCGGCATCGAGATCAGGGCCGAGAGCCGCTGGCTCAACGCCGTGAGCGTGCGACTGGATGCCGAGGGCCTGGCCCTGCTCGAAAACGCGGATTTCGTGCGACGCATCCAACCCGTGGCCGGAGCGGCGTCCCGCCTGCAGTCGAGTATGACACCGCTGCCGCCGCTTGAAGCTTCCCGGGGTGCCCTCGAGGATCCCATCGACTACGGCGGCACCCAGGCGGAGATCGAACAGATCAACGTGCACCTGGTGCATCAGACCGGCAATCACGGCGAGGGTGTAGTGGTGGGCATGCTCGACACGGGCTTCAACACCAATCACGAAGCCCTCGAGAGCGTCGACGTTCTCGGCGTCTGGGACTTCATCAACGACGATGGCGTGGTGGAGAACGAGGCCGGTGACCACGAGAACCAGGAGAACCACGGCACCATCACCCTGTCCACTCTCGCGGGATACCTTCCCGGCGTGCACGTAGGCGCGGCCTTCGGTGCCTCCTACTACCTGGCCAAGACCGAAGACGTCACCCAGGAAGTTCCCGCCGAGGAGGACTTCTGGGTGGAGGGTATCGAATGGCTCGAGTCCGTGGGCTGCGACGTGGTCAGTTCCAGCCTGGGCTACGACGACTGGTACGTCTTCGAAGATTTCGATGGTAACACCTGCGTCACCACCATCGCTGGCGACTATGCCGTGGAGCTCGGCATGGCCGTGGTGAACAGCGCGGGCAACAACCGCTGGAGCACGGGCACCCTGAACGCCCCGGCCGATGGCGACAGCGTCATCGCCGTGGGGGCCGTGAACGTCTTCGGCGAAATCGCCTCCTTCAGTTCACCGGGACCCACCGCCGACGGCCGCATCAAGCCCGACATCTGCGCCAACGGCGTGGCCAATCACGTGGTGCTGCCCGGAACCTACGACGAGTACACCGACGCCTCGGGCACTTCACTGTCCTGTCCGCTGGCCGCGGGAGTCTCCGCTCTGATGCTCAGCGCCTATCCCGCGCTGACTCCATGGGAGCTGCGCGAAGCGCTGCGTGAGACGGCGAGCTACGCGGACAATCCCGACAACGACTACGGCTGGGGCATCCTCGATGCCTGGGCCGCTCTGGGGCATGTACTTGCCACCGAGGTCGACGCCCCGCCCGCCGCCCGCGACCGGCTCTGGGCCTGGCCCAATCCCTTCAATCCGGAAACGCAGTTGGGATTCAGGCTGGAGAGCGCCGGCGACGTGAACCTCGCCGTCTACGATCTGCGGGGACGTCTCGTGGATGAACTCGCCGCGGGCATCTACGAGGCCGGCGATCATTCGATCACATGGAGACCGGAAGGGGATCCGGTCGCCAGTGGCGTCTATCTGGTCCGTTTGAAAACCGAGCGTGGAACCGCCTTGAGAAAGCTGGTCCTGCTCAAGTGAAGCTGTACGGCTCTGGGGGGGCATGGAAGGAGCGCATGAAAGGCGCAATCTGGGTGCTGGCTTGGGCCCTCCTTTCGATTTCGTCGATAGGCGAAACGAGGGCCGCGGAGATCTCCGCCGATCTCGCCTTGCGGGTATCGATGGAGGAGTCCGTACCCGTGTGGGTGACCTTCGCCGATAAGGCCGAGATTGCCGACGATGCCAGCCTCCCCGATCATCTCAGTGCCCGCGCCATGGAGCGCCGGGCCAAGGTGCGCCCGGAGGCCGCGCTGACCGATTGGCGCGATCTTCCCCTGCGCCGGGAGTACCTGTCCTTCTTCGAATCCAGGGGATGGACACTCCGCGCCCGAAGCCGCTGGCTCAACGCGGTGTCCCTGGACGCCGACGAATCCATGCTCGCGATTCTTGCAGAACTGCCCTTCGTCAAATCACTCACACCCGTGGCCGGATCCCTAAGATCCGACGCGCTGCCCCTGCGACCGGCCACGCCCGCGCCGGGAGTCCGCGACAGCATGATCGACTACGGACTCAGCGAGTCGGAGCTCGAACAGATCCGCGTGCCCGATGCCCATGCGGAAGGCTACCGCGGCCAGGGTGTGATCATCGGCATGTTGGACACGGGCTGCAGCACCATGCACGAGGCACTGCAGAATGTCGACATTCTCGGCACCTGGGACTTCATCCAGAACGACGAGATCATCGCCGACCAGCCGGGCGACGTGCCCGAGCAGGACCATCACGGCAGCCGCACCTTCTCCACCCTCGCCGCCTACCTGCCCGGATCCCTGGTAGGTGTCGCTTTCGAGGCATCCTACTACCTGGCCAAGACCGAGCAGGAAGCCTCCGAAGAGCCGGTGGAGGAAGACTACTGGGTGGCCGGTCTCGAATGGCTCGAAGCCATGGGCTGCGATATCGTCAACAGCAGCGTGGGCTACAAGGATTGGTACAATTACGACGACCTTGACGGCGATACCGCGGTGAGTACCGTGGCAGCCGATCATGCCGCCTCCCTGGGCCTCCTGGTCGTGGCGGCCGTGGGGAACGAACGCTATGACTTCGGACACATGATCGCACCCTCCGACGGTGACAGCGTGCTGGCCGTCGGAGCCGTGACCTCCAATGGCGACTACTCCTGGTTCAGTTCGCCGGGACCCACCTACGACGGTCGAATCAAGCCCGACGTCATGGCCCGCGGCGAGGGGAACTACACCATCGATCCCGCGAGCTGGTCAGGTTACCTGGAAGTCTCGGGCACATCCTACTGCACCGCTCTGACCACCGGCGTGGCCGCGCTGGTGCTCTGCGCCAATCCGGAAATCGGACCCATGGAGATCGTCGAGGCCCTTCGCATGACCGGCGACCATGCCAGCGAGCCCGACAACGACTATGGCTGGGGCATCGTGAACGCACTGGAGGCCATCGAATATTTCAAGCCCGCCATCGACCATGACCCTCTGCCCGATAGTGAGGACAGCGGTTATGGCTATGAGGTCACGGCCGAGATCACGACCATCCAGGGCGGCATCACCGAGGCGGAGATTCAGTACAGGGTGAACGGCGGAGACTGGATCGCCCTGACCCTGGATCCATTGGGCGAGGACCAGTACGGCGCGATCCTTCCCGCCCAGGCCTGGTACAGCACGGTGGACTACTACCTCCGCGCCATGAACGATGGCGGCCACGAGGGTACCCATCCGGCCGGAGCTCCTCAGATCTGGCACAGCTTCTACGTGGGTGAAGACCTGGAGCCCCCGAGCATCGATCATGTTCCCCTGGACGACCAGGCTCTTCCCCTCTGGCCCGCCACGGTGAAGGCCAAGGTGGAGGACAATCTGGGTCTGGCTTCCGTACTCTGCGAAAGCTGGCTAAACGGTGAAGCGCAGGCCGCCTTCGAAATGATGGACATGGGCAGCGACGACTTCGAAGGGCAGTTCCCCTTCGCGGTGGAAGAGGGCGACAGTGTCCGCTATCGCATCGTGGCCACCGACGCGGCTCAGGCCGGCAATCAGGCGGCCCATCCCGCCTACGGCGAACATGTATTCGGCATTCGCGGCAGCGGTGGCCTGGTGCTGCTCCTCATCGACGGTGAGAGCTTCTGCGATGGCGGCGGTAAGCCCGGGTCCGACAAGCAATGGCTGCCGGCACCGCCGGATTGCGGGCGCAGCTCCTCGGGCGACTGGATCCTGGAAGCCCTCACCGCGGCCGGTTATCTGGTGCAGAGGGAGAATCTGGGAGGCATCGATCCCGCCCTGTGGACCTCCTACGATCTGGTGGTCGTCAGCAGTTCGGACCGGATCGATCCCCTGAACGTGGAAGGGGTGCCCGAGGCCCTGGAAAGCTACGGGGCCGCCGGCGGCAGGCTGCTCTGCGAGGGTGGGGAACTCGCCTACAAGTTCCGGGAGGACGCCTCCTTCCTCAACGACGTGCTCCACGTGTCGGGCTGGTTGGCCGACTACGGCGGCGATCTCGAGTTGAGGGCGCCGGAACATCCGGTGGCGAACTATCCCTTCGATCTGCCCGCCCAGTTGCCCCTCAGCTACGATTACTACACCGACCAGGACGTTGTGTCGCCGGCCTCCGATGCGGTCCTGGTCTACGGCACCGAGGCGCATCCCTGGTCCGCGGGCATCGTGGTGCACGACATGGATCCCGATCCCCTCGGCGGTCAGTCGGTCTTCCTGCCCTTCAATCTGGGGCGTCTGCCGGAGCTGGAAGCCAAGCGACTCGTGCGCAATTCGGCGGCCTGGCTGCTCGCGGGCTTCACCAGCGGCACGGGAGTGGTGTCGGGACAGGTCGTCCTGCCGGACACGGGGGACTACTCCAATGTCACGGTCACCCTGACGGGTCAGGATACCTGGATCACCGGTCCCGACGGGCTTTTCCTCTTCGAAAACGTCTGGGAGGGCAACGTACTGCTCCGAGCTGAGAAGGACGGCTACGCCAGGGCGGACAGCGTGCTGGTGCTGAGCGAAGGGCAGGTCATCGAGAACCTTCTCATCGAGATGCAGCCGGTGACGATCCTGGACTACCTGTCCCAGCCCGAACTGCCAATTCCCGACAATTTCCCGCCCGGAGTCTACGACACCATCTGGGTTCAGGAACCGGGCACGCTTCTGGATCTCACCGTGGACATCGACATCAGCCACAGCTATGTGGGCGATCTGGTTGTCAAGCTGCTTAGCCCCTCGGGCACCCATGTGACCCTGCACAATCGAAGCGGTGGACCTTCGGACAACCTGGTGGGCACCTATCCGATAACGCTCATTCCGGCCGAGAGCCTGGACATCCTCCAGGGCGAGTCCGTGACGGGCGCCTGGCGCATGCGCGTGGCCGACTACGCCTATGACGACGTGGGCGTGCTGCACAGCTGGGGCCTGCATATCGCCGTGCCGGTCATGAGCACCTCCGCCGAGGTCACGCCCATGGCCTTCGAGCTGAACGGAAACTGGCCAAACCCCTTCAATCCCAGCACGAGCGTGGCCTTCAGCCTGTCCGAGGAAGCGCGTACTCGGCTGGAGATCTTCGACATCCGGGGCCGCCGGCTCGCCACGCTTCTGGACGAAAGCCTTGCCGCCGGAACTTATTCGGTGGTATGGCATGGGACGGACCAGAAAGGCCGGGCCCTGTCCAGCGGCGTCTATTTCGCGCGCCTGAGGTCGGGCGAGCGGGAAGCCGTCCACAAGATGCTTCTGCTCAAGTAGGGGACGCGGCCGGATCCAATGGAGGCCGCGCCCTTGAGCGCCATCCTGCGCAATTTCCTTTCCCTCTTCTTCGGACGCTACACGGCGCTCGCCATCGGCTTCGCCGTCACGGTGATCCTTGCGCGGGCCCTGGGGGTGGAGAACTACGGTGAGTTCATCACCGCCCTGGGCATCAGCGAGCTCTTCGCGGCCATGCTCGACCTCGGCCTCACGCGCATCCTCATCAAGGAGGGCGCGGCCGACCGCGATCGCGTGGGCGCGCACCTGGCGAACATCCTCGCCATCAAGAGCGGTCTCGCGGTGCTGGTGCTCGGCGCCATGCACTTCTACGCCCTTCGCTGGGGATGGATGAGCCCCGCCTACCAACTGGTTCTGCTGCTCAGCCTCTGCAAGATCGCCGACAGCTTCCAGATGATGTTCGATGGGGTCTTCCAGGTCTTCCAGCGCATGGAATACTCGGCCATGGTCCTGGTGGCGGGCCGGATCGGACTGATTCTCGCCGTCCTCGCCGGCTGGAGGGGCGATGCGGGGCTGCTCTACTACGGATGGCTCTACTTCGCCGTGAGCGGTATCACCGCCGCGGCGACCATCTCCCTGGCGTCGGGGCGATTCGCCAGGCCCAGACGCGGCGCGATCTCACTGCGTCAGACCTTCGGACGGGAAGGGCTCTTCTTCGCCATCTCGAGCCTGCTCTACACGGCCGGATCGCGTTTCGACATGCTTGCGGCCCGCGAATTCCTGGCCGCCGACGAACGCGGCATCTACGGCGCCGCGGCCCGGCTCATGATCGTGATGCAGGTCCTACCGGCCACGCTGCAGACGGCCGTGCTGCCGGTGATCTTCGATCTGGGACGCAATGCCCGGGAGCGTCTTGGCGATTTCTTCGGCAGCTACCTGCATCGCTCGCTCATCCTGGCCACGGTTCCCCTGCTGACGGCCGTCCTCTTCGCGAAACCCCTGGTGAGACTGCTCTTCGGCGAGGACTTCATGGCTACGTCCAGCTGGCTGCCCTGGATGGCCATCCTGCTGCCCCTGCGTTTCGTGGTGCTCTCGGCGGGCAACGTGCTCACGGCGGTGGACCGTCAATGGGAGCGCACGCTCTGGGCGGTGGTGGGCGTGGGGACGACCATAGCGCTGCTCTTCACCCTGATGCCTCGTCTCGGCATAGCCGGTGCTGTCATCGCCTTACTCGCGGGCGAAACGCTCATGGCGGGCCTGAACCTCGCCGCGGTGCTGAGGCTCGGTTATCGACCCGAGGGCATGCCCATCGCCCGAACCCTGAGCGCATGGATCCTTGCGGCCTCGGTTCTGCTTGTTTTGCGCCGCCTGCTGGACCCGGGTCTGATCCTGGCCCTGGTGTTCGTGCTCGCGGCGAGCCTCGGGTCCCTCCTGGCGACCCGGGCCACGCGCCTAACTGAGCTGCGCGGCCTGCTACGTCCCCGGGCATAAAAAAACGGGCCCCCTTCCGGAGGCCCGCGTCGATTTCTCGATGTTTACTCCACGCGAATCGTGTAGGTGATCTTGGTCTCGCCCTTGGCGGGCACCTTCACCTCGAACTGCAGCTTGCCGTTGCTGAGCCGCTCGTAGTCGTGGCTGTGCGCGAGGATACGCCACTCGCTGCCCCGTGAAATGCTCTCCACGGCGGTGAGAAGGGCGTCCTCCTTCTTGTGATTGCGCAGGGTGATCTCGATGTCCATCTCGCGCACGCGGCCCTGATGCTTGCGGTCCACGCGAAGCACCCGGTGCTCGCCGCGCAGGTCGAAGGTCTCGCCCACCTTCAGACGCACTTTCTCGCCCTCGGGGGTGTGGGGGATGGCATCCTCGCCAGCGAACTGAAGCTGGCCGGAGTCGTCCTCCATGTAGACGCGAACGATTCCCTTGGGAAGCGGCACGCCGGGGCCGGCGTCCTTGGAGTTCTCGAACTCGAGGCTGACGTCAAGCGCGCGGGCCTCGCCGTCCTCATGCTGGTACCAGGATTCGAAGAGATAGCGGCGCGTGGCCTCGGTGCCCGTTTCGGCGAAGAGCTCGAGCTGCTTCTTCTCGCGATCCAGGATCGTGGTGGGTCGGCCGAGGGTGTAGAGGTGGTACTCGAAGAACTCCTCCTGGGCGAAGTTCGCGTCGGACATGCTGTACTCCATGGCCTTCTGACCGCGGCCCAGGGCGATGGGGGCGCTGCTCACGCGTTTCACCTCGCCGGCCACCAGCTTCAGTCGGGCGTTTTCATAATCGCGTCCGCTGCGGTTGTCCAGGGTGACCCAGGCGGTGAGGTCGAGCATGTCGCTCTTGTCGATGACGGCCACGTAGTCCGCCTGCCATCCCAGCCCCTCGGTGATGTAGCTGAGTTCGACGTCATGTCCGCCGCCCTGTTCGGCGTTCAGGAGCCAGACCAGGCTGGGCTCGAGCAGCAGACCCTCGGGCAGCTCGGGCAGGATGAATCCCTCGATGTGGATCTCGCCGTCCACCTCGAGGATGCGTCCGATGGGCGTGGACTCGCTGGGCGGTGATCCATGGGCGAGCAGCCGCACGGTCTGCCAATCGCCGTCCACCCAGGCCTTCACCTCTTTCCCGCGATAGCGTTCGAGCAGGCTTTCGCGATTGAGGAGGTCGTAGCGATAGTTCTGCTCGATCACGCGGGTGCCTTCCGGATCCCGCAGGCTCACGAAGTGGACGGTCTCCGGCTGAAGGCGCTCGGGTACGCCGGGATAGGCCAGTTCGTGGACGCCCCGCTTCAACTGGAGCAGGCGCACCTCCTTCACGAGGCCCACGCCGTTGTTATAGACGGTCACTTCGAGGTCGTCCGCCCCGGCCAGGGTGGCCAAGGGCAGAGCCAAGAGAATTGCCATCAGCTTTTTCATGGTTCCTCCTTCGCGCGGATCATAGATCGGCCCGCGACATCTCACAAGCATTCGTCAGGGATGAGTGGACAGATCCGCCCAAAGCGTTTACAGAATTGTGGGCCCCCGTCGCCTGGAGACCCATGCCGCTGCAGTTCATCGACTTCGCCATCATCATCGCCTACCTGGGCCTCATGCTGGGGCTGGGTCTGGCCTTCTCGCGGCGAGCGGGTTCATCCACCCAGGAATTCTTCCTTTCCGGTCGCAGCCTGCCCTGGTTCGTGGCCGGAACGAGCATGGCGGCCACCACCTTCGCCAGCGATACGCCCCTGGTGGTCACCGAGATCGTTCGCAGCGAGGGCATCGCGGGCAACTGGGTCTGGTTCAACTTCGCCATCAGCCATCTGGTGACGACCTTCTTCCTCGCCAAGCTCTGGCACCGCAGCGGCGTGACCACCGACGTGGAGTTCTGCGAACTTCGCTACAGCGGCAAGGGCGCGGCGGCGCTACGCATGTCCAAAGGCATCTTCTACGCCTTCATCACCAACGTCGTGGTTCTCGGCTGGGTGATCCTGGCCATGACGGCCATCGCCGGCATCTTCGGCGTACCCAAGTGGCTGACCCTGCTGGTCTGCATCGTCCTGGCCTCGACCTATGCATCCATCGCCGGGCTCTGGGGCGTGGTGGCCACGGATCTGATGCAGTTCATCGTGGCCATGGGAGGCGCCATACTCCTGGCCTTCAAGGTGCTCGGCGCGGAGGGAGGGCTGGCCGGCCTTCGTGAACGATTGCCGAGCCTGTTAGATGGCACGGGCAGGCAGGCCGCCGAGATGGCGCCGCTCACGGGCTTCGACTGGGCGAACCCGGCCTTCAAGGGGGCCTTCATGGGCTTCGCCGTGGCCGTGCTGGTGCAGTGGTGGAGCTGGAAGTACAGCGACGGCGGCGGCGTGCTCATCCAGCGCATGAATGCTGCCAAGAGCGAGCGGGACAGTCGGCTGGGCATGCTCTGGTTCGTCATCGTGACCTATGCGATTCGTCCCTGGCCCTGGTTCCTCGTGGCCCTGGCTTCGCTCTGGGTCTTCCCGGAGATGACCGACCACAAGGCCGTCTATCCCGCCATGATGGCCAAGTACCTGGGACCTGGCTGGCTTGGCCTCATGCTCGCGGCCATGCTGGCGGCCTTCATGTCGACCATCGACACGCACATGAATCTGGCCTCCAGCTACTTCGTGCACGACGTCTACCGCCGCTTCTGGAAGCCGAAGGCCAGCGAGAAGCACTACGTGAACGTAGCTCGGATCACGGGCGTGGTGGTGGTACTGCTGGGAAGCATGGTGGCCTGGCTCAACGACTCCATAAGCTTCCTCTTCGTCTTCCTGCTGCAACTCGTGGCAGGCGCGGGAGCGGTCTTCCTGCTGCGATGGTTCTGGTGGCGCATCAATGCCTGGAGCGAGATCGCGGCCATGGCCTCGAGCCTGGTGGTGGCCACCCTGCTCAATCTCGCCAACAAGCACGACTGGCTGGCTCACGAGTTCTCCACCTGGGAGATCTTCGTCTGGAACGTGGGCATCTCCGGAGCGGTCTGGGTGACGGTGGCCTTCCTCGCTCCAGCGACGGAGCCCGAGAAACTGCGGGCCTTCCTCACGCAAACGCGAGCTCCCGGCATCTGGGGCAAGCACGCCGAGGGCATCCAGCGGGAGAGCGCCGCCGGCGTCTGGATCAACGTGCTGGCGGGCATGGGCCTGGTCTACGGGCTGCTCTTCGGTCTGGGATTCGCCTTCTTCGGGATGACCCTGCCGCTCATCTGGGCGTCCGCGGCCTTCTTGTTGGGTGGATCGATTTTGATCGTCCGTCTGAGACGCGGCACCGAGCAAGGGTAAGCCCTCCCTCAAGCCACAAGTACTACGTGAGATTCCGCTCGTGGGGCATGGGCGACCGGTGGGCCCGGAAGAAGGCGAAGGGCGTTTCGGCCAGCAGGTTGGAGACCCGCGAGGTGTAGATGTCCGCGTGGCGCAGAACCTGCCGCGCGAAGTAGCTCATGTCGTTGCCCGAGGTCATGAGCAGGCCCCAGCGCTCGTTTCCCAGACGCCCGCTCTCCTGCGCAAGCGGCGCGAGTTTCTCATCGAGGGCGATCAGGGTACTGCGCCGGTTCCGCAGAAGGCGCTCGAGGGCGCGCGGTCCAAGTTCCTCCGAAGAATCGAGACCCGCCTTCCGGTTCTGGATTCTGAGACGAAGCTGGGACATCTCCCCTTCGGCGGTGATCTTCTCCTTCATCAGGTCGAGCAGTCGGGTCTGCTTGTCCGTAAACCCCTCCTCATCGAGAATCTCCCGTTCCAGTTCCCTCGCGACCAGGGCCGTGCGCCAGCGACGCAGATTCTTCGAGACATGCACGTCGCCGTAGGCGTGGTCGCCGACGTAGAGGATCTGGGATCCCCGAAGGCCGAACATCGCCTCCACCGCGCCCGCGTGTCCCCCGTGAAGAATGGTGCCCGGCTTGGGCTGTCCGACCACGGGCGACAAGAGACCTTCCTCGCTGGCCAACTCGAAGAAGGGCTGCTCGCCCAGGAAGAAGGCCGGCTTGCGCGCCGCCACGATCACGAGATCGAAGAGCTCCTTCCAGCCTGTTCCTTTCGGAAGGAATGGATCGAAAGCGTAGGCCATCATGTCCCGCGTGTAGGGCCACTCGGAGTTCGTAACCAGGAAGAGCGTCTTCCCCGCGCGTTTCTGATCAAGGAGCGCGCGCGGCACCTCGGGATCCAGGTCCACGAATCGCTCAGGGTGCGCGACGATCTCGGCCTTGAGGCGTCCTTCCACGTGGGCGGCGTCCAGAACTTCCTTCACCTCGTCGTGGAGGTCGCCGTATCCCATGGGCCCCGGAGCCTTGCCCGCATCGAGCAGGTCCACGAGCTGGGCGTACATGGAGGCTTCCGATAAGGAGAACAGCGTGTTAAGGAACACGAAGCGCGGATCGCTGAGTTCGACCACCGTTTCGGCGTAGGTCTGACGGAGCGTGTCGAAGTCGAGCATGCTCGTGCCGTGGGCCGCGGCTTTCACGTATCCGAACTGGTTCGCCTTGAGGATGTTCCCCAGCTCCAGGTCGATGATCAGGCCGCGCTGCACGGTTTTGGGATCGAAGCGAAGCTCATCCACCGGCCAACCCTGGCTCGCGAGCTTCCGGCGCATGTGCACGAAGGATCGCCGCTCCCACTTCTCCACGTGATAGTGGATGAGCGTGTAATCCATGTCGTAGCCCACGGCCTTGATGGACCTCAGGTTCAGCGTGCGGTTACAGAAGATGCCGCGCTCGGGGCCGTTCCTGGCCATGCCGGCTTCAGGATTTCTCACGGATGTTCTTCCTGACGAGTTCATGGCCACCTTTCGCAACTGTATCTCGAACCCTTGTCGAGACGAGGGTATAGCATGGTGTACGTTGAATTGCATGAAGAATCCACGGATCGCCTGAAACTGGTATGCCCGCGACCCGAGCTTCAGGAGGACTTGTTTCGCAGCTCCATCCGACCCCAGAATCGCAGGGCAAAGCCCAGCACCAAGAGCAGCAACAGCGAGGGAGGCAAGCCCGAGTAGTGGATGGGGTAGTACTCCGCGTCACTGTCGGCCTGGCGAGGATAGAAATCCTCGAAGTCATTGTAGTAGAGGTAGCGCTGGAGTTTGGTGATGTAGTCCCCCGCCGCGAGGTGGGGGCTCAAGTGTGGATAGGCGGATCGAATCTCGGCTAACTCCTCCGCCGTCAGGCGATTCGCGTAGAGGGTGTCGCAATTGTCGATCTGCATTCTATGAGCGGCCTTGAGGTAGAGCAATACCGAACTGCGATAGCCGACGCTGATCGCCGAGATTCGCATGGGGTAGACGGGCGCCGGTGCCTGAAACTCGAAGAGCATCGGTTGCATTGGTCGGTTCCAGTAGCCTCCCCAGGAGTCCTGCCCGTCGAAGGCGCTCGAGTCCACCTTCATGGTAACGAAGTACCAGTCCTCGGATACATAGCTGTCAAGGACCGCGATGACTTCATCGGTGTTGCCTTCATGAAGAAAGCCCCATTCGGTCAACGAGTCGGCGAGAATCTGCGAATCCGAGGCGCTGAGGATCATGGTCTGGTAGATACCGATGAGTTCTTCTTCGAAGATGTCGATGCCGTCTTCGCTCTCGCCGGGAGCCGCGGAATAGCCGCCCTGGTCGCATCCGAAACTATCCCACTCTCTGCTGACATTTTTCCTTTGGGTCAGTTCGGCGAGGTTCTGGAACATACCTAGTTCGGATTCCGAGACCTCCGGCAGGGAGGGCGTGGGAACGATCCAGGCGAACGACTTCGCGTCGCCACTGAGCTTGGGCAGGATGTGCAGGCGTTCACGTTCCGTGTCCGGATCGAATTCGAGATAGGCGATCTGTTTGCTCTCGTAGATCTCCCTGAACTCGGGTCCGATGACCATACCGTCGGCCAGGGCGTCGATCGAGTCGCCGGTACCGAACAGTATGGGCAGGATCAGGCTGAGGGCACGTTTCCTCATACTCCTCCTCATAGTACCACGCTCGCATAGAGCCTGGCGCTGATTCCCATGAAGACGACATCATGGCCGGAATTGTTGCTGACTCCGCCGTAGCTGAGCATGAGGCCCACGGCGCCGTCCCGATTCCTCCCACGCCATTCGGGGGAGACGCTGAATCGGTAGCCCAGCGCCACATTGCTGGAATCGAACAGGCTCTCGGAGTCCTGCGAATGGGTCCTCTCGCCGGTCCAGCCCGCGACGATGTCAAAGCCGTAGTGGATGTCGAACCGCCGGTTGGGATCGGAATTGAAACGCAGGCCCACGGAGAATGGGGCAAGGGAAACGCGCGCGGCCTCCGTTACATGGAAGCCGGGTGTATCGTAGTAGGGATCGCCATGTGTGGTTTCATAGCCCACTTCGACCAGAAAACGGGAATAGGGGCTCGTCTCCACCGAGAGCCCCACATGGATGCCGGGCATGACTCCGTAGGTTCGCTCCATGTCATCATCAAGAAGAAATCGCGTGCTCGCGCCAATTCTGAATCGAGTATCGAAGTCGGCGAATTCGAATTCGCAACCCTCTTCGTCCGGGGCCTTCATGGAGCGGAAGCGGGGTTTGCAGGTGGAATCGTCATCCGCATGGAGACTCAAACTGGAGATCACGAGGATCAGGATCGCAAGGGCGATCGATCGGTGAGTCAAGATTGCTGAAGCGTCGGGAAGACTCAAGTCTCGGATACTTGCACCACTCGCCATACTACCTCCACCTCGGAATAATAGAAACCGCCACGAGCCAGGTCAATGATTCTGCGGTGGCGGCATATACTATTCGCAGGCGCGGTAACAGTTCCCTGGCATGGGTGTCGAGAGGGGGAGAGTCAGTATCGCAGCCCTATCTCGGCTGAGATCTTCGGCCTCGCAATTGCCCGCAGGCCCCGCCGACCTCGGTTCCCTGGCTCCAGCGCACGGTGACCGCGGGCACGGCCGGAATCAGCCGGCCCACGAATCGCTCCACCTCGGCGGGCGTCGGCCGCCTCAACTCCTCGGGCGCCTTGAAGCCGGGCAGTAGCATCTGCACCGCGGACTCTCCGGGATTGTAGGGGATGATGTTCACCTTGAAGGGCCGGTTGCGCGTGATCTCGCGGAGCCGGGCGGCGTCCCGTTCGCGATCGGTCACGCCGGCCATGAGGATGTATTCGAGTGTCACCCGACGACCCGTTTCCCGGGCGTAGTACTCCGCCGCATCCATGATCGGACGGATCGACTGCTTCATATGGCCGGGCACCATGGCTCGTCGCATGTCGTCGTCGGCGCAGATCAGGCTGACGGCCAGGCCCACCTTCATGCCCTCTCCCGCGAGCTTCCGGATGCGATCGGGCAAGCCCACCGTGGACACCGTTATACGCCTCGCTCCCAGGCCCATGCCTTCCTCGGACGTGAGTAGGCGAAGCGTCGAGACGAGTGTCGGATAGTTCTGCAGAGGCTCGCCCATGCCCATGAAGACCAGGTTGTAACGCTCGTCCTCGGGCAGTTTGGCGCGAAGCTCCAGCACCTGGTCGATGATCTCGGCCTGGCTCAGATTTCGCCGGAAACCCAAGCGTCCGGTTTCGCAGAAGACGCATCCCATGGCGCAACCCACCTGACTGGAGACGCAGAGCGTCGCGTGACTCTCCATGCCCATGCGAACCGACTCGATGGTTTCTCCATCGGCGAGTTGGAAGAGGAACTTCTCGGACCCGTCCTTCTGACTGGCCAGGGAGTTCAGGGTCGTGAGGGAGCGAAGGGTGGCGAGCTCGCCGAGCCTTTTCCGGAGGGCGGCAGGAAGGTTGCTCATGGCCTCGAACTCGAAGACACCCTTGCGATAGATCCAGTCCCGCACCTGTTTCGCGCGGTATCGCGGTTCTCCCTGCTCATCGAGCCAGGCGTCGAGTTCCGCGGAAGACAGGTCCTTGAGAACGATAGGGTCCATGAAAGCTCCTCGGTTCATGAGAACCTAACATCGGGTCCCTGTCCGCGCAGCGCTGAATCTTGTTTTACGGCCCGAAATGTGAGAAAATTGCATATTCGGCGACGCGCAGGGGCGCCCAGGGGTGTCCGGAATGGATCACGCCGATTTGGAACATCTTGCTCGGGAGCCCCATTATGCGTCTAGCCATCGTGCTGTGCCTGATTCTGCCTGCCTTCGCCCACGCGGTCCTCACGCCTGCAACCCATCCTCTCTTCGACGGTGACGCGGTCCACGAGATCGAGCTCACCTTCCATCAGCCGAACTGGTGGCAGCTCCTCGAGGACAATTTCGAGGGTGTGGACGATCCCGCCTACATCGCGGCCGAGTTCGACTGGGGCGCGGTGCACCTGGACAGCATCGGCGTGCGCTTCAAGGGCAACAGCAGCTACATGGCCTATCCGGGTGAGAAGAAGTCTTTCAAGCTCGACATCGACGAGTATGTGGTGGGCCAGGAGATCGACGGCCTGGACAAGCTCAACCTCAACAACTGCTTCCTGGATCCGAGCTTCGTACGCGAGAAGTGCGCCTACGAGCTGGCCTGGGAGGCGGGCCTGCCCGCGGGTCGCACCAACTACGCGGCCCTGACCATCAACGGCGAGTACTGGGGCCTCTACCTGCTCGTGGAGCAGGTGGACCAGGAATACATCGAGAGTCGCTTCGGCCCAGGCGAGAACGGCAATCTCTGGAAGGGCGAACCCCACGGCAGCTTCGAGTACCTCGGCGCCTATGATTGGAACTACTACAACGACTACGAGCTGAAGACCAACGAGGACGTGAACGACTGGTCGGCCCTCGTCGATTTCTGCGACAAGCTCAACAACACGCCCAGCTCGTCGCTGCCCGACAGCATGCATCTGGTCTGCGACGTGAACTCGGCCATGGCCATGCTCGCCATCGACATCCTCACCGTTAATCTGGACAGCTATCCCGGCCGCTGCGTGAACTACTACTTCTATCACCGCGAGCTGGACGACCGATTCGTCTTCCTCAAGTGGGACATGAACGAGGCCTGGGGCCTGTTCAACCAGTACGGCTACTCCCTGACCCAGCTGAAGAACCTGAGCATCCACTGGACCAATCCCCAGTGGAACGAGGATCGACCCCTGGCCGAAGAGCTCTGGGGCATCACGCAGTACGATGAGGTCTACAAGGGACACCTCAGGCGCCTGAACGAGGGAATCGGAAGTCCCGAGGTTCTGCTGCCGCGCATGGAGGAACTGCGCGATCTGATCCGCAGCGATGTCTACGCCGACACCAAGAAGATGTTCAGCAACTCGGAGTTCGAGTCGGCCATGACCACGAACATCTACGACGGGCCGCGGCTCATACCGGGGCTCAACAGCTTCGTCACCGACCGGCACAACTACGTGCAGGGTCAGGTGGGCAGCTGGTCGCCCGTGGAGGGGCTGGTTCTCAACGAACTCATGGCCAACAACAGCAACACCCTCGCCGACGAGCACGGTGATTTCGACGACTGGGTCGAGATCCTCAACGCGAGCGGCTCTCCCGTTTCGCTGGACGGCTACGCCCTGGCCGATCTCAACGACGGCAGCGAACGCCTGGAACTTCCGGCCATCACCCTGGATCCCGGCGAGTATCTCATCGTCTGGTGCGACGACGAGCCCCTGGAGGGCGACCTGCACGCGCCCTTCAAGCTCGACGGCGACGGCGAGGACGTCTACCTGCTCGACGGCTACACCATCCAGGACCAGATCACCTTCCCGGCCATGCCCCAGAACCTGAGCTACGGTCGCTGGCCCGACGCCGATGGGGACTGGGCCATGCTCAGCGCGGCGACACCTGGAGCGGCGAACGAGAATCCCATCGACCCGGAGACCGTGGTGCTCCTGCTCAACGAGTTCCTGGCCGTGAACAACACGGGCATCGTCGACGAGATGGGCGAGTTCGAGGACTGGCTCGAGATCTACAATCCTGGACCCGATGCCGTGCAGATGGGCGGTCTCTTCCTCAGCGACGACCTGAGCGCGTCCACTCAATGGGCCTTTCCCGACACCATCCTCCAGCCCGGCGAGTTCATGCTGGTCTGGTGCGACAGCGACGAGAACGACGGCCCTCTCCACACCAACTTCAAGCTGAGCAGTTCCGGCGAGGAGATCGGTCTCTTCGGCAGGCTGGCAGCCGGCAACGAGCTGATTGACGGTCACAGTTTCGGCCCTCAGTTCGCCGATGTCAGCGAGGGACGCGAATTCGACGGCGCCGATACCTGGGTCTACTTCACCGAGCCCACTCCCGGTGCGAGCAACGGTGATCCCACCTCGGGCCCGGAAGAGCTGCCCACGCGCCTGGCCCTGCATTCGGCCTGGCCCAATCCCTTCAATCCCGTCACGCGCCTGAGTTTCGAGCTTCCCTCCGAAGCGCGCCTGCGTCTGGACGTCTACGATGTGAGCGGCCGTCTCGTCTCGCGCATCGCCGACGCGATGTACGAAGCGGGCCGTTACGAGATGGACTGGCATGCCCGCGACGATGCAGGGCGGGAACTGTCCAGCGGCGTCTACCTGCTTCGCCTGAGCAGCGAACTGGGTGTCCAGACCCAGCGGCTTGTGCTTCTGAGGTAGTTTTTAAGCGATTGCCCATGTTATTGAGCCTGGTTCTTGATATGCCCGGGGCGTCAGTCTAGTATTCAATATCACTATTCCAGATCGCACCTTTGCTTGCAGCCCCTAATATGATCGAGGTCGCCATGGGACGTCGTTTGGGCAAATGGTCCTGCATGCTCTTTTGGCTGGTCGCCATCGGCCACGGTACCGCCGCTTGGGCCCAAGACGGGCTAAGCGATTCCGAACGCAATGCTATCTACTCCGAGGCCGTAGAACGCGCCAAGGGATTCGAGTCCGTGGATGAATTCATCCAGGCATACCGTGGTGAGGAACTTCGTTGGGCTCGTATTGCGATGAGTAGTCACTTCCTCAGGAGTGTGGAACGGTCCGAGTTTCCACTGAGCTCGGAGGCGGCCGAGAAGCTCTCGCTCTTTCTGGTGGAGAGGTTCGACTCGAACGATATCGGCTATTCAGCCCGGGAGTTCCTGGCGAAAAATCCGCATCCGGTCATCGCGGATCCGCTATTTGAGGTGCTCAGCACTTGGGAGGGTGACGGACTGCATGGAGGTGCCCGCATCCTGGCCATCCTGCACGACTCCAGGGTGCTGCCGTTCCTGGAGAAGGCCCTGCAAGCACCGGAGGCCCGCCATATCAATGAAGCCGTGGAACTCATGGAGCAGTTGGGCGATGCGCGGGCATTGCCACTATTGCATGGCCTGCTGGAGAGCGAGGAACTTCAAGATCGCCTGTCGGATGCATATCACCAAAGGCGGCCCGATTTGGACCGTGAGTGGGCCAACAGGCAAGCTGTCAGTGAACTGCGGAAACTGGAACGGAAGATTTCAAAGGCCATCCGGAATATTCGCTTGCTGGATGTGCACGGGATACTCTGTCCCTTCGATCTTGAGGATGAGTTCCTCCAGGCGGTGGTCGAGAATGGATTCGTATGCCATCCGCGGCAGGAAAACGAGATCTTCGAGTTCGTCACCGAAGAGTATCCCTTCATCAGCAGCGATCTCATTTTCCATACATTCATGATTCTTCAGCGGGCCGCTCTCGACGAACTGGAGCGATTCACCCTTCGACAAGAGCTGGAGGACTACTGCGGCGGAATGATGGCGGCGAGCCTGGCCCAGGCCGCGAGTTCCGACGGGGATGATCGGGTCGCGGCTGCCTGCCGAAATGCGGCGTTCTTCGCTGTAGCGATGCGGCTGCTCGAAGCAGAGGCTGACATCGGCGCCCTGCCCTTGCATTGGCAAGATGAGGTCGTTGCGGAGGTTCTGCGTATCGAGGCGGCGTCGGGTGTGGTGTCGAGTCCCATTCTCGGCTATCAAGAGGACTATACCGAGTATCGACCCCGAGGTAGGCAGGAGGTTTCCGAGCAGGCCGAAACCTTCAGGGCGATCAGTTGGACGGGCCGCGCCCTCTGGCCTGCGGAATCAGTATCCGAAACGCGACGCGCCCTGCTGCTATTGCTCGCTCAGGAGTCGGATCCCAGACTGGTGGACAGTTGGAGGAAGCTGGACCACATCCTCACCTTCGTAGCCGGGGAACGGGAGGATCCGTCCTTCCCGGAGTACCGACAGATTGCGGATGTGGCGGCAGGGGACGCGGGTTTCGACGATCTCGCCGACCTTGTTCATGCATCTTCAGCACTGGAGGTCTTCATGGGGCGCCTCGCGGCTCTGCCGCGACCGCAGATCAACACCCACTATGTCGATATCCCAGGTCGCGAATACTGGCAGGAGCGATTCCAGGGTTTCCGCGTCCTTGGACAGCGGAGCACGCGGGACAGCCGCCTTCTGCAAAACCTGATGGAAGAAGGGCATTGGCTCCCTTCGGGCGTCGACATTGTAGCTGGCCTGCTCGGGAGTCGACGAGCAGTGGAGCTTTCGGCAAGGGTCGAACCGATCGACTTGCCGAGCTGGGACCACCAGCCCACAAACCTGGTCGAGGCGGCCCTGTGGTGCATGGAGCCCCTCTTCCGGCCCGATGTTCAGTCCGTCGAGGTCTTTCAGGGTGAGGCCTGGGAAGAGAAGCAGATCAATACGGCCATGGGAGGGTGGGTCGAGGCGCGTCACGCGGCCGCGCCGTACCTTAAATCTGCTCACATGTACTCTGGTTGTTCAGGGATGATCGACGATATCCATGGTTACGTGGAACCCTACCCGGAGTTCTATCGGCGACTCGCAGCGCTGACCGCGACGCTGAACAACGAGTGGGTACATCTGGGTATCTTCGACGCGATCAAGACCGAGGTGGACAGTCTGAACGCCAAATTGGACGAGGAGTACGGATCCGCTTCGGGCCCATCATACGATAGTAGGCGGTCGCGCAAGCGCCCGAAGGGAGAAGATTGGCGGGTGCTCTACGAGAAGCAATTGAAGGCGGATCGCCTAGCTCCTGCCCACATGGAGGAGTTCATTGAGATTCTCGAAAAGCTCGCCGATCTTGCGGATAGGGAACTGCGGGGCGAGGCTCAGACCATCAACGATGGGCTTTTTCTTAAGAGCCTGGGAAAGCGCTTGCGGAATCTCAGCTTCAACTACTCCAGCATGCATGTCGCCGAAGAACCCATGTCGCGCATTATCGACGTGGCAACCGACTACCAGAGCGGACAATGCCTGGAGATTGGTGTTGGGCGGCCATTGGGTATCTATGTAGCCATCCCACGCGAAGACAAGCTCTTCATCTGTCGCGGAGGAGTCTACAGCTATTACGAATTCCTCCGTCCCATCGCCGCCCGTTTGGATGACGCAACCTGGGCCGTGGCCACCGATCGACTGCGGGCCGCGGGGCAGATGCCCTTCCTCTTGGCTTCCGAAACTATCAGTCATGATAGTTCCACCTTTGTCGAGATTCTTTCGGAAATGGAGGAGCAGTTCGAGTCAAAAAGCCCCCAGATGAGTGGGAAGAGGCCCTGGCGCCTGTGGGGTCGCTGGGAGGGCCCTTGGACGATCCTACTGGCTGATGTTGAAGACTACCATGTCGATAGCTTGCTCGACCTGGCGGACAATCGGAACATTCATGGCAATGCATCGATTTTCGCACTGGATCGACTTGTCGATCTCTGCGACGAGGCTCGCGTTCGGGAATACTTCCGGTCGCTGGTCGAGCAGTGCCTAGGCGAAATGGAGCACGGCAGGATCGGTCGAGATCTCTACGGCAGGATTTACTACGCCATCGTGGCCTTGGGCGGGAGTAGAATCAGCGGGGATCGTGAACTGCTTGCGGCATTGCGTGAAGCTCTAACCCGCCCTCTTGAGTTCGAGCACATGCGCGAGAAGAACGAGGCCTTGGTGAGATTAGTCGACTATCAGCTAGTGGTCCCCCACAATGATCCAAGGCAATTGCATTGACGGCGTTTCAACGCTGACGGAAACTGCCTCCATGCGCTCTCCCGGAATCGACAGGGTCACGAGGCTCGTCACTCTCTTCACGGTGATTCTCGTCGCCGGCCTCCTGGCCGGCGGCTGGATCTTCCATGCCCGCATGAGCGAGGCCTTCGAGACCGCCCGCCGTCACGCACTGCGCGAACAGGGAATCCTCGCGCGGGCGGCGCTGCAGAGGGATCTATTGGCTCCCGAGCTGCTGGATGATCTCTCCTTCGCCTCGGGCCTGGATCGCATGGAGATCCTTGACCTCCGAGGCCCGCGGCTCGTGGCCCGCGGCTCGTCCATTCCGCCCGCTGTGCCCATCCCCGAGACGGAACTGTCCCTTGGCCTCGAATTCGAGGCTGAACCTCAGCGCGACGGTGACGAGCTCTACCTCACGCTCTACCTTCCCATGGAGGACGAGTACGGCGAGGTGAAGGCCTACCTTCTGCTGGAATCGGGAGCGCGACTTTCCGATCAGATCATTCGCCTGCGCGAAGGCCTCTGGATCGCCACCGGCGCCGGCGTGCTCTTCGTGAGTTTCGTGCTGGCCTCCATGGCCCTCATCCTGCGCCAGGCCCGCCGCCGGCAGCGCGAACTGGATCGCGCCGAACATCTGGCCGAAGTGGGCACCCTGGCCGCCGGTCTGGCCCACGAGATCCGCAATCCTCTGGCCATCATTCTCGCCCACGCCGAGTTGCTCGGCATGGAGGCCCGGGGCAAGGAGGCCGAACGGGCCGAGGAGATTCTCGAAGAAACCGAACGCCTGCGACGCTTGCTCGATGATTTCCTGCACTACGCGCGCCCCACGGAACTACAATGGGAAGAGGTGGATCTGGTTGGACTCTGGAATCGATGCCTCAAGGAATCCAAGACTCTGTACCCGGGTACGAAGTTCCGGCTGGTAGCTGGTAGCGGGCAGCTGGTAGCCCGCTTCGATCCCGACCGCCAGCGCCAGATCGCCCTGAACCTGTTGTCCAACGCGGCGGCATACTGCGGAGAAGATGGAAAGGTCGAGGTTCGAATCGATACGGATGGACGCATGATCGCCGTACGCGTGAGCGACTCCGGTCCCGGCGTCGATGAAGAGCTCCGGTCCCGAATCTTCGAGCCCTTCGTCTCGGGACGCGACGGAGGTACGGGCCTCGGACTGGCCCTGTCGCGGTCGTTGGCGCGCGCCCACGGAGGTGACCTGCGCCTCATCTCCACCGGAACCGAAGGCAGCGTTTTCGAACTGACCCTTCCCGTGAACATGAAAGGAATCCCCTCATGAAGCGGATCCTCATCGCCGACGACGAAGCGCGGATGCTCAAGCTTCTCGAGGAAGCCCTGCAGGGAAAGGGTCGGAAGATCCTCACCGCCGATTCCGCCGAGTCGGCCTGGGCGCTCTTCGAAAAGGAGGGGGCGGATCTGGTCATCACCGACCTGCGCATGGAAAGCGAGGAGGCCGGGCTCGAACTGCTGGAAAAGGTGCACAAGGCAAGCCCGAGCACTCCTTCGATTCTGATGACGGCCTTCGCCAGCATCGAGGCCGGCGTGCGCGCCCTCGACTTCGGCGCCGTGGAGTACCTGACCAAGCCCGTTCGCATGACGGCCCTGGCCGAGAAGGTGCGCGCCGTTCTCGCCACGGACACCAGCGAGGCCGCGCCGGCCATCGAGGATTCTGCCTTCACCTTCGACGACATGATCGTGGGTCGGCATCCCGGCATGCGCCGCATCTACGAGATGCTCCCCCGCGTGGTGGCCAGCGATTCCACGGTCCTGGTGCTCGGCGAAAGCGGCACCGGCAAGGAGGTTATCGCCCGAGCGGTGCACGAGCACGGGCGCCGCAAGAAGGGCCCCTTCGTGCAGATAAACTGCGCCGCCCTGGTGGACAGCCTCCTGGAGGCGGAACTCTTCGGCGTGGTGAAGGGCGCCGCCACCGACGTAAGCGAGCGTCCTGGCAAGTTCGAGTTGGCAAACGGCGGGACCCTGCTGCTGGATGAGATCGGCGACATGGCCGCGAGCACCCAGGCCAAGGTGCTCAGGGTGATTCAAGAGCGCGAACTCACGCGCGTGGGGGGCAGCAAGACCATTCCCGTGGACGTGCGCATCGTGGCCGCCACCCATCGCGATCTGGAAGCCATGGTGGCGCAGAACGTCTTTCGTCAGGATCTCTTCTATCGCCTCAACGTGATCCGCCTCGAACTGCCTCCGCTTCGTGAACGCCTCGGCGATCTCGAACTCTACACTTCATTCTTTCTGAGAAGGCTATCGGAGCGCACGGGCAGGAAGGTGACTAGCCTGTCTTCCGATGCCATGAAGATCCTGCAGTCCTATCCCTGGCCTGGCAACGTGCGCGAACTGGAGAACGTGCTCGAGCGCGCCATGGTGATGTCCACGGGATCGATCCTCGATGTCGGCGATCTGCCGGAACTCAGTCAGACGAGAAGGGCCGAGGGCGGTGTGGGATATCGCCTTCCAGAAGAGGGCATCTCCCTGGAGGAACTGGAAAAGGATCTCATCGCCCAGGCCATGGAGCGGAGCGGCGGCAACAAGAGCGCCGCGGCGAGACTCCTGGGTCTCACCCGGCGAACCCTCGGCTATCGGCTCGAGAAGCACGGCCTGGACAGCGGCGAGCCTGATCCGGACGAGGGACCGTGAGGGACGCCGGCGTACCAAATGGGAAAGCCGCGGGCTCGTCCGGCTGGGAGGTCGGAGAAGGCTGACGCTGTAAGAAATTGGAACCATGGCGTTTATGAAACTCGTGCCCAGGTTGGGATAGACTGGTATTCCCCTTGCAGATTCCTGGGCGATTCGGCAGAAATCGAGTGAGACCATGACTATGCGCCACACAATACTACTGATACTCGCCATCCTGAGCCTGTCCCTCGCCCTACCCGCGACGGCCTCTCCGGTGGAGAATCGACTCGAGAGCCTCGAGGAACGCCTGGGTTCCCGAGGTTCCGGGCAACTCTTCCAATACGGCAAGGGCGTCCTTCGGCTCGAGGAGAACCTCCGCAAGGACGAGTACCTCTACCTGGGCCGCTTCATCCGCAATCAGATCCTCGGACCCTGGCGGGAGGTGGAAGCGGATTTCCTGATGGACCTGGCCCACAATCCTCCCTCGCAACTCACCCATCAGCAGCGCAACCGCCTTCGCTTGAACACCGCGAGGGTGAACCAGGTCACCCAGCGACTGCGCAGGGTGCGTCGTCTGATGACCCGCGCCGCGAATCTCAACAAGGAGAATCAGCGTCGCGAGCGGGAGCTCACGCGCATGCTGCAGCAGTGGGAGAAGAACTACGCCGTGCTGCAGAACGAGAACCCCGAGGCCGCCGCGGCCCACGCGGTCTGGAGGGATCAGAGTTTCATGCCTGCCTTCGAGAGCCTTCGCAATCGCGACGAGCAGTTGCGTCAGCGATTCGATCGACTATCCAGTTGGAGCGAAGAGGGCAACCTGCGCATCTGGCTGAGGCAGGTCGGGGACGTGGCGGTGGCCGTGGAGCAGTTGAACCGACGCTTTCCATAAGCAAGGAGCCCGACAGGCTCGATGCCGAATCGTCCGCGAATTCTCGCCGGGATGCTCTCCGGGATTTGCTTCCTGGGGAGCGTCCTCCTTTTGACCGCCCATGCACATACCTGGGAAGGCGAGATCAGCACGGGTTACCAATCCTATCGAAGCGATTCACTGAGCGCGGATTCCGTGACGGGACTGATCTCCGTGCGTTTGAGTCAGATCGCCCTCGCATCCCTGGAGGCGGGTCTGGAACTTTCCGCCCGAGAGGATCTCTACGACCGCGTCACGGGCGCCGGCATGGATTTGCGGGGCGGGAAAGGAACCTGGAACTGGGACGCCGGCCTCGCTCTTTCGAAGCGGGAGCCGGGGGAGCTCAGCCTGCCGCTTCTGAGTTTCGATCCGGAGGCCATGCTGCTCATCGAAGAGCAGGAGCAGTCGAGCCAGACCCTCATCCTCCACGGTGACCTTTCCCGGACCGCGGATTTCCATGCCCTGCGCATGGGCTGGCACAGATCGCAGCTTCGCTACCCCGAACCCGACTCGGTGAGCAGCGATCGCGATGAGAACGGAATCGACGCGGAGCTGTCCCTCTATCTTCCAGCCTCCCTCGAGGCGGGTATCCGTCTGCGACTGGATGACCTTTCCTTCATGCAGCGCTCGGGCTCGGACCGCGGCACCCGGGCCGTGACTCTGAGCCTCGGACGCTTCCTGGGCGATGCCTGGAGCCTGCGGGCCGAAGCGGACTGGGAACGACATTCGGTGAGGGATGCCCATGAATTGAACTCCTACGAGCGTCCCGGAGGCGATCTCCAGAGTCTGGTTTTCGCCGCCGATCGATTCGGTTCCGGCACCGATGTCTCCTCGCGACTGGAATGGATCCGCGAAAACTGGGACGATTACGAGGGCTACTATCGCCCCGGCAAGGGGTGGGAGAGCGAGGTGGTCCTCTATCTCGCCCTGCCGCGCAACACTCGTCTCGAGCTGCTCGGAGGGCTCTCGACCTTCGATCCCGATGAGGATCCCACCGAAAGCTGGACCCTCGATCGCGGCCGCGAGCGTCGACTGGAGGGCAGCGCGCAGCTGGCCTTCCTGTCGGAAACCTCGACGCCCATGGAGTTGACCCTGCTGGGCGAGGAGAGCCGGCTGGGAGCGGAGGGGGACGATCGCTTCCGCGTCCTTCAGGCACAGCTCAACCTTCGATGGATCCTCCGTTCCAATCTTGAGCTCGGTCTGCGCCTCAGCCTGGACGAGTACCAGAGTCTCTACGAAGGCGAAGAGGCTCAGCGCGATCTGGGATCGAGCGGCAGCCTTCGTCTGGAGTGGCGCCCGGCTGATGCCTGGCGCCTCACCCTCGATGCCGGTCGTAGCCAGCGCTACAGCTTCCTGGAGTCCGGCGAGGTGATCGAGGACTGGTCCCTCGCCCTGGGGCTCCGTCGCAGCCCTCCCCTGAGTCTGTTCTGGTAGGGTGCGCCACGGAGTCGAATCCCTTGGCGTGGGCTCCTTTGCAGGGTATATTCTTCGCGACCAGCGAGGAGCTCCATGAAATCCGCCCGTGTCCTGATCATCGACGACGAAGCCGCCATCCGAGATTCCCTCGGGAAGATCCTGCGCTATGAAGATCACCTGGTAGCCGAGGCTCCCGACGGACAGGCGGGCCTGCTGCAACTCGAGAAGGATCGCTTCGACCTGATCTTTCTGGACATCAAGATGCCGGGCATGGACGGACTCGAAACCCTCACCGAAATCCGCAAGCGGAAGGTCGAGACGCCCGTGGTGATCATCTCGGGGCACGGCGACGTGCAGACCGCGGTGGAGGCCACCAAGCTCGGTGCCTTCGATTTTCTCGAGAAGCCCCTCGACGCGGACCGTATCCTGGTGACCCTCCGCAACGCGCTCACTCAGGGACAGCTGCGCCGCGACAAGCAGCAGCTGCAGGAGAAGCTCAAGGGCCGACACGAGATCGTCGGCAAGACGGTGGCCATCCGCGAGGTCATGGACGCGGTGGAGAAGGTGGCCCCCAGCGAGGCGCGGGTGCTCATCACCGGCGAGAACGGTTCTGGCAAGGAGCTGGTGGCCTGGGCCATACACTCCCGCAGTCGCCGCGCGGAAGGTCCCTTCATCGAAGTGAATTGCGCGGCCATTCCCGGCGAACTCATCGAGAGCGAACTCTTCGGCCACGAGAAGGGCAGCTTCACCGGCGCCCATCAGAGACGACGCGGCCGTTTCGAACAGGCCCACGGCGGCACGCTCTTCCTGGACGAGGTGGGGGACATGAGCCTGGAGGCCCAGGCCAAGGTGCTGCGCGTCCTTCAGGAAAGTCGGCTGGAAAGGGTGGGGGGCACCGAAACCCTTGAGGTGGACGTGCGGGTCATCGCCGCCACCAACAAGGACCTGCTCAGCGAGGCGGCCGAGCACCGCTTCCGCGAGGACCTCTACTATCGCCTCAATGTGGTGCCCATCCTGGTGCCGCCACTCAGGGAGCGCCGGGAGGATATCCCGCTTCTGGTCGTCCACTTCCTAGAACGCTACTCGCGGGAGCTGGGCGTGCCCACGCGCAAGGTGCACACGGACGCCCTCGAGAAGCTCAAGAACTACCGCTGGCCGGGCAATGTGCGCGAACTTGGCAACATGATCGAGCGCCTGCTCATCATGGCCTCGGGCGATCAGATCCTGGCCGCCGACATTCCGGGCTCAGGCGACTCCATCACCGGCGACACGACACTCTTCGAGGCCGCCAGTTTCCAGGAGTTCAAGGAAAGGAGCGAGGCGGCCTTCCTGGCCCGGAAGATCAAGGAGTGGGACGGGAATGTCAGCCAGACCGCCAGGGCCCTTGGCATGCAACGCAGTCATTTATATAGGAAGATCGAGAAGTACGGCCTCCAGGGCCGATCTTCTCCGGAAACGAGCGAGGAATAGGCACTTAGCCTCGTTTTTTCCGCATCATCGGTTTGACTCCAATTCTTGAAATTCCCTATCTTTACGAGGACGCCTCTACCAGGGGCTCACTCTCTCAATTTGGAGCCCCCCCAGGCTCGCTCAAGGAGTCGAGACTATGCGCAGGCCCATTACCCCAATTGTCGCAATCTTTGTGTTCTTTCTGGTTTCCGGATTCCTCTTCATCACCGATAGCGATCAGGCCCAGGCTCGCAGCCAGGATGTCGAGGCCTCGATCTATCTGAACGGTGGTGATGAGGCGACCCTCTTCCCCGATGACGATCCCGATCCGGGCGATCGCGGTACCGGCGACGACGATGCCCCGGGTGAAACCGTCAAGTTGGAAGGGTCATCCTGCGCTCCGCTATCGAGCGGAGGTACGCGGGCATGGTTCACGCTGAAGACTTCTTGGTCTTGGATGTTCCGCTTCTAAACAGTCGCAGAAACCCATCCAAGTCCCCCGGAGGCTTCGCACATGTTCGAATCACATGCCCCAAATCCCCATGAGTTTCCGCCCGGCTCGACGTCCGCGTCCTTGCCCAGCCTGCGCAGCACCACGGATCTCGAGTCCATGGGGGATTTCTATTTCTCGGCCGAGAACTGGTCTCTGGCCCTGGAATACTACGAGAAGAGCTACCAGGCCGAGCAGGAGGAGGGCAGCACGGAGAATCTCTGGCGCCTTGCCTTCAAACTGGGTGACAGCTATCGGCGCAAGGGCCTCTACCGCGAGGCCGGCGAGTGGTTCTACCTCGCACAGCAGCGCCTGAAGGGCCGCGAGGAAACTCTCGAATACGGACTGGTGCTGGACCGCATCGGCTCCGTGCTCATGAACACCGGTTCCCCCGAAGAGGGCCTCAAGAGTTGCTTCAAGGCCTACGAACTCCTCAAGAACTCCGTCCACCATGCGGAAGTGGCGGAGGTTTTGAACCGCATCGCCATCATGTACATGCGCCTGGGATATCCCAGCGAAGCGGAAGAGTTCTTCCAGGACGCCATGTCCTCCTTCCGCCGCGTGGACCATCACCTGGGCATCACCTGCTGCTTCACGAACCTGGGACTGCTGAAGAAGAACGCATGCCGCTTCGACGAGGCCCTCGAGCTGTCGCGCAAGGGGCTTCGCCTGGCTCGCGAGCATTCCCTGCAGAAGCTGCAGATCAACCTGATGCTGAACATGGGCATCATCCTTTTCAAGCAGCACCGCGACGCGGAAGCGGCCGACCACTTCCTGAAGGCCCGCCGTCTGGCGAAGCAGAGCGGCGACGAGGCCCTCACCGTCTCGACCACTCTATCCCTCGGGCGCGCCCAGGCTCGTCTCGGGAACCTCAAGCGCTCCGAACAGCTCCTGCTTCAGGGCAAGGTGCTGGCGGAGAAGAACGGTCAGCAGCGTTCGGTGGTGCTGGCCGACGAGTTCCTTGGCGAGTTGGCGGAGCTTCGAGGCGAGTGGGAAGCGGCCGAGTCCAATCATCGCTCCGCCCTGGAGCAGGCCGAGGCCATCGCCCCCCGTGGAGACATGGTGGTGGAGGCCCTGCAGCGGCTCGCGCGCGTGCGTCTGGCCCGCGGCTTCGCGGAGGAGGCCGTGGAACTGGCCGACCGCGCTCTCGAACTGGGAAGCAGCAACGGCGAGATCTATGAGCTCGGCTACCTGCATCACACCCGCGCCAGGGCCTGGGCCCGCTTGGGCGATCGCGACAAGACCGTGGCCGAGTATCGCAATGCCATCCACGCCTTCCAGCACACACAGAATCCCTTCGCCGAGCAGGAAGTGCAGCTGGACTTCGCCCGCTTCCTGGAAGCCGGCGAGAACCTGGAGGACGTGCTCCGCGCCCGGAAGATTCTCGACCGGCTCCTGCCTCGCCTTCGCGAGGACGGTGTGAGCGATCGCCTCTTCGAGGTCTGCATCATGCTGGGACAGGTGGAGCAGAGACTCGGCAACGAGGACGGCGCCATGCTCGCCCTCATCGACGCGGAGGCTTCCCTGCCCGAGCGTCCCTCGGCGAGACAGCATGCCGACCTGGAAGCCCTGCGCGCCTCCATCGGGGAACCGAAGGAAGCGGCGGCTCCGATTCAGCATCGCACGCCGATCAAGCCCGCTCCGAGTCCCAACGGCGAAGAGATCATCACCCGGAACCGCGAGTTCAAGGAACTCCTGGATCTGGCCGGCAAGGTGGCCGCCACCTCGGCGGGTGTCCTGCTGCTCGGCGAGACCGGCACGGGCAAGGGCGTGCTGGCCCGCTACATCCACCGCAGCAGTCCACGCGCGGACCGGGATTTCGTGCACGTGAACTGCGCGGCCCTTCCCGAGGAACTGCTCGAGAGCGAGCTCTTCGGGCACGTGAAGGGTTCCTTCACGGGTGCCATCCACGACAAGACGGGACTGATCCAGGCCGCCGAAGGGGGCACGCTCTTCCTGGACGAAGTGGGCAAGACCTCGCTTCGCATGCAGGGCAAGCTCCTGCAGTTCCTGGACACCCAGGAGATTCGCCCGGTCGGTTCCAATCAGAGCCTGCCCGTGGAGGTTCGCCTGATCACGGCCAGTAAGATCGACCTGAAGCGCCTGGCCGAGCAGGGGCTCTTCCTGGAAGATCTCTATTTCCGCCTCAATGACTTCCCCCTTCGACTTCCGCCGCTACGGGATCGAAAGGGCGACATCGTCCTGCTTGTCGAGCACTTCCTGGATCGCTATTCCCGCGAGTTCGGCGATGGCCTTCGCCGCTTCGACGACGCGGCTCTCGATGCTCTGCAGCGCCATGACTGGCCCGGCAATGTACGAGAGCTGGAGAAGGTGGTGCGTCGGGCCCTGTTGCTCGGCGCCGGCCGTGAGGAACTCGGACAGGAGACCATCCATCTGGAGGATGCGAAGATGCCGGAGACGATGGTGGATGAGGGCGCCAAGCTGTCCGATCAGCTCGGCAAGCTGGAGCGTGATCTGGTGGCAAGGGCCCTGTCCAAGACGGGCTGGAACCGCAGCCAGGCCAGCAGGGATCTGGGTATCAGCTATCCCACGCTCTTGCAGAAGATTCGCAAGTATGGTCTGAATCCCTGATCGACTATCAAAGTTCTTTATAGCCCCCTAAAGGACCTTTCCTTGGGGGGTTTTCCTTTATCTTTACTTATCGCAACAAGTTACGCCTGATGAGGGCGCATCCCTACTTGTATTCTTCACAATACCGAGTTGTCGCCAGACGAGGTCCCAGGGGCGGGCTTGTAATCCGTTGTCTCTCAGTGAGTTGAGAATTCCTGATCGGGCTGCTTCTTGGCACATGGCCTGCTGTAGTGTGGGTGAGGGATTCACCCGTTATGCGAAGCAATCAGGCGGATCGAGTTCCTCAACCGGGTTTGAAATCGGCAGTCGGGGGACTGGCCTTTTTCCGAGTCTGAGCCCGGTTTTAGGAAGCCTGCCGGTAAGCCAGAGAGGCTTGGTTCATCCGTGATGAGTGGGGCAGCACGGACGGGCAACCGGCGGGTTTCTTTTAATCCAACCTCCGGTTGGGGCTTTGCTGAGAATGATGCGGGGAGCTCAGGCTCCCCGTTTTCATGCTCAACAGGACCTTGTGCTCCTAAATTACTAGATTGCTTGACTTTTTGAGCTTCGATGCTAGTTTCGCCGCCATGCGGAAAGATAGCTCCGGATCGGAATTTCGTTTTCCCAAGTGGACCAACGCGATAAGGCCCCTGGCGACGGCAGCCCTGCTGGGCGGTGCCGTGTACACGGTGGTACTCATCGCTTATGGGCTCTCACCCCAGACCACCAACGTGGGATACGCCCCCGAGCAGCCCGTGGACTACAGCCACGCGTTGCACGTGAGCGAGCTCGGGATCGAGTGCATCTATTGCCACAGCACGGTGGAAATGGCGGCCCAGGCCTCCCTGCCTCCCACGCAGACCTGCATGAACTGCCACGCCAGTGTTCTGACCGACAAGGAGTCCCTGGCTCCCGTCGTGGAGAGCTACGAGACGGGACTGCCCATTCCCTGGGTGCGAGTACATGACCTTCCCGACTTCGTCTTCTTCAATCACAGCGCGCACCTGAGTGCGGGCGTGAGCTGCGTGTCCTGTCATGGGCGCGTGGATCAGATGGACGTGGTCGCCCAGGTCGAGACCCTCTCCATGAAATGGTGCCTGGATTGCCATCGCGATCCGGATCCGCATCTGCGTCCCAGCGACAAGATCACCGATCTCGCCTGGACGCCTGAAGGCGATGCCCGCGAGTTGGGCGCTTCCCTCCGGGCCGAACATGAGATCCAACCCTCGACGAGTTGCAGCATATGTCATCGATGAACGAATCGAAGCGACCGCGCCATTGGCGTAGCCTACGCGCCCTCGAGGCGGGCGAGGCCCTGCGCGACGAGGCACGAGCCGAGTTCCCCGAAGGGGCCGACCAGGCTCCCGCGGCTCTATCGCGCCGGCGATTCCTGCAACTCATGGGCGCTTCGGTGGCCCTGGCGGGTATGAGCGGTTGTCGCTGGCCCCGCGAGACCATACTGCCCTACGCCCATCGTGCCCCGGGACAGATTCCCGGCGAGACCACCAGCTTCGCCACGGCCATGGAACTGGGCGGCGTGGCCCAGGGCGTTCTGGCCACGAGCTTCGATGGACGCCCCATCAAGGTGGACGGCAATCCTCAGCTCGGTGGCACCGGCGGCGCTGCGAGTTCCATGCTCCAGGCTTCGGTGCTCGAACTCTACGATCCCGACCGCAGCCAGCATGTCCTGAAGAACGGCGAGAAGAGCGACTGGACCGCCTTCGACAACTTCGCCACCGAGCATTTCGCCGAACTCAAGGCGACCGGAGGCGAGGGCTTGGCCGTCCTCAGCGAACTGAGCAGCTCGCCCTCGATGGCGAGGGAGCGTTCGGCCTTCCTCGCGGAGTTCCCCGCGGCCAAGTGGTACGACTACGAACCGCTCTCCCGTGAAAACGTCAGCGCGGGACTCGAACTCGCCTACGGGAATCGCTTCCGTCCCCGTCTGGATCTGGACAAGGCCCAGGTCATCCTGTCCCTGGACGACGACTTCCTCAGCGACCACCCCGACGCCATGAGCCTGAACCGGGCCTTCGCCCGCGGCCGTCGGGTGGAGAGCGGATCCATGAATCGCCTCTACGTGCTGGAGCCGGGCTTCAGCATCACCGGGGGCATGGCGGACCAGCGACTGTCCATTAGAGCATCGGGCATCCACGGCTTCCTCCTGGATCTGGTGGATGCCATCGCCGGCAGCGGTGCCCACGGCGACTGGGCTCACAATCCCTTCTTCGAAGCGCTTCGCCGCGACCTGGCTTCCCACCGAGGCAAGGCCGTCGTTACGGCGGGGGCGCGTCAGCCCGCGGAAGTGCACGCCCTGGTTGCCTTGCTCAACCAGGAACTCGGAGCACCGGGAGAGACCCTTCACTACACGGAGGAGATCCTGCCCCCGAGCGGGGTGGCGGGCATCAAGCGCCTATCCGCGGACATCTCCCACGGCAAGGTGAAGACCCTGCTGATCCTGGGGGGCAATCCCGCCTACGACGCTCCGGCGGAGTTCGAATTCGCGGGCAAGATCGAAAGTGTGCCTCTTAGCATTCGCCTCGGCCTCAAGGCCGACGAGACCTCCGCCCTTTGCAGCTGGCATCTGCCGCGCAGCCACTATCTCGAGAGCTGGGGCGACGCCCTGGCCTGGGACGGCAGCTACTGCACGACCCAGCCGCTCATCGAAGCGCTCTACGGAGGAAAGAGTCCTCAGGAGCTTCTGAGCCTGCTTCGCGGCGAGCCCCTCAGCGGTTACGAGATCGCCCGGGAAGCGCTTGCCGCTCGATTCCCCAGCGCGGACTTCGAGAAGCTCTGGCGCAAGACCCTGCACGCGGGACTGGTGGATGGCCGTCGTTCCGATCCTCTGGCTCCGCCTCCCCTGGCCGTGGGACTGCGACACCGTCTGTCTCCGCCCAAGGACAGCGAAGGTCTGGAGCTCGTCTTCGCCGGCGATCCCAAGATCTACGACGGACGCTTCGCCAACAACAGCTGGCTGCAGGAAACGCCTGATCCGGTGACCAAGCTCACCTGGGACAACGCGGCATTCATGAACTCCGCCACCGCCGAAAAACTGGACGCGAAGGACGAGGAGATGCTGAAGCTCGTCCTGGACGGTCGCGAGATGACCCTGCCCACCATGATCCTTCCCGGACTCGCCGAGGATACCCTTATCGTGAACCTCGGCTACGGCCGCAAGACCGCCGGTCGCGTGGGGGACGACGTGGGCTTCGATGCCTATGCCCTGCGCGCGAGTTCCGCCATGGGCTTCGCCGGCGGACTGTCGGTGGAGAAGGCCGGCGGCAAGCATACCCTGGCCATGACCCAGGATCACTGGCTCATCGACGAGGTGGGCTTCAACGAACGTGCCCGGAGGATTCCGATCATCGCCCGCGAGGGCAGCAAGGCCGAGTACGACAAGGACCCGCACTTCGCGACCAGCCACGAGCATCATCCCCCGCTCATCTCCCTCTGGGAGGAGCACGAGTACGAGGGGAATCGCTGGGGCATGGCCATCGACCTGAACGCCTGCACAGGTTGCAGCGCATGCAGCGTGGCCTGCCAGGCCGAGAACAACATTCCAGTGGTGGGCAAGGACGAGGTGGAGCGGGGCCGCGAGATGAGCTGGATTCGTCTGGACCGCTACTTCAGCGGCGACCCGGAAGATCCCGGAATGATCCAGCAGCCGGTTGCCTGCACCCACTGCGAAATGGCGCCCTGCGAGCAGGTCTGTCCGGTGGGGGCCACGGTGCACAGCGACGAGGGCCTCAACGACATGGCCTACAACCGTTGCATCGGCACCCGCTACTGCGCCAACAACTGTCCCTTCAAGGTGCGCCGTTTCAACTGGTTCGACTGGCACAAGGAGATCGGCGAGACTGAATCGCTGGTCTACAACCCCGACGTCACGGTTCGCGGCCGCGGCGTCATGGAGAAGTGCAGCTACTGCGTGCAGCGCATCGAGGGTGCGAAGATCGCCGCGAAGAACGAGGGCCGTGCCCTTGCCGACGGCGACATCACTCCCGCCTGCGCCCAGACCTGTCCGGCCGAGGCCATCGTGTTCGGTGACCTGAACGACGAGGAGAGCCGGGTACGGAAGATGCACGACAACGCCCGCAGCTATCAGCTGCTCGGCGAACTGAACCTGAAGTCGCGGACGGCCTACATGGCCCGCGTGAAGAATCCGAACCCCGAGCTGGTGGAGGACAGCGGTGAGCACGGTCATCACTGATAAGCTCGACAACCGCATCGACGATCCGACGAAGCGGCCCACGCTCATCACGGGCGGGCTGAGCTTCGGAGACGTCACCGATACGGTCTGCGACGTCGTCGAGCGGCCGGCGCCCAAGCTCTGGTTCCCGCTCTTCTCCCTGGCGGCGCTGCTGGCGGGCGTCCTGTTCGGGCTGATCGGCTACCTGATCTTCTCGGGCGTGGGGATCTGGGGCAACAACAGTCCCGTGAACTGGGGATTCCCCATCGTCAACCTGGTCTTCTGGATCGGCATCGGCCACGCGGGAACGCTGATCAGCGCCATCCTCTTCCTGTTCCGGCAGAAGTGGCGCACGAGTATCAACCGATTCGCGGAGACCATGACCATCTTCGCGGTGATCTGCGCTGGCATCTGGCCGGGCATCCATGTGGGACGCATCTGGGTCGTGCACTACATCTTCCCCATTCCCTATTCCCAGGGCACCTGGCCGAACTTCCGCAGCCCCCTGGTCTGGGACGTCTTCGCCATCGGCACCTACATGACCGTCTCGCTCATGTTCTGGTACATGGGTCAGATGCCCGACTTCGCCACCCTCCGTGACCGCAGCACCACCAAGGTACGCAAGATGGTCTACGGTCTGCTGTCCCTTGGCTGGCGCGGATCCAACCGTCAGTGGCAGCGATACGAGAAGGCCTACCTGCTCCTCGCCGGACTGGCCACGCCCCTGGTGCTCTCGGTGCACTCGGTGGTGTCCTTCGACTTTGCCACCAGTCAGCTTCCCGGATGGCACACGACCATCTTCCCGCCCTACTTCGTGGCGGGCGCCGTTTTCGGCGGCTTCGCCATGGTGATGACCATCGCGATTCCAGCGCGGAAATGGCTGCGACTGGAAAACATCATCACCCCGCATCACCTGGACATGATGGCCAAGATCCTTTTGGCCACGGGTTCCATGGTCGGATACGCCTACGCCATGGAGTTCTTCATCGCCTGGTACGGCGGCAACAAGTACGAGATGTTCACCTTCATCAACCGCGCCACCGGCCCCTACGCCTGGGCCTACTGGATCATGGTGAGCTGCAACGTGATCTTCCCGCAGCTCTTCTGGATCAAGAAGATCCGCCACAACATCATGATCATGTGGGTCATCGCGGTTCTCGTGAACGTGGGCATGTGGTTCGAGCGCTACGTGATCATCGTCACCTCGCTCACACGCGACTTCCTGCCGGCTGCCTGGGGCCTGTTCAAGCCCACCTGGGTGGACATCGCCATGCTCGCCGGCAGCTTCGGACTCTTCGCGACGCTCTTCCTGCTCTACATGCGCTTCGGGCCCATCGTGGCCATGGCCGAGGTGAAGACGGTCATGCCCGCCGCCGAGGCGACCGAGGGCAAGCGCCAGGCGCAGGGCGATTATCACGGCTCCATCCCCGGACAGATCGAGGAGCGTGAGAAGGAAGCGGAAAGGCTGGACTCATGAGCGAAGCTGGAAGCGAAATGAAACTGGCCGGCTACCTCGTCGAATTCGAAACCGCTGGCGATCTTCTCACCGCCGCGGAGAAGGTGCGCGACGCGGGCTTCAGGAACTGGGACTGCTTCACTCCCTTCCCCGTGCACGGTCTCGACGACGCCATGGGCATGGGCCCCACGAAACTTCCCTGGCTCGTGTTCGGAGGCGGCGCTTCCGGCGCTTTCCTGGGCATGCTCATGCAGTGGTGGATGAACACCATCGACTATCCGCTCATCATCAGCGGCAAGCCCATGTGGAGCATTCCCGCGAACATTCCCGTGGGTTTCGAGATGACCGTCCTGCTGGCCGCCTTCGGCGCGGTCTTCGGCATGCTCGCCCTCAACCGCCTGCCGGAGCTGCACCATCCGGTGTTCCAGAGCAGCGCTTTCAAGCGGGCCAGCAATGACCGTTTCTTCCTGAACCTCGAGGCCCGCGATCCGAAGTTCGACGAGACGCGCAGCTACGAGTTCGCCGAATCCCTGGGCGGTATCCAGGTGGAAAGACTGGAGGACTGACATGCCCAAGTGGTTCGTCCGCGCGCTCTGGCTGCTGGTCCTACTGTCCTGGATTCCCCTGGCCATGATCGCCGGCCGCAGGCAGGCCAGCGGCGATCAGACGCGCATCTCGGTGATCACGCACATGGACAAGCAGAAGAAGTCCTCGGGGCAGGCCGCCTCGGCCCTCTTCGCCGACGGGCGAGTCATGCGTCCCCAGGTGCCCGGCACGGTCTCCCGAGACCAGGGCGCCGATCTGGACGCCTTCCGCACGGGCAAGGTCGATGAGGCCTGGGTTAACCAGTTCCCCGTGACGGTCGACGCCCAGCTGCTCCACCGTGGTCAGGAGCGATACGGCATCTTCTGCGCGAGTTGCCACGGGCACTCCGGTTACGGCGACGGCATGGTGCACCAGCGGGCCCTTGAGCTGCAGCAGCCCATGTGGACGCCGCCCTCCAGCTTCCACACCGATCTGGTGCGCGGACGCAGCGTCGGTGAGCTTTTCAATACGATCAGCAAGGGCATCCGCAACATGCCGGCGCACGGATCGCAGATTCCCGAGAAGGACCGCTGGGCCATCGTGGCCTACGTGAAGGCCCTGCAGAAGAGCCAGTTCGCATCCCTGGACGAGGTGCCCGAGGAAAACCGGGCAGGACTGAGGTAAGGACGAGCGATGCACAGCAGAACCGTGGATATCAGTCAGGAGAAGACCCTTCTGGGCGAGTTCGGCACGCGCATGACGCGTATCTCGGCCCTCGTGGGTGTGATCGGCCTGGCCGCCACGGCCATCCTGGCCTTCATGGGCGGAATGGAGCGTTTCTACCAGTCCTGGCTGCTCGGCTTCGTCTACTTCCTCAGCATCTCCCTGGGCGCGCTCTTCTTCGTGCTCATCCAGCACGTCACCAGTTCGGGATGGAGTGTCGTCGTGAGGCGCCTGGCTGAAGGTGTGGCCGCGAATCTTTACTGGATGGTCCTCCTCGCGATTCCATTCCTCTTCGGCCTGGACCAGCTCTACCACTGGGCCGACGCCGAGCACGTGGCTCATGACCCTCTGCTCCAGTGGAAGCAGCCCTACCTGAACAAGCAGTTCTTTTTCATCCGCGTGATCATCTACTTCGCAGCCTGGGCCTTCCTCTCTCGCGCATACCTGAAGAGTTCGGTGGGTCAGGACTCCACCGGCGATCCCGAAACCACCAAGCGCATGAAGCGATGGAGCGCGCCTTCCCTGGTGATCTTCGGATTCACCCTGACCTTCGCTTCCTTCGACTTCCTCATGAGCCTTGACGCTCACTGGTTCAGCACCATGTTCGGGGTCTACTACTTCGCCGGGAGCGTGGTGGGCTTCTTCGCCTTCCTGCCCCTGCTCAGCCGGATTCTCCAGCGAAACGGATTCCTGCGCCGGGCCATTTCCATCGAGCACTACCACGACATGGGAAAGCTCATCTTCGCATTCCTGGTCTTCTGGGCCTACATCGCCTTCAGCCAGTACATGCTCATCTGGTATTCGAACATTCCCGAAGAGACCACCTGGTTCCTGCGCCGACAGACCGGCGCTTGGGAGACCTGGAGCTGGTTCCTCCTGGCCGGGCACTTCTTCCTGCCCTTCCTGGGACTCCTGTCCGCCACGCCCAAGCGGCGCGGACGCTACCTGATGCCCTTCGCGGTCTGGGTGCTGCTCATGCACTGGGTGGATCTATACTACATCATCATGCCCGAGTTCACCGAGGCTGGCTCTCTGGGCTTCCACCTAATGGACCTGACCGTCTTCCTGGGCATCGGAGGAGTCTGGATGGCGCTGCTCACGCGCACCCTGAGCCGCCATTCTCTGATTCCGATCAAGGACCCGAGGCTGGCCGAATCGCTGGCCTTCGAGAACGCATAGAGGTAGGCATGCAGCGCTACGACGATCCGCAATCCGCTTCCAGCCTCTTCGTGGGGCTCATGGGCATCCTGGTCGTGGTGCTCATCGTCGTGCTCGCTCAGGGCTTCTTCTTCCATCTCGAGAAGGAAGAGCTGGCCCGCAAGAACCTGCCGGGCCTGGGCGAACAGGCCCAGTTCCTGCGCATGGCGCAGGAGGCCCAACTCGAAAGCTACGCGCCGGGCGAAAACGGCGCCGTGAAGATGCCCATCGACCAGGCCATGGAACTGGTGGTCGAGGAGTACGCGCAATAGCGCGATCGCTATGCCTTGGATTCGAGTCCTGATTTCGGCCGGCTTGCTGGCGCTTGTCTTCACTGCTCCAGCAGGCGCTCAGGAATCGGAAGCCCTGCCCTCCGATCTGGAAGGCATAGGAATATTCGATCGCGCCGGCGCACAGTTGCCCCTCGATCTGCGATTCGCGCGGGCCGAGGGCGATACGATCCGGTTCGGGGAGCTCTTCGACGGGGAAAGGCCCGTCATCCTGAACCTCGTCTATTACAACTGTCCCATGCTCTGCAATCTGATCCTGGACGGACAGATCGCGGCACTGAGGGACATGGAGTGGAGCGCCGGTGACGAGTTTCGCATCGTCACCGTGAGCATCGACCCGCGGGACCGTCCTGAGAACGCCATCGGGCGGAAGCGGCACCTGGTGAAGGAGTATGGGCGCGAGGGCGCCAGCGCCGGATGGGACCTGCTCACCGGCGATGAGCTCTCCGTTCACGAGGTGGCCGACTCGGCCGGGTTCTACTACCGCTTCGATGTGGAGAGCGGCGAGTTCAATCACGCGGCGGGCATCTTCATCGTGACGCCCGACGGCCGACTCTCGCGAACGCTCTACGGGATCGATTTCGATCCCATGACCCTCCGCCTCAGCCTCGTGGAGGCTTCGGAGGGTGGCATCGGGGGGGCCATGGAGCGTGTGCTGCTCTACTGCTTCTCATACGACGCCGAGAAGGGCAGCTACGCCTGGGCGGCGAAACGAGTCATGAAGGCCGGCGCGGGAATCACCGTGGTTCTGGTCTTCGGCATGATCCTTCTCTTCGGGCTGCGGGAACGCTCGCGCCGGAAGGGGACCGTGAAGGGAACCTCGACCCTATGATGAAGGGAATCCTAAGCAACCCGCTATTCGCCTCGGGCTTCTGGATGCCCGTGAGAGGCTCCAGCGCGGCCGGCGAGGTGGACTGGCTCTTCCAGTTCATCCTCTGGGTGGCCCTCTTCTTCTTCGTGCTCGTGGTGGGGCTCATGGTCGTGTTCGTCATGCGCTACCGCCGCCGTCCCGGCGTCGAGCCCGAGGAGAGCCCCAGCCACAACACCAAGCTCGAGATCGCCTGGAGCGTGATTCCCATCATTCTCGTGATGATCATGTTCTATGCGGGCTTCAAGACCTATCTCGGCATGGAGATGGCTCCGCGCAAGGCCTACGAGGTTCAGGTGGTGGGGCAGAAATGGCAGTGGACCTTCATCTATCCCAACGGTTACAGCGATCCTGTGCTTCACCTTCCCATCGACGAACCCGTTCAGCTTCTCATGCGCAGCGACGACGTCATCCACAGTTTCTTCGTGCCGGCATTCCGAGTGAAGAAGGACGTGGTTCCCGGACGCTACACCAAGGCCTGGTTCGAGCCCACCGAGGCGGGAGTCTTCCCCGTCTACTGCGCCGAGTACTGCGGTACCGGGCACTCCGACATGACCACGGCTGTGGTGGTTCACGAGCCCGGTGGATTCGAGGAGTGGATGACCACCGCGGCCAACCTCTACGCCGACCTGCCGCCCGCCGAGGCCGGGCAGATGATCTACGCCGCCAAGGGCTGCACGGCCTGCCATTCCATCGACGGCACGAAGATGGTGGGGCCGAGCTTCAAGGGCGTCTTCGGCAAGTCCGAGACCATGAAGAGCGGTGAGACCATCACGGTCGACGAGAACTACCTGCGCGAGTCCATCTACAATCCCCAGGTCAAGGTGCTCGAGGGCTACGAGCCCGTCATGCCCACCTACCAGGGTACCGTTAACGAAGAGGAACTCGGATACATCATCGAGTTCATCAAGTCACTGGCCGAATAGGCGGAGGCCATGAGCAACTACCTGAATCATACGAGCGGATGGAAGTCCTGGGCCTTCACCCTGGATCACAAGCGGATCGGCATCATGTATCTGGTGGCCATTCTAGCCAGCTTCCTGCTTGGCGGAATCTTCGCCATGCTCATCCGCACCGAGCTGCTCACGCCGGGCGAAACGATCATGGATGCGGACACCTACAACCGCACCTTCACGCTGCACGGCGCCATCATGATCTTCCTCTTCATCATTCCCAGCATTCCCGCGGCACTCGGAAACTTCGTGTTGCCCGTCATGCTGGGGGCCAAGGACGTGGCCTTCCCGCGGCTGAATCTTCTCAGCTTCTGGCTCTACTGCTTCGGCGCGGTCTTCGCAGTGTTCTCCCTTGTAACCAAGGCCGTGGACACGGGATGGACCTTCTACACTCCCTACTCCACGAGCACCAGCGCCAGCGTGATCTCCATGACTCTCGGGGCGGTGATTCTCGGGTTTTCCTCGATCTTCACGGGTCTGAACTTCGTGGTGACCATCCACAAGCTGCGCCCTCGCTGGATGACCTTCTTCAAGCTGCCGCTCTTCCTCTGGTCGCTCTACGCCACCTCGATCATCCAGATCCTGGCCACGCCGGTGCTGGGCATCACGCTTCTGCTGCTCATCGCCGAGCGGACCATGGGCATCGGCATCTTCGATCCGGGCCTGGGTGGGGATCCGGTGCTCTACCAGCACTTCTTCTGGTTCTACAGCCACCCGGCGGTCTACATCATGATCCTGCCGGCCATGGGCATAGTGAGCGAACTGATCAGCGTCTTCAGCCGCAAGACCATCTTCGGCTATCGGGCCATCGCCTACAGCTCGGTGGCCATCGCGCTCTTCGGTTTCTTCGTCTGGGGCCATCACATGTACACCAGCGGGCAGAGCACCCTGGCGAACATGATCTTCAGCCTGCTGACCTTCAGCGTTTCGATTCCCTCGGCCATCAAGGTCTTCAACTGGCTCGCGACACTCTACAAGGGCTCAATCAGCCTGGCCGCACCCATGCTTTACGGGCTCATGTTCATCTTCCTCTTCGCCATCGGTGGACTGACGGGACTCTTCCTGGGCACCCTGGCCACCGACGTGCATCTGCACGACACCTACTTCGTGGTGGCGCACTTCCACTATGTGATGTTCGGCGGAACGCTGATCGCCTTCCTCGGAGGGCTTCACTACTGGTGGCCGAAGATGTTCGGGAAGATGTACAGCGAGAAGTTCGCGGCCCTGGCGGCCTTCCTGATCTTCGTCGGATTCAACCTGACCTTCTTCACCCAGTTCGTCATGGGCACCCGCGGCATGCCGCGACGCTACTACAATTATCCCGAAGAGTTCACCGTGGCTCATCAGCTCTCGAGCGTGGGGAGCTACATCATGGGCGTCGGTTTCGTGCTCATCGCCGGATACCTGATCTACTCGCTTGTCTGGGGTAAGCAGGCCTCCGGAAACCCCTGGGGCGCAGCCACTCTGGAGTGGTCGCGTTGCCCCTCTCCGCCTCCTCATGACAATTTCGCCGAGGTTCCGGCCGAGAGCTCGGATCCCTACGACTACAGCATCGTGAAGTACGACGAGGAGAGCGACTCCTACCATCTCGCCTGAGGAAGGAAGACGGCGTATGTCCGAGCATTCTAGCAATCTGGCGCACCACTTCAGCAACTCCGAACAGCAGTTCGAGTCGGGGAAGCTGGGCATGTGGATCTTCCTGGCCACCGAGATCCTGCTATTCGGCGGACTCTTCGCGGCCTACGCCGTCTATCGCGCCAACCACCCCGAGATCTTCGTCTACGCCCATCAGTTCCTGGATCGCAACCTGGGCGCACTGAATACGATCATTCTTATCTGCTCCAGTTTCACCATGGCCTGGGGCGTGCGAATGGCCCAGCTGGGCAGGCAGAAAGCCCTTCTTGTTTCGCTATTCCTGACCCTCGTTTTCGCCATCGCCTTCCTGGGAGTCAAGGGCGTGGAATACGAGCACAAGTGGAAGCATGGTCTGCTCTGGGGGAAGAACTACCAGCCCACCGAGCATGCCGAAGCCGCACCCGCCGAAATCCTTTATGGGGAAGCCGCACCGGTGGATCCCCCCGAGGCGCCCACGGGCGAGGAATCGAGCCTCATCGCCCCGGCTGAGATCGGGCCCGCGGGCCTGGCCCATGAGGTCGAGACCCATGGTGCGGATACTCACGGCGAGGCGCCACACAACGTACATATCTTCTTCGGAATCTATTTCCTCATGACCGGTCTGCACGGTCTGCACGTTCTGGTGGGCATGGGGCTCATCCTCTGGATCTTCGCGCGTTCCTACTGGGGGCACTTCGGCCCCGACTACTACACGCCCGTGGACCTGGTGGGCCTATACTGGCACCTGGTCGACCTGATCTGGATCTTCCTCTTCCCGCTCCTCTACCTGATCCGCTAGGAGGCGACATGAGCGACGACGCAAACACTCACAAGCCTCACGTGGTGGACGCCAAGATCCTCATCGGGGTCTTGCTCGGCCTGCTGTTTCTGACCTTCATCACCGTGGCCGTCACCTGGGTGGATCTCGGATCCTTCAATATCTGGCTGGCCCTGGCCATCGCCACGGTGAAGGCCTCTCTAGTGGCCGCCTACTTCATGCACCTGCGATACGACAAGCCCTTCAACACGCTGGTGCTCATCTCCGCGCTCATCTTCCTCATGGTCTTCGTGGGGATCATCCTGCTGGACACGGGACAGTACGCGGGAGACATCATCGATCAGGCGGCGCCGGCTCTGCAGCACTGATCTACCCTTCACGATTCACGACGAGGCCCGGGCTTGCTAGAGTCCGGGCCTTTTCGCGTTCAGGATCATGATGGCCAGCAGCAGCGGCAGGTACATGACGCTGGCCAGGAATAGGGCCCGCGCCGCCTCGCGCCCGGGGTTCCGGTAGAGTCCCCAGGCTCGGAGCAGAAAGAGCATGCCCAGCACGATGGAGGCCGCGGCGAAGATCATGCCGGTGGCGCCGATCAGGGACAGGGATATGCCCAGGGGCAGAAGCGGCAGGGTGTAGAGCATGGCCACCTGGGCGGTGAGGCGCCCGTCGGGATCGCGGTGGGGCAGCATGAGGAAGCCGCCGCGCTCATAGTCGTCGCGATAGAGCCAGGCCAGGGCGAGGAAGTGGGGGATCTGCCAGAAGAAGAGCAGTGCGGCCAGGATCCACGCGCCAAGGGGCAGGGTGCCCGTGACGGCGGCCCATCCCATCATGGGCGGCAGGGCTCCCGAGATGGCGCCCACCAGGGTGTTCAGGGTGCTCACCCGTTTCATGGGCGTGTAGGCGAAGAGATAGACGACCAGGGCGAGAAGGCCCAGTGCGGTGGTGAGCAGATTGGTCCATGCGAGCAGGATGAGGGTGCCGGCCAGAGACATCACCGCCGCCGCGAACCAGGCGTGGGCTCGGCTCACCCGCCCCGAGGGCAGGGGACGTCCCTGGGTGCGCTGCATGAGCGCGTCCTGACGCCATTCCATTCGTTGATTGAAGGCATTGGCTCCGCCCGACAGCAGCGCGGTGCCTATGACGGCACCGAAGAGGGTCCGCCAGTCGGTGAGTCTGCCGGCGGCCAGCCAGTATCCGGTGAAGGCCGTGGCCGCAACCAGCAGGGTGAGCCTTAGCAGGATCAACTCCTGGTAGACGCGGAAGAGGGATGGGCTTTTTCCAGTGCTTGCGGCCATGGACGGCTCCCGTTAGGATCGCGGCCAGGAAACTAGCAGAGCCGGCGCCCGAGGCGAAGCTCAAAGCCGGCCCTTTTCCCGGAGGCATCATGAATCCTTCGCGGCCGTCTCCCGTTCCCGTTCTCACCCTGGCCTTCGGCGTCAGCGTGGCCATGTGGACCCTCGGTTACCTGGGACGTCTTCCCGGCCTTTCCCTGCCAGGATGGCTCCTGGGCAGCCTCATGCTGCTATGCCTTCCGGTGGGAGGATGGCTCCTCGTGCGCATGGCGGGCCGTCCCGCGAGATGCGGCATCGGCCTGGGCCTCTCTGCTTCACTGATCAATCTGCTCATCCTGGGCAGCCTGCTGGCCGAGGGGAATGGATGGATCTGGCTTCCGGGCTCCCTGGTTCTCGGCGTGGCCCTGAGCCTGCTGGGTGCCCGCCTGGCTGGTGCGCCGAAAGATCCCAGGCCCGTCGAATGGAACTCCCACTTCGCCTGGATCACCGCCGCCGCGGCCTTCCTCCTGCTCACCGCCGGCGGACTGGTCACCAGCCACGAGGCCGGACTGGCGGTGCCAGACTGGCCTAACTCCTACGGCAGCAACATGTTCCTCTACCCCCTCTCGCGGATGACCGGGGGTATCTACTACGAGCACGCCCATCGCCTGCTGGGCACCCTGGTTGGCCTGGCAACCCTGGTGCTTTCGCTGATCCTCTGGCGGACCCGGGCCAGCCGCCCCGTGCAGCGCCTGGGGTTCTGGGTGCTCATCGCGGTCATCGTTCAGGGAATTCTCGGCGGCCTGCGGGTCACCGGGCGTTTCACCCTGAGCCAGGACGCCACGGAGCTCGCGCCGAGCATCACCCTGGCCATGTTCCACGGAGTGCTGGGACAGGTCTTCTTCGGCAGCCTGGTTCTGCTCGCGATCCTCACCAGCTCGCGCTGGCTCGCCTCCCGTCCCCGCGAAGCGGATGCATCCTCGAAACTGGCTCTGGGTTTCCTGCTGGTGGTGCTGCTGCAACTGGCCCTGGGGGTGCTCGTGCGCCACGTGTCCTGGGGACTCTGGATCCACATCGGCTTCGCCGTGTTGGTGTTGATCCTCGGCATCCTGGTGGGGGCCCGAGCCTTCGAGGCCGCCACGGGACCGGCCCGCGGGCTGGGCAGGGCGCTCATCACCCTGCTCCTGGTGCAGGTGATCCTTGGCATCCTGGCGGCCGTTCTCATCTGGACCCGCGAGGGCGGCGACATCCCCGCCTGGGAAGTGCTGCTGGCCACGGCCCACCAGGCTACAGGAGCCCTCGTCCTGGCCACCGCCACCGGCCTCGCTGCCTGGCTCCGGCGCGAACCCTGATCCGAGAGGGAGTGTCCATACGATGATTCGAATCGTTCTCGTCCTCTGTTTCGCCCTGTCGGCCCTGGCGGCCGCCTTCCCCGTACCGGCCATCGAATGGAATCCCAGGGGATACCTCTGCCCCCGCACTGAAGGCACCATCGTCATCGACGGCAGGCTCGACGAGGCCGCATGGGAACGAGCCCCCTGGACCGAGGAGTTCGTCGACATCGAAGGCGAGCTCAAGCCGCTTCCGCACTATAGAACCCGTGCGAAAATGCTCTGGGACGACGAGTACTTCTACGTGGCCGCCGAGATGGAGGAACCCCAGCTCTGGGCAACCTATCGCGAGCGGGATTCGGTGATCTACCACGAGAACGATTTCGAGGTCTTCATCGATCCGGACGGCGACAATCACGAGTACTACGAACTCGAGATCAACGCGCTGGGCACGGAGTGGGATCTCTTCCTCGTGAAACCCTACCGCGACGGCGGTCCCGCGCTTCACGGCTGGGACATCGCGGGTCTGAAAACCGCGGTGGACTTGCAGGGAACCATCAACGATTCCAGCGACATCGATGAGGGCTGGACGGTGGAAATCGCTTTTCCGTGGAAGGCCCTGGCCGAGGCGGCGCATCGTGCCTGTCCACCGAAGCCCGGTGACCGCTGGCGCGTGAACTTCTCGCGGGTGCAGTGGCGCATCGAACCCGCGCCGGAAGGCTATGCGAAGATCCTCGACGAGGAGGGCAAGCCATTGCCCGAGTACAACTGGGTCTGGTCGCCCCAGGGGCTCATCGCCATGCACTATCCGGAGATGTGGGGCTTCGTGGAGTTCGTGGAAGAACCCGTGGAGTTCATCCTCACCGCCGGGGACCATGCGCGCTGGGCTCTCTGCCGCCTCTACTACCAGCAGCGTATCTACGAGGAAAAGCGAGGTGGGTACACTCCAGACCTGGACTTCTACCCGACGCTGATCAAGGCCATACTGCACCGCACGCCCGACGGATTCGAGATCTACGGCTTCGACAACAAGGGTCGGGGCCACCACATCGATGAGAGCGGTCATCTCTGGTACGAGGAGAAGAAGTGAATCTGTCACCTCTGGATTGGCTAATCGTCCTGGCCATGCTCGCCGTGATGTTCGCGGGCCTGGCCGCCAGTCGCCGCCGAATGAAGAGCGTGGCCGACTTCCTCGCCGCCGGCCGAAGCGCCGGACGCTATCTGATCAGCGTGTCGGGTGGCATCGCGGGCCTGGGCGCCATCACCATCGTGGGCCTGCTGGAGATGAACTACGTGGCCGGCTTCTCCATGAGCTGGTGGGGCCTGACCATGGGCGTGGTGATCCTGCTCATGACGGTCTCGGGGTGGGTGGTCTACCGATTTCGCCAGACCCGCTCGCTGACTCTGGCGGAGTTCTTCGAGCGTCGTTACAGCAAGCGCTTCCGCGTCTTCGCGGGCCTCATCGCCTTTCTATCGGGCTTGATCAACTTCGGCATCTTCCCGGCGGTGGGGGCGAGATTCTTCCTCCACTACTGCGGCTTCCCCGCGGAGTTCGTCTTCCTGGGACTGACCTGGTCCACCTTTCCCCTCATCATGGTCGGGCTGCTGTCCATCTCGCTCTACTTCGTCTTCGCGGGGGGACAGGTGGCGGTGATCATCACCGACTTCATCCAGGGCCTCTTCGTTAACATCGTCTTCGTCGCCATCGTGCTCTTCCTCTTCCTGAAGGTGGACTGGACGCAGATGGTCGAGGCCCTGAACATGGCGCCGGAAAACGCCTCGCTCATCAATCCCTTCAAGACGGGGCACGTGGAGGACTTTAACCTGGTCTACTTCGTCATCGGTATCTTCGGGGTGCTCTACGGGGCCATGAGCTGGCAGGGCACCCAGGGCTACAACGTTTCGGCACGCAGCGCCCACGAGGCCAAGATGGGCGGCGTGCTCACCAATTGGAGGGGCTTCCCCCAGAACCTGTTCATCCTCATCGTGCCCATCATGGCCTATACGGTGATGCGCCACCCCGATTTCGCCGATCTGTCCGGATGGGTGGGGAGCGTTCTCTCGGGCATCGACAGCGAACCGGTGCAGAGCCAGCTGCGAACGCCGCTCATCCTCACGAAACTGCTGCCCTCGGGTCTGCTTGGCGCCTTCGCCGCGGTGATGCTGGCCGCCTTCGTGAGTACCCACGACACCTATCTGCACTCCTGGGGAAGCATCTTCATCCAGGACGTGGTCATGCCCTTCCGCAAGCGCCCGCTTTCGCAGAAGGAGCATCTGCTCTGGCTGCGAGGTTCCATCTTCGGCGTGGCGGTTTTCATCTTCCTGTTCAGCCTGCTCTTCCAGCAGAGCGAGTACATCTTCCTCTTCTTCGCCATCACCGGCGCGATCTTCGCCGGGGGTTCGGGTGCGGTGATCATCGGCGGACTCTACTGGAAACGCGGCACCGCGGGGGCCGCCTGGACGGCCATGATCACGGGTTCATCCATCGCGGTGGGGGGCATTCTCATCCATCGCCTGGACGCGGCCCTCTTCGAGGTCAGCCGGGCTGACCTGTCGGCCATGGGACGGGCCTTCTGGGCAGCGCTCCAATGGCTCTACGAGATCAACGGACAGCAGTACTGGGCCGTGGCCATGTTCGCTTCCACGCTATTGTACATCGCGGTCTCCCTGCTCAGCCGTCGCGGTCCCTTCGACATGGACCGCCTGCTGCACCGCGGGGAGCACGCCGTGGAAGGCGAGATGGTCGTGGTGGACGAGGCGCCTTCCCGGGGTTGGAAGCTGCTGGGCATGGGCCGCGAGTTCACCCGCGGCGACAGGATCATCTACATCGCCAGCTATTGCTGGACGGGCCTCTGGACCCTGGTCTTCATCTTCGGCACGGTCTGGAACATCGCGCACAGGGACCCGCCGGACGCCCATCTCGATTTCGACGAACCCGCCCGCACGGTGATGCTCGAAAGCCGCACGCTTCTCGACGAGAAAGAATGGGCGAGGGCGGAATCGCGACTGGATTCTCTGCGACTGGCCGGCATCGAAAGCCCCAAGCTGCAGATGCGCCTGGGGCAGGCCGTCATGGCGCAGGGGCGGCATGACGAGGCCCTGGGTTATCTGGAGAAGGCGGTCTACGCCATGCCGGAGTCCAGTCGGGCCTGGGTGCTGCTCTCGGAGGCGGCCACGGGAGCGGGACAGATATCCCGCGCCCAGTTCGCCGCCGAACGCGGCAGCGAGCTCATGGATCCCATCAGTCGCGGTTGGTCGGAGTACTGGAAGCTCTATGTGTACATCCAGGTGGCCATGTCGGTCTTCGTCATCATCTGGTTCGCCATCGGTGGACTCAAGGATGCCCGCGCCATGTTCCAACGCCTGGACGACATGGACCGCGACGAGAGCGACGACGGACACATCGTGGAGGGATGATGAAACTGTCGTCGACCTGGTTGCTGCTGCTTCTGTGGGGGGTCGGTGGGAATGCTGACGCTAGTCCAGTCACCATCGTCCACAGTCAGTTCAGCGAAGATTACCACATCCTTCACTTCACTCCGGAAGACAGCACTCGCTATGATACTGGAGCCATTTGGGCGATCGACAAGGGTCGAGTCGCGACGAAGCGCTTCGAAAAAATCGAGCTGTCTACCACGACGGTGCTTCTCGCAGCCTGCTCCGTTCGTCCGATCCCGCGGGATTCCACGACGATGTGGGACAAGTGGGATCGGGCTGGAAGCATCCGCATGGGAAGGCACGGCATGCCCGATTTGGAACTCATCAAGTTCATCACTCCCTATGGTGGTCCGAAGACCTACGTTAGGGACATCACGCATTTGAAGCCATACCTGGAACAAGGCGGAACGCTAAAGGCCTTTGTCGACACCTGGTCTAGCCCGGGCTGGGAGTTCACCTTCGAGTTCTGGACCCGCGACAGTAGGGGGGCGACCGATCAGGTCGACTCCATGCCTTCGGACTGGGTGATCCCGCTCATCTACGAAGAATCGATTACCGCCGAAGATCAACCTGATCCTGTACACGTGTACATACCCGAGGGCACTTACCGCACGGAGCTCTACTACCTTGTCAGCGGGCACTGCACCGACGGACGCGACGCCGACGAGTTCGAGAGCAAGTTCAACGTGGTGAAGGTCGATGGCAGGGAAGTGCTTCGCTACAAGCCCTGGCGCAACGACTGCACGCGCTACCGCGACATCAATCCCTACACGCGGCACTGGCCTGACGGCACCTGGTCCAGCGACTACAGCCGCAGCGGATGGTGTCCGGGCGATATGGTCGAACCCCTGGTCACCGATCTGCGCATGGACCTGCCTCCCGGCAGGCACCTCATGGAGTTCGCCGTGGAGGACGTGCGCCCCAGGGACGAGAACGGCCACCATGGCTACTGGCGCGTCAGCGCCTATCTCGTGGGATGGGAGGAGTAACATGGTTTTCCAACGTCATCCCGGCGGGCCCATTCTGACGCGGGAAGATGTGCCCGATCATCCGCCCGAGATCATCGATGCGAGTTCCGTTTTCAATCCTGGAGTGGCCCTGTGGCGAGATCGGGTGGTCGCCCTGCTCCGCGTTCAGACCCGCGGGCGGCAGACCTATCTGCTTCGAGCCGTCAGTGCCGAGGGCCGCCGTTTCGAGATCGATCCCCGGCCACTTCGTTTCGATGGACTCGACGCCATCACCGAGACAATTCATCATCTCTATGATCCCCGGCTCACGGTCATCGACGATGAACTGCTCGTCTGCTTCGCCATGGATCTCGACTCCAGCTGCCGACTCGGCATGGCTCGCAGCAAGGATTTCGAGACCTTCGAGTTCCTGGGCATGAGCGAAGAGGATCTGCGCAACGGCGTGATCTTCCCGGAGCGAATCGGTGGGCGATACGCGCGGCTGGAACGTCCGAATCTGCTTGACGACTCCCTGGCCGGCGGCGGCGACGCCATCCGCATCGCCTGGTCCGATGATTTGATTCGATGGGAAGCTGGTCCCGAGATATTGCGGGGCCGCCCGCACTACTGGGACGAGCGCATCGGCTCCGGCCCACCGCCCCTGCGTACCGCGGAAGGCTGGCTGCAGATCTACCACGGTGTGGCCACACATTTCGGCGCCAGCAGTCTCTACCAGGCCGGCGTGGTCCTGCTCGATCTGGAGGATCCAAGCAGGGTCATCGCCCGCGGACGCGACAACGTTCTCGAGCCCCGTGAATCCTGGGAGCTCACCGGACAGGTGCCGGGGGTGGTCTTCCCCACGGGCCTGGTCGCGCGAGACGGTTTCCTCGACCTCTACTACGGCGCCGCCGACACCTGCATCGGCCTGGCCCGAGCATCCCTTAGGCTAGTCATCGACGCCTGCAGAATCGGAGAGTGAATGAGCAAGGCCCCGCGCAAAGCCGTCATCGTTTCGCACACCCACTGGGATCGCGAGTGGTACCTCCCCCTTCACCGGTTTCGGGTGGATTTCGCGAGCATGCTCCGCAAGGTGCTCGATCTGCTCGAGGAGGATGGTGAGTTCCGGCACTTCCTGCTCGACGGACAGACCCTCGTACTGGAAGACCATCTGCATACGAATCCCGAGGATGCAGACCGGGTGCGCGACCTCGCCGAAGACGGCAGGCTGTCGCTGGGGCCCTGGTATGTCCTTCCAGACGAGTTCCTGGTCAGCGGCGAGGCGACGGTGCGGAACCTCCAGTTCGGTCATGAAGTGGCAAGGGCTTGCGGAGGGGTGCAGAAGGTCGGTTACATGGCCGACAGCTTCGGGCATCTGGCGCAGATGCCGCAGATCCTGCGAGGAGTCGGCATCGACAACTTCATCTACACCCGCGGCAACGGCGATGAGATCGACGAGCTGGGGTGGAGTTACCGCTGGCGGGCGCCCGACGGCAGCGAGGTGCTGGCCCTCAATCAGTGCGAGGGCTATTGCAACGCCGGAGGGCTAGGCCATGAAGAGCTGTGGCATGCCCATACGTCCCGTGATGTCGAGCCCGACCGGGCCGTGGCGAGAGTGGGGGAGCTCTTCGAGAAGTCCGGGGCAAGGCCCCATGATGAAACCCTGCTCGTCAGCAACGGTTGCGATCACTTTCCGCCTCAACGTGATTTCGAGGCGGTGATCTCCGCGCTTCGCGAGGCCTATCCGAGCACCGAGTTCCTCCACGGCTCCTACTCCGAACTGTTGGAGCAACTGCGGGCCGATCCCAGAGAACGAGACGCCCACGAAGGTGAACTGCTGAGCGGCAAGCTGCACCTGATCCTGCCGGGAGTCTGGTCCGCGCGCATGCCCCTGAAGCAGCGCAACGATCGTTGCCAGATGCTGCTCAGCGCCGTGCTGGAACCGCTGAGCGCCGCCTATGAAGGACAGGAGGGTGATCAAGGCCTGATCGACTACGCCTGGAAGAAGCTCATCGAGAACCATCCCCACGATTCCATCTGTGGATGCAGCATCGACGAGGTGCACCGCGAGATGGACACGCGTTTCGACCAGGTCGAGCAGACGGCCAGGGCAATCCTCAATCGCCAGCTCGATTCGCTGCTTCCCCTTTTCGGTCGCAAGCCCGAAGAGGATCGTGACACCACGATTCTCGTGGCCAATCCACTACCCGAGCGCCGGGCCGCACTGATCGAGCGTCTGGTGGTGCTGCAGCCCATCGACTACGACATCGATAACTTGCAACTCGTCGACCAGGATGGCCGCATGCTGCCCTTCCAGATCCTGAATCGCTGGACCGTGGAGAGATTCTGGGGCGTCGACTACCGTGCCGAACTCTTCGGAGAGGATCAACTGGCCAAATTCGCGGGTTACCGCCGCGACTTCGCCGAGCGCATCCTGAAAGACGAATCCGAGGCCGCCGAACACGACACCTTTCTTCACGTCCTGTTCAGAGCGGATGACCTGCCTCCGGTGGGACATCGCCTCTTCCAACTACGCGAGGGGGAGGGTAGTTATGTGCACTATGAGCACCCAGTTCAGGCAGGGCCGAACTGGATCCAGAACGAGCAGGTCCGCGTTGAGCTTCACGACGACGGTCGATTCGACCTGATCGACAGGAACTACGGACGAAGCTACAAGGGCCTCGGTTTCTTCGAGGATGTGGCAGACATCGGTGACGAGTACGATTTCGGCGCTCTTCCCGGCGATGAACCCATCGATACGAAAGGCATCCGGGGGGAGATCTGCTGCGAAAACGCTGGCCCGCTGCGGGGCCGCCTCGTCTGGAGCGGCTCGATGCGCCTGCCGCGCGCGCTGGCCAGGGATCGCCAATCCCGAAGCGAGGAATCGGTGGATTGTCCCATGGTGATCCGCCTCACCCTCGACATCGATTCGCCGCTGGTGGATGTGCAGATCGACCTCGCCAATTCGGCGGAAGATCATCGCCTGAGGGCGATCTTCCCCACGGGCATCGTTTCGAACGAAGTGGTTTCCGACGGACAGTTCATGCTGAATCGCCGCAGCCTCGATTTTCCCGACGGAAGCGACTGGGCTCAGCCGCCCACGGGAGCCTTCCCTCAGCAGGACTTCTCCTGGGTCGCCGATGAGGCGGGTGGAATGGCCCTTCTCGTGCAGGGCCTTCCCGAGGTCTCGGCGCGACGGGACAGCGAGGGTCGGCTCAGTCTCGAACTCACTCTTCTGCGCAGCGTGGGATGGCTGTCCCGCGACGACTTCGCCGATCGGAAGTTCTGCAACGCCGGGCCAACGCTGCCCACGCCGGACGCCCAATGCCTGGGATCCCATCGATTCCGTTTCGCGATTCTGCCCTTCCAGGGCGATGGCGTTTCGGCTGGCGTGAAGAGGGCGAGCGATCGTTGGCGCACCCCGCTGCCCGCCAGACAGGGCGTGAAGTCCCTGGGCCGACCAGGTGGAAATGGTCTTCTGTGGGGATGCAGCGAGAAGGTCGCGATCAGCGCCTTGCGCCGTCATCCTCGCAGAGGCACGCTCTGCCTTCGCCTCTACAATCTGACCGGCGAGACTGTCGAGGAAACCCTAGGGCTCGGTTTCGATGCCACCGGAGTAACGCGATGCGACATCCTCGATGAAAGGAGCGATGTCATCGCGATGAACTCGCCCCGCGAGTTCGACCTGAGCCTGAGACCCTTCGAGATCCTGAGTCTGGAGATCCTTTCATAGGGCTTCAGTTCTTACCCGAATACGCCGATACCCTTGCGGGGCAAGACCTTAGCTGTCGTCCCATTCGGTATCGCCCGGCCCTAGGAGCCTTTTCGGGGAAGGACATGAACACACGACGGCAAGTGAAGATTTACGTGGCCTTGATCACCCTGGCGCTCCACGCCCTTCCCTCATCGGCCACGACCGAGCACATCGATTCCGGCGAACTTCAATCGCGGATCGGCCAAGGTGGAAACCTGTTCGAGCTCGTCGCGCAGATCGGCGATGGTGCCGAAGGCAGCCGTCCCGAGTTCGAGTTGCAGGGCGGTATCGGGCAGAGCCTCGCCGCGGCGGCCCATGAGTGGCAATCGAACCGGGAAGAAGCCTTCCGCCTCGAGTACTCCCATGGGGTCTTGGCGTTCAGCTTGGGCGGAGTCGCGCTGGCCGGCGAGCTGGAGTCCGGACCCGTGAACCTCTACGTGCGCTGCAGAGCCGTACGGGACAAGACCGGCGTCACCCTCATCGATCTCAGCATCGACGGCGACCATCTCGGCGATTCCTGCTGGACCCTCGGTCCCTACGGCGATGAAATTCTCTGGATCGACCTCTCCGGCCTTTCGCAAGAATTCAGGTTCGAGGGGACGGCGAATCTCGCCTGGATCGGAGACCGACCTGACACGGATGAGCTGACCTTCATTCTGGGGGGGACGGTGGGATCGGCCGCCAACGAGGAAAGCAGCTGGAGCCAGGTCAAGCAGCTCTATTGAATCAGGAAAACTCGGGAAGCGATTCCTGCGTGAGGGCCTCACGCAGGCGGCGGAGCCATGTCTCCGGATCTCCATTCGGATCCAAGGATCCCATGAACTCGGCGTGATCTCGACCCGCGCGATACTCGGGCTCGCGAGGCGGATGGGCCAGCCATCGCTCGGCGGCTTCGCCGGGAGGCTGGAACAGCAGGGTGGTGGAATAGAGGAAGAGCCCCTTGGCACGATAGACGCAGGAGCCGCCGACCTTTTTCCCCTTCAGCGAGAGATCGCTGCTTCCAGCCTTCTCCACCTCAGGGATTCCCGCACGGGCGAGCCCTTCGATGACCCAATCGGTCAGTGCGTCGAAGACCCTGCGCACGCCACCCACGCCGGGCAGGGGGATGGCCACGGCCAGCACGAGATTACCCCCGTCCAGGACCACCGCGCATCCGCCGCCCAGGCGACGCCTGACTCGGACGCCGTCATCCACGCATGTCTCGGAATTGAGCTCCAGGTCGATCTTGCTGCCACGGCCCAGCACCACTTCCGCCGAGGCCGGCCGGAAGATCTCGATCTCCGCGCGACCGCTGCGCCGACAACGCTCGAGCAGGAGCTCGTCGCGCCGGTAGGGGAGCGGATCGATCCTCATCCTAGGATTTCTTGGGCGCGCTGACGTGCACCGCCGAACCCGAGGCCACCTCCGCCGCCTCGAAGATGGCCTCCGAGAGCGTGGGATGCGGATGGATGGTCACCATGATGTCCTCGAGGGTGGCGCCCATCTCCAGAGCCAGGGTGCCCTCGGCGATGAGTTCGCTGGCCTGTGGCCCGACCATGGCCACGCCCAGCACGCGGCCGGTCTCCGGATCGCTCAGCACCTTGGCGAGCCCCTCGTTGCGGCCGAGGGTGCGCGCCCGTCCCAGGGCGGACAGGGGGAAACGTCCCACCTTCACCTTGATGCCCTGTTCCTCCGCCTCGCGCTCGGTGAGGCCGGTCCAGGCCAGCTCGGGATCGGTGAAGACCACGGCGGGGATGGCGCGATTGTCGAAGGCGGCGTCGTGCCCGGCGATGGTCTCGGCGGCGACCTTGGCCTCGCGGCTGGCCTTGTGGGCCAGCATGGGTCCTGGCGCCACGTCGCCAATGGCGTAGATGTGTTCGAGTTCGGTGCGGCACTGCTCGTCGGTGGGAATGCGACCCTGCTCGTCGGTCTTCAGGCCGGTCATCTCCAGCCCGATGTTGTCGGTGTTGGGGCGACGTCCCACGGCCACGAGAACCTGAGAGGTCTCGACAATCTGCTGATTGCCGTCGGTCTCGATGGTGGTCCTGTATCCGCCGTCCGCCTGCTCGAGCTCCACCACCTTGGAGTCGGTGAGGATGTTCTCGAAGCGCTGCTCGGCGCTCTTCACCACCACGCGAACGAGGTCCGCGTCGGCGCCTTGGAGCAGGCTGGGGAAGAACTCCACCATGGTCACCTTGGATCCGAGACCGGCGTAGATCATGCCCATTTCCAGGCCGATGTATCCGCCGCCGACCACCAGCAGGCTCTCGGGAATCTCGGGGATCTTCAGGGCCTCGGCCGAGGTCCACACCGGTAGATCGTAGGCGGCCGGCAGCTCGTTGATCCGCGAGCCCGTGGCGATTATGCAGTGCTTGAACTGGATGCCCGAGACCTCGGCGTCTTCGAGGACCAGGCTGTTGGGACCGTCGAAGCGCGCGCGTCCCTTGATCACTTCCACGCCGCGGTTCTTCAGCAGTCCGCGAATGCCGCCGGTGAGGCCGTCGACGACCTCCTTCGTCCATTCGCGGAGGCGTTCGGGATCCATCTCGACCTTGCCGACCTTCAGGCCGAACTTGTCGCCGTGGCGCGCTGCGTCGGCGATCTCCACCGCGTTGATGAGGGCCTTCGACGGGATGCATCCCTCGCGGAGGCAAACGCCGCCCAGCTTTTCCTCGCGCTCGATGAGCGTGACCTCGAGTCCGAGATCCGCCGCGCGCAGGGCGGCCACATAGCCGCCCGGCCCCGCGCCGATGACGACAAGATCTGTTTCCTGCTTGAGCTGTCCCATGACCATGGTGCTACCTCCCTACAGGCTCAGCCGAATGGGGTCTTCTAGCTGGGCCATCACGTCGTTCACGAAGCGGGCCGCGTTGGCGCCGTCGGTGATGCGGTGATCGAAGGCGAGGGTGATGGGCATGATGCTGCGGATCACGATCTCGCCATCTATCACCACGGGCTTCTCGCGCACCTGTGCCATGCCGAGGATGGCCGCCTCCGGATAGTTGATGGTGGGGATGAGCCCCGTGCCGCCCAGCACGCCGATGTTCGTGATCGAGAAGGTGCCTCCGCGCAGGTCGCCGGCCTCGATGCTGCCCTCGCGGGCCTGTCCGGCCAGGTCGCGAACGGACTGGCTGATGGCGGCCACGCCCATGCGGTCGGTGTTCTTGATCACCGGCACCAGGAGGCCGCGGGGCGTGTCGGCGGCGAAGCCGAGGTTGTAGTACTTCTTGTAGACGAGGGCCTGCCTGTGCGGATCCAGGCTGGAGTTGAGTTCCGGGAAGCGCTGGAGAGCGTTGGCCACGGCCTTGATGACGAAAGCCATGAAGGTGAGCCCGCTCTCGGGATCGCGCTCCTTCTCAGCCTTCAGGAATTCGGAGAGACGGGTGACGTCGCACTCGTCCATGTGGGCCACGTGGGGCGCGATGACCATGGAACTGGTCATCTTTCTGGCCACCTTGCGGCGGATGGAGCGAACCTCCTCCACCTCGATGGGGCCCCATTCGCCGAAATCGGGAAGCTGCTCCACCTCGAAGTAGGGGATGGACGACCCGCCGCTGAAGTCCGCGCTGATGGGCGGCAGTTCGGTCTCGTGGGCTCCCGGCGCATCGGCGGTCCATGCGCCGGCGGGTCGGTCGAGATCCTCGGCCGTGACGCGGCCGCCGGGACCCGTACCCGCGATGGTATTGATGTCGATGCCTTTTTCGCGGGCCAGGCGACGCACGGCGGGGGCGGCGGCGACGTGCAGTCCGCGTCCCGCTTCCCGTTTTCCACTGACCGCGGCCGACTTCGCCCTCGGCTCGGCATCGAAGGTCAATGCGGCCTTCTCCGCCGCGGCGGCCACCGAAGCGTGCAAGGCAGCATCGTCTTCCTTCTGGCTGGCAGCTGGCTGCTGGTCGCTGGCCGCCTTTCCATCATCGATCACCACGATCACGTCGCCGGTGTGAACGATCTCTCCCACCTCGCCGGTGGTCGAGACCACCTTGCCGCTGGCAGGCGAGGGAATGGTGACGGCGGCCTTGTCGGTTTCCACGTCAACGAGGGGATCGTCCTCCGCGATGGTCTCGCCCGTGGCCACGTGCCACTTGAGCACCTCGCCCTCGTGGATGCCCTCACCCAGATCCGGAAGTTTGAATTCGTACATTCCGCCCCCCTAAAAAGCCATGGTGGCGTCGAGCTGACGTTCCACCTGCATCGCCGTGGGAAGATACCATTTCTCGCGCGCGAAGTTGGGAGTGACCACGTCGAATCCGGTCACGCGTCCCACCGGCGCTTCGAGATACATGAGCGCGTGGTCGTTGATGCGGGTGATGATCTCGCTGGAAATGCCCAGGCTGCGCGGAGCCTCCTGCACCACCACGCAGCGTCCGGTTTTCTTGACCGAGGCGTTGATGGTGTCGCTGTCCAGAGGGGCCACGCTGAGCAGGTCGATGAGCTCGACGCTCACGCCCTTCTTCTCCATGCGCTCGGCCGCGTCGAGGGACTGCCTCATCATGGCGCCCCAGGCGACCAGGGTGATGTCCTTGCCCTCCTGGACCATCTGGGCCTTGCCGATTTCCATGACTTCGGGCTCCTCGGGCACCTCTTCCTTGAAGGCGCGGTAGCTCCGCTTGGGTTCCATGAAGATCACGGGATCGTTGTCTCGGATGGCCGCCACCATGAGTGCTCGGGCGTTCCGCGGACCCGAGGGAAGCACGACCTTCAGGCCCGGGAAGTGGGCATAGGTCGCTTCCCGGCTTTCGCTGTGATGCTCCAGAGCATGGACGCCGCCGCCGTAGGGCATGCGCAGGACCATGGGCACGGTGATGTTGCCCTGGCTGCGGGAGCGCCAGCGGCATGCGTGGCTTTCCACCTGCTGCAGGCCGTAGTAGCTGAAGCCCGAGAACTGCATCTCGCCGATGGGGCGAAGACCGGCCTGGGCCATGCCGATGGCGGCGCCGACGATGGCCGATTCCGCGATGGGCGTGTCGATGACGCGCTGCTCGCCGAACTTCTCGGTGAGTCCCTCGGTAACCCGGAAGACTCCGCCGTTCACGCCGATGTCCTGCCCGAGCACGAGCACGCTATCGTCGGTTTCCATTTCCTGATGAAGGGCGAGGTTGATCGCCTGGACCATGTTGAGCTTAGGCATCGGCGACTCCTTCCAGATCCTGGGGGAATTCGGTTCGGATGTTCTCCAAGAAGATCTCGCGCTGACGTTCGATCTCCGGGTCCGTGGTCTCGAGCACATGATCGAAGGGAGTCGCGGGATGGATCTTCTCCATGCCCTCGAACTCCGCCACGCTGGCGGCGACTTCGGCCTTGATCTCTTCCTCGAGGGCGGCCTGCTTGTCGCCGTCCCAGATTCCCTTGTCTTCGAGGTAACGCTGGAAGCGCGTGATGGGATCCTTCTTGGCCCACTCGGCCACTTCCTCGTCGCTACGGTAGCGCGTCGGATCGTCGGCCGTGGTGTGCACGCCCATGCGATAGGTCTGCGCCTCGATGAGGGTGGGGCCCTCGCCCTTGCGCGCACGGTCGGCGGCCTGGCTCACGGCGGTGTAGACCGCCAGGGCGTCATTGCCGTCGACGACGATGCCGGGGATGTCGTAAGCGATGGCCTTCTGGGCCAGCGTCGCCGATCCGGTCTGCTTGGCCCGCGGCGTGGAGATGGCCCAGCCGTTATTCTGGATGATGAAGATCACCGGGCTCTTCCACACGGACGCGAAGTTGAGGCCCTCGTGGAAGTCGCCCTCGCTGGTAGCGCCGTCGCCGAAGAAGTTGAGGACCACGGCGTCCTCGCCCTTCATCTGCATCGCATAGGCGATGCCCACGGCCTGGGGCACGTGGGAGGCGATGACGATGTTGTCGGGAATGGTGCGCTCGTCCATGGAGACGGCCGCACCTTCTTCGTGACCCGCCCAGAACTTCAGAAGCTGGGTGAAGGACTGGCCGCGGGCCAGGCGTCCGGGAAGCTCACGGAAGGCGCCGGTGAACCAGTCGCTCTCGCGAGTCGCGAGGGTGGCGGCCACGGAGACGGCTTCCTGACCGGCGGTGGGAGGGAAGGTGCCGAGCCGGCCCGTACGCTGCAGCTTGAGCATGCGGGAGTCGGCCTCTCGGCCCAGGCACATGAGTCGGTGCATGCGAAGGAGCTCATCGTCGGAAAGCCCGGGATCGAGGGAAGGATCCGCCTTTCCCTCGCCGTCCAGGATCTCAAGCCTGGACACGCTGAAAGTCGAAATCTCGGTAAGGGGCATGGTTTTCCTCTCGTAACGGTTCGCCCTCAACTAGCAAAGAAATGTCGCTAATGTCCAGTGTATCAACGACTTAAGGATTTAACGGTTAGGATACCTGGAAATCCCCAAAGGCTCCCTCGCGGGCTTGCCGAAGGCCCGCGCTTGACCCACTTTCCAGGACATGGTCGGATGGTCGGCCGATGCAGTCTAGGAGGTTAGAGGCGTGGGCTCCAGTGAGAAATCCATGGCGATTCCCCAGGGAGACTGGGACTGCGATGTCGCCGTCATCGGTGCCGGCCCCGGCGGCGAGGACTGCGCGCGGGAACTGGCTGCCGGCGGACTGCGCGTCGCGTTGGTCAACGACGCTCCCCTGCCCGGCGGCGAATGCCTCTGGCGTGGTTGCATTCCTTCGAAGACCTGGCGGGCGGCGGCCGATCGCTTGCGGGATCGCGGCCACGACTCGGAGCTCGGGGTGATGGGAACCGGGGGCGGCCAGCTCGACTGGCCCGCCCTGGAGCAGTTTCGTCGAACCCTGCTCACCGAGCGCGGCGAGCTGGCCCTGAAGACCGATCTCAAGTCGAAGATCGAATACATCCATGCCCGTGCCTTCTTTAATGGCGATCACGAGCTGGGATTGATCAAGCCGGATGGCTCCACCGCAACCCTCAGTTTCGGAGCGGCGGTCATCGCCACGGGGGCGCCGGCCTTCATTCCACCCATCCCCGGCGCCGTGGAGGCCTTCGAGGAAGGGGCCCTGCTCACCAGCGAGACCGTCTGGGACCTACCGGAGCGCCCGGCACGACTCGGCATCGTGGGAGCCGGAGCCATCGGGCTGGAAATGGCCCAGATCTTCCGTGATTTCGGCAGCGAGGTGGTGCTCGTCGAGATGATGGAGCGCATCCTGCCCGAGATGGAGAAGGGCGTGGCTCTCGGTCTGCAGAAGATCCTCGAGGCTGAGTCCGGACTCGATCTGCACTGCTCGGCCAGGGTCGTCGAGATATCCGGGAAGATGGGCGAGGTGACATTTCGCTACGCCGATTCGGGGGGTACCGAGCACTCCGTCACGGTGGACCGGGTGCTCGTGGCCGCGGGGAAAAGACCGGTGCTGGATGCGCTCGGATTGGAGTCGGCGGGCATAGCCGTCGAGAACGGCGTCATCGCGGTGGACGATTCCTGTCGCACGAACCTTGCCCACATTTTCGCCATCGGGGATGTGATCGGCGGGCTCATGCTGGCCCATACCGCCTCGGCGCAGGGGCGCGTGGCGGCGGAAGTCATTTTGGGAGGCGAAGCCCGCTACGATGCGGATCTGGACGGTGGTGTGGTCTTCACCCGTCCGCAGGTCGCTTCCGTGGGCCTGAGCCTCAAGGAAGCCAAGGCCCGGGGAATCGATGCAGGGGAGATGCGCTACCCTCTGGACGTCGACGTGAAGGCCCGACTGAATTTCGAGACCCATGGTATGTTCAAGCTGGTGGCCGAGAAGAAGGGTGGCAGAATCCTCGGTGCGCATCTGCTCGCCGACCACGCTGACGCCCTCGTTGGGGAGGCCGTGGCCCTCATCGCGTCGGGCGCGACACTAGAGGATCTGACCCGGGCCATCCATCCCCACCCCACCCAGACCGAGATCTGGGGCGAGATGGCCAGAAGGCTTTCGTCACGATTCGCCCGCGGGATACGCCCTCGTAATTGAACGTATTTGAGTTTCTGGTAATAATCGCTTGAACCGAGGCGATAGCGAGCATCTCAACCCTGATAACGAGTTAAATTTCCAGGCTTAAAATCGACTTTTGAGTCCTGACAAGCCCATACACGCATATACGGCGGGCGTCTCAGAGATTTCACGTTTAGGAAATATACTTAAGTTTCGTATAGTGGTAACAATACTATGACTGGTAAGCATAGGCATGATTTCGAGAATGATTCTCTGAAATTGATTTATTACTAGACTTTGCCATTCCCGATCTCTACCATATTCCCGCCGATTTAGCCTCTGGATGGGGCATGGCACCTTTTGAATTAAGGAGGCTAATCCAAACTTCATGCTGATAGGAGAAAACCGTGTACAAGATCCTGATTACATGTGCGGTCTTGGGGTTGTTCAGCGTATCGGCAATGGCTGCGGACAACATCACAGTCGTTACGCTGGTGATCCCACCGGGGATGAGTGTGGAGTACCAGGATGATACCGTGGATTTCTCAAGCTCGACGGATGTCTCCACAAGTGACTACTACTGGCCGGGTCCGGATTGGATTCCGACCGGTGGTGGCATGTACCTCCCCGTGGATGGAACATCAACCCCAACTTGGCCGAACACCGGCGACAAAGCATCCACCGACGCCTTCGCCAACGGATACTACGAGGCGAGAGACACGGCGTACATGTGGGTGCAGACCAACTCAAGCGCCACGATGACCATTACGCCCAGCGGCGATCTGACCAGCGGCACCGATACCCTGCCCACGCGTTTCGCTATGGTCGGTTCGGGTGATTGGACGAATGGCTTCTACTACAACGGCGGATGGGCCAATGACGGCAACATCCCCGGCGATGGCGCTGGAGCGTATGCCTTCGATGCGGGCGGCATGACCCTCGGCATGGGTGGCGGAGCATTCCACCCAGTCCAGGAAGTCTTCACCATGACGGGTGGTGCATGGACCTTCCCGCTTCCCGGCGTCTGTCAGGGCAACCTGGCCTACCAGTTCAGAGTGAAGCGTACTTCTGAGTGGCCGGCCGTGCTCGATGCTGCCGGGACGTACACCGCGACCATGACGACTGCCTTCACCCAGCCGTAGTTCGCGGGAGACGCAGATGACAGCCGATCGTCGTTGGTACGCGAGGTTGTCTGTTGATGGGCAATGTCCCGGGATATGATCCCGGGACATTGCTGCGTCCTCCTCTGGGAGATGTGAAAGGAGTTATGACAGCACACTGAGGTAATGCAAACAGGATGGAGTCACTCATGTGTACACTTGAGAGTTCTCCTCGACCCACTAGACATTCGGAGGGGAAGTCGCTCAGTTATGGCTTTGAGCGAATCGCCGTCATTTCGGCCTTCCTGTGGCTTTCCTTCCTCATTTTCGCGCCAGTAGGCCCTGCGCTCGGCTTCGAGACCCTGGATCCTGCGGGGGCCCGCCATGGTTCGGGTATCAACTTAGATGTACCCAGCGGTCCGCTGGAGTTCGAAACCGGCGATTTCGACCGCGAACCCATGGGAGTCCTTCAGCCGATCGCCGGCGTGGCGCGAATCGAGTTCTCCGTACAGAGCGAGTTTCCCCTTTGGGGGGTGGCCATCGAGGCCGTCTCGCTCGACGGGCCCTCCGGGCCCATACCCCTGGACCGTCTGCTTGTTCGCCTCGACGAGGCCGGTGGAACTCTTGCGAGTTTCTCGGAGCCTCGACCCCTCTGCCTGGGTGTAGCCGGTTCCGCCGACATTCGAACAATCCATCTGGAGATACATCCTGACTGGACAGATCCGGTGGGAGAATTGAGGGCGGAGATCGTCCTGCATCCCTTCCTGCCCTTGGGAGGTGAGCTTGACGGCAGCACGCCTTTCTCGCTCGAGAGCCAAGCCATCGGCCAGCCTTGGTCCATTCCCATCGTCTTCGAGAATCTCGAAGAGATCGTGGTCGAGGTTTCCGACGACACCATGACCTTCACCGGCGTCAGCGGGCCCGGCACCTACTACGCCGACCGGAACATCTTCGTGACCGTGACAACGAACTCGACCGCTTGGCATGTGGACTGTGTCCTGGCGCTTCTGGAAGAGGGCGGACGGACAATTCCCGCCGACCAGATCTGCTGGGAGAGGCTATCAGGTCCGGGGAGCGAGCCGCCGGAAGGTTGTCTGGGGAGCAGTCCCACCGTCTTGGCCGGAAGCGGTTCGGTGGTGGCCGCGGAACTGCAGTACAGCGCCATCGTGACCTACATGGAAGCCGCGGGCACCTACCAGGGAAGCTTCACCATGGTGGGGTCGGCCGATTGAGGATGGGCGGATGGACCGCCGCTTGGAAGCGTCTTCGAGCAGGACGCCTGGAATGAGTCGTCGACGAACCTGAACCGAGGTAGGTCTGACGTGAAAGCAACTGCGGTCTTGGTCCTGATGGCCTTGTTGGCGGCCCAGTGCGCACTGGGACAGGCTCGCCTTGACCGTGACGACTCCCGTCAGGGTTTCGGCGTTTCGCCCATCAAGCTCGTTCTGAATGGACGGGCAGGATCCAGCGCCATCGATCAGGTCAACATCCAGACACCTCTCATGGATGAGGATTCCGTTTTCGAGCTGACGATTCTGGACATGACCCAGATCTACGTCACCGGAGCGAAGCAACAGGTTCAGGTGGGCGAGGGCATCCGGTCCTGCGCCGCCTGGATCGATATCCCCAGCACGATTTCGGCTCCGGCCCGAAGAGGAGTCACCTTGCCGGTCACGGTGAATTTCCCTTCCGATGCGGCCGGCGAGTACTACGCATACGTTCGCATCGCACACGTACCGGAACCCTCCACTTCCCAGGTCTACGTGCAGATAAAACCGGCCATCGACGTGCAGATCATCGCCGTGGCTCCTTCCCGGGGAAGGGAAGAGGTCGAGATCGAGGATCTCAGCTACGATCCCCAGGCAGAGCAGATCGTTTTCGATCTGGAGAACGTGGGCAAGATTTCCACGAGCATTCGTGGGGACGTCGTTCTCTACGGCTCGGCGGGAATCTTCCCGGTTCGCTGCGAGCTGCCCATGTCGGAGACCGGCGTGCCGATCACCGTACTCGCGGGCAGCAGGGTGTCCTTCCGATGTCCCCTGGCCTCGGCTCTGCCGCCGGACGAGTACAGAACCTCGGTCCGCCTGATCATCAATCACACACGACATCTCAACGGAGAGTTCGACCTCTCCGTCAGCGAGGACGGGCGAGGGACGACGGGACTGCTCACGAGTCAGCGATCCCAGGACCTCGATCTCTGGGTGGAACCGGTTCTCGTGGAAGTAGAGACGGCGCGTGGCGGAACCCGATCCATTCCGATCCGGATACAGAATCGATCCGAGTATGAAGCCACGGTGGAGCTGTCGGTGTCCGGGGTTCGAGTGGAATCGAACGGCTTCCTCACCTTCTTCGATGAGCCCTCCCGCGAGGGCGAGAACTCGGGCTGGATCAGCCTGCGCAAGGACCAGGTCGTCGTCGGCGCGAAACGGGCCACGACGGTGGTGGCACAGATCACCGTGCCCCGCAACTGTCCTCCGGGGCAGAGCCTGATCCAGGCCTTGAAGCTGAACGGCAGCGCGGAGAAGCCGGGAGAACCCGAGCCCATCGGATGCGAACGCGGAGTCCTCATCGTGGCCGCCGACAGGGACACGCCCGCCGCCGAACTGGACGTGCCTGTTCCCGTGCTCGTCCGCAGCAAACCCGAGGCGAACCCGAGCGCGGCCGTAGTGACCATTCGGAACACGGGGGGGAAGGTGGCGCGCGTGAAGGGTCGAATGGTCCTCGAGCAGGTTCGAGGCAGGCAGGTAGCCTATGTCGAACTGGGATCGGTCAGGCCCGTGCTGATCGTACCGGGTGCCGAGAGGATCCTCAGGATGGACGTGCCGCCCGTGAACGCCGGAGAGCACAGGATCAAGGCGATCTTCTCGGATGTGGATCAGAAGAGCGGGATGCCCCTGTCCACGGAATCGAGCGAGGTCCTCTTCGAGAGCACCTTCAGTATGAGCGGAGGATAGACGAAGCGCCGGCTCCAGAAATGGAGAGGGCCGAAGCAGAAAGTTGAATTCGACATGAGTCATTCACCAGGGTGTGGGCCTTTGCTTCGGGGATTGGGACTGCTATGCGTGCTTGCGATTCAGTCCTGCACGAGCAAGCCGCCCATGGTCGACTACATTCCTCCGGCGGCTCCCATCGATGTGGTGGACACCGTGCTCATGGATGTCCAGGAGCTGTGGCAGGCTGGCGACTTCGCCCAGGCGGCCGAAATGCTTCGGGAGGTGGGACGGAAACAGTACTCCTACTACAGGATGGACGAGGTGCTCTTCGAACTGGGTAAGGTCAATGTCCAGTTGAAAGAGTACGAAAAGGCCGCTCACTGTTTCGCCCTCCTGCATCGCTACTTCCCGAGGGCTGCGGCAAGATTCGAGTTCCTTCCGGAGTGGGAGGAGGAGGCCGAAGCGGATCTTGCGCAGCTCTCCTTGCAGGCGGATTCGGCAGAGTTCGCCTCGATCGACGATTCCGATCCGAACGGCGATTCGGGACCCCTGATATCGAACGTCTTCTACGAGACCGATATCCGGCAGGCCCTCACCGATCTCGCCGCCCAGACGGGAATCAACATCGTTCCCGGGCCCAAGGTGCGCGGATACGTGACGGCCGAGTTCATCGATGAGCCCCTCGATAGATGTCTGGAAAAACTCCTGACACCCCTGGGATTCTCGTATGGGTGGCTGGGGGACTACTACATCGTGGGAGCTCCGGAGCCTGACAGTCCGATCTTCCCGCTCATCGCGGAAAGCGAACGGATCGAGCTCGAGTATCTGAACACCTCTTCCCTGCGACCCTTGCTCTCCGAGTACTACCTGAGCTACCTGCACTTCGACGACGGCTCCAACTCCCTCGTCATCACGGCACCGCGCACCATCATCGACAGTTTCCACCTGCACCTCGCCTCCATCGATCAACCGACGCCCCAGATCATGATCGAGGCCATGGTCGTCGAGATGAACGCGGACGCCAGACGAACCATCGGACTGGACTGGGATTGGACGGGAACGCGCAACAACGCCTCGCTGCAGATCTCGAAACTGCTGCCCTCTCTCAGCGACTCGTCCTTCGTCGCGAATCTGACCCATCTGGGCGAGTCCAGCGGTGGCGCCGTCTTCGACCTCTCCACCACGCTTCGTCTGCTGGCCACGAGCGGAAGGGCGCAGATCAAGGCCAATCCGCGCATCGCCACCAGCGAGGGCAGGAAGGCGCAGATACAGATCGGGCGGGAGGCCTACTACTCCCTCGTTCAGGGAAACGTGAACTACTCCTATGTGACGCTCGAAAAGATCACCACGGGTATCGCCCTCGGGATCACACCCTATGTGGGCAGTTCGGGTGAGATCGACGTCGAGGTCGTGGCTTCCGTGAGTGACGTCACGGGTACGGGAGTGACCGATCTGCCCGTCACCAACGTGCGATCGGTGGAGAGCAGAATCAGGATACCGAATGGCGAGACCCTCGGAATAGGAGGGCTCGTCCTCGAGAACACATTGAAGCAGAAGACCGGGATTCCATACCTCAAGGACATACCGCTACTCGGCGATCTGCTCTTCAGTCACACCACTACGGAAAAATCGGAACTGGAGGTGGTCATCCTGATCACCCCGCACATTCTGATTGATCCGGCGCTGTTCGATGCACTGTAGCGGCAAGCCGGGCCACAGGGTCCGGCTTGTAGCCGAAGAATTCGTGATGGGGTGAAAAGGAGAACCATGAAACTCGCTAGTTCGAAGCTTTCTCGAGGCGGTCGAAGCATCATTGGTCTCTTATTCGTCTCGCTCGTGACCGTCGTTCTGCTTACCCCGGCGAACGCCCAAGTGGATGTCGACGATGTCACCCTCGTCAAGATGAAGATCAAGGGGCAGATCGTCGTCATCCCCACGGACATGTCCATGTACCTGGGACAGCCGGACGAGACCGGATTCTGGAGGACAATTCCCTTCCCCATGCAGGTGATGAGCAACACCCCGGATTGGAGTCTGGACCTGACCGTCTTTCCCGCATCCCCGAGCCGGTTCTGGATGGAGGAGAGAGAGTGGACCTGCCGCCTGCTCGACACGGATGGGGCGGTCATCTGCGAGACCCGTTTCGATGAACGCACCACCAAGCTCAGGGGAGAGGATCTTCCCGGAAACACCGAGTTCAACCTTGTCATCGAAGGTCGCGCCATGAAGCGGGACCCGAAGGAGCCCATCGGGATCAAGGTGAGGATCACGGGATCGAACGAAACTGAATAGGAAACGACCCATTGCCTCCCTGGCGATTCGGCCTAGCCGGTTCCCCCAAGGGGAGCGACACCACGCAGGCCACGCAGAGGCCTCGCTCAGCTTAGAGAAGGGAGGACGCGATGTATCGTAGTGCATTCTCTTCGGGTAGATTGACAATCTCATTCGCCATGATGGTGCTGCTGGCGGGACTGGCAAGCGCCGGCACCTTCACAATTCCCCAGAGCCAACTCCTGTCCCACGGAGAGTTCGGTAGCGGCTCCGGCTCCGGCAGCTTCACGCGAAGCGATGTTGGCGGAGTGTCAGTGGATTTCGCGTTCACCGGCCTGGACGCAGGCAAGCTGCTGATCAAGGACGACTACGAGGTCGAGAACTTCTACGGGCAGAACGGCGGCGTGCACAACGCTGACTTCCTGAACTTCTCGGGTTACTCCCTGCTGGTGGAGAATCTCGACGACGCGAACCTGGACGTCCATCTCTTCCTCAACACGGGATTCACCGGTGCGAGCGGGAATCCCTCGGGTGATGCCACCAACGACACCTTCTGGGCGGGCCCCTGGGTATCGCTGCCTCCGGGCGGTTCGGCCGTACTCATGCTCGATTTCGCCGCGGCCGAGGCCTGGAACATCGTCGACAACAAGGTGCCTCACACGGGCGGAGGACAGTCCTGGCCGGACGGCGGTATCTACGCGATCAATGCCCAGGATCTCACCGAAATGACCTCCATCGGATTCGAGGTGGCCGATTTCTCGGGGACCAACCCCGATGGCGTTCTCCGTTTCACGCCGAGAAGCGTGGCGGTGCTGGCCCCGGGCACGCCTCAGCCCGAAAACATCGGTTGCGGTGATCTGTCTACCGTGGACTTCGCCTACACGCCCGATTCGGAGACGACTCCGCTCAAGGGATACTCCGCCAGAGTCATCGCCGGATCGGCGGTGGATTTCGATGAGACCGACATCACCATCCACACCCTGCCCTCGGGCTCCACGGTGCATACGGAGATCCTCGAGAATGGCGACAACGACTTCACCATCGACTACGCGATTCTCGGCACGACCACGGGAATCGTGACGGCCGAAGATCTCTTCACCATCGAGTTCGAAGGGGTGGCCGACGGCTTTGCCACGGTCTATCTCGACACGGTGATCTTCCGAGATCTGAGCAACGACGACATCGCGGTCTACTATGGCGACAGCGTCGACATCACGGTCGATTGCGCGGCGCCCGACGCCCCGGTCATCTCATCGGAGCCGCCCTACACCGCTGGGAACAGCAACACAATCTACTGGAGCGACGAGAGTGGCAGCGGAGCGGTGGACTACTACGCCGAGTGCGGTACAAGCGGCGATTTCTCGGTGCTTCACGACGTCTCCGGCTGGACCTCCTCGCTCAATCACCTCTTCACCGGACTCAGCGATGGAGAGGACTACTTCTACCGAGTCAAGTGCAGGGATGCCGAGGAGAACGAATCGGATTGGTCCGATAGCCGGTCCTCGATCCAGGACGCCTCGGCACCGACCTCCAGCGTGGACGCGCTTCCCGCCTACCAGACCTCCGTCACCTTCGACGTGGCCTACACGGCCAGCGACGGCGGCAGCGGCGTGGCGGCCGTGGTCCTCTTCTACAACTTCGAGGGCGGAGGATACTCGTCCTACGGGAGCTTCAGTTCCAGCCCCATCTCCTTCACGGCGGGCGCCGACGGACAGTACGGTTTCTACACCATCGCGGTGGACGCGGTGGGCAACAACGAAGGGGCTCCGGGTTCGCCTCCCGATGCGAGCACCATACTCGACACCCAGGCGCCCACGGGCAGCTTCGTCATCAATGACGGCGATGTCTACTGCAGCGAAGTCGATGTGACCCTCACCTGCAGCGTCAGCGGAGCCGCCCAGATGCGCTTCAGCAACACCGGCGGATGGGGTGGTCCCGAAGAGGACTGGATCGCCTATGGCCCGTCCCAGGCCTGGATACTCCTTGCCGGCGACGGGCTCAAGACGGTCACCGGCGAGTTCAGGGACGAGGCGGGCAACAAGCTGGGACCCCTGAGCGATGACATCACCCTCGACGGCACGAGTCCCGCCGCGGCCGCCGACTTCTCGGCGGCCCCGGCCCACGAAGAGGTCACGCTCAGCTGGACCGATCCGGCGGACGGGGATCTCGCGGAGCTGGAAATCTGGCGGGCCCTCTGGCAGGGAGGCGGTGGTGATGGATCCGCCTATCCCTACTATGACGATGATCCGGCGTCATACGTGCCCGCCCGTCCCGCGGACCAGGCCGCGGCGGAGGCCAGTGCCGACTGGAGCCTCGCGGGCACGGTGGCCGCTGGCCTGGAGGGATTCGCCGACGCCATCGTTCCGCGTAGCGTCTACTTCTACGAGATCTTCGCCAAGGACGCGGCGGGCAACTACGGTCCTCGATCCGATGTCCAGGCCCTCGCCACGAACTACTGGCTCGCCGACGTGAGCGACGGCGTCTACGGGAACTACGACGGACTGGTGACCCTGGCGGATGTCACGGTGCTGGGCAGCAGCTACGGTCTGGGATACGGCGACGGTGGCTACATGGACGAGATGGACGTTGGACCCAGCGACGATTCCAGCGGCACGGGCATCCCCGATACCGATCTCGTCGTGGACTTCGAGGACCTGATGATCCTGTCACTCAACTACGGTGTGGTGGCACCTCTCCCGCTTCCCATGGACGGCACGCCCCATGTGCACCTTCACTGGCTGCGATTGGCCGGAGACCTCTATGCCCTGGTGCTCGCGGAATCCTGCGAAAGCCTCAAGGGCGTACGCGCCTGGAGCGATCTCGCCGAGGGGCTTGCGGTCACTGTGGAGGCGGGGGACTTGCTGGGCGAGCAGGCCGGGCCATTCTTTCTCGAGAACATCGAATCCTCGGGTCTCGACGCCGGATTCGCCTTGCTCGGCGAGGGCTTGACCATTCAGGGCAGCGGCGAGTTGCTGAGGATTCAGCTCAGCGAGCCCGCGGATCTGGATCCGCCGAATCTCTACGCTCGGAGCGGATTGAATCGGGCGCTGGAGATCCAGATGGAGGCCACAGACACCCCGGCGATTCCCGCGGAGTTCCGACTGACCCGAAACTTCCCCAATCCCTTCAATCCCAAGACCGAGATGCGCCTGGATCTTCCCGAGTCGAGCGTGGTGCGCATGGAGATCTTCGGTGCCGATGGACGAAGGGTGATCCGGCTGCTGAATCGCCGACTGGAAGCTGGTTCGCACACCATCGTCTGGGACGGCCGCGACCAGCGGGGAGCATCGGTCAGCTCGGGTGTCTATCATCTGAGACTCGTGGCGGGTGAGCGCCGCGAATTGCGAAAGCTGGTTCTGCTGAAGTAGAGACAGGCCTGGAGGCGATGGACGCCATGAGAGGAAGTCGGCATAGCGCGGTAAGAAGTACGGCTCTGCTGCTGGCGGCCCTGTTGCTGGTCGCCAGCGCCGGAGCCGAGGTGCGGCTTCGCTTCCTTCCCGAGTACCAGGCCATCGCTCCGGGCGAATTCGGTCAGCTGTCGGTTTTCATGGAAGACAGCCTCGACCTGAGGACCGTCGAGCTCTGGACGAGTTTCGATCCAGCGGTTCTTCTCAGTCAGGACGGGGTTCCGGGGGATCGTTTTATAGCCACCGGTTGCGATCTGTTTCCGGACTTCGTCCTGACCTCTTCTTCCGAATGGTACGGCGGTGTGGCCATCCTGGGATCCGACTGCTGGGCCACCGGTCCCGGCGAGCTTTTCCGCTGGACCTTCAGCGGGGGACAGTCGGGACTCTGCCATGTGGAGTCCATCGAGGTGAGACTCTATTCGCCCGACGCCGTCCTCATCGAAGATGTGAGCCTGGCCTCGGCCCGAGTGCGTGTGGACGAGGCGGTGGGCGTGGGCGATCAGGCCTTCGCGCTTCCCTACCTGAAACTGCATCCCAATCCCTGCAATCCGCGATTGCAGATCGAGCTCGCCGGTTCGCCGGGACGAGCTGAGCTCGACTTGCTGAGCATCGAGGGCCGCGTTTTGACCAGGGTTTGGGAAGGAAGTCTGGCGGATCGGCCTCGGATCATCGTCTGGCGGGGGATCGATGCCGATGGAAACCAGCTGCCCAGCGGTCTCTACCTGTTGAGACTTCGTTGCTCCGACGGGCTCCGCAGATTCGAGAAGGTCGTGCTGCTGAGGTAGGAACGAGGAGCGAGACATGTGCGGACAGGGACATCCCATGCTTCTTCTTCGCCGCGGACTCATCGTGCTCCTGACGGCCGCCGCGGTGGCCGTGGGCGCCGAAACCGTTCCCCTGGAGCCCACCGAAGGCGTCACCACCTGGCCGGGGGCCAGCTATCGATACAGGGATATCGCCGAGAACGCCTTTGCGCCATCCTATCAGGATGCCTATCACTACGCCCAGGCCACGGTGAACCTGCAATACGAGACCGGCGGAGTCTCCGGCTTTCAGGGTCATCTTTCGGCCGCTGGCCTGAAACCGAACTTCGCCTACCAGATGAAACTGGTGGGCAAGCCATCGGGTATCTGGGGCGCCGAAGGCGATGACGCCGCCAACGAGGCCCTGGGATTCGCCGGTCGCTGGTGGCGCGTGCAGCCCAATCCCGGAAACGCCGACGACGCGGACTATCTGGCCCATCATGACGACCCGGCCTACATCTACGAGGGCTACCTCCTCTTCGACTTCTTCCTCAGCGATCGTTGGGGGGGCGCGGAAGTGGACTTCGCCCTGGACAGCAGCTTCCACGTGCTCTGGTGGGAGCAACAGCGCACTCCCCAGGCCTGCGACAGTCCAGTGAAGTATCGCAGCGTGACGGGCGCCGCCACGGATGCCGCCTACAACTTCGATCTCACGCCCACGGATGTGGGAGTCTACGCCGAGATCGAACGGCTCTGCTACGGCGAGACCGTCTTGCCGGAGATGAACTACCGCTGTCGCTTCATCCTCACCGAGGAGAGCTTCCACCAGAGCGGCGGACCCAGCAATCCACGCTGGGCGAGTCGAAACGGGCTCCATTTCAGTCGCGACGACGGCGACTTCTTCTATGCCGGCACCAATACCTACTACCTCATGGTCTACGCGGCGGACCTGGGCCTGCGTCACTACGTGGACGAGGTCCTCGAAGAGACCAAGGCCATGAGTCTGAACGTCATGCGCACCTGGGCCTTCAACGACGGCGCGAGTCAGTGGAACGCGCTTCAGACTTCACCGGGTGTCTACGACGAGCAGGTCTTCCAGGGGCTCGACTACGTGGTGGCCAAGTCCGGGGAGCTGGGACTGCAGCTCATCCTGCCCTTCGTGAACAACTGGGATGACTACGGCGGCATGAACCAATACGTGTCCTGGAGTGGGACGGCTTCCTCCCACGATCACTTCTACACCGACACGAACTGCCGCAGCTGGTATCAGAACCACATCGCCGCCGTGCTCGGCCGCGTCAACACCTTCAACGGCCTGGTCTACAAGGACGATCCCACCATCTTCGCCTGGGAACTCGCCAATGAGCCACGCTGCCAGTCCGACGGGAGCGGGGACACCCTGCAGGAATGGATCGAGACCATGTCGGCCTACGTGAAGTCGCTGGATCCCGATCACATGGTCACCACGGGATCCGAAGGCTTCTACGGGCCCACCGGCCCCGCGCACAATCCGCTGGGGTGGATGTCCAGTCAGGGCGTCGACTACATCCGCAATCATCAGCCCGCGAGCATCGACTTCGGCTGCTTCCACGCCTGGCCGGATCACTGGGGCATCAGCTACGCCGCGTCCATGGACTGGGCCAGCGACCACATCGCCGATTCGGAAACCTTGCTGGGCAAGCCGGTCATCCTGGAGGAATTCGGCAAGCACCAGCCCTTCAGCACACGTGATCAATTCTATCAGGGCTGGTACGACGAATTCTTCACCGGCGCCTCCGCGGGATCCGCCGCGGGAGGCAGCAACTTCTGGATTCTCTATCACGACGACTATCCCGACTACGACAGCTTCGGAGTCTACTATCCGGCCGACGCGAGCACGGTGGCCATCATCGAGACCGAAAGCCGCCGGATCCGCGATCTGTCTGGTCCTGTTCCCTGGGAGGGCAACTGGGCCTCGGCCATGGTCTGCGACACCCTCGACTTCACTCTCGAAACCGGTGCGGATCTGCCTCCGGGGCCCGTGGGCTCTCTGGAGGCCCAGCCCGGGAACGCGCAGATCACCGTGACCTGGACCGACCCCGGTGACGCGGACCTGGACGGTGTGGAGATCTGGCGGGCCATGTGGCATGACGGTGGCGGGGGATCGGTCTATCCCGAATACGACGACGTCCCGGGCCACGTGGTTCCAGCTCGGCCGGGAACTCGCGCGGCGGCCGCCTCGAGCAGCGAATGGCAGCTGGCCGGCAACCTGTCCCCGGGCGCGCAGCAGCTGGTCGATCCTCGTCCGGCCCGCGGCATCTTCTTCTACGAAGCGTTCGCCTACGATCTCGCGGGTCAGTACGGCGATGCCGCCGAGGAGAACGCCGCGGCCACTAGCTACATCCTGGGCGACGTGGCCAATCCCTACGGCCTGGTCAACCTGAGCGACGTGACCTTCCTGGGCGCGAGCTATGGACTGCAGGACGGCGACGCCGGCTACAACGCCGATGTGGACGTGGGCCCCACCGACGACGGCAGCGGACAGGGATTGCCACTCACCGACGACTCCATCGACTTCGACGATCTGATGATCTATTCGCTGAACTACGACCCGGGTGCTGCGCCCCGGCTAGCCCTGGCCGCTTCGGACCCATCGCCCAGACTTGCCTGGCGGGAAGCGGGGGAGGGGTGGTGGATCCTGGATCTGCTCGATCCCGGCGGCGGCATCAAGGGACTGCGTGTCGAGGGCGACTGGCCACTCTCGGAAGTGTCGCCCGGCGATTTGCTCGAGCGCGGCGGACCCTACTTCCTGCGCAATGCCTCCCGGAGCGGAATCGATCTGGGCCTGGCCGTTCTGGGTACGGGAATCGCTCTGCGGGAACCGGGCGAGCTTCTGCATCTCCGATTGCCGGCCGGATGTGATCCCCGCGACGGCCGCCTCCACGCCCGAGATTTCCTCAACCGGCCCATGTATCTGAACCTGGGTGATGAGGATAGCCCGCCCGCGGTGTTCCGGGTCGGTCCGCCTCATCCGAATCCCTTCAATCCGAAATGCATCGTGAGAGTGGAGCTTCCCGAGGGCGGGCGCCTCCGCTGCGAGATTCTTGATCTCCGGGGCCGACTTCTAGGGGTGGCCTGTGACGACCGTCTCGCGGAGGGAGTCCATTCGATTGAAATGGATCTGCGGGAAGTGCGAGGTGCAGAGACGTCCTCGGGGATCTACCTCTATCAATTCCACTATAACGGGCAGTGCCAGGTCGGCAAGCTCGTCCTGCTGAAGTAGGTTCCGAGACTTCCCGGTCACCCTCTACTTCAGGAGGACGAGCTTCGCCACCGAGGTCTGCGAGCCCACGGTTCCCTTGGCGAAGTAGATACCGCTGGCGAGTTGGCGGCCCCTGTGATCGCGGCCCTGCCAGGTGAAGATGCGTCGAGTGCCCGCGTCGAGTTCCCCGTCGTAGAGGGTGGTCATGCGTCGTCCGCGAAGATCGAAGAGTTCCAGCTTCGCCGGCAGCTTGCCTTCGCCCCCGGGGGCGGCGAGGGTCAGATTGGTCGAGGGATTGAAGGGATTCGGATAGGGCCGCAGCAGCACCTCGGCCAGGGCAGGGGCCTCGCCGGCCTGCGTGGGCGCCCAATCGTAGGAAATCTCTTCGTAGGACAGATCCGCGCTCGCCAGGGACGGGTTCGTTGCTCGCACCTGAACGAATCGGAAGTTGCCCGGATAGGGCAGGTCCATGTCGGCCGAGCCGGGAATCCACTCGTCCCATTCGACGGCCTTGAGTTCATCCGCCCAGGCCAGGCCCTCGCCCTCGGCGGGAGGATCCATCTGCGCGCGGATGTCGAAGTAGCTTCCACCCTCGGGCGTTTCGACGTTGCGCCAGTCGTGGATCCACTCGAAGTCGCCCTGGGGTGGCGAGACGAAGCCGGTCTGGCTGATGTAGTTTTGATAGTTGTCGTAGCGGCTGTCGTAGAAGCGCAGGTAGACGTTGGCCTCGCCGGCGTTCTGTCCGCGAAGCGCGCCAAGGAAGCTGTGCTCCTTGTCAGGATCGCAGCGCAGGTACTTCTCGAGATCGCTGCCCACGTTGATGTTGTCGCTATCGTGGCGTCGCATGGCCAGGGATCGCTGTCCTTCGAAGGCATGTTCGTCGGTGATCCACTCGTCCTCGCTGTTGGTGTGCCAGAAGGTGGCGCCCTCGTCCTCGAAGCCGCCGTGCCAGGCGAGCTCGCGGCCGTAGCGGATCTCCCAGTCGCCCAGTCCTTCGCCCGCCAGTGAGACGATCTTCGACAGGCTGCCCTGCCCCGCGAGTTCGAATGGCGCGCTCATGGCGAAGCCGTTCTCCTCCACGAAGCTCATCGTGCCGGCCTGCGCGTTCACGTACTCCTGGGCCTGTCCGGGATTCACGAAGACGCGGGCGTAGTCCTCGTCGGGGAAGGTGGCCACCAGTGCGCCCATGGGTCGCGAGTAGTCGGCCATGAGATCCATGATCTCCCGCCCGAGGGTGCCTGTGGCCGGGTGGGGGATGTAGTCGTCGATCCAGGCGGGCACGAAGCTGTAGCCCTGGATGCCCTCCTTGTCGATCTCGAGGGTCAGCACCATGGTGGGCATGGTCTCGGGGTAGTAGAGATCGAAGATGTAGTTGCCCAGACTGTGGGCGATGAGCTTGCCGTTGTAGGACTCGAAGCCCTGCAGCACGTGGGGATGATGATTGATGTGCACGTGGGCGCCGAGGTCCAGGGACATGCGCCGTAGCTCGCGCTCGCCCGGCGTGGGCTCGATGCGGAAGCGGAAGTCGGGATCCTCGGGGTGGGGATGGTGCGACTCGATGAGGGCCGGCATGTCCGGAGCGCCGCGGAAGGCGTCCGGCGGCGGCGCCGTCTCGTACTCGTCGCCGCTATGGGTCTGGATGATCACCACGTCCGCCTGGGGCAGGGTCTCCTCGATGGATTCCTCCAGGTTCTTGGGCAACAGGTAGGCGAAGCCGCCCTTGCTCGCACCCGCGTCCAGGAAGGGCTGATAGTTCCAGGCTCGCCCCGTGCGATTGCTCGACCCTAGGAAGGCCATGCGCACGCCACTCTCGGTCCAGTAGGTGGGCAGCATGGCGAAGTAGTCGTTCACGCCCGCGCCCGAGTGTCGGATCTCGTGCTGGTCCAGCAGCTCCATGGTCTGGAGCATGCCGATCTCGCCGTAGTCGATGATGTGATTGTTGCCCAGCGAGACGATGTCGATGCCGGCGTTGGCCACGCCCACGATGTTCTCGGGCCGGGCCCGAAACACCACGCTCTTGGTGGGATGGGGCGAACCCTGGTCGGTGAAGGGCACCTCGAGATTGGCGTAGCTCACGTCGGCCGCGTCACCGAGAATGGAGTAGGTGGGCTCGAAGATGGCGTCCACGCCGTAGGTGTCGATGATGCCGCCGTTGTTCTCGTAGGCCCGTCCGATCATGATGTCGCCCACGAAATTGATCGTGAAGGGCAGGTCGCCCGTCCCTTCTTCCACCGCCACCTGGCAGGTATCCGCGCCGACCCGCGCATCGGGATCGGTGACCAGCACGCCCACGGTGAAGTCGTAGTCGGCTTCCACGATGAAGTCATGGGCCGGGTTCTGTTCGACGCTCGTGGTGCTGTCGCCGAAATCCCAATGGAAGTCGTGGCTTTCCGAGTCGGGATCCACCACGTCGGCGTAGAACTGCACGCTGGCACGGAAGCGGTCGCCGCCCAGGCGCTTGAAGGCGGTCACCGTGTAGCTGGCCGACACCGAGGGGGGAACCGGGAGGTCATCGGTGACGTCGCGCACGCCGTCGAAGACCACGGCCGATCCGCCGCCGCCATCCTTGTCGTTCACGTAGATGAGCGAGTTGAGTTCGGGCAGATAGCCGTAGGTGGCCATCCAGTCCTCGCCGATGGGGAGCAGGTAGGGGAACCACTCGTACTCGGGGAAATTGCCCTGGTAGACCGTCCACCACTTGGGGTCCACGGGCAGCTGGCTGCCGGCGAAGGTGTAGAGCAATTCGTTCACGCCGTCGCTCACCCCGAAGCCGATCATCTCGCCCTGGGTGTGGGGGGGGTCGGAGTCCTCCACGAAGACGGCCACCTCCCAGACCGTGTCCTCGGTCACCGGCATCGCGTCCACCGACTGGATCTTCCAGGTGTTGCCGTAGAGCCTCAGGGACCAGTCGCTGCCCTGCCAGGTGCCCGAGTCGATGAGCGACCAGTCGCCGGGGTCCTCGTCCTGATCGGGATAGCTGACCAGGACCACAGATCCGTCCTCGAAATCTTCGACGACCGTGTCACGGGGACCGGCGGCCAGGAGCAGGGCCGGGATGGTCCAGAGGACCGCAGCGTAGCGGAACGCGCGCATGATTCTCCTTGATGGAAGGGCCCGAGTTCTTGAAAGAGCAATCATAACACGATTTGGGTCCGAAATCCTCAGCGGCATTTCCGGCAAAAAGCCCGAAAACTAAGTCGAAGTTGTGAGCCGGCTTACATTCAATAGAGTGAATAAATGGCAGAATATACTGGAATTCGATGTATTCGAATCGACCTAGTTGCTAACATCGTTAACTAGTTTCCCCTCACTCTCCAAGGAGATCTCATGAAAAGCAAAGCGTTGATTTTTCTAGCATTGAGCCTGCTCGCCCTGCCGGCTTGGGGTGCCGGGACCAACGAGTTGCCCTCCGACTACTTCAACATGCCGATCCCGCCCCTGGAACTCTTCGACAGCCTCGATCGGGACAACCACTGCGAGTGTATCGACCTGGTCTTCGTGATCGATGACACCGGCAGCATGGGCGGTGCCATCAACAACGTGAAGGCCGGGCTCGCGAATATCCTCAATCTGGCCGGTACGCAGTCCTGCGGTGACCTGCAGGGCGGCGTGGTCTCCTTCGCCGATCGCGTGGAAGTGGATCAGGCCCTCACCTTCAACCTCACCGACGTGAGCAACGCGCTCAACGCCCTCTTCGCCAGTGGCGGAGCCGGCTGGCCCGAGGCCAGCGATGAGGCCATGCACGAGATTTCCACGGCCTCCAACTGTCTGGCCGTGGGCGACTTCCTGACCAGCGCCTGGAGGGACTCCTGCTGCAAGGTCGCCATCCTCGTGACCGATGCGCATCCCGGCGGCTGCGATGACATCTTCTCCGTGGGCACCGACGACGTCAGCGCCGCCAACGCGGCGAACGCCCTGGCCGCTCTCGGAGTGAAGGTCGGCTCCCTCTACGTTCTGAGCGAGGGCTTCGCCGATCCCACCACCCAGGCCATCATGCTCAACTACGCGACGACCACCGATGGCGTCTACGGCGAGGTGCCCGCCACAGGCGATGGTACCGCCGCCGCCATCGAGCAGGTGATCCTCGACTGCGTGGACGGTAGTACGGAAACCGAACTCTGCTGTCTGCCCGACGGCAGCTGCACCACGGTGCTCGAGGGCCAGTGCGAACCCATCGGCGGACAGGTGGTCGCCCACTGCGACGACTGCGAGGCCACCGCCGCCGAATCGACCAACTGGTCGACGGTGAAGAGTCTGTACTAGCTGTCAGCTACCAGCTATCAGCTGCCAGCGACCAGCCTGAATTGCGAGCCCCCTCCTTCGGGAGGGGGTTTTCGCATCAGGGCTTCGGGATCCTGAATTGCGCGGCGGAAGCGAACTCTTGAAGTGAAGGCGTCCTTGGGCTTACATGAGTCCATGTCTACGCGAATCCTCATCGTCGCCGGATCCAACCGGCCCGGCGCCAACAGCCGAGTTCTCTGCGACATCGCCGCCGAAGCCGCACGCGAGGCGGGGGCCGAGGTGCGCATCCTCGATCTGCACGAGACCGAGCTTCCCTTCTTCCAGACCGGCCACGAGGAGCGCTACGCCTCGCCCGTGGTCGCCGAAGTGAAGGAGCTGGCCATCTGGGCGCAGGGCTTCATCATCGCCACGCCCGAGTATCATGGAAGCCTCGGCACGGCCATCAAGAACTGGTTCGACTGGCTCTATGTGGAACTGGCGGGCAAGACGGCCGGGGTGATGGCGACGACCGGCGGCGGCGGGGGCGACATGTCCATCACCGCCGTGAAGAACAACTTCAACTGGTGCCACGGATTCACCTTGCCCTTCCACGTGGCGGCCAAGGGCGCCGACTTCGTGGACGGCCAGCTCAACAACGATCGTGTGCGCGAACGCGTGCAGCGCATCGCCCACGATGTGGTCCGATACGCGCCTCTCGTGCACGAGGCCTTCGAGTCGGCCAAGGAGCTCGGCGAGGACCTGTCCTCGGGCTTTTCCAAATTCCATCTGAAGGACTGACGTGATTCTGCATCCCTTGGAAAAGGACGTGGTCGAACTGGCGGAGCGTCGCGCCGCCGGTGAGAACCCCCTCGTGCTCGACGTGCGCGAGCCCGACGAGTACGCCTGGTGCCGCATCGAGGGTTCAGTGCTCATGCCGCTGGAAACCCTACCCGAGCGCATGGGCGAGCTGGATCCCGAGGCAGAGATTCTGATTCTCTGCCACACCGGCGTGCGATCCCTGGCAGCGGCGGACTATCTGCGCGCCCAGGGCTTCCGGCATGCCTTCAGCCTGGCGGGGGGCATCCACCGCTGGTCGCTGCTGGTCGATGCCACGGTTCCCATCTACTAAAGGAGCGTCATGGCCAAGGTCGAAGTCGGCAGGCTCGCGCCCACCTTCAGCGCGGTGGACGATATGGGCAAGAAGATGAAGCTGCAGGATTTTCGTGGGAAGAAAGTGATCCTGTACTTCTATCCCAAGGACAACACTCCCGGCTGTTCGACCCAGGCCCTCGGCTTCCAGGAGAACCTGAAGGCCATCATCAAGGCCGGGGCCGTGGTGCTCGGCGTGAGCCCCGACGGTGTGGAGAGCCACCAGCGATTCAAGAACAAGAAGGGCCTCGAATTCACCCTGCTCGTGGACGAGGACCACGCCATCGCCGAGGCCTACGGCGTGTGGCAGCTCAAGAAGTTCATGGGCAAGGAGTACATGGGCGTGGTGCGCAGCCATTTCGTCATCGACGAGAAGGGCAAGCTCGTGGACGCCCAGGTGAAGATCAGCCCCAAGGACAGCGTGGAGAAGGCCGTCGCCTGCGTGCGAGGTTAGTCCACCCGGGTGGACTTCCCCTTGCGAGATTCAAGTTTTGTGGTATTTTTTCTTCGCGGAATAACTGAGGAATTCCGAATTCCCGAGACAAAACACCGCAACTCCGCGAAAGCAGGATCCCCATGCCTTACGATGAAATGATGATCACGCCCATGCGCGAGGACCTCACCCGCCTGGGCATCGACGAACTCCGAAACACGGGCGACGTGGACCGTTTCCTCGCCGAATCCGGCGCCCGCTTCGTCTTCCTGAACTCGGTCTGCGGCTGCGCCGCCGGGCAGGCCCGCCCCGGCCTGGCCATGGCCCTGTCCAATGGCTCCGCCAAGCCCGCCGGCATGGGCACGGTCTTCGCCGGCCAGGACATGGACGCCACCGCCCGCGTGCGCGAAGGCATCAGCGAGGCGCCCAGCAGCCCTTCGGCAGCCATCTTCAAGGACGGCCAGCTGGTCTGGTTCATGCCGCGTCGCGCCTTCCTCAACGGCACCGCCGAGGAGATCGCCCGCGAATTCGAGAGCGCCTTCAACGAACACTGCTAGAGGAGGGGATGATGAGCGAACTGACCGAAATGGCCTGCGTGCCCTGCCAGGGCGGCGTGCCGCCGCTCACGGCTGAGGAAATCGCGCCGCTTCAGGCCCAGCTGAAGAACTGGCAGGTCGTGGAGGGCCACCACCTGAAGAAGACCTGGGCCCTGGCCGACTTCGTCACGGCCCTGGATTTCGTGAACAGGATCGGCGCCCTGGCCGAAGCGGAGGGGCACCACCCCGACCTCTATCTGACCTGGGGAAAGGTGGAGGTGCAGATCTTCACCCACAAGATCGACGGTCTCAGCGAGAGCGATTTCGTGCTCGCCGCCAAGATCGACCAGATCCCCGTGGACGCCGCCTGATCGGGTAGATCCCCAACTGATCCCAAATGAGCGAGGCAATCACCCTCGCTCATTTTTTCACGATTAATTCCCACTTTAAGGTTGTAATATCGGGTAACGCTGCTTACCCTAACTCCTACCACGGAGTATGACAATTCCGTGGCTCGGGGTTTAGATATCGATGTCCGCAAAGGAGAGGTCATGAACAAGGTCCTGGTTCTGGGAAGCTTTCTGCTCATGGTCCTGGTCGCGCTGGCCGGCGCGGCAACGGATCCGGAGAGCGTGGAAGGCAAGTGTCTCACCTGTCACAAGGAGAAGAGCCCCGGGCTCTACAAGCAGTGGTACGCCTCCGAGCATGCGCGTCACAACGTGACATGCCTGGACTGCCACCAGGCCGAGCGCGGCGACGCCGATGCCTACGAGCACGAAGGCGGCCTCATCGCGACCCTGGTCACGCCCAAGGACTGCGGCCGCTGCCACGAGAAGGAGATGAACGAGGTCGACGCCTCGCATCATGCCACGGCGGGACTCATCCTGGAATCCAACGATGCCTACCTGGCCCATGCCGCCGGCGGTCACCCCGTGGTGATCCAGGGATGCGAGAGCTGCCACGGAGCGAAGGTAAAGATCGATCCCAACTCGCCCAACAAGCTCGACAAGACCACCTGGCCCAACTCGGGCATCGGGCGTCTGAATCCCGACGGCAGCAAGGGTGCCTGCAACGCCTGCCACACGCGCCACGCCTTCGACAAGGCCCAGGCCCGCCGGCCCGAGGCCTGCAGCAAGTGCCATCTGGGTCCGGACCATCCTCAGAAGGAAGTCTACGAGGAGTCCAAGCACGGCAACGCCTACTACACCCACATCGACGACATGAACCTCGACGCCGATCGCTGGGTCGTGGGCGAGGACTACTACGAAGCGCCCACCTGCGCCACCTGCCACATGTCGGCCACCAACAAGCAGGCGATCACCCACGACGTGGGCGACCGCATCAGCTGGAACCTGCGCGCACCGGTTTCCAAGAAGATGAAGAACTGGGAAGCCAAGCGCGAGGCCATGGAAGACGTCTGCCTGGCCTGCCACGGCCAGACCTTCGTGGACGGCCACTACTACCAGCTCGACGGACTCGTTCACCTCTACAACGAGAAGTTCGCCAAGCCGGCGAAGGCCATCATCGGCAAGATCAAGGAAAAGGGACTGCTCGAGAACCCGGCCGCCTTCTCCAACACCGTGGAGTGGGAGTACTGGGAGCTCTGGCACCATGAGGGCCGTCGCGCGCGTCACGGCGCCGCCATGATGGGCCCCGACTACACCTGGTGGCATGGCGTCTACGACATGGCCCACAACTTCTACTTCAAGTTCATCCCCGAGGCGCGCCACTACGGCGATCCCGACGTGAATGCACTCATCGACGAGACCATGGCCGATCCCATGCACCAGTGGTTTGGTCGTCCCACGGCGGACATCAAGGCGGACATCGAGAGCGGCAAGATGCCCGATGACTATCGCGAACTCTTCAATATGGAGTAGCGCATGACCGGGCGATTTCTAAACCTCATGCGCGGCCTGTCCGCGCACTGGCTGGGGAAACTGGGGGTGGCGCTCGTCACCTCCAGCTTCCTGCTGTTCATCTTCCTCGAGCTGCTCAGGATGCTGGGTCTGCTGACCAATGCCTACATGGGCTTGATCACCTACATGACCCTGCCACTGCTGTTCATCCTGGGCCTCATCATGATTCCCATCGGTTGGTGGCGCACGCTCAAGCGGACGGGCCTGTCCAGCCGTCAGCTTCTCGAGCGGCGCTTCCCCGCCCGGGAACTCGAGGCGAACATCTATGGCTCGGGGGTGGTGGGGACCATCCTCCTGCTCACCGTGCTCAACCTTCTCTTCCTGGGCGGCGGCTCGGCTCGCATGCTGCACTTCATGGACGGCGCCGAATTCTGCGGCACGGCCTGTCACAGCGTCATGGGGCCGGAATGGGCCACCTACCAGGCCTCGCCCCACGCCCACGTGGATTGCGTGGAGTGTCACGTGGGCGAGGGCGCCCAGGCGCTCATCGACGCGAAGCTGAACGGGCTCTGGCAGATCGTCTCGGCAAGTTTCGATCTCTACGAGCGGCCCATCCCCACGCCGGTGCATCAGCTGCGCCCCGCGCGGGAGACCTGCGAGAAGTGCCACTGGCCCGAGAAGTTCTATGGGGACCGGCTCAAGGTCATCGAACACTTCGCGGCCGACGAGACCAACACCGCCACCTTCTCCACGCTCAGCCTCAAGGTGGGTTCGGGCACGGGGGAAACCGGCTCCATCCACTGGCACGTGGCTCCCGAGAACGAGGTGCGCTACGCCTCGGTGGAGGACGAGCGGAAAGAGATGATCTGGGTCGAGTGGCTGCAGCCCAGCGGCGAGTGGAAGCGCTACGAAAACCAGCGACGCCTGGGCGAGCCCACGGGCGACGAGCATGCGCGCACCCTGGACTGCGTGGACTGCCACAACCGCGCCACGCACATCTACGAGGATCCCGACGCGGGACTGGACGCCCGCTTCGCCTCGGGCGAGCTGGATCCCGATTTGCCCTATCTGAAGCGCGAGGCCCTGGGAGCCATTCTTTCGAACTGGTCCGGGGTGGAGGCCGCCCGGGATGGCGTGGCCAATGCCATCCGGTCATTCTATCGCAAGGAGTATCCCGAGCTGTCCATCTCGAAGATGGCGAGCATCGAACGTGCGGTGGAAAGCCTGCAGGGAATGATGGCGCGGAACATCCATCCGGGCATGAACATCGGCTGGGGCGACTACGAGAGCCACCTCGGTCACGAGGCGGGCGGCGGCTGCTTCCGCTGCCACAACGAGAGCATGGTGGACGAGGCGGGCCAGTCGATCCGATACGACTGCACCCTCTGCCACTCGATTCTCGCGCAGGAAAGCAGCGAGCCCTTCCGCTATCTCATGCCTCTGGACGAGAAGGATCCCGAGCGCGAGCAGGCCGAGTACCTGCGTCGCGAATTCCTTCGGAGCGGTGGGGGGGAGTAGCCAGCCTAGATTCGAGCGCGGTACTCCTCCACCGCGTCGAAGAGCTGCTGGTAGCTGTCGATGATGAAGAGGATGGGCTGGTAGACGTCGATGTCGAAGTCCTGGGCGATGATCTGGTCCAGGTCGAAGTCGCGCCGGTCCACCTCTTCGCTGGCAAGACTGTGCTCACCTTCGCCGGGGGAAGAGACGAGGCCTGAGCCGTAGATCTTCAGCTCGCCGTCTTCGCGGATGAGTCCGAACTCGACGGTGAACCAGAAGAGCCGCTGCAACTCGGTGACCTGATCTTCGGTTTTCGCCTCGAGGCCCGTGCGGCCGAAGTGCTGAAGGAAGTCACCGAAGACGCGATCCGCGTGCATGGGGATGTGCCCGAAGACGTCGTGGAAGATGTCCGGTTCGGGCAGGTACTCCAGCTTCTCCCTGGGACGAATGGTGGTGGTGGTCGGGAAGACCCGCTCGGCGAGGCAGGCGAAGAACTCGTCGGCCGGGATGTAGCCGGGTACCGCGCGGGAGGTCCAACCGGTGATGGGTCCCAGGCGGCGGTTGATGTCATCCAGTGAGGGGATGCGGTCGGCGTAGATCTCGAGGGCATCCAGACCAGCCAGATAGGTGGCGCTGGCCTGGCGCTTGAGCTCACCGATGCGGCGGCCATAGAGTTCTTCCCAGACGCCGTGATTCTCGGCGCTGTAGCCTTGGTAGTCCTGCTCGATGAACTGGGTCTGCAAGGGAGGACTCCTTCCGCTAGTTCGGAATTTGTACGATATCTTCAGGGTCTGGTCAAGCCCGGGCGATCTTGCTAAGTTCTTGGCCTGAACCGATCCCAGACCTGTGGAGGGGAAGCGTGAAGATCAAGATCCTGTGCAAGTCAACCTGAAGCACCTGTCGCAAGGCCAAGAGTTTCTTGGCTGAACAGGGCATCGAGGCCCAGTGGCGCAATTACGACAAGGAGCCGCTCAGCAAGGCTGAAATCGAGAAGCTCATCGGCGATCGGGATCACGGCGAGTTCCTGAATCCCCGCAGCACGACCTGGACGCTCATGGAGCTGAAGGACAAGAAGATCACGAAGAAGAAGGCCATCGAACTCATGCTCGAAGACATGAACCTTCTGAAGAGACCCCTGCTCATCAAGGGCAGGAAGTATGTCTTCGGATTCAAGGAAGCGGTGTGGAAAGAAGCGCTGGGACTGGAGTAGGTACCAGACATTCACGACTCGATTTTTGAAAGGCTTCCATGGTCTCCCAACTCGATCATCTCAATCTCTCCGTCGCCGACTTTCGCGAGACGGTCGACTGGTACGGCCGTGTCTTCGGATTCGAGCTCGTGGAGAAGGGTCTACAGGACGGTCTTCCCTGGGGCGTGATCCGGGCCGGCGAGGCCCTGCTCTGCATCTACGAACACCCCGGCCTCGAACTGCCCGACCGCTTCGAGATGAAGAAGCGCGGACTGCACTGCCTCAATCACCTCGGGCTGCGCATCACCGATGAGGCCAAATGGCTCGCGACCATCGAGCGTGAGAAGCTCGAGATACTCTACGATGGTTCCATCCGTTGGCCCCACTCGACGGCCTGGTACCTGAAGGATCCCACGGGCTGGGAGATCGAAGTGGCCCTCTGGGACGACGACACCATCGCCTTCGATCCCCTGGAGGAATCATGAGTCAGATGCTCGGCCCCATTCATCAGTGGATCTTCGCTCAGCTGGGACTGGTCGAGGAACGCGGCGAGGGTATCGTGAAGGCCCTCATCGAGGAGAAGGGCGAGGAGGCGGCCAACGCCTGGCTCGACATCCTCACGGCCCATCCCGGACGCTACGCGGGCAAGGACCTGCAGGTCCTGGTGGGGGATGCTCCCATCCACCAGACCCTCGAGGCCATGATCGCCACCTTGCAGCTGCGCGAGGCGAAGCTGGTGGCCTGGGCCCGGGAAAACGATGTCCTTGAAATCGTTAAGAAGGCCTATGTCGAGCATGCCGCGGGCTGGGGCGCACGGGTCAAGGAGGCCGCCTCGCCCGGCGAGGCGCCCGCCCTCTTCGCCGGTCTTCGCGAACTCTGGCTCGAGGGCATGCCCTGCGACATCCGCGTGGCCATGGTGGAAGAGAGCCCCGACCGCCTGCGCTGGGCGGCTCCGGAATTGGTGCTGTCGCGCTACTGGGAGGGCAGTGGCTGTCCGCCCGAACTCATGTTCGAACTGCACGGACTCTGGATGTCGGCCTTCGTGGACGCGGCCGCCGATGACTTCGCCTGGTCGCTCACCGCCTCGGCCCTCTCCGGCGCCGAGCGCTTCGAATTCGAGATCGCGAGGAAATCCTGATGGAAAGCTACGCGAAGAACTTCATTCGCATCTCCGTGCTGAGTCTTGGCCTGGGCATGCTGCTCGGCCTGGGCATGGCGAGCTCCGAGATCATGATGCGCTACCTGCCGGTGCACACCCACCTGCTGCTCGTGGGATTCATGGCCAACATGATCTTCGGCGTAGGCTATCACATCATTCCGCGCTTCCAGGGACATGCCGTCATTCCCTGGGCCTGGGCGACCCTGCATTTCTGGATGGCCCTGGTCGGCCTCGTCCTGATGCTCAGCGGATGGGGGCTACGGCTCAACGGCATGGGCATGCTCTGGGTGCTGCCCCTGGGCGGATGGCTGGAGTTCGGCGGCATTCTCATCTTCTTCACCATCATGTGGCGCGGCCTCCGGCCGCTCAAGGGGGCCTGATGATCAACGGCGACACCCTCATCGGCGACGTTTTCAAGCTCAAGGCGGGGGCCGACGCGGTCATCCGCAAGTACATGGGCGAGGGCTGCTTCACCTGTCCGGCCGTGACCACCGAACCCCTCAGGATGGGGGCGGTCATGCATGGCCTCAAGCTCGAGGACCTGCTCGAGGAGCTCAACGCCCTGCCCGACGGGGTAACCGAGGTGACCCTCGGACCGCCGGAGCGCAAGGGTGGCTTCCTGGCCAGCCTGCTGGGCAAGAAAGATCAAACTTGAACCTGGACTTGAACTTGAACCCATGTTCAGGTTGATGTTCAGGTTCAGGTTCAACAGCTTGACGCTCCCCGGGGCCCCTCCTATAATTCCGCGCCGATCCAGGGACGATCCTCAAACCCAGGCGGTTGTCTTGCCCAGAGCACTCAAGTGGCCGGGAATGCTCCAGCTCCCGGTCCTCTTTGTGGCCATTCCCTCCCTGCTCCTTGCGCTTCCCGTGCCTCCGGCTCCGACTCCGGAGGGGCTGCATGCGCCGGGTCCGCGCGCGCCCGAGGTCGAGGCGAGATTGAGCCCGCGCAGCGCCGAGTTGCTGGGCAGTCTTGAGGACAGGCAGGCCGGAAATCGCGACGCCGAGACCGACACCCTCGACGTGCTGGCCCTGCTCGTCGAGTTCAGCGACATGAAGATGCCCGACAGCCTGGCGAACCTGTCCGATGGTGCCATGATCTACCGCACCGACTGGTTCCGGGATCAGTTCGAACGCGTGAACGACTACTACCGGTCCATCTCCGGCGAACGGCTCTTCATCAAGTACTCCCTGCCCGATACGCTCTTCACGCTTCCTCAGGCCATGAGCGTCTACGGCGACGATTCCCTCGACTGGACCCAGGCCGTGCACTGGCTCGCCGCGGACGCGGTGGCCCTGGCCGACTCCACCACCGATTTCTCCGACTACGACCTCACCGTCTTCCTGCATGCCGGCTCGGGGCAGGAGTCCGACCTGAACCGCGATTCCCCCGAGCAGATCTGGTCGGGCTACGTCGATTTCGAATCCCTCTCCGAGGCCTTCGCCGATTCCCTGCCCGATTACGAGGGCATCGTGACGGGCGACCAGGACAGCACCTACACCCTGCAGCGCTTCGCCATCGCCCCGGAAAAGGAGGTCGAGGACAGCCTCGATCCGCCCTACGTTCTGGGGCCGCTGGGCGTGATGGTCCACCAGATGGGGGGATACCTCGGCCTGGTGGGGCTAAACGACTACGTGGAGCCGCGGGGGCAGGGCGTCGGCAACTTCGACCTGATGAGCAGCGGACTCTGGAACGCTCTGGGCTTCGTGCCCGGTCCGCCCTCGGGTTTCAACCGCATGCTCATGGGCTGGGCGGATGTGATCGAGTATTCCAAGGATGAAGCGGAGGGCATTCTGGATCTCTCGATTCCGTCCATGAGCCTGCTCCACCGCTTCCCCATCTCCGATCGCGAGTACTTCCTCGTGGAGAACCGCGACCAGGACGCCGACGGCGACAGCCTCTTCACCTTCGGCGACACCAACGGCAACTACATCCCCGACTTCGGCGAGTCCATGCTGAACGCCGAGTGGGACTACTTCACCACCCAGGCTAACGCCGAGGATCACGTGCCCGGCAGCGGGCTCTTCATCTGGCGCATCGACGAGGAGCTGCTGCACCTGAGCTTCCTGCTCGGCAGCAACGTGATCAACGCCTGGAACGATCACTATGGAGTCTGTCTGCTGGAGGCCGACGGCTTCGCCGATCTTTCCTACTCGCCGGGCTATCACACCGAGGCCTACGGCAGCGACTACGACGCCTTCCGCGCGGCCGGCGGTCCCAACGATCTCATAGCCACCCAGACCAGCATGGATGCGAATGGCTATCCCAACACGCTCAGCGCCGAGGGCGCCGAGACGGGTTGGAGCTTCAGCGGCATCAGCGCACACGGGCCGGTGATGAGCTACAGCGCCGACTGGGACTATCTGCCCGGCTGGACTGTGAATCGCCTGGATCTTCCCGCCTATCGGCCCATCGGCGATCCCCTTGCCCTTCGCGAAGAGGACCAGCTCTCGCTCATCTTCACGGCCTGGGATGAATCCGGCATGTCGCTGCTTCTGTCCGTGGACACCGAAGGCGCGAGCCATGACGTCATCGCCGATCTGGCCTCCCTGGCCGTGGGTTCTCCCGCCGCCGGCGATCTGGACGGCGATGGGGATGCCGAACTCGTTGTCCTCGACGATTCGGGCGGCGTTCACGCCTGGCACCTCGATGGAGAGCCCCTGGGCGACTCCTCGCTCCTGGTGCAGATGGAGGGCGCCTTCTCGCGCCGCCCCATGCTTCATGACGCCGACGAGGACGGCGACCTCGACATCCTCGTGCTTCAGGTCGACCTGGACGCCGGCACCACGCGTCCACGTTTCGTAGACGAATCGGGGGTCGATGTGGGACCCGGTTGGGCCGAGATCTCTGGATTGCCGGCTTCCGATCCCGTGCTGCTGCTCTCGGTGGAGGAAAGCCAGCGCGGATACGATCACCCCGAGCCCGATCACGCCACCATCGCCTTCGCCCTGGTCGACTCGATGCTTCGGATCCAGGGCCTCCCCCTGGGTCCGGAGGAGTCCATCTGGGCACTCACCCGGGACTGTCCCTGCCTGAACACCCAGCTCGCTGCGGGGGACCTGGACGGCGATGGCAGCGACGAACTGCTGATCCTGCGTTCGGGTCAGGTGGAGATCTTCCACCCCAGGGGGCGCTTCGACGGATATCAGGCGGGCGAGTTCGAGGTGACGCCCCATGCCGTCTACTCCTTCGGCGATCTCGCCAGCCTGGGCGGTGGTGTCCTTCCCATGGACAGCGACGGCAACGGCAGCCTGGAAATGCTGGGCATCTACCCGGCCGCCGCCGGGCTCTGGAGCGCCGATGGCGATCTTCTGAGCGACTGGCCCAAGGCCCTGCCATCCAACGCGCCCCTCTACTGGACCGACGACCCGGCCGTTTGGGCTCTGACCCTGCGTGGTTCTTCGGATGGGGTGGACGAGCCCATCATCTTCACTCGGGATGGACGCATGCTGCCAGAAGGACCCGAGGGGGATGCCCTTCTCCTGGGTGGGAGCCTCTCGACACATCCGGTAGCCACGAGGGGCTGGGCAGATAACCTGTTGATGGGATTGTCCTTCTTCGAAGGGGTCGAGGGGACCACTGCAGAGGAAGACACCCTCACGACTGAAGCATCCTTGAGCGCTTGGTGGGTAAGCACAAGCGAAGCTCTCTTCAACCTGAGAGATCCCGCCTGGGCCATGGCCGGCGGCGACCCCGCCCGAACGGGACGCCTGGCCGCGGCGGTTGCCGTGGATGTGAGCGGCACGGGTTCGGGGAACTTCGTGGAGGCCTATCCCTATCCCAATCCGGCGGGGAGCAGCGTGACCTGGCGCGTCCTTTGCGACAGCCCCGACCGGGTGAAGATCGAGATCTTCGACCTGGAGGGCCAGCGGCTCTGGTCCGACGAGCTCGCCTTGGACGGCTTCAGCCCCGCCGAACGGGAACTCCCGCTGGACGACTACGCTCCAGGGCTTTACTTTTTCCGCATCCATTCCGCCACGAGCGGCCGCCTGGAAACCGGGCGCCTCGCCGTGATTCGATGAAGGCAGGATATCCATGAGATTCGCCCGCACATTCCTCGTCGCCTCCCTGATCCTGGCCCTCGCGGCCCCAGTCCTCGCCTACGAGGCGGGAACCGCCGGCCTGCTCTTCCTGCGCCTGGGCGTGAGCGAACGGGCCGCCGGCATGGGCGAGGCCTATACGGCCCTGGCCGGCGACGCCAGCGCGCTCTACTGGAATCCCGCGGGACTGGCCCGCACGCCGGGCACGAACCTGCGTTTCGCCCATCACGAATACTTCCAGTCCCTGCGGCAGGAGTTCGTCGGCGTGGCCCACCCCACTTCCATGGGAACCTTCGCCTTCGGCCTCACCGCCCTGACCATGGACGAGATGGAGCTGCGCGAGGAAGTGCCCAGCTCCGAGCCCCTAGGCCACTTCAGCGCCTTCGATGTGGCCTTCCACGCCGCCTGGGGCGCCACCTTCTTCGATGTGCTGGAAGCCGGCCTGGGCGCCAAGTGGGTCTACAGCCGCATCTACGAGGAGAGCGCCAAGGGCATGCTCTTCGACTTCGGTCTGCGCCACGAATCTCGCATCCCCGGCCTCACCCTGGCCGCGGCCGTGCTCAATCTCGGACAGCAGTTCCAGTACGTGGACGAGTCCTTCGATCCTCCGCTCACCATGAAGCTCGGTGCCGCCCTGAACGCTCCGCTGCACATGGGCGACAACGATCTCGTGCTCGCCTACGATCTGCTCCTGGTGGGGGACGGCGACGTGACCAGCGACGACAGCCTCGGCGAGGCCCGGGCCATGAGCGCCCGGCATCACCTGGGCGCTGAGTGGCAGGCCATGGATCTGGCCTTCCTGCGCCTGGGCTACAAGATCGGCTACGACTCCCAGAACTTCACGGCCGGCGCGGGCATCGCCCTGGCCCAGTACCGCTTCGACTACGCCTTCGTGAACTCGGACAACGATCTGGGAAGTTCGCACAGGCTGGGACTGGGGATCGACTTCTAAGCTGCCAGCTACCAGCGGTCAGCTACCAGCCTTAGGCCTCGGGTCTCATCCGGCCCACCAGATCTAAAACTAGATCCGCTCGGGTTCGAAGACCTTACCTTCGTCATTCATCAAGCGCATCCTCCCGTCGGCCAGTTCGCCATAGGTGAACTGGTCGATCCAGTCTCCCAGGCAGACCATCTCCCATTGCTCATGGAGCTGATGAAAGGCCATGTGAAGGTGGCCGAAGACGAGGATGTCCACCGTCTCATCGAGCAGAGGCTTCAAGCGCAGGCTGCGGGCGGGTGTAATATTCTGATGGCTGGCCTCGCCCATCTTCCGGCTGGTGTCCGATAGCCTGTCGGCCAGCCAGTAGGTGAGGTCTGGGTGCAGGATCTTCGAAGCGTCCACGAAGACGCGATTGCGGATGACGGCCTTGAGGATCTTGTAGCCCAGGTCGCCATTCAGGAGCTCGTCGCCGTGCACCATGAGCAGGCGCTTTCCCTGGTGCTCGGCGCGGCAGCCGTCCAGGGCCAGGGTGGCGCCAAGCTCGTCCTCGAAGAAGGAGCCCAGCCAGTAGTCGTGATTGCCGCCGATGAGGGTAATTTCGGTTCCGCTGTCACGCAGGCGACGCAGGGGACGTAGAACCTCGAAATATCCCTTGGGAATGACCCGGCGGTATTCCAGCCAGAAGTCGAAGAGGTCGCCCAGGAGATAGAGATGCTTCGCGCCCTCGATGCTTTCGAGAAAGCTTGCAAAACGTCGCAACTTCTCGGATTCTCGCGGCGAATCCTTCGAGCGGAAATGGGCATCGGAAAGGAAGTAAACGTTTTCGGTGGGCATCGCGTCCTCCAAAGCGAGGCGATCTTAGGGAAGGGGCGGCCTCGGCCCAAGACTTTTCGGGAACTTCCGGCGTTTTTCCCTGTTGGTCGCCTAACTCTCCACCGTGGCCCGAAGGGGCCCAGAATTGCGCTCGAAGTGAAATTGAGCTAAAATATTGAGTTAAGTCGGATCGGGAGAGCCGCACAGAGGAGTGTTCGATTGAAAGAGATTACGAAAGACCGGGGACTCGGAGTCCTGCACGCGCTGATCTTCTTCAGCCTCGCCCTGATCATCGCCAGCGGCGCCACGGCGAAGCAGAACAGTTACGCCGAACTCGTCAACGCTGAAACCGTGAGTCCCTTCCGCGTGGTCGCCGAGCAGGTGGTGCCCGCGGTGGTGTCCATCGAGGTCAGCCGAAACATGGAGGAGATGATGCGCAACCATCCCTTCATGGATCAGTTCGACCATCCCTGGTTCGACCAGTTCATGCCGGATGAAAACGAACCCATGCCCAGCTCGGGCTCCGGCTTCATCATCGACGCCGCAGGACACGTGGTCACCAACAACCACGTGGTCCGCAACGCCGAGAAGATCCGCGTGCGGCTTCCCGGCGAGCGCGACAGCTACGAGGCCGAGATCCTCGGTACCGACGACAAGACCGACCTGGCCCTCATCAAGATCCTGAACAATGACGGCAGGGAGTTCCCCTTCGTGAAGCGAGGCGACAGCGAGGACGCCCATGTGGGCGACTGGGCCGTGGCCATCGGCAATCCCATGGGACAGCTCGAGGGCACGCTCACCGTGGGCGTGATCAGCGCCAAGGGCCGCAGCAACCTGGCCATCCAGGGCGGCGCGCCGGCCTATCAGGATTTTATCCAGACCGACGCGGCCATCAACTTCGGCAACAGCGGGGGCCCGCTGGTGGACATCCGGGGCCGGGTCATCGGCATCAACACGGCCATCAACGCCTCGGGCCAGGGCATCGGCTTCGCCATTCCCATCAACATGGCCTCGAAGATCATCGACCAGCTCCGCGAGTTCGGAAAGGTCACGCGCTCCTTCATGGGCGTGAGTCCGGACGAGCTGGATCCCTTCAAGGCCGAGGGCCTCGGACTGGATATCGACCGTGGCATTCTCGTGACGAGCGTTACCCCCGGATTTCCGGCCGATCAGGCGGGAATTCGCGCGGGGGACGTCCTCACGGAGTTCGAGGGCGAACAACTCGAAGACCTGGAACGCTTTCGCTTCATGGTGGCGGAGATTCCCGTAGGCGAAAAAGTGGATGTCAAAGTCTATCGTGAAGGAAAAACGCTGACAAAAACTCTGAAACTGGTAGAATTCCCCGATGATCTCCAGGCGACGGCCCCCATCCCGTCCGGAGACTGGTTCGGCCTCGAGGTCGAAGAGGCCAAGGGCAGCGCCCTTGCGGGGCAGATGGAGCTTGACCCCGAGGGTGGTGTGATCGTGACGAGCGTTCGTCCGGGCAGCCCTGCGGATCGAGCTGAGATTCGCGTCGGAGACGTGATCCTCAAGATCCGCGACCAGAAGATCGAGGATTTCACATCTTTCGAGAAGATTTCCGAGCAGTATCGGGAATCTGACAAGAGAATAGGATTGCTGGTGCAGCGGAGGAGCTACACGACCTTCGTCTACATCACGCCTGACGATTAATGACCCCACGTTCCCCTGCTCGACTCGGGCACGGGCGCCAGGCGCTCGTACAGACAGGAAGGAATGGATCATGCTGGAACACAGGGAACCCGTCCGGCACAGCGGGGAAAAAAGCCTCGACATCTATTTGAAGGAAATCCACAACACCCCTCTGCTCACTCGTGAGGAGGAGGTGGCGCTGGCCAAACGCATCAAACAGGGCGATCACGAGGCCAAGACCAAGCTGATCCGCGCCAACCTGCGTTTCGTGGTGGCCTATGCCCGCAAGTACGCGGGACAGGGCCTCAGCATCACCGACCTGATCAACGAGGGAAACATTGGACTGATCCGCGCCGCCGAACGATTCGACGAGACCCGCGGATTCAAGTTCATCAGCTATGCGGTGTGGTGGGTGCGCCAGGCCATGCTCCAGGCCCTGGCCGATCAATCACGCATCTTCCGCATCCCCACCAACCGTGCCAACGCGCTCTATCGCATGGGCAAGACCCAGGCGGAACTCTTCCAGGACCTTCAGCGCGAACCCTCCGTGGAGGAGATCGCCGAGCGCCTGAAGCTGAGCCGTAAAGAGGTGCGGGGCACCATGGACATCGCCCATCCTCCGCTCTCGCTCACCGACCCCTACGGTGGCGATGACGAGAATCCGCTGCAGGACTTCCTCAAGGACGAGGACGCCATCTCCCCGGACGAGCGCACCTATGAAGGAACGCTTCGAGCCGAGGTGGCCCGGCTGCTGGACAGCCTCAACGAGCGCGAGCGCATGATCCTGGAGCACTACTTCGGCATCGGCGGCCGCGAGGAGGAGACCCTCGAGGAGATCGGCAAGCGCCTCGGGCTCACCCGGGAGCGCATCCGCCAGATCAAGGAAGAGACCTTCGACAAGATCCGGGGCTGGAAGCTCGTGGAAGAGTTGAAGGCCTACTTGGACCAGTAACTGAGAACTGTGAACTGAGAACGGAAGAATAAGTCCCTGCCACTGGCGGGGGCTTCTTCTTGTTCACGGTCCTCAGTCCTCAGTTCATCCCCTTGACACCGTGGCTCCTGCCATCTAGCTTCCTGCCCGGTTCCCATGCCCAAGAAAAAAGCCCCCATAACACTCGTCCTCCTTCGGGACAGCGACACGCCGGCGCGGCACCTTCACCTCCGCCCCTGGATGGTGAAGTTCGGCCTGGGCCTCGTCGCGGTATTCATGCTGCTGTCCCTGGGGATGGGCACCCTCGCCATTCTGCGCGGCTCCGAGGGCCTTCGCCTGCGCGAACTCGATCGGGAGAACGCAGCCCTGCGCGAGGATCTCGGATTCCTGCGCGGCCGCCTGGGCCAGCTCGAGGAGCATCTGCGCTCCGTGGAGGAATTCCAGGGCTGGACCCGGAATCTCGCCAATCTCGATCCCCTGGACGAGGCGGCCCTCTCGGCCGGCGTGGGCGGTCCGGTCACCCGCGAACTGCTAGGCGAGTCGGCGAGCCTGGACATCCACCTCGACCGCTTGCTCGGCCGGGCGCGGGTGCTGCGCCAGAGCGCAGAAGAGGTTTTTGGCAGCCTGCGGGAGGCCCGTGAGAACCTGGGGCGCATTCCCAGCATCTGGCCCATCCTGGGCGGACGCACCTCCAGCGGCTTCGGGAGGCGTCCCGATCCCTTCACCGGCCGCACCGCCTTCCACCGGGGCATGGACCTCAGCGCCCGCCGGGGCACACCGGTCATGGCCACGGCCAACGGCCGGGTCAAGAAGGTGAAACGGTCCTCTAGCGGTTACGGCAACCAGGTCACCCTGGATCATGGCGAAGGCCTCGAAACCTTCTATGCCCACTGCGACCGTCTCATGGTCAGCGAAGGCCAGAAGGTGCTGCGCGGAGACGTCATCGCCACCGTGGGCAGCACCGGGCATTCCACGGCGCCCCACCTGCACTACGAGGTTCGCCGCGATGGACGTTACGTTGATCCCCGGGAGTACATCCTGCCACGCGATTTCATCGTTGACTGATTTTCCAAAGCTTGGCTAACTCTCCCTGCCGCACAGCAATACCGGCAGGTGACCTTGAGCCGCGACTCCAAAGACATCGCCCCGATCCTGGTCAGCGCCTGCCTGCTCGGAGTGGAATGCCGCTTCGACGGCGGGTCCAAACCCCGTGACATCCTGCGCTGGCTTGCCGCCGAGGGCCGGGCCCTGCCCGTGTGCCCCGAGCAGCTCGGGGGATTGTCCACGCCACGCCAGCCCGCCGAGATCCAGGGCGGGACCGGCGACGAGGTGCTGAGCGGAAGGGCCAGCGTGGTGGATGCCGAGGGCCGCGACCGCAGCGCCGAGTTCCTGGCCGGCGCCCGTCGCAGTCTGGACCTGGCCAGGCTCTATGGCTGCCGGAAGGCGGTGCTCAAGGAGCGCAGTCCTTCATGCGGGCTCTCGCAACTGCGCGTGGGGGATGAGTTGATCGCGGGCAGGGGCGTCACCGCCGCCTTGCTGGTTGAAGAGGGGATCGAAGCCGTCAGCGACGAGTATCCTGAGCTTCAGGAATGGATCCATGAAGACTAGATTCGCCTTCATCCTGGCCTTGCTGCTGCCCATCCTGGCCTGGGCCGCGGCGGATGTGCAGTCCATCCGAATGTCCACCGAGGACGGCAAGACCCGCGTGGTCCTCGACCTCGACCGTTCGAGCCCCTACGAGGTGAGTACCCGCCGCGATCCCGACCGCCTGGTCATCGACCTGGCCGGCGGGGGCTTCGACTGCTCCACCTCGCCACGGCCTCTGGGCGACGCTCGCGTGAAGCGTGTACGCTGCAACCGGCTGACCCGCGGCCCCCAGATCGTCCTCGACCTGGAGGCGGCCCACGACTACAAGGTCTTCGCCCTGGACGCCATTCCCGGGAAGAAACCCTACCGCATCGTCATCGACGTGCTCCCCGGACTCCGGGACGCCGGCGCGGTGCTCGAGCCCTCGGGCTACGAGCGCGAGCTGGTGGTGGTCATCGATCCCGGGCACGGGGGCGAGGACCCGGGCGCTCGGAAGGGCAAGCTAGTTGAGAAGAAGATCGTCCTGGACATCGCCAAGCGCATGAAGCGGCTGCTGGACGCGACTCCCGGCTACCGGGCCGTGCTCACCCGCGAGCGCGACGAGACCGTGTCGCTCTACCAGCGTCGCGACGCGGCGGAGGACTCGGGGGGCGACCTCTTCATGAGCATCCACTGCAACAGCGCACCCACCTCCCAGGCCCGGGGCATGGAGCTCTTCTATCTCTCGCTGCGCGGCGCCAGCAACCGCAAGGCGCAGATACTCGCCGACCAGGAGAACCGGGCCGCGAGGCTGGGCGGAGTCATGGGCGGCAATGGCCGCGAAGACGTGAAGATCGTCCTGGACGAACGCATGCGCACCCTGCTGCGGCGCAGCTACATCCTGGCCAAGGAGGCCCACCTGACGGCCAGGAAGACCCCCGGCCTCAAGTCCCGTGGGGTCAAGCGCGCGAATTTCGCCGTCTGCAAGAATCTGGACATGCCGTCCATCCTCGTGGAGACCGGCTTCCTCAGCAATCAGAGCGACCGCCAGCTCCTCGGCAGCGAGGCGGGGCGCCAGAAGTATGCCGAGTGCCTGGTCTCGGCGGCCCAGTCCTATTTCCGCAAGAACGCCGAGAGCCTGGACGATCCGCTCTTCTCCGACCGGGACAAGACCGTCTACAAGGTCAAGCGGGGAGACAACCTCACCCGCATCGCCCAGCGCTTCGGCGTGGACATGGAGGAGCTGGCCGAGGACAACCACCTCGATCCCGGCGATCCCCTGCGCTCGGGTCAGCGCCTTGTGGTGCTGGCCGACGACCGCACTCTGACCCACGTGGTGAAGCGCGGGGAACATCTCACGGGGATCGCCCGGCGATACGGATCCAGCCTGGAGGAACTCATGCGGCTCAACGGCATCCGGCACGAGGACCGCATCTTCGTGGGCCAGACCCTCCAGGTGCGCACCGGGCCCATCGGCCGGGTCGTCCACAAGGTGAAGCGGGGGGAGAATCTCTCCTTGATCGCGGAGCGATACGGCGTCAGCCTGAAGGCGATCATGAGGGCCAATGGCCTGAAGAGCGCCCATCACATCCTGGTGGGTCAGGAAATCCTTGTCGAGGGAATCCCGGGAGGCTAGCGGAGCGTGAAGGACTTCTTCCTCAAGAACGCCGCGATCAAGGTGACCAGCCTCTTCCTGGCCCTCTTCCTCTGGGCCGTGGTCAACGGTCAGCGGGTGGAGGTAAGGCAGATTTCCGTGCCGCTGGTCCTGCCCGAGCTCTCCGATTCGCTCATGTACGTGGAGCATCCCGGTGACCTGGTCATCGTGACCTTCCGCGCGCCGGCGGCCCGGCTCTTCTGGTTCCGCGTCTTTCCGCCCAAGCTGGAGCCATCCTTCGAGATGCGCATCACCGAGCAGGTGCAGGCCATCGCTCTGAGTGACGACTTCCTCGATCTGCCTCGCCAGTTCCAGGGCAGCGTGGTGGCCTTCTCTCCGGCCATCGTGAACCTTCAGATCAGCGAGGTGGCCGAACGGGAACTGCCGGTGGCCGTGGTGCTAGGCCGTGGGCCCGACGCGCCATGGGAGATGGCCGGTGAACCGGTGGCGGCGCCGGCTCGCGTCATCGCCCGGGGGCCCGTGGAGCGCCTCGGTTTCCTGCGCGGTCGACAGGCGCGCACGGAGCCCGTCAGCCTGCAGGGTCGCGAAGGTCTGGTGAGCCTGGAGGTCATGCTGGAGAATCCGGATCCCATGATCACCCTCATTCCCGATCGGGTAACCGTGGAGGTGCAGCTTCTGGCGCCGCCTTCCGAGGGAGAGGGGAGCAATCTTGACTAGGCAGGGCGCGGCATCTAGACTCGATCCCAAGGAAGGGAGCCTCCAGTCGCGATGAATTTGCGGGACTACCTCAGCGAAGAGAATATCCATCTCGATCTGGAGTGCGCGGACAAGAGCGCCTTCTTCCGGCTTGCCCTGGAGATCCAGCAGTCCCAGGGATACGTGGGCGAGATCCAGCGAGTGCTGGAAGATCTGGAAATGCGCGAGGCCATCATGAGCACTGGCGTGGGGCAGGGGGTGGCCATCCCCCACGCTCTCTCCGAGGCGGTGAAGGAGATCCATCTCTCCCTCTGGCGGCTCGCGAAACCCCTGGAGTTCGATTCCGTGGACGGCCGGGGCGTGGACCTCGTCTTCATGATCCTCGGTCCCAAGCAGAACAGCAGCGAGCATGTGAAGATCCTGGCCGGCCTCTCGAGGATGCTTCACGGCGAGGACTTCCGGAGCCAGGTTCGGCGAGCCGCGGACGGCGCGGGGGTCATGGAAGTCCTGAACCATTTCGACGAATCCTGAGCACAGTCATTTCCGGGTGGTCAGACCGCCGCATGGCGGTTATTTTTTTGCTTTAGGGAGGAGCCCTTGCGCCGCGCCTGGTTACTTTATCTACTGCTGATCTTCGGGCTCTCGTCCATACCCGGGACGCCCCAGCAACTGCACACGTCCTACCGGGACAAGTACGCGCACATGCTCCTCTACGGGGGGTACGGCTTTCTCATCGCCTATGGCGGTGGGCGCACCCTGCGCTGGGGTTTGGCGGGCAGCCTGGCCATCTGTTTCGGAGCCGGCGTCGTTACGGGCGCGGCCGACGAGCTCTACCAGGGGCTCATCCCCAACCGGGAGATGGAGCTGCTGGACTGGGCGGCCGACGCCGTCGGCTGCACCCTGGGTGTCCTGCCCGCGCGCATCATGCGCCTTCAGCAGGGCGGCCAAGGAAGGATGAAACGATGAAGATACAACGCCCGCGGGGCACCAACGACGTGACGCCCTGCCGCAGTCCGCTCATGCGTTTCCTCCAACGGGGCTTCATGAGGGTCTGCGACCGCTACGGCTATGCCCAGGTCGATCCTCCGATCTTCGAGCGCACCGAACTCTTCACCCGTGCGGTGGGCGAGGAAACCGACGTGGTCAGCAAGGAGATGTACACCTTCCAGGACCGGAAGGGTCGCAGCATGAGTCTGAGGCCCGAAGGGACCGCCGGCGTCGTTCGCATGATCCTGGAGAACGGCCTGATGCACGGCGGCGGGAACCTGCGCCTCGGCTACTGGGGCCCCATGTTCCGCTACGACCGTCCCCAGGCCGGCCGCTATCGCCAGTTCCATCAGTTCGGCGTGGAAGCCCTGGGAAGCGCTTCGCCGGCCATGGACGCCGAGGTCATCGGCCTTCTGGTCGAGGTGCTGGGCCATGTGGGCTTCGCGGATACCGAGGTCGAGATCGGCAGCGTGGGCGATCTGTGCTGCCGTCCCAACTTCCTCGACAATGTGCTGGGGCCCGTGCTGGCCGAGCTCGGCGACCGGCTCTGCGCAACCTGTCAGGAGCGCGCGAAGACCAATCCCATGCGGGTCTTCGATTGCAAGGTTCCCTCCTGCCGGGAAGCGCTCGAGGATGCGCCGCGGCCCATGGACCACCTCTGCGATGACTGCGGAGCCCATCAGGAACGACTCGAGGAGTTGCTCGGCGAAGCCAGGATTCCCTTCAAGAGGAACAAGGCTCTGGTGCGCGGACTCGACTACTACACGCGCACGGTCTTCGAGGTTCACTATCCCGCCCTCGGCGCCCAGAGCGCACTGGGCGGTGGGGGACGCTACGATCGCCTCATGGAACAGCTGGGCGGCCCGGCCACGCCCGCGGTCGGCTTCTCGGCGGGCATCGAGCGCATTCTCATCGCCGTGGAGCAGGAGAAGACCGTGGAGGCCTCCGAGCTCACGAGTCGCGGCGCCTACCTGGTGCTGCTCGATTCGAAAGGCGAGGCCGCCGCAAGCCGCATCGCGGGGAACCTGCGCGAGATCATTCCCGTGGAGGTGGATTTCAGCGGACGGAGCATGAAGTCCCAGCTGAAGACCTCCAACGCCAGCGGCTCCCGCTTCGCACTCATTCTGGGCGAGGACGAACTGGCGAAGGCCGCGGTGACGGTCAAGGATTTGGATTCGGGCGAGCAGGTGACACTGCCCGAAACGGAGCTCAAGGAATTCATAGGGGCGCTCAAGTAGCGCGGACCAAGGAGAGCAAGGTGCTGGATCATCTGGGAGACTGGAAGAAGAGCCACGGCTGCGGGGAGCTGCGGGCCGGCGACGAGGGCGCGGAAGTCATCCTCATGGGATGGGTTCATCGACGCCGCGAGCATGGCGGCCTCGCCTTCGTGGATCTGCGCGACAGCAGCGGCATCTGCCAGGTGGTCTTTCAGGAGGCCATGAGCGATCGCGTGCGAGAGCTGGGCTCCGAGTGGGTGGTGGCCCTGCGCGGCACGGTGAACCTGCGCCCGGAGGACATGCGCAACGCCGACATGCCCAGCGGGGATGTCGAGGTGCTCGTCAGCGAGATGCGCATCCTCAACGAGAGCCAGACGCCGCCCTTCCCCATCGAGAGCTTCCATCAGGGCGAGGTGGGCGAGGACCTGCGCCTGAAGTATCGTTACCTCGACCTGCGACGTCGCGAGATGCAGGATCGCATGACCTTCCGTCACCAGGTGGTACTGCAGGTGCGCGATTTCCTGTCGAGCCAGGGCTTCCGCGAGATCGAGACGCCCATGCTCATCCGCAGCACGCCCGAAGGCGCGCGGGACTACGTGGTGCCCAGCCGCCTCCATCACGGCATGTTCTACGCCCTGCCCCAGAGCCCCCAGCTCTACAAGCAGCTGCTCATGGTGGCCGGCTACGAGAAGTATTTCCAGATCGCGCGTTGCCTGCGAGACGAGGACCTTCGCGGCGATCGCCAGCCCGAGCACACGCAGATCGACATGGAGATGAGCTTCGTCACCGAGGACGAGGTCTTCGACGTCATCGAACGCATGCTCCAGTCGGTCTTCGAGAACGTGGTGGGGCAGGATCTCGATGTGCCCTTCGATCGCATGAGCTTCCAGGAGGTCATGGACCTTTACGGCAGCGACAAGCCGGATCTGCGCTTCGGCCTGGAGCTGCAGGACCTCAGCGAGGCCTGCGCGAAGAGCGAGTTCAAGGCCTTCACCGGTGTCGTCGAGAGCGGCGGCGTGGTCAAGGGCCTGCGCGTGCCCGGCGGCGCGAGCTTCTCACGCAAGGAGATCGAGGACCTCGAGAAGTCGGCGAAGACCTATCGGGCCAAGGGCCTCGCCTGGATGAAAGTGGAGGACGGCTCCCTGGCCGGCGGGGTGTCGAAGTTCTTCGGCGGCGGCGCGGGCGATGCCATCGTGGGGATCCTCGGCGCGGAAGCGGGCGACCTCATCCTCATGGTGGGAGACGAGTGGGAGACCGCGGCCCAGTCCATGGGCGCCGTGCGAAACGCTCTCGGCCGCAAGCTCGAACTGATCGAGGAAGGCGACTTCCGCTTCCTCTGGGTGCACAAGTTCCCCCTCTTCGAGAAGGACGAGGACAGCGGCACCTGGCAGGCCATGCACCATCTCTTCACCATGCCCCTGGACGAGGACATGCAGTACCTCGACAGCGATCCCGGAAAGGTGCGGGGACAGCTCTACGACCTGGTCTGCAATGGCGTGGAACTTGCGAGTGGGAGCGTTCGTATCCATCGCCGCGACATACAGGAAAAGGTCATGGCGACGGTGGGCATCGACAAGGCGGAGGCGGAGAGGCGTTTCGGCTTCCTGCTCGGCGCTTTCGACTACGGAGCGCCGCCCCATGGGGGCATCGCCCCGGGGCTGGATCGGCTGCTGATGGTCCTGGATGGGGGAGATTCCATCCGCGACTACATCGCCTTCCCCAAGACCTTGCAGGCCAAGAGCCTGATGGTGGATTCCCCGGCGCCCATCGACGCGGAGCAGCTGAAGGAACTGTCCATCGATATTCGCGAGGAAGAGGGTTAAGCCTTGGGAGATAAAGGCTTGCCGCATCCGCCCAGGGGGGATAATCTGCTTGACACCCCTCGGCCCCTCTTCTAATTTGGGTGCGGTCGATTGTCGATTAAGCGTTTGCGTTTCAAACACTTGGAGATGCGAAGGAGGCTTGGGCCGTGAACATGCGCACGAGAATTTTGACACTGGCCGGAATAGCTCTTTTGGCGAGCCTGTTCCTCGCTGGTTGCGCCAGCCCGCCACCCTGCGACACGGATGTCGCCGAGATTGAAGAGGCCCGCGCCAAGGCCGATGCGGCTCACAAGGAGTTCATGTCGGAGGCTGCGGCCAAGAAGAAGGCACTCGAGAAGCAGATCGCCGAACTGGAAGCCCAGCTGCGCACCGATGCGGACTATGACGCCTTGGTCGCGAAGCTCGAGGACCTCAAATGCGGGAGCGGCCGCTAGTCGGCCCGGGACACGATAGGAGCTATGCCATGAAACGCATGAGTACAATCCTGGCCCTGGCCCTTCTGCTCCCCGTCCTCGTCCTCACGGGATGCGGGAAGAAGGTGACTCGGGACGCTGACGTTGCCGCCGGTGACTACTACAGCGAGGACGAGTTCAAGCGACTCAGCCAGGAACAGCGCGACGAATACTGCGAGGATCTGGCCGCCGAACTGGAGCGCCTCAAGAAGGCTGCCCACGCCGACGAGATGGCCCTCGGCGAAGCCGGCGACGATATCAAGAAGCTGAAGGCGAAGGCCACCAAGCTGCAGAGCAAGCTGGCCGATCAGGATGCCCGCTTCGTGGATATCGAGAAGGAGATCGCCTACTTCGAGTCGCTGCCGAAGCGCTACACGGTGGTCAAGGGCGACTGCCTGTGGAAGATCAGCGGCAAGGAAGAGATCTACGCCGATCCCATCAAGTGGCCCCGGATCTATCGGGCCAACAAGGACAAGATCGCCGATCCCCACTGGATCTATCCCGATCAGGTCTTCAGCATTCCTCGTGAATGCCCCAACAAGGATCCCAACTGGCACCTCGTGATGCCGGGCGAGTTCCTGTACAAGATCTCCGGCTACGATCGCATCTACGGCGATCCGACCCAGTGGACCAAGATCTACGAGGCCAACAAGGACGAGATCAAGGATCCGAACCTGATCTATCCGGAGCAGCTCTTCGAGATTCCCCGCTAGGGGCTCGTCGTGCCACGAAGGCCGAACGAACATTGAATGCACCGAGCTCTTGGCGCCCATCGGGGCGCCAAGAGTTTTCTGCTTGAGGGGACCATGGCGAAGGAACATCAAGAGGTCATCTCCCTGGCCGACGTCGACGCCCTGAACCTGCTGGGCATCGGCGACCGCCACCTGCGAATCCTGGAGGAGGACTTCCCGGGGCGCATCACCGTGCGCGGCGAGAAGCTCACCCTCACGGGTCCGCGCGCCCGCGTGGAGGAGATGAGCACCGTGGTCCTGGACCTCATGGAACTGGCCCGCACAGGCCGCGCCCTCACCGAGCAGGACGTCTACTACGCCCTGGGCCTGCGCCGTGAACAGAACCAGAAGCGCCTCAGCGAACTGGAAGGCGTGGTGTTGGAGTCGGCGGGCAATGGCGGCATCAGGCCCAAGACCTACGGGCAGAAGCTCTACGTGGAGGCCATGCAGACCCACGAGATGGTCTTCGCCATCGGACCGGCGGGCACGGGGAAGACCTATCTGGCCGTGGCCCAGGCCCTGGCCCTGCTCCGGGCCCGCGAGGTGGATCGCTTGCTGCTCGTGCGTCCGGCCGTGGAGGCGGGGGAGTCCCTGGGCTTCCTGCCCGGCGATCTCGAGGAGAAGATCAATCCCTACATCCAGCCCTTGCGCGACGCGCTCATCGATCTCGTGGGCAGTTCCAAGACGCGCCGCCTCATGGAATCGGGCGTGGTGGAGGCCATCCCCCTGGCCTACATGCGGGGTCGCACCCTGAGTTCGGCCTTCGTCATCCTCGACGAGGCCCAGAACACCACGGCGACCCAGATGAAGATGTTCCTCACGCGCATGGGCAACGGCTCCCGGGCGGTGATCACGGGCGACATCACCCAGATCGACCTGGACCATCCCGGCGACTCGGGGCTCATCGCCGCTCGGAAGCTGCTGGAAGGAATCGAGGGCATCGCCTTCACCACCCTCGACCGCGAGGACGTGGTTCGCCACCATCTGGTGCGCAAGATCATCGACGCCTTCGAGAAGCTGGGTGAGGAGAAGAAGTCGTGAGCCCCTCGTCGCAGAAGCCGCAGGACCCCGAGAAACGAAACGGCGGGAAACGCCGCCGCTTCTTCCTCGTCATCAACCTGCTGCTCGGCCTGGCCCTCGTGGCCGGATCAGTGCTGCTCTTCCCCCCCGTGGCTCCGGCGCCGCGTTTCGATTTCCAGCTCAACCAGGTGACGGGCTCCGCCGAGGAAGTCATCGCGCCCATCGATTTCCGCGTTCCCGTGGACGAGCGCCTGCTCGAGGAGCGCCGGGTGCAGGCCTCGTTGCAGGTGCCACCGGTCTACCGTGAGGATCCTGAACTCGGGCGCCAGATACGCGATCGCCTGGATCGCCTCTCCGCCGATCTGGAGTTCGTGGACAGCTCGGATACCCTGAACACGGGCGCCGACAGTCTTCGCGACAGCACCGAGCGTCGGCTGAAACTCCAGCGCTTGCAGCCCGAGATGGACTATTCCGTCCTGGCCCTGCTTCTGGACAGCCCCGACCGGTCGAAGATCCTCGAGAGGGTGCAGGGAGTCTGCGACAGCCTGCTGGAGCGGGGCATCCTCGACACGCGCAGTCCCTTCGTGGAAGGGCTCTCGGGAGATCAACCCTTCATCCTCATCGGAGCCGAGGGCGAGCAGGCCGCCGACGCCGCCAGCATGCTCGATCAGGATCAGCTCGAGAGCTTCCTGGACAGGCGTGGCCGCGGCTGGAAGGACTGGCTAGCGGAGTCGGCGGTGGCCTTCCGCAGCCTGTCCCGAGGCCTTCTCCGCCCGAATCTCAGCTACCTCGACGCGGAGACCAGCCTGCGTAAGCAGCAGGCCGCCGAAACCGTGCCGTCCCATAACCTGATTCCCAAGGGCGTGCGCATCCTGGGGCCGAACCTCCAGGTGACCCAGGACCATCTCGACAAGCTCGCCGCCCTGGAGAGCCAGCTGGGGCTGCAGCCCGAAAGTCGACTGCGCATACTGGGAATCTACGCGGGACGCCTCCTGCTGCTGGTCTTCCTGATCTTCCTGGCCGTGCGCTTCCTGACCCTCTATCGGGCCGACTTCTTCCAGCAGTGGCGTCGCACGCTCTTCCTGGTGCTGCTGCAACTGCTCTTCCTCGTTGCGAGCAGCCTGGTGCTCGGACTGGATTCCGCCGGCGCCATCTACCTCCTGCCCATCGCTTTCGTGGCCATGCTGGTGGCGGGGCTCTACGATTCGGTCCTGGCGGTGGTGGCCAGTCTCGGTGCCATTCTCTTCCTGGGCGTGTCGACCCCGGTTCCGCCGGCCGCCCTGCTGCTGGCCTTCCTGGTGGGCGGCGCGGCCATCTTCTCCATGGGGCAGATCCGCAGCCGTCTGCAGCTCTATAAGAGCATCCTCTATATCAGCCTGGCCTATCTGGTGGGCATCGGCGCGGTGGAGCTGGGGCGGACGCCGCCCCTGGACATCCTCACCCACGCCCTCATGGGCATGGCCGGCGGGCTGGTCTGCGCCTGGCTGGTGCTGCCCATCACGCCGCTCATGGAGCGTTTCCTGGACATCACCACCGAGCTGAGCCTGCTGGAGCTCACCGACCTGAACCGGCCCATCCTCAAACGCATGAAGGTGGAAGCGCCGGGCTCCTTCCAGCACAGCCTCGTGGTGAGCAACCTGGCCGAGGCCGCGGCCGACGCCATCGGCGCCCGGCCACTGCTGGCCAAGGTCTGCGCCTACTATCACGACATCGGCAAGCTGACCAAGCCCGACTACTTCGGCGAGAACGTGCGCGCCTCCAAGAATCGTCACGACAAGCTCACTCCGAACATGAGCGCCCTGATCATCAGCGCCCACGTGAAGGAGGGCCTGGAGCTGGCCGAAAAGATCAAGCTGCCCAGCGTGGTGACGGCGGGCATTCCCGAGCATCACGGCACCACGGTGATGGAGTACTTCTACCGCAAGGCCCAGGAGGACGATCCCAAGGGCACGGTGCGGGCCGAGGATTTCCGTTACCCAGGGCCCAAGCCCCAGTCGCCGGAGACGGCCATCCTCATGATGGCCGACACGGTGGAGGCGACGGTCCGCTCCCTCGACGCGCCCACGCCGGGCAAGATCCGCACGGTGGTCACCGAGGCCATCGAGAAGCGGCTGGGCGACGGTCAGCTGGAGGAGTGCGGCCTGAGCATCCAGGACCTGGCGGGCATCCGCGAGAGCTTCATCACGACCTTCCACAGCATCTATCATCCGCGGATCAAGTATCCCAGCGACGCTTCCAACTCCAAGAGGCCCGCGAATGAAACTGATGATTCACGCGAATCCGCGATTTCCTGAGACGGCCGATGAGGGAGCGCCCTGGCTGCGTTTCCTGACGGGCCTGGCCACTGGCATCGGGGAGAGGGATGATGCGGTGGAACTCAGCTTCTTGGACGATGAGGAGATCCGCCGCGTGAACGCCGAGTATCGGGGTAAGGACTCGGCCACCGACGTGCTCAGTTTCCATTACGGGCGCTCGGCGCCCGGAGAGGCCGGCGCGGAAGAGGACCCTTTCGGCGAGATTCTCATTTCGGTGGAGACCGCCCGCCGACAGGCGGAGGACATGAGCCACGGCGCGGAAGAGGAACTATCGCTGCTGGCCATCCACGGTCTCTTCCATATAATGGGCATGGACCACGAGGAAGAGGAGGAGGCCGCCCGGATGGCGGAGGCCGAAGAGCCCTATCGCCGCAGCCTCTCTGACTTCTTCGACTCGAGGAGTTGACGCGCATGGACGCGATGTTCTGGTTCGTCCTATCACTGGTCGCCACGGCGCTCTTCAGCGCCTTGTCGGCGGCCTTCTCGACCCTCATCCGCATGGATCCCCAGGTGCTCGAGGACCGCACGCCCAGCCCCGCCGAGCGCGTGGGCGAGCAGTGGCCCCGGGAGTGGGCCCTTACCATGCTGCTCCTGCCCTTCATCGCCCTCACCGGCAGCGTGGCCGCCGGCATGATGCGCTTCGCCGGACTGGCCGACTCCGCCTGGCGTGTCTTCCTGGTCTGGCTGGCACTCAGCGTCATCGCCCTGGTCCTCGGAAGCCTCTTCCGCAGCCTGGCCGAGAAGTACCCCGTGGCCCATGTGTCGGCCCTGGGCTGGGTCTACATTCCACTCTTCTTCCTGCTCTATCCGCTGACCTCGCTCATGCGCATCCTGCTCGCGAGATTCGATCTGGAGGGCGGCTTCATGCTGGCCGGTCCTCTGGTGAGCACCCGGGAGATCCAGGACTTCGTGGAGACCGGCGCTCGCAGCGAGTTGCTGGAAGAGGGCGAGCGGGAGATGATCAGTTCGATCATCGACTTTCACGACACCCAGGTGCGCGAGGTGATGATCCCCCGCATCGACGTGAAGGCCCTCGACGTCGAGACGCCCTTCGACGAGGCCCTGGACTTCGCCGTGGACTGCGGGCACAGCCGCATCCCGGTCTTCGCCGAGACTGTGGACCACGTGCTGGGCATCCTCTATTCCAAGGATCTGCTGCGCTTCAAGATTCGGGGCGAGAAGCCGGACCTGAAGGACATCCTTCGCGAGCCCTACTTCATTCCCGAGACCAAACTCATCGGCGATCTGCTGCAGCGATTCCAGGAGAAACGCCAGCACATGGCCGTGGTGGTGGACGAGTACGGCGGCACCGAGGGGCTTGTCACCCTGGAGGACATCCTCGAGGAGATCGTCGGGGAGATCGTGGACGAGTACGACACCGAGGAACGCCTCTTCGAGATGATCGACGATTCGACGGCCCGGGTGGACGCCAAGATCGACCTCGAAGAACTGGGCGAGATTCTGGGCACCGAGTTCGAGGAGGGCGAGGGATACGAATCCCTGGGCGGCCTCCTGCTCTTCCACGCCGGCAAGATCCTGAGCCCCGGCGACGAGGTTCAGCTGGAGCACTACACCTTCCGGGTGGAGAGCGTTCAACGTCAGCGCATCGCCAAGGTCATCCTTATTAAGGAGGGCCTGGCGGCCGACGTCGAGCTGGCCGGGTCCAAGGGAGCCGATCGGGAGGATGAGGCATGAGGTTCCTCAGGCGGGCCTTCGTCGGCGGACTGGTGCTGCTGTTGCCCACGGTGGTGACCGTCTGGGTCTTCTGGAAGCTCTTCATCTGGCTCGACCAGCTCCTTCGCCCCCTGCTCGACCGCTACCTGCCCTGGCAGGTGCCCGGACTGGGCTTCCTGGCCGTGCTGCTCATCATCCTGCTCGCGGGATTCCTGGCCAGCAGCTTCCTCGGTCGCCAGCTCACCGCCGTCTGGGGCCGCGTGGTCCGGCGACTGCCCCTGGTCGGCAAGGTCTTCCACGCGGTGGACAGGCTCCTCTCGGTCTTCCAGGAACAGGACAACTACAAGGGCGTGGTCTGCTTCGAATATCCCCGCAGGGGCATCTGGTCCCTGGGCTTCGTGACCAACCGCTCCCGCAAGCAGATCCATGGCCTGGTCTGGGAGGAGGACGGCGTGGATCGGGAAGGTCGGGCCCACAAGAAGGGCGAGACCCGCGAGATGCTCCACGTCTTCGTGCCCACCAGCCCCAACCCGACCTCGGGCTTCTTCCTCATGCTGCCGGTGGACGAGGTGAGCTACCCGGACATCAGCGTCGAGGACGCCCTCAATGTGATCGTCTCGGGTGGAGCCATCCTTCCCGACCATGTGGAACATCCCACATCCCACGAGAGCTGATCGTGGATCCCCGCGAAGCCCATTTCGCCGACCGGATCCGCGAGCTTCTGGAGTCCGGTGATCGCACCGCCCTGGTCGCGCTGCTCGGAGATCTTCCCGCCCCCGAAATCGAAGAGGCTCTGGAAGAGCTGGAGAACGAGCGGCGCAAGGAGATCCTGGACATCCTCGACGCGGAGAAGGCCGGCGAGGTCTTCGGCGGCCTGGACGAGGTTGTCCAGGAGGAAGTGGCGGACCTTCTCTCCGAGGAGGAGATCGCCGGTCTGGTCGAGGAGATGGAGTCGGACGAGGCCGCCGACACGGTGCGCCTGCTCGAACCCGAGGAGCAGAGCCGGGTCCTGGATCTCCTCGAGGACGACACCGAAGAGGAAGTCCGTCAGCTCCTGAAGCACGAGGAAGATACGGCCGGCGACCTGATGATGGCCGAGCTGGCGGCCATCCACGAGGAGGCCCTGGTCGCCGAGGCCATCGAACATCTGCGGGAGCGTCAGGACGAGATCCGCGAGCTCTACAACGTCTACCTCGTTGACGACGAGCGCCACCTGAAGGGCAGCCTCAGCCTGCGGGACATGGTGCTGGCCCGGCCGGGCATGCCCATGAAGGCATTCATGGACGACGATCCCGTGCGGGCCACTCCCGACATGGACCAGGAGGAAGTGGCCCAGCTCTTCCGCAAGTACGACCTGGTCTCCCTGCCCGTGGTGGACGAGCAGAACGTGCTGGTGGGGCGCATCACCGTGGACGACGTCATGGATGTCATGGAGGAGGAGGCCACCGAGGACCTCTCCCGCTTCGCGGGCGTCAGTGAGATCTCATTCCGGCCCGGGCGCATCTTCCGCGTTAGCCGTGCGCGACTGCCCTGGCTGCTGCTGGGCCTGCTGGGCGGACTGCTCTCGGGGCGCATCCTCCAGGGATTCGAACTGGCCCTATCGGAAATCCTGGAGCTGGCCTTCTTCGTGCCGGTGATCATGGCCCTGGCCGGAAACATCGGCATCCAGTCCTCGACCATCGTGGTGCGCGGCCTGGCCACCGGCGAGATCCGCGAGGGCGAGACCCGACGGCTGATCCTGCGAGAGGCCGGCGTGTCCATCATCAACGGCATGGTCATCATGCTGGTGAGCTACCTGGCCGTCTGGCTCTGGCTCGGGCAACCGGTGCTGGGGGGCGTGGTGGCATTGAGCATGTTGTCGGTGGTGCTCTGGGCGACTCTTACCGGCACCTTCGTGCCCATCGCCCTGAAGCGACTGGGGCAGGATCCCGCCTTCGCCACGGGGCCCTTCGTGACCACCACCAACGACATCGTCGCCCTGGCCATATATCTGCTCATCGCGTGGAATCTACGCGACTTCCTATGAATCTGGTTCGAGACCGAGCCCGCGTCCTGCGCACCTACGCCCTGGGCGAGACCAGCCTCATCGTGCAGATGCTCTGTGCCGAAGAAGGTCTTCGCCGGGGCGTGGCCAAGGGCGCTCGCGATCCCAAGAGCAAGTTCCGCGGACTTCTGGAGCCCGGCACTCCCCTGGAGGTGGTGCTTTATCTGAAGGGCAAGGAGGGTCTGCACCTCATCAAGGAGATCTCCCTGTCCGGCCCCATGCCGCCGACCTCCGCGCGCCTGGAGAGCCTGGCCCTGCGCCTGGCCGGCCTTGAACTGGCCGGAGCTGGTGCCCAGAACGACGAGCCCCTGGACGGCCTCTTCGAACTGCTCGAGGACTACCTTTCGGTCTTCGAGGATCCGAAGGAGGACGGCTTCCATCCCTTCTTCGCTTACGAGGCCTCGCTACTGGAACTTCACGGCAGCCTGCCATCCCTCGAGGAATGCGCCCTCACCGGCAGGCCCCTGGAAGGGCCGCCGGTCATGTTCCTGCCCGGCGAAGGGGCCTTCGCGCTGGCCGGCGAAGACAGCGAGGGGATGGACCTTGCGCAGCCGGACTGGGACTGCTTAGTATCTCTCTTCCAAAACATCCCATCGGCGCTCCGCGGCCGGGTCATGGAACCCGAGATGCGGCGCCGGATGGGAAGGATCCTCCACCTGAGCCTCAGCCGTCACCTGCCGGGCTATCGACTTCCCCGGTCATTGGAGATGCTGCGGCCGGCGGGCGGGAAAACCGGCCGGGAGCCGAAATCATGACCTACCAGGACATCATCCTCCGTCTCTCGCAGTTCTGGTCCGACCGGGGCTGCGTGCTCTTGCAGCCCTACAACTCGGAAGTGGGGGCGGGCACCTTCAACCCGGCCACCTTCCTGAGGGTGTTGGGACCGGAGCCCTGGAAGGCGGCCTACGTTGAGCCCAGCCGGCGTCCCAAAGACGGACGCTACGGCGAGAATCCCAACCGCGTGCAGCAGTTCCTGCAGTATCAGGTCATCCTCAAGCCCGAACCGCCGGACGTGCAGGAGCTCTACCTGGAGAGCCTGCGCCACATCGGCGTGGATCTGGACAAGCACGAGATCCGGTTCGTGGAGGACGACTGGGAAAGCCCCACCCTGGGCGCCAAGGGCCTGGGCTGGGAGGTCTGGTTGGACGGCATGGAGATCACCCAGTTCACCTATTTCCAGCATGTGGGCGGCTTTGACCTGAAGCCCATCACCGCGGAACTGACCTACGGCCTGCTGCGCATCGCCATGTACCTGCAGGGAGTCGATCACGTCATGGACCTGGACTGGGGCGGCGGCCTGAGCTGGGGCGACGTGAACCGCGCCTACGAGGTGGACTTCTCCAAGTACAACTTCGAAGAGGCCGACACTGCCCTGCACTTCGAGCTCTTCACCAAGTTCGAGGCCGAGGCCCAGCGCCTCCTCGAGGCGGGACTGGTGGCCCCCGGCTACGACTTCGTCATCAAGTGTTCCCACCTCTTCAACGTGCTGGAGGCCCGGGGCGCCATCAGCGTATCGGAGCGCACCGGCTACATCACTCGCGTCCGGAATCTGGCCCGCAAGTCGGCCCAGGCCTACCTGGCCCAGCGCGAGGAACTGGGATTCCCCCTGCTGAAGAAAGAGGGCGTCGATGGATAAGAAGACCTTCCTCCTGGAGGTCGGCGTCGAGGAACTGCCGGTCTCCTATGTGGAACCCGCCCTGAATCAGCTGGCCGATTCACTGTCCGCCTGGCTTGACGAGCAGCGTCTGGGCCATGGCGAGATCCGGCGCTTCGCCACGCCCCGTCGCCTGGCCTTGCTCGTCTCCGACCTGCCCGTCGCCCAGGACGACCTGGAAGAGGAAGTCAGCGGACCGCCCATGGCAGCCGCCTACAAGGACGGCCAGCCCAGCAAGGCCGCCGAGGGCTTCGCTCGCGGACAGGGCGTGTCCCTGGATGACTGCTACGAGTTGGAAACCCCAAAGGGTCCCTATCTGGCGGCGCGGATCCTTCGCAAGGGCCGCGGCAGCGCGGACCTGCTGGCCGAGGCCTTGCCGGCAATGATCCTGAGCCTGCGCTTCCCCAAGACGATGACCTGGGGCGACGGGGCCCTGCGCTTCGCGCGGCCCATCCGCTGGGTCGTGGCGCTCATGGGCGAGGAGCCCGTGGAGTTCGAACTGGGCACCCTGCGCGCGGGACGGGAGAGTCGCGGCCATCGGCGTCTGGCGCCGGGACCGGTGTCCCTGGCCCGGGCCGAGGACTACGAGAAGACATTGGCGGAGGCCGAGGTCCTGGCCGATCCGGCGGAACGGAAGGCGGCCATCTACGAGAAGGCATCGGCGGCGGCCGCCGAACTGGGCGGGCGGATCGTCGAGGACGAGGAACTGCTCGACACGGTGAACTACCTGGTCGAGGGGCCCGCCGCCATGGCCGGACGATTCCCCGACGGTTTCCTCGAGCTGCCCCGCGAGGTGATCAGCACGGCCATGAAGTCGCATCAGCGATACTTCTCCGTGGAGGACGAGAGCGGCCAACTCCTGCCCGGCTTCGTCGTGGTCACCAACGGTCCGGTTCAGGCTCCCGAGGTGGTGCTCGAGGGCAACGTGCGGGTGCTGCTCGCCCGTCTGGAGGATGCACGCTTCTATTGGAACGAGGATCTCAAGGTCGGCCTGGACGGCCTCAACAGGCGTCTGGAGTCGGTGCTCTGGCTGGAGGGCTTCGGCAGCGTGGCCGATCGCGTGGAGCGTGTGCGCGAACTCAGCCTGCGCATCGCCGATCTCCTGGAGCTGGGCGATCTGGACCGCGAGGCTCTCGAGTGGGCCGCCCGACATGCCAAGGCCGATCAGGCCAGCGAGATGGTGAAGGACGGCAAGGAATTCACCAAGCTCCAGGGCTACATGGGATGGCAATACGCCCGCAAGGAGAGCGCCGGCGAGACGGGTGCCAAGGCCCTCTACGAACACTTCTTCCCCCGCAGCGCGGCGGATCGTTTGCCGGAGGGTGCGGAGGGATCCGTGCTCGCCCTGGCCGACCGCCTCGACGCCATCGTCGGTTTCTGGGGTGGGGGCTTCGCGCCCACCGGCTCGAAAGACCCCTATGCCCTGCGCCGGCAGGCCCTGGCCGTCATGCGTCTGCTCATCGGCAAGGAGTGGCCGCTCTGTCTCTCCGATCTGCTCGACCTCGCACTGATCGGCTACACCAGTCTGGATCGCGAGGAACTACGTCCACCGCTGTTGGAGTTCTTCCATGGGCGCCTCGAAGGCCTGCTTGAGGAGGAAAGCGTCGCACCGGACATCTTCCGCGCGGTTCTGGCCACCGGCGAGAGCCGAATCCTCGATCTTCGGGCTCGCGCCCTCGCCCTCAACGCGCTTCGCGGTGAAGAGGCCTTTGAGCAACTGGTCATCGGCGCCCGGCGAGTGAGCAACATCCTGTCGAAGGAAGGCGTGGACTCAGAGGCCGGCGATGCCTACCTCACCCTGTCGGCCTGGGCTTCCGGCCGCCCGGCGGGGGAGGGTTTCGATGCGAAGCTACTCAGGGAGGACCCCGAGCGTGCACTCCACGATGAACTGCTCGCACTCGCTCCGGACCTGAAGCGGCTCGCCGACGCCAGAAAGTTCGATGAAGCTTACCGATCCTTGGCGGGTCTGGGTCCTCGCATCGATGCCTTCTTCGATGGAGTCATGGTTCTGGCCCCCGAGGAGGATCTGCGAGGCAATCGTCTGGCATTCCTCGAGGAACTGGCGCGAATCTTCAGATTCTTTGCCGGATTCCAGGAGGTCGTGCTCGAGGGCGAGCGGGACTGAACCCGGGACGCACTCCCAAGTCCATGGAAATTAAGGGAAAAGTGAGGGCCCACCGCACCGGTGGGCCCTTCTCGATTTCTTGACACCCTAGTCCACGAAGTGATAATATTCCCACTGGTATTGAGTGGGGTTCACGCTTCCGGGGGACGCAGTGGGGAAACTGCACGTGGGTATCCTCCCCGCCATCTCGAAGGCTGTCCCAGACCGTATCGATCCTGCAGTAGATTCCTGTGGTGGGTTGAAACGCCCTTCGGGGCTTTTCGCTGTCTGCAGGGAGAAGTCGGTGTCGGGAAATTCCACTCTTGCTTGCCCCACGGGTCATTAAGACCTGAACTAGTTCGTCTCAATGTTAACCAATGCATTTGGGGGGTAACATGAAGAGAATTCTCTCCCTGACCTTGAGCCTAGCTATGCTGGCCTTGGTCTTCACCTCCGTGGGTATGGCCAGGCCCGCCATTAAGGTTGGCGAGCCCGTCCAGATCGCGGCTCCCGATCCGGGTTCCGTGGTTCCGATGCAGCAGGCTGGCGCGCGTGAAGACACGCTGTGGCTGTTTGCCGAGTCGGGTCCCGGTTCTTTCGGTTCTCCGGGAACCAGCGATGACGGCCGTGGATGGAGCTTTGATTGGTTCAATCCCGGCACCCAGGAAGTCGAAGGAGCCCCGGGCGGCTGGTTCGGCGTCGACAATACCGCGCAGCCCGAGTTCTTCTGGCACGTCGCTGACGTGGCCATCTGCGCCGGTACCGACACCGACATGTCCGCCGCGGTTCCCTTCGGTGGTGGTGACAACACCTACGCCGCCTGGTGCGGTGCTGAGGATCAGTGCGGTTGGGAAAACCCGACCGGCTACGGTAACAACTGGAACCAGTGGATGAGGGTCGACCTCGACGCTTCCAGTGCTCTGGACATCACGTACGCCTACTCCGGCTACGTGGAAGGTACTCAGTGGGACTACTTCCAGCTCTTCATCGAGGTGGATGGTGCCCTGGAAGAGTACTGGCTCGACAACACCGAGGGTCCCACCGGCTTCTACGTGAACAACGTGACGGCCACGGGTAACCTGGGTGACGTCGTGTTCTCGTTCTTCTCGGACGGCGCCTGGTCGGACCAGGATAACCTGTTCCCGACCAATGTCGGTGCCTGCTGGGTTGACAACATCGAGATCCTCGCGGACGCGACTCTGGTCCTCCAGGAGGACTTCGAGAGCGGCTCCGCCGATCCCTCGATCACCTTCACCGCTCCGGCGGGTGCTGGTGACTACGCCGAGCTCTACTCCGCTCTGCGTTCCGAGGACCAGTGCACGGTCAACACGACCTTCGCCTGGGCCTTCTTCGATCTGCTGACGCTGAACCCCGAGTACGGAAACCACCCGGTGATCGCCTACGGGCCTCCCTACGTGGACAACTCCGTGCAGAGTCCTCTTCTGAACGTTGACCAGAATGGCAACGTGATGAACACGGATTTCTTCATTACGGCAGACAGCAACGTGATCTTCGACTGGTGGGTGTATCGGGACAACCCGATGGATCCGCTGATCTTCTTCTCCTTCGACGTGGCTGCTCAGATCGCCGGCGTGCCCTGCCTGCAGAGCTTCGCCAATGACAACTACGTCTACTACGGTGACTTCAAGATCTGGGACAACTGGATCGTCAACGTCACCGAGTACCTCGCGGACTCCTCGGGTGGCGGCGCCATTGAAGGTATCGCCGTCCGTCTGAGTGTCGTGGATATGTGCCCGTACTGGTGCGACAGTGAAGGTAGCGGTGAGAGCCATCCTCCGCCGCCGTTCTTCGATAACATGAAGGTGGGAATCGTCGCGGGTTCGGCCCTCTCGTGGTCGTTCGACTCGCCCGATCGCTTCCAGGATAACTTCCCCGATCCCGTAGACGGATTCGTTCGCATGGACCATGCTGGCGACTTCGACTGGAGTGACGAGGAAGTTCCCGTTTCGATCGTCGACTCCCTCGTCGTGACCTTCAACGCCGACCTCGATGGTGGCGTCGCCATGGAAGTGCCCCCCATGGGTACGACCGAAGAGCGTCCGAAGGTCTACATGTACTATCGCATCGTCTCCGGCCCCAACGCTGGCGACATCACGGGTAACTCCGGCGACCCCGAGACTGGCGATGATCAGACTGACCTCGAAGGTCACTGCTACTCGCCCTGGATCGGCGCCGTCGAGGTCGTTGCCGGTTCCGGTGAATTCTGGAACAAGGCCGTTGCCGACTTTGCTCACTACGGTGGAAACTCCATTCCCATCGAGAACACTTGGGCCTTCGACCTGAACGACGAGTTCTTCCTCCCCGGAGACGAGCTCGAGTACTTCTTCGAAGGTTACAGTGTCGGTGGCAACAGCGACTTCATCCCGGATTACGCCGAGAGCGACGACCCCGCCCTGCAGAACTTCTACACGGTGCGCTGCCTGCCCACGGGCAACAGCACGCTGCTGTACGTGCAGGACGATGTCGGTCTGCTGGGTTACTGGCGTGAAGCGTTCGATTACAACGGTATTACCGATTACGACTTCTTCTACACCCAGGCTCCGAGCTCGGGTCAGAGTAATGGTCTCGCCAGCCGTGCGTCGCTCGACGATCTTTCCGTCTACGACTGCATGATCTGGGACTCCGGTAATATCGGTTCCGAGGCGATCTGTGACGAGGACGACAAGACCCGCGACGACCAGCTCATCACTGACTGGCTCACCCTCGCGACTCAGTCGACCTACGCCTGGTTCCTCGGTGACAACATGGCCAACGACCTGGACCAGGGTGATCCGTTCCTGACGGGCGTCCTCGGTGCCAGCCTGGTCGAGTCCAACATCTACTACGATGACCGTACTGGCGTCGTGGTGCCGTTGGTCTACGGTACGCATCCGCTGCTGCAGTATCTCGGCGGCGATCCGTACTTCTGGGTCTATGGTGGCTGCCCCGTGACCAGCGACTTCGCTCTTGTCGCTCCCACGGGCGCTCTCACCGAGACCTTCCAGGAATGGGAAGTCGACCCCGGCGACAACGCCAAGGCCGGCCTCCTGAACAACGACCCCGACGGCAACGGTCAGCCCTACAACGATCAGGGCACCGATGTCTTCACCAAGGTCGTGTTCAATCCTTATTCCTACTATCACGTGCGTGATGCCGGCTACGCGACTTCCGCGGGCGTCACCTACCACCGCGTCTTCGTCGGCCACGTTCTCGAGAACGTGTTCGATAAGGCCGTGGATCCGCCCATCGACGTGGACGAGACTCCTGCGTTCACCAAGCTGGACGGAAACTTCCCGAATCCCTTCAACCCCAAGACCACCATCCGCTTCGCCCTGGCGAACGCTGGCGACGTGAACCTCACGGTTTACGACATCACCGGCCGCGCGGTTAAGGTCCTGGTGGACGGCAACATGGAAGCCAAGAGCCATGAGGTCGTCTGGGATGGCACCAACAACAACGGCGACAAGACCGCCAGCGGCGTGTACTTCTACAAGCTGCACGCTGACGGCAAGGTCTTCACCGAGAAGATGGTGCTGCTGAAGTAAGGAATTCCCCCGGGAATTCATCGCCCTCCTCCCTTCGGGGGGGAGGGTTTTTTCAGCTACCCGCTACCAGCAGCCAGTGGCCAGCCAGAGCGCCAGGAGTCAAGTCCTTCGGCGGTGCCCGATTTCGCGATTTGGTGGCAGGATCGAGGCTCAAACGGGCCCTTTTCCGGCCGGTAGCTGGCGGCCGGAAGCTGGCAGCCGGGGGGTGGTGAGAGGGGGGACTATGGGTTGACTTCATCGCGGGCAATTGCCTATATTACAGCCGCTTCGCTCATTTCTGTCCGCCTGTCACGCTTCACTTGTTTCCCTTCGATCTCTTGAAGGAGGAAGCATTCGTATGTTTGGGCGCTGCCGCCGGTGGGGAACTTCGCTGCTGTTTCTCTTCATCCTGACCCTGATTGCGGGGATGGGGTGTCGCAAGGAATTGCCCGAGCTCTTCGATCGAAACAACCCTCCCGAGACCTACATCACTTCCGCACCCGTGGAATCCATCTTCGACAGCTATAAGGTGCATGTGCACTGGCATGGCGAAGACTCGGATGGCGAGATCGCCTACTTCCTCTGGGCATGGACCGATTCCGCCAACGCCTGGTACGAGGCCTGGAATCCGGAGTCCAACGCTGAAGACAGGGTCCTACGGGAAGGCGACTTCAACGCCACCCATCTCACCACGCGGACGGATTCGACCTTCATCCTCCAGGCCAACGAGGACGGCGGCATGAGCCGCGACCTCACCTTCAGCATTACGGCCGTGGATGATCAGGGTCGCCGCGACCCCGTTCCCGCACGTCTCTACTTCAACACCAGTGTGGACCGACGCCCCGAAATCCACTGGCTCGAAGAGCCCCTAGGCGATCTGGATCCCGGTGTCATCTGGGTCGGCACCGAGCCTGAAACGCTGGATGCTGGCCAACCCTTCGCCTGCGCTTTCACCGGTGAAACGGAGAACGGTTTCGTGAAGGGCTACCAGTGGAATTCCGGCGGCGGAACCGTCTGGTTCCCCCTGGTGAACGGGCAGACGGGATGGACCTTCCAGGATCCTGCCTGGGCGGACATCGATTCCATTCGCCTCGATTTCAACAATGATATCCTCGGCGGCGACGCGGACATGATCGAGTTCTACGATGACGGTGTCTTCCGGGTGAAGGCCAAGTGCATCGATCAGGCGGGTGTGGAATCCTCGGTCATCACTTCCCCGGGAAGCCTCAAGGGCGTCGTGGTGCCCATCCTCAACCGCGATCCGGATACGCGCCTAAGGGACGACCTGCCCGTGGTGGTCAGCTACACCACCTACGACGGCCTGCCGGATACCCTGTATCCCGAGGTGGAGCGCATCGACACCCGGGAGCCCGGCTTCCACTACCGGCTGCTCGACCCCATACCCTGGGGCCAGGACGTGCGCCTCGAACTGCACCTTCAGGGCTGGGACTACGATGATCCCCTGGTGGCCGAGGGCAACGACATCAAGACTTCCTACCAGATCGGCTACAATTGGAAGATCAAGAACCTGAACCTGCTCGACGTGGATCACCCGGATTCCTACAACCAGGGTTCGTCCACGGGACGATATCCTCCCGGCGGCCGTGAAGGCCTGCAGGAGAACCTGGGCTACGGTCGCTTCGGCGAGTCGGGAATGCACTTCGACATGAATCTCGGTCCCATGGACTACACGGTGAAGGGCTTCGCCATCGACCACTTCGGTCGCGTGGACGGCACGCCCATGACCCTGGAGTTCCAGGGCGGATTCCCGCCTGCCGTTGACAGCATCGTCATGCTCTCGAAGTACTTGAATCCGGATGACGGTGGAACCTACTACAGCGATCAGAGCGTCAACCTGACCGAGCTCCCCGAAGGGACCACGGTGGGCATCGACATTGGCGCGGAATTCTATCCCTTTGATCCCCCGCCGGCCGATTGGCTGACCTGGGATGCCGACACCAACACCGCGCTGTTCAGGCCCGTCAATGTTGAGGGAACCCTGCCCGATCCCCTCACGGGACGCTACCAGATTACCTTCCGGGTCTACGGCAGCGACGACATCCGCAATGGCGATTCGGCACTGCTGGCTGGGATCATCTGGGATCTCTACGACACCGACTACGAGAACAATGGCGCCCAGTTCACCGAAGAGGACTTCTTCGATATCGATGAGGGCGGCTACATCAAGACCTGGCAGTACCTCACCGAGGATGATGATCCTCACGACAACTTCTTCGAAGTCAGCTTCGCGGTGATGGACACCATCTTCACCGTGGCGGGGGACGGAAACATCCAGATGGAAGAGACCCCGCTCTGGCTCGGAGAAAAGGAATTCACCTCGATCTTCCGCAATACCTATCCCTTCGAGACCCTCGTGGAGCTTATCGAGACGGCGCAGCAGAGCGCCCAGTCCATCGGTTCCAAGGGCCGTTCGAGCGAGAAGGAGAGCGTGATGATCGATATCCAGTACAAGAACCTACTACCGTAATCCGAAGGCCCCACGCTGAGACCTTACGCCCCAGGAAAGACGGGATAGAGCCATGAAAAGAATCCTAGGAACCATCGCACTGCTTCTGTTGCCGATGCTGCTGAGCATGTCCGGATGCGGAGAAGGCGGCTTCGAAGGCGAGCGCTACACCAACCTCGCTCCCAACACCTGGCTTTCCAGCGGCCCGCCCGAAGGCATCACGAACACGAGCTATCGGGTGCATTTCTTCTGGAACGGCTTCGACCCCGACGGCGATGTGGATCGCTATCAGTACATCGTCACCGACGACTGGGTCACGGGTTCCCTGGTCATCGACGATAACATCAGCGATACCCTCGAAGACCTCGGCTATGTGTGGACCGACTCGCTCTTCGCCACCGACTCGATATTCGTAGTGGAAGCGTCTCAGTTCCCCGATTCGGCCAATCCCGAGGAATGGGAGTACTTCTACGGCGATGAAGAGGGGCGTTTCCTCTTCTTCGGTCAGCACACCTTCTTCCTGAGGGCCGTCGACGAGCATGGCACCCCGGATCCCACGCCCGCGCATCGCTCCTTCACGGCCACGACCATCGCGCCCTCGGTGACCATCGACCACCCGCGGGACACCGGCACGCCCGGGGGCTGGGAGAACCTGCCGCCGGACGTCTTCTTCACCTGGATCGGCAACGACTCGGTGGGGGGCGGATCCCTGGTCATCGAGCCCGACTCCACGCGAGTGGCCATCTTCCCGGCCGACGAGTACGATATCGACGAGAACAGCAGCGTGGGAAGCATCCTCGCGGTCCCCGACAGCGCCTGGACCCGTTGGCGAGGCTGGGATGAACCCATCGACTCCATCCTGCAGATCGACGGCAAATCGGCGCTCGTTCAGGATCTCACGCCCATCGGTCAGAACTCCGACGGCCGCTACCTCTTCATGGTGCAGGCCAAGGACGAGGCCGGCGCCCTGACCAGCCACTACCAGGACGGCAAGAACCTCAAGCGCCTGCGTATCACCGACAGCCTCTATCCGAGGCTCTACGTGGAAGAGCCCACCCTGGGCCTCAAGGTCTCCGAAGGCTGGAACGCCTATGACTTCACCATCGGCGAGGGTCAGCCCCTGCACCTGAGCTGGGATGGCAGTGCGTCGCACTACGGCAGCCAGATCACCGGCTACCGATTCGGCTGGGACATCGATGACACCGAGAACGACGACGAGTGGAGCAACTGGTCCACGAACACCAAGAACACCACCGCCAGCTACGTGTCGGGCACGCACTCGGTGCACATCCAGGTACAGGACTATTCCGGAAACATCACGACGATGCTCTTCCGATTCCTCGTGGTGCCCTTCACCATGGAGAAGGACCTGCTCCTCATCGACGACTTCGACAACGATCAGTTCGACGAGGGTTATCCGGTGGGACAGGAGACGGCCTTCTGGTCCAGCAACCTGGCCCGCAACGACGAGCAGATGAAGGAATTCTGGGAAGAGATGCTCGGCGACTACGAGACCTGGCATCCGGACGCCGACTTCTTCCGCGTCAGTTCCCTGATCAGCGCTCCGCCCTTCGAGCTGGTGGCGGGCTATCAGCACATCGTCTGGGAAACGGCTCGAACCCCCCGGGACGCGGGCCTCTATCGCATCGCCCGTTTCGTGGATCCCTGGTTCTCCCAGGAAGTGCCCTTCGACTACGTCTCGGCCTTCATGGAAAGAGGCGGACAGGTGCTGATCCTAGGTTCCACGCCTCTCTACACCACCATGCCGAGTTCGGGCGACATGCCCGTGGACATCAACCGTTCGCGAACGCCCATCTCCTACATGCGCCATCTCACTTACATCGTGGACGGCGGCGAGACCGGCGTGCGTCGCTACCTGCCCTACAAGCAGTACGGCATCGACGTCCTCCTGAACGCCGTGGAGAGCAACGGCCGCGAACCCCTGGACGCTCTGGCCGCGCCCTTCAAGACCGACCACACCCATTGGGGACTGATCGGCGCCGAAACCACGCGCCTGCAATACGCGGATGACTATGGTATCGGCACCGAGTACGGGCCGCTGCTTCCGGACACGCTTCGCATGAGTCCCGAGACCCTTGAATGGTTCGAGTACGGTGCGGAGATCCTGGAGCCCCTGGGCGGGCATGGATACTTCGGCGTGCCGGATGCGGAAATCTATAACTGGGACTGGTACGGCCGCTGGCTGGATCCGCCGGTAGCCTTCCGCACCAACGAGTTCATTCCCCTGCTCAACTACGTGGTTTCCGACAACAGCTCCCGCTTTGGAACGGATCCCTGTTGGGACTGCGAAAGAATACACGCCGACGGTCGTCAGTATCGCGAGGCCTTCTGGGCCGTGAAGTACGGCGTGGAGGGCGACTCGCTCTGGGGCGGCGCGGCCGGTCCCGAGTACGGCCATGCCATCGCGGCACTGGGCATGCCCGTGGAAACCGACCACAAGAACGTCGTGCTGGGCTTCCATCCCTACTACTTGAACAGGGAGGACGCCAAACTGCTCATCGACCACATCCTTGTTGATATCTTGGAAGTGGAAAAGGAACTGAATTAGCGCCAATACCGGGACGGAGGGGCGCCGCTGGCCATTCGGGAGTGGGAACCGAATCCACCCGTGCTCCCTCCGTCGCTTCAAATCCTGGGAAAGGGATTGTTGAGGATGATCATCAAGACCGTCGGCAGACTCGCCGCCATTCTCCTGGCCGCGTTCATCGCTGTGCTGGGCCCTCTTTCGACTCCGGTTCTGGCTGAAATTTGTCCCCCGGAGGAACTGCCTCCCCCGGCCGTCTTCGAGGAGACGCTTGCACTCCCCGATGTCTCGTGGACGGCCATGTCCTTCTATCCTCTCGAGGGAACCTATCTCGACTCCATCGGAAACCAGCACTACCAGCTGGAGGCCCAGTTCGACTTCTACGGACTCGTGGCCGATTTCGACATCACCGAGGCCGAGCCTCCGCACCACTTCCTTCCTTTCGGCTGGCGCGAGCTGAAGATGATCACCTTCCAGTGGAACGAGCCGGAAGGGGGGACCATCGTCCGGGCTCCCGAGGTGAAGACCGGTGACATCTGGATGGACGATCCCGCCCCCGGCGGCGACTCCGTGATGGTCAGCGCCCAGCCCATCATCTACGGCAGCTATGAGGGCTCCCGGGATCAGGTCTTCCGTTTCGAGTACCGCGTGGGCTCCGGATTCATCGGCGATTTCGTGCCGAGCACCACAGATCCCGAGCTGGCTGCCTGGGATGTCAACGACTGGAGCCTCGACTGGGACGTCACGGGCGTCTTCCTGACCCTGGAAGTCGGCGATACGACCACCGTGGACACCGAAGTGGCCTGGTCCGAGGCCTGGGGCCCGGACGAGGAATTCGCTTTCGCGCCCGGCGACGAGATGCGCTCGGGGGTCATCGAGCTCTGGTGCACCTACACTCGTCTCGAGGGTGGCGATGTCGTGATGATCGACAGCAACCTCGAGTGCGTGCACGAGTTGGATCTGGGCCTGTATGTCTCCTTCACCGATGGTCTGCTTCCCGTGGGCTACCTGTCGGACTTCGTGGTCGAAGACTTCGCGGGCTACCATCTGTGGCGGAAGGTGAACGGCTCGGACAACTGGGAGAACATCTGGGAGCTCTCCAAGAACGAAGAGCTGGACAAGTTCTACTGGTGGTGGATCGAGTACGAGAAGGATCCTCTCACTCTCGAGATCATCTACGAATGGGAGACCCTCACACCCGTCTTCGGACAGACCGACAAACGCGTCTATCTCGATTTCGACGTGCACAACGGTTTCTTCTACGACTATGCCGTGACCACCTTCGACCGGGGATTCCGCCCCAATAACGGCAGTCACGATCACTACATTGTCGACAGCACGCCCCTGGAGGGCCTTGACGACATCGCTCTACGCTATGATTTCAACTTCCCGGCTACGGAGAACCTCGACCGTTCGCCCGCGGTCTACGCGGTGCCCAATCCTCTTCGCACCGGCCGAAGCGCGCAGGAGGATCCCAACTACCACAACTATCCCGGCAATGTGGTGAGATTCGTGGGCCTCACCGACGATTCCACCATCTGGGTCTACAACCTGGCCGGCGATCTGGTCTTCATGAGCGAAAACAAGGATCCCGAAACCCGGAACGTGATCTGGGACACCCGCAACCAGAAGGGCGAGGAGGTGGCCTCCGGTGTCTACATCTACCGCACTCTCGACAACGAGAGCGGCGAGGACTCCTACGGCCGTCTGGTGATCATCCGGTGAGGCCGGCGGCCCTGAGCCGCCGCGAAGCTAGCATTACGGCGCCTGGTGATCCGGGCGCCGTCCTTGTGTGAGAGCGTATCCTTTTTGCTGTGGGGATCTCATGAAAAGAGCCTCCGTGGAGTTGATGAAAATCCACGGAGGCAATATCCTGAAGCCCGTCAGGTCGTTTCCCATGGGACGCCGTCGCACAGCGTCGGCTGAAGCGAGGTCGCGGATGGAGAAGTACGTAGAGCCTTTCAAGATCAAGGTCGTCGAGCCCATCAAGGCCATCGGCCGCGAGGCGCGCCAGCAGGCCATCGTGCGCGCCGGATTCAATCTGTTCAAGCTGCGGGCCGATGAGATCTACATCGACCTGCTCACCGATTCCGGCACCAGCGCCATGAGCGACAATCAGTGGGCCGGCATCATGATGGGGGATGAGTCCTACGCGGGTGGACGGAACTACTTCCACTTCGAGGAGACCGTCCACGACATCTTCGGTTTCCAGAACATCATTCCCTGTCACCAGGGCCGAGTGGCCGAGAACCTGCTGTTCCAGACCATCGCGGCGCCGGGGCTGATCATCCCCAACAACAGCCATTTCGACACGACCCGCGCCAACGTGGAAATGAACGGCGCCGAGGCCGTGGACCTGCTCTGCGCCGAGGGCAAGGATCCGCATCTCGTGGCCGACTTCAAGGGCAACATGGACGTGCCGGCGCTCGAGAAGCTCATCGGCGAGGTCGGCGTGGAGAAGATTCCGGCCGTGCTGATGACCATCACCAACAACAGCGGCGGCGGTCAGCCCGTGTCCATGGCCAACATCAAGGCCGTGGGCGAGGTCTGCCGGCGTCACGGTCTGCCCCTCATCTTCGATGCCGCTCGTTTCGCGGAGAACGCCTGGTTCATCCAGCAGCGCGAGACCGGATACCGCGACAAGAGCATCAAGGAGATCGCCCAGGAGATGTTCGCCCAGGGCGACGGCTGCACCATGAGCGCCAAGAAGGACGGTCTGGTGAACATGGGCGGCTTCCTGGCCCTGCGCGACGAGAGCCTGGCCGAGCGCATCCGGAATCTGCTGATTCTGGTGGAAGGTTTCCCCACCTACGGTGGGCTGGCCGGACGAGATCTCGAGGCCATGGCCCGCGGGCTCAAGGAAGTGCTGGAGCCCGACTACCTGGCCTTCCGCATCGGACAGGTGGGCATGCTCGGCGAGCAGCTGCTGGAGGCCGGGGTGTCCATCCTCGAGCCCCCAGGAGGACACGCCATCTACCTGAACGCCGGTGAGTTCCTGCCCCATATTCCTCCCGAGGAGTTCCCGGGGCAGTCCCTGGCCGTGAATCTCTACGTGGAATCCGGTATCCGCGGCGTCGAGATCGGCACCTTCATGTTCGGAGGGGCCGATCCCAAGACCGGTGAGAGCCGGCGGGCTCCCCTGGAGCTGGTCAGGCTGGCCGTACCGCGCCGGGTCTACACCAACATGCACATGAGTTTCGTGGCGCAATCCATCATTGCGCTCCACGAGAAGAGAGATACTCTACGGGGTATGAAAATCCTCAAACAGCCGCCTTTCCTGCGGCATTTTTCCGCGACCCTGTCCTTCCTGGGCGAAGAGGCGGCAAGCCAGACCCAGGCCAGATCAACGGAGGCGAGATGATCGAAACGACGACCAAGATGGCCTATACCTTCGGCGGCGAGAACACCGAGGGAAACGCCACCATGAAAAACCTGCTGGGGGGCAAGGGTGCCAACCTGGCGGAGATGGCCTCCATCGGCATTCCCGTGCCGGCCGGCTTCACCATCACCACCGAGGTCTGCAACTGGGTTGTCGACCATGACATGAAACACCCCGAGGGTCTCGAGGAACAGGTGCGCGAGGCCATCGCCCACACGGAGCGGGCCATGGGAGGACGCATCTTCGGCGACGCGACCAATCCCCTGCTGCTTTCGGTGCGCTCGGGCGCCCGGGCCAGCATGCCCGGCATGATGGACACGGTCCTGAACATCGGTCTGAACGACACGACCATCCAGGGACTCATCGAGAAGAGCGGCAGCGAGCGCTTCGCCTACGACTCCTATCGCCGCTTCGTTCAGATGTACGGCGACGTGGTGCTGCTCGTCCGCGACGAGAACCACGATCCCTTCGAACTGCTCCTGGAGGCCAAGAAGAAGGCCCGGGGCGTGGAGCTGGACACCGACCTGTCCGCCGAGGATCTCAAGGAACTGGTGGGCGAGTTCAAGGCCATGGTGAAGGAGCGCACCGGCGCGGACTTCCCCGACGATCCCATGACGCAGCTCTGGGGCGCCATCGACGCCGTCTTCCAGAGCTGGGACAATCCCCGCGCCTGGCACTATCGCCGCATCAACAGCATTCCCCACGACTGGGGCACCGCGGTGAACGTGCAGGCCATGGTCTTCGGCAACATGGGCGAGACCTGCGCCACCGGCGTGGCCTTCACCCGCGATCCGTCCACCGGCGAGCGCCGTTTCTACGGCGAGTATCTGATCAACGCCCAGGGCGAGGACGTGGTGGCCGGCATCCGCACGCCGCAGCCCATCAACATCTCGGGCAAGGATCCCGATAATCCCATGTCGAGCATGGAAGAGGAATTCCCGCAGTGCTACGCCGAGCTGGAGGCCATTTACCACAAGCTCGAGCAGCACTACAAGGACATGCAGGACATCGAATTCACCGTCGAGGACAACAAGCTCTGGATGCTCCAGACCCGCGCCGGCAAGCGCACCGGCTTCGCGGCCGTGCGCATCGCCGCCGAGATGCTCGAGGAGGGCCTCATCGACGAGAAGACGGCCGTGCTCCGCGTGGATCCGAACCAGCTCACTCAGCTCCTGCTGCCCGTCTTCGACCGCGAGGCCAAGGACGCCGCGGTGAAGGATGGACGACTGCTGGCCAAGGGCCTCAATGCCGGTCCTGGTGCCGCCACGGGCACCCTGGTGCTCTCCGCCGACGAGGCCGTGGTCCGCGCCGAGAAGGGCGACAAGGTCATCCTGGTGCGCATCGAGACCAGCCCGGAGGACATCCAGGGCATGCACGTGAGCCAGGGCATCCTTACCAGCCGCGGCGGCATGACCAGCCACGCGGCGGTGGTGGCCCGCGGCATGGGCAAGAGCTGCGTGGCCGGCTGCGGCGCTCTCGACATCGACTACGCCGAGGGCACCGTGAAGGTGGCCGGTCGCACCCTCAAGGAGGGCGACGCCATCAGCATCGACGGCATGACCGGCGAAGTCTTCGAGGGCAGCATTCAGGTGAAGGCCAGCGAGATCGTGCAGGTGCTCATCGACGAGGAGATGAAGCCCGAGGAGAGCAAGATCTTCAGCGACTTCAATCGTGTCCTCTCCCTGGCCGACGGCTATGCGCGGCTGGGCGTGCGCACCAACGCCGACTCCCCGACGGACTCGGGCGTGGCGCGCAAGTTCGGCGCGAAGGGCATCGGCCTCTGCCGGACCGAGCACATGTTCTTCGAAGAGGGACGCATCGATGCCGTGCGCGAGATGATCGTGGCCAAGGACGTCGAAGGCCGCAAGAAGGCCCTGGAGAAGATCCTGCCCATGCAGCAGAGCGACTTCGAGGGCATCTTCAGGGCCATGGACGGACTACCCGTGACCATCCGCGCTCTGGATCCGCCTCTCCACGAGTTCCTGCCCCACGGCGAGGCCGAGATCACGGATCTGGCCGGCAAGATGGGCGTGGACCCGGGAGAGCTGAAGAGCACGGTCGATGCGCTCACCGAGTCGAATCCCATGCTCGGCCACCGCGGCTGCCGCCTGGGCATCGTCTATCCGGAGATCACGGCCATGCAGGCCCGCGCCATTCTGCAGGCCGCCTGCGTGGTGGCCGCCGAGGGCGTGGACGTGCAGCCCGAGATCATGATTCCCCTGGTGGGCCACGTGAAGGAACTGGAGATGCAGCGCAAGGTGGTGCTGGAGACCGCCGAGCAGGTCTTCGAGGAGATGGGGCGCAAGGTGGACTATCTCATCGGCACCATGATCGAGCTGCCTCGCGCCGCCCTGACCGCCGATGAGGTGGCCCGGGAGGCCGAGTTCTTCAGCTTCGGCACCAACGACCTCACTCAGACCGCCCTGGGCCTGAGCCGCGACGACGCGGGACGCTTCCTGCCCTACTACGTGGAACAGGGCATCTACGAGGCCGATCCCTTCGGTAGCCTGGACCAGAGCGGCGTCGGCCAGCTGGTGCGCATGGGCTTCGAGAAGGGCCGTGCCACCCGCGGCGACCTCAAGGTCGGCATCTGCGGAGAGCACGGCGGTGATCCCAAGAGCGTGATATTCTGCCACGAGGTGGGTCTCAATTACGTGAGCTGTTCGCCTTACCGGGTGCCCGTGGCCCGCCTGGCGGCCGCTCATGCCGCACTGAACGAGGGGTAGCGATCGGGTGAGCGAGACTCAGGACATTCGGGTTCCAGAACGAAGCGCACCGGGCCTAGTCCCGGTGCGCCGTTCCGTCTGGGCTCATATGGGCGTCATGGGTCTCGTGCAGCTGGCGGCGGGCCTGCTCTTCTTCTCCGGCAGCCGCGTGCCTCTCTACCTCGGCTTCGCCCTGCCCTGGAGTCTGCTGGTGGCCGTCCTGCTGGCCGCCAACGTGCACCTGCTCTACACCCCGGAGGGTCGACCTCTCAACAAGCTGAACCTGGCGACTCGGGTCACCCTGCTTCGCGTGCTGGCAATTCCCCTGGTCTTCATGCTCGTGGTGGAGCAGCGCCTGCTCACCGCCGGTCTGGTGTTTCTTGTGGCCGCCCTCACCGATTGGCTCGACGGCTTCCTGGCCCGCCGCATGAACGAGGTCACGCAGCTCGGGCGCATGGTGGATCCGAGCATCGACGCGGTGATCTGCTTCTTCACCTTCATCGCCCTTTTCGTGGCCGGGCACATCCCCTTATGGTTGATGCTCCTGGTGGCGCTGCGCTATGCCGTCCTCACGGGAGGCGCCATCAGCCTGAAGGCGACCCTGGGACATCTTCCCGTGCGCGCGACCTTCACGGGGCGCTTCATGTACTTCATCCAGTACGGCCTGCTGGTGCTCTACCTGATCCTGGCCGGGGACATGCCGCGATCGATCTTCCTGGGCACCCTCTCCCTGGTGCAGCTCGTGGTGAGCGTGCAGCTGCTGATTCTCGGGAACACGCTCTACAGGGAGCATCGGTCGTGAAGCGCATCCTCGCGGTCCTGCCGCTGCTCCTTCTTCTGGCCTGCACGGCTCCCCAGAAAGGGCCACGCACCGCCGTGAAGGGTGACCGCATCCAGGTCTTCCTGGAATACCGGGGACGGGCCGTGTCGGTCAGCGCCGTGGGCGACTTCAACGAGTGGCAGCCCCGTCGCGACGTCTTCCAGGACCTGGGCGGGGGGCGTTGGCGTCTCAGCCTGGAACTTCTTCCCGGCCGATACGCTTACCTGCTGCGGGTGGAACGGGACGATGGAATCCAGCTCATGGTCGATCCCCTGTCCACCGAGGAGATCGAGGACGGGCTCGGGCGCAGACTTTCCGTACTGGATCTCGGCGCCGCCATGGGCGACACTACAGGGAAGAAGTGACCACCCCCTTTCCCTGACTCTTTCCGGCGGACATGAATCTCGACCTTCACCTCGATCGCCCCTGGATCTTCCTGACCGTCCTTCTGGTCCTGTCCGCCTGGACCTTCTGGGTCTATCTCCGCACCAAGCCCGAAACGCGGCCCGGCGCGCGACGCCTGCTCAACGCCCTCAGGCTCGCGGCCTCGCTCTTGCTGGCCCTCATGCTGGGGGGCTGGAGTCTGGAGTGGACGCGCAGCCTGAGCGAGCCGCCGCGCCTGCGGGTGCTCCTGGACGCTTCGGCGAGCATGTCCCTGCCCAAGAGTCCGGGTGAGGAGGAGCCGACACGGTACGCGACGGCTCTCGAGCTCCTGGACGAACTTGCGGCCGAGTCCGATCTGGAACTGAAGGTCTCGGCTTTCGGCGAAGGGCTCGTGGAAGGGGATCCGCCGCGGGGGGCCGACCTGGCCTTCACCGATTTGGGGGCCACCCTCGACGAGCTTCCCGCTCCGAGACCGGGCGAGAAGCTCTTGATACTCAGCGACGGCCAGGACCGCGGCGGTGGGCTCTGGGCACGCGCTTCGAGCAGGCCGATCCTCGCGATGATGCTGGGTGATTCGGTACCCCGCCCGGATCTGCGACTGGAACGCCCCCGCGCTCCGTCCATCCTCCAGGTGAATGAACGGGGCCGCCTGAGGGCCGAGATCCATTCGGTGCAGGGGGGCGCTCGGCAGGGTCGGCTTCTGCTTCGCGAGGGGGAGGAGATCCTCCACGAGGAGGCCTGGTCCATGGGCGAGGGCCCCGGCCGGCTCGAGATCGAGATACCCCTGCTCTTCGAGGATGAAGGAAGCCGGCGTCTGAGTTTGGAGCTCTCGGGAGAAGGCGCGGACGCGAATCCGGAGAACAACCTCCAGGTCTTCGGCCTCGACGTCTTGGACGAGCGCCTGGAGATCCTGGTGCTGGCCGGCAGGCCCGGCTGGGATCTGCCCTTCATGCTGGATGCATTGCGCGGGCAGGAGAATCTATCCCTCCGTCTCGTGCTGGGAGGGCCTGGAGGCATTCCCCGAGACGCGGAAACGGGGGAGGCCTGGCAACCCAACGACGAACGGGTGGACGGACTGATCCTCCATTCCCTGGGGCCGGGTTGGAGCGAATGGCTTGCGGATCTGGATCCGGGTGGAGTCTTCCTCTTCCCACGGGCCCTGGAGATGTCCGGATTTCCCGAGGAATGGGGCCTGGATATCGATGCGCTTCCTCTGCGCGGCGGTGAATTCGCGGCAGGCTGGGCTCCCGAGGCCTTCCGCCACGAGGCACTGGGTGCGCTGGAGGCCCGGGCCGGGGCGGCGGCGCCCTTGCCCGAACTGGAGGCCTTGACCGCCTTGGAAGCTCCAGGACTGCGGAGTCTGGTGGAGAGCGCGGGCGCCACGGTCCTGGGCGCCCGGGTCTGGAAGGGGCGACGCCAGGTTATCCTGGCCGGCGAGGGACTCTATCGCATGGCCCTGGGCGAAGGAGGGGGGCGCGAGAACCTGGCGGCCCTCTACTCGGGTCTGGTGCGCTGGGTGTCGCGCAGGAATCCCCCGGAGCGAATCCAGATTCTGCCGCCGGAACGGCCGCGGACCAGCGGTCGAGCCACCTCGCTCCGGGCCGGTCTCTTCGACGCCGATTTCAGGCGTCTGGAACGGGGCGAGTTGCTCTGGACCCTGCGCCGTGACGGTGAACTGGTGGATTCGGGAGCCTTCCAGGCTCCCGCCCGGGAAGGTGACGATTTCACGGCGGCCCTGCCGGCCCTGCCGGCGGGCGACTACACCCTCGATCTTCGGGCGCGCCTGGACAGCGGCGAGAGCCTGGAGCGCCGGACAGACTTGTCCGTGCTCCCCGATCACGGGGAATTCGCCCGGGCGGAGGCCTCCCCGACGGCCCTGCGATGGCTGTCCGCGTCCAGCGGGGGCGCCTTCTTCCCACAGGTCGACCTGGAAGCCCTGCGGGAAGAGTTGCCCCGATCAGGTCATGAAGAGATTCGCCGGATCCGGCTGCGGATCTGGGACCATCCCCTGTTCTTCCTCCTCTTTCTCGGACTCCTGGCAGCGGAGTGGGGCCTGAGAAAGCGATACGGCCTGGTCTAGCCCGCCTCCCCGGCGGGTCCGGGAGGAAGATGCTAGGGATCCTCACCGCCATGGCGGCGCTGCTTCTCGTGGCCTCGCCCAGTCTGGCGGATATCCTCATCAACGAAGTTCTCTACGACCCCGAGGGGCCGGACAGCGGATACGAGTTCGTGGAGCTCATGGCCGTGAACGAGGGCGCGAATCTGGAAGGGCTGCGTCTCGAGTTCTGCAACGGATCCGATCCAGGTACCTGGCGGACTCTCTGGACCGGACTTGCGGGGGTCAGCCTGAGCGCGGGTGCGCTCTTCCTCATCGGCGAGGAGGCGGTGGATCCGGCGCCCCAGGCGGTGGTGAGCCTGGGGCTTCAGAACGGTCCGGAGGCCTTGCGCATCGTGCGTGGCGAGGAGATCCTCGATCTCCTGGGCTACGGACCCGAACTGTCCCTGGATCTCTGCGAGGCCTGGCCGGCGGGCGATGCGCCATCCGGGAAGTCCCTGGCTCGAATGCCCGACGGCGTGGATACGAATCAGAACGTCCTGGATTTCTTCGCCCGGGATCCGAGTCCCGGAGCGCTCAATGACCCCGACCTGGCTCTGGACATCCTTTCGGCCCGCTTGCCCATCCCGCCGCCCGGATCGGGCGAGGCCTGGACGCTGCGCGTGGAGGTCGAGAACCTGGGGCGACTGCCCTGGGGCGAAGCGCCGACCCTGTCGGTGGGAAGCGCTTCCATGGACCTGCCGCGGCTTGAGCCCGGCCACAGTGGCAACGTGGATATACGTCTCCATGCTCCGGGTCCGGGCCCGGATGAGCTTCTGATCGTCGCCGGCGGTCGAGACATTCCGCCCGATAGCCTGCCCCTTCCCTATCATGTCGGCTTCGGTCCGCTTCTTCTGAGCGAGGTGCAATTCGCCCCGCTCACCGGGCGCAGCGAGTGGGTGGAATGCCTCGCGCCCGAGGGATTGAGTGCCACGGGTCCCTGGACGCTCATGGATCTGAGTGGTGCATCGGCGAGTTTCGCGCCGCCGGCTCTGGCGCCGGGGGAACGCATCCTGCTCTGTCAGAATCGGGAGGGCGTTCTGCAGGACCATCCCGGCCTGCCCGCCGCCCGGGTTCTGGAGCTGGACCCCTGGCCGAGTCTGGCCAACCTCGGCGAGAGCTGGGAGTGGCCGCCCTGGACCGACGGGCTGAGACTGCGGGACGAGACGGGGCTGGACAGCGACGGGATGCTCTATCACGGCGAGTGGATCACCGAGAAGGGGCGCAGTCTGGAGCGGCTGCGCCTTCGCGCCGTGTCCGGGGCTTCGGCCTGGGCTCCCTGCGCCCTGGGCAGCACCCCCCTGGCCGGTCCCGATCCGGCCGCGTCCCCGCGGGAAGGAGCATGGAGCCTGGAGCCCCAGCCCTTCGATCCGGCCCGGGAGGTGGTGGAGTTCGTGCTCCGCGAAAACGGCGAAGCGGCGAGGCTTCGACTCTTCGATGCCGTGGGGCGTCCCGTGCAGGAGATTCCCGGTGAGCTCTCCACGGGCACCTTGAGGCTGCTCTGGGACGGCCGGGACGAGTCGGGACGCGATCTTCCCTCGGGTGCCTATCCCTTCCAGATCTCCTGGCGCCGGAGCCGGGGCGGCGAGGCCCATCAGCGCGGTGTCTGCCTGCTGCTGCGGAGCGGCCCATGAGGCCGGCCCTGCTGCTGCTCTTCGTCGCGGCCCTCGCGCGGGGGCAGATCCTGTCCCTGGACGCGCCGCCTGACGCCCTGCAGGGAGTGCTGGGTCCGCAACCCTCGGAGATCAGGCTGGAGGTTTTCCAGCCCTGGGGACTGGCAGATGCGACCACGGCCCGCTGGGGCGCAAACTCGAACCTGGGCCCGCTGCGATGGAGCGCTCTGCTGGGCGCAGAGGACTGGAACGGTCTCGCGGCTCAGAGCCTCGAGGTCGCCGTCCTCGCGCCTCTGACTTCGACCCTGGACGCTGGACTCGCCCTGCGCGGGGAAACTCTCGCGGGCCGGTCCTGGCATCTGGTGGATCTTCTTCTCGCCACGAAGGGTCCTCTGCGTCTTGGTCTTCGGTTTCGATTGCGGGAAAGGACCGAGCCGAATCTCGCCTCCCGCGCTCCATCCGAGGCCCTGGGCCTCGCCGTGGAAATGGACTCCTTCGCCGCCTCTTGGATCCACGGTGCGGGTCCGGATGGACGTCGTGAAAACCTCCTGCGCCTGGACTGGTTCCGCGAGGCCTGGACGGCGGGTTGGACCCTGGGCCCGGACCCCGTTCAGGAACTCGAACTTGCCTGGCGAGGTGGACGCCGTTTCGCAGGCCTGCGCCTGCGATGGCATCCCTACCTGGGCATGGGTCGGGGGCTCGTACTGGGGATGCGCCTATGAAGAGTGCCGTCATGGTTCTGATCCTTGGAATCGCGGGGTCCGCAGTCGGGGAGATCCAAGCGCCGGGCGAGGAGCTTCCGCTCGACCTGTGGCTGGCCAGCGGGCGGGACGCCCTGGGCATGGGCTGGCGCAGCGGAGGAGCGGCCCGGATGCGCGGCGAATGGACGGGCCGGAACTGGCAATGTCTCGCCGACCGCAGCGGATCGGAATCGCCTCGGGTTTCGGCGGCATGGTGGGGCGACTCCTTCCGGCTGAGTCTGGGCTCCCTGCGCCGCGAGGAGGGTCTGCTCGGCCAGGAGAGGCGACGTGCCCGATTGGGATCGATGATTTCCAGTAGAACGAAGCCTTCGGCCCTCTCCCTCGGGGACCAGGGTCGCGGAGCCTTCCTGGACTTGAGGTCCAGCTCGATCAAGACGCGCCTGGGTTGGCAGGAGCAGCTGGGGTTCCTCGCCGATCTGTCTTGGCGACCCTGGACCTTGCGCCTGCGAAGCGGAACCGCGAGCCTGGGCTTTCGCCGATCCTCCGGCCACGAACTCCTGGAGGTCGAGAGCGCCCTCGCGGAGAATGGCGTTCGACAGGGCCTGCGTCTGAGAGCCGCTTCAAGGATCGGATCCCTGGCTTGGAGTGCCGAGGGCCTGCTCCTGGGCGGTCCCCGTCCGGAGACCTGGAGCTCGCGGGGATGGATCGGCGCGGACTCCGGGCAGGAAGCCCATCTCGCCACGAGCTGGCGCGGCGGTCCCCTGCGATGGCGCATCGGCCTGAGGTGGCGTCGTGGTCTGGGACTGCCCGACTACCGCCGACGTCGGGAGATTCTGATGACGGCGGCATGGAAGCGCGCCAGGGAGAGTTGGCGCCTGGAGCTGCGGCGCCTGGAAGACAGGGACTCGGTCCTGGCGGAGACACCCGCGGTCTTTCCCGTCTGGGAGACGATCATGTCCGGCGCCTGGGAGCTCAGACTGGCTCGCCGGGCTCCGCTATCCTGGGAGGCGCTGATTCGCGGCGGCGAGGGGAGTGAGAGATCCACACTGCTCCGATTGGACCTGCCGCAGAGGCAACTCGGATCGGGCCTGGAGGTCGGCGGCAAGGCGACGTTCTATCGCTGTCCCGAATCGGAGAGTTTCCGGATCGTCAGCGGGGGCTTCCTCGCCCGCCGGAGTCGAAGTCTTCGCGGCCGGGGAGCCGTGCTGGGATTATCTCTGATATGGCGAGGGCCTCCCTACAGCCTGCGTCTGGACGCGGACCTCGGAACCGACCTGCGGCCCGAAGCCTCCCTGGTGCTGGGCTGGCAGGCTCTCTAGAAAAGCATGGCTCCCTTGCGCCTGGACCGATAGACTGCCGGTCCCGGCGGAGGCGAGATGAGCGATTTCCATCCCGAAATGCGGGTCCTCGGACTCATGAGCGGTACCAGCCTGGACGGCATGGACCTGGTCCGGGTTCGCTTTTTCCAGGCCTATGAGGACCGGCCGGGCTTCGAACTGCTCGACTACGAGGAGAGACCCTGGCCTGAGGAGTTCCGGGAAGGGCTCGAGGCGGCCGCCGAGGACCGTCCCCTGCCCGCCTCCGAATTCGCGGCCCTGCATCACGAGCTCGCCCGACTCTTCGCGGAGTTCGCCCTCGATCTCTGGCCCGATTCCATTCCCGCCGAGCTCGCCGCCTTCCCGGGACAGACACTGCATCACGCACCCCATCGGGGTTACGGCCTGCAGTTGGGCAATCCCGCGATCTTCGCCTCGCTCACGGGTCTGCCCACGGTGAGCGACTTCCGCAGCCCCGACATGTGCCTGGGCGGCCAGGGCGCGCCTCTGGTGCCCATGGCCGACGCCCTGCTGCGCCGTCATCCGGAGGAAGCGCGGGCGGTCGTGAACATCGGCGGCATCGCCAACGTCACCCTGCTGCCGCCAGGCCTGGGCACGGAGGGTGTGCGAGCCTGGGACACGGGTCCCGGCAACCTGCTCCTGGATCGTGCCGCCCGCCTGCTCCTGGGAATTCCCTACGACGAGGAAGGGCGGATCGCCGCCCGAGGTCGCATCGACGAGGTCCTGCTCGAGACCTGGATGAAGCATCCCTACTTCGCCCGGAAAGCTCCCAAGTCAACAGGACGCGAAACCTTCGGCTCGTCTTTCCTGTCCGATACCGAGCTGCATCGGCTGTCCGAGGTATCGAGCCCTGAGGACCTGCTCGCCACCCTGAGCGAACTCACCGTGCAGCCACTGGCGGAGGCTCTGGCAGGAGAAGGCGTCGATGCGGTCTACCTGTCGGGCGGCGGCGCGAGAAACCTTCACCTGATGAGCCGCTTGAAGGAACGTCTTCCCCATCTCCGCGTTGAGGACATCGAGGTCCTGGGTTGTCCGGCCGGCGCGAAGGAGGCCCTGGACTTCGCGTTCCTGGCCTATCTGTCTCATCTAGATCGACCGGTCTCCCTGGCCGGCGTGACCGGAGCCCGTCGAAACGCCCCCGCGGGTGTGCTCGCCCCGGCGCACCCTCACGAGGAGTGAAATGATCCGTCGTCTCTTCCTGCTCTTGCCTCTACTGCTGATCCTCTCCGCCTGCACGCCCAAGGTTTCCAGGCCCGACTACAAGCCGCCGACCGATACGGGAGGCGGCGGTGACGGGGATCGTCCGGTGCTGGTGGCCGGGGAGGAGCCGGAGGTGCGCATCCTCCTGGTGCGGAGCGTCAACGCCCTGAAGATCAAGAGCAGCAAGAGCGTGGACATCATCTCGTCCGGCGGTCGGCGTCTGGCGCGGCTCAAGGGAAGGAAGATCTACCACCTCTTCCAGGATCCGGTGGATCCCCAGCATCTGAAGATCTTCGAGGCGGCCCACGACGGCCGCCGCCTCAAGTCCATCGGCGGTCCCATTTCCTTTCAGAAGGACACCTGGATCGTGCCCCGCAGCGCTTCCTTCGAACTCAACGGGAAACGCTATCGAGGGCGCCTGCGCATCTTCCCCAAGGGAGACCACTTCACCTGCGTGAACCACCTGCCCATGGAGGAATACCTGCGTGGCGTGGTGCCTCACGAGATCGGACGCCTGGGTCGCAGCGGATATCAGGCACTGAAGGTGCAGGCCGTGGCCAGCCGCACCTACGCGGTGCAGCGTCTTCGGGCCAGCCGCAACGAGCCCTGGGACATGGTCGACAGTATCGCCGACCAGGTCTATCAGGGCGCCGGCTCCTGGGACCTGGCCGATCGCGCGATCAGGGAGACCCGCGGCGAACTCGTGTCCCAGGGACGCGAGCCAGCCGAGATCTACTACTCGAGCACCTGCGGAGGCCATACGGCCGATATCCACAAGGCCTGGAGGCACCCGGAAGCGCCCCACATGTCGGGCGTGCGCGACGCCGACCGCTACGGCCGTAGCTGGTGTCGCAGCAGCAGGTACTTCCGCTGGACCCATAGCTGGAGCGCCAAGGATCTGGGCGCCATCCTGCGGGCCTACCTGCCCTCGGCCGCCGATCTGCCCCGGGGCACCAAACTGGGCCGCCTGAAGGACCTGAGAGTGCTCGAGTACAGCCCCGAGGGGCGGGTGCAGGTGCTCGAGGTGATTACCGACCGGGGACGCTTCAAGGTGACCGGCGACCGGGTGCGATCGGCCCTGAAGAGGACCATGCGGGGCGTGGCTCTGCGGAGCACCATGTTCCGGCTGAAGAAGGAATATGATGCCCAGGGCCGCCTTAGCCGGGTCACCGCCCTGGGGGCAGGATGGGGGCACGGCATCGGCCTCTGCCAGGTGGGGGCCATCGAGCGGAGCAAGGTCGGAGGGGACTATCGCGAGATTTTGAAAGCATATTTTCCGGGCACTTCCATCCGCAGATTTTGGCCCTGAGGGCATTTTGGCGGTCTTGACTTTGCCGGGTCGCTTTGCTAATTTGCGCAGCCTGAATCCTTTGGGGGCGTAGTTCAGTTTGGTTAGAACGCCTGCCTGTCGAGCAGGAGGTCGCGAGTTCGAGTCTCGTCGCTCCCGCCGGCCCCGTGGTCAAGACCACGGGGCTTTTGTTATAATGGGGAGTCCCATTCCTCGTGGAGGCCCCATGAAGCGCTTCAGTATCGGCGCCGCCCTCGTTTTGGCGGCGGCCGCCCTCGTCTTCGTTTTCCTCGGAAACTTCGACTCGGCCCGTGAACCCAATGGGGCTCCCAACCAGTGGCTCTTCATGCAGCGAGCCTGGCCCCAGGGCGAGATCAATTTCGAGGCCTATAAATCCGGGCTGGCCCAGGCCCGAGCCCTGCGTGAGTCCGTCGAGCGGGACGCTCCGGTCTGGCAGCAGGCCGGCCCCACGAACATCGGCGGACGCATTACCGACCTGGCCGTGGATCCGGTGAATGCCGGCACGGTCTACGCGGCCATCGCCAGCGGCGGCATCTTCAAGAGCACGAACAACGGCAGCAACTGGACGCCCATCTTCGACGAGCAGCCCAGCCTCTCCGTGGGTTCGGTGGCCGTGGATCCGAGCGACCCCCAGACTGTCTGGGTGGGGACCGGCGAGGCCAACGCGGCCAGCTACAGCTTCTTCGGCCTGGGAATCTTCAAGTCCGAGGACGGCGGGGCCAGCTGGGACTTCAAGGGCCTGGAGGAGACGCGCTACATCGCTCGCGTGGTGGTGGATCCCAACAACGGCGATCGGGTCTTCGCCGCCTGCACCGGACAGCTCTACGGCCCGAGTCCCGACCGCGGCGTCTATCGCACCACCGACGGCGGCGACAGTTGGGAGCAGGTCTTCGCCCTCACCGATTCCACCGCCTGCATCGACCTGGCCATGGATCCCAGCAATCCGGATGTGCTCTACGCGGCCATGTGGGAGCGGGTGCGCGGCCTCACCTACCGTCGCAGCGGAGGCCCCAGCAGCGGCATCTGGAAGAGCACCGACGGCGGCGACAACTGGAGCGAGCTGACCAGCGGACTGCCCTCGGGCAGCGACGTGGGACGCATCGGGCTGACCCTCTGCGAATCCCAGCCCAACATCCTCTATGCCATCTACGCGGACGGCACCGGCTACTTCGAAGGCGTCTACAAGACCACCAACGGCGGATCGAGCTGGAGCGGTACCAACGATGGCGCCCTGTCGAGCATTTACAGCTCATACGGCTGGTGGTTCGGCAACATACGCGTGGCGCCGGACGATCCGAACCTGGTCTTCGCCCTGGGGCTCGACTTCTATCGCAGCACCAATGGCGGAGGCAGCTGGTCCTACATCAGCGGCATGCACGTGGATCACCATGCCCTGGCCTTCGATCCGCATCAGAGCGGCCGCATCTTCGAGGGCAATGACGGCGGACTCTACCGAAGCACCAGCTACGGCAGCAGCTGGACCAAGCTCTACGACCAGCCCGCGAGCCAGTTCTACGCCATCGAGATCGATCCCCAGAATCCCGAGCGGCTCTACGGCGGTACCCAGGACAACGGCACCCTGGCCACGAGCACCGGCGCCCTCGACGACTGGGACATGATCCTCGGCGGCGACGGTTTCTACTGCATCGTGCACCCGACCAACGCGAGCAAGATCTGGGCGGAGTACCAGTGGGGCGGGCTGCAGCGTTCCACCAACGGAGGTTCCAGCTGGAGCGGCGCCACCAGCGGCATCACCAGCGGCGACCGGCGCAACTGGTCCACGCCGGTGGTACTGGATCCCAGCGATCCGGAGACCATGTACTACGGTACCTACCGGCTCTACCGCAGCACCAACGGATCCCAGGGATGGTCCTCCATCAGCGGCGACCTCACCGGTGGCGATCAGGGCGCGGCCTTCGGCACCATCACCACCATCGACGTGGCGCCCAGCAATCCGAACACCATCTACGTGGGCACCGACGATTCGCGGGTCTGGGTGACCCAGAACGGTGGGGGGAACTGGACCCTGATCAGCGGCGCCCTGCCTACGCGATGGGTGACGCGGGTTGAGGTGGACCCATACGACGACGCCACGGTCTACGTCTCCTTCTCGGGCATGCGCTGGAACGATCCGCTCTCGCACCTCTTCAAGTCCAACGACCATGGCGCGACCTGGCAGGACATCAGCGCGGGCCTGCCCGAACTGCCGCTCTACGTGGTGCGCGTGGACCCGGACTATCCTCAGCAGCTCTTCGTGGGCAGCGACGTGGGGGTCTACTATGCCTCCGCGCCGAACTACGTCTGGCAGGCCCTGGGGACGGGCATGCCCCACGTGCCGGTGCTGGATCTGAAGTTTCACCGGCCCACGCGCTCGCTGGTCGCGGGCACCCACGGACGTTCCATGTTCCGCCTGGACCTCTCGAACGTGACGGCGGTGGAGGAGACCCCCGCCCAGGCCCGGGCTGCTCTGCTGGGGAACTATCCCAATCCCTTCAATCCGAGCACCGAGATCCGATTCAACCTGAACGTGGACGTGAACGTGAACCTGGCGATCTTCGACCTTCAGGGACGGAAACTACGGGACCTGCTGGACGATGCTCCTCTCGAGGCGGGCCAGCACAGGCATGTCTGGGACGGACGTGATCGGAGCGGTCGATCGCTGCCCTCGGGAGTCTATCTCGTCAGGCTCATGGCCGCGGACGAGGTCCATTCCCATAAAATCCAACTATTGAAATAATCAGGACGGCCCCTCCCTCGGGAGGGGCCTTTTTCGCTCTGGGCCCTTTCCCGCGGGCCTTTTGCTACGTCCGTAGCTCCGGAATATGGTAGAATTTAGGAGCAAAAGATCGGAATTGCCGGATACGCATTCCAGGACATGACGAGAAAGGAACGGAGATGAGATTCCCGAAGGGTCTGATTGCGCTTTGCTTCGCCCTGTTCGCTCTGACGGCCATGGCGGAGACGACGACCCTCCCCATAGGGGATGGTCCCAATGCTCTCACGCTGACCGCGGCCGATTCGGACGCGCTTCACTTCCGCGCCGAACTGGGCAAGCTAGAGGCCCGCGAGGTGACAACGCCCGCAGGTCTCTTCACGCGTCTGTCCATTCCGGGCTTCCACAGTTCGATGGTGGAGGGTGCACCGGAATTGCCGCAGATGAATCGTCTCTACGAAATCCCCTACGGAGCCGAGACACGCGTGGAGATCATCTCCTACCGTACCGAGAGGTTGCGACTGGCGGATTACGGCTTCGATCATCGCATCATGCCGGCCCAGCCGAGCATGCCCAAGAACATCGATCCGGCCGACTGGCCCTTCGTCTACGATGCTTCCAGCTACGGCATCGACCGGGTGGCCTACGAACTGGTCAAGACCGTCGATCAGGGCCGCCTGCGCGCCGTGGACCTCGGACGCCTGGAAGTGTCGCCTCTGGCCTACTTCCCCGACACGGGTGAAATCGAAGTGGCCACCGAGATCGAGTTCGCGCTGCGCTTCGAGGGCGGCGATGTCTTCGCCGGCCAAAATCTCAAGGCCGCGACCCACAGCCCCTTCTTCTCGCACCTCTATGAGGAGTTCGCGGGCGCTCGCGGTTTCCACGACGACTATCCCGATCATGTGACCGACTTCGTGACCATGGTCGTGGTGACGCCTCCCGAGTTCGAGATGCAGCTGCAGGACTTCGTGGAGTGGAAGAAGCGCCGCGGTTTCAACACCATTCTCGCGGTCACCGGTACCCCCGAAGTGGGTACCACCAAGGAGCAGATCAGGGACTACCTGCACGGTCTGTACGAGAACGGCACACCGGAACAGCCAGCACCGAGCTTCGTACTCTTCGTTGGCGACGTCGAACAGCTGCCGGCCTGGACCGAAAGCGGCTACACCACCGATCGTCCCTACTGCGCGGTGGGCACCGACCACATTCCCGACATGTACTATGGTCGCTTCAGCGCCACCAATCCCACGCAGCTTCAGGCGATGATCGACAAGACCTTGATGTACGACATGTTCACCATGCCCGATCCTAGCTATCTCGCTGAGGTCTGCCTCATCGCCGGTGTGGACGGCACCTACGCCATTACCCACGGCAACGGGCAGATCAACTACGGCACCGAGCACTACTTCAATACGGAACACGGGATCTTCAGCCACACCTATCTCTATCCCGGTTCCGGCAGCGCTGGCCCCGAGATCATCCAGAACGTCAGCGACGGCGTGTCCTTCATCAACTACACCGCCCACGGAAGCACGACGAGCTGGTCGGATCCCTCCTTCACCCAGTCGGACATCAACAACCTCGACAACTACGGCAAGTACTGCCTGGCCATCGGCAACTGCTGCGTGACCGGTTCCTACGGCGCAGGCGAGTGCTTCGGCGAAACGTGGTTGAGGGTGACCGACAAGGGCGGCATCGGCTACATCGGCGCCAGCATGAACACCTACTGGGACGAGGACTACTGGTGGGGCGTGGGCGTCCACGACGGGCCCATCGATGGCTCCGCCTATCCTTACGAGGAAACCGGAATGGGCGCCTACGACGGTCTCTTCCACGATCATGGCGAGGCCATGACCCAGTGGTACGTGACCAACGACGCCATCATCTTCAGCGGCAACCTCGCGGTCAGCGAATCGGGTTCCGGCCGCGCCGAAAATTACTGGACCACCTACAACCTGCAGGGCGACCCGAGCCTATCCACCTATCTGGGCGTGCCGGCGGTGAATCCCGTCGTGCACCCCGCGACCATCTTCACCACCTGGTCGACCATCGCCATCGAAGCGGCTCCCGGCAGCTACGTGGCGTTGACCCGCGAAGGCGAGATCCTCGGTGCCGGTACGGTGGACCTGAGCGGAGCTCTGGATCTTCCCGTCTTCGCGGCCCCGCTGCTTCCCGGAGCCGCCGAACTCGTGGTGACCAATCAGAACCATGAGCCCTACCTTCTCGATATCAATGTGATCGTGCCCGCGCACATCACCTTCAGTCCCGACAACATCGACGTGGGCGTGGCCACCGACGTGACCGTGGGCGTCTTCGAGTACGACGGCGTCACGCCGAAGGAAGGCATCGAGGTCTGGGCGGACGGTCTCGAGTACGAGAGCGTCCACGGCTTCACCGACGCTTCGGGTTACGTGACCATCAATGTGGACTACCCCTACGGTCCGAGCATCGATATCGTGGGACAGGATCCCGCCGAGACCTGGGAGCTCTTCCGCGAGCCTCTGACGGTCAACGCCGATCCTCTCATGGGCATCTCGCTGAGCGTCAGCACCGACATCGGGCTGTACGGATCCTTCGCCCTCAATCTGCCGGGAACCATCACGGCTTCCGGTTTCGGCGGAGTGCCTCCGCATATCCTCTATGCCTATCAGGATGGGGAACTGCTGGGCCAGACCACAGAGGATCAGCTCACGATCACGCCGACGGCCCTGGGGGAAGTGGACGTCTTCTTCGCTGAGAACGGCAGCGACCTGGTGACGGCCAGCTTCGAGGTCATCGAAGCCTACGGCACGCTCACCGGTCATGTTGACGCCGAAGGATCTCCGGCCGTTGGGGCCTGGGTCCGTGGATACGACGATACCGACGCGCTGATCTTCGAGGCCTATACCGATGCCGCGGGCAACTACGACATGGACGCGGATATCGTCGTGGCCGAGTACACCCTGGCCGTGGATCTCTTCGGATACCTGCATCACGAAGAGGTCTTCTTCCTGAACTACGGCGCGAACACCCTGGACGTGAGTCTCGCCGCGGCTCCCGCGGGCGTGATCACGGGTACTGTCACCGAGTCCGAGTTCGGCGATCCTCTGGACGCCACGGTGAAGGTCTATCGCACCGACACCGGGGAACTCTACGCGGAGACCTCGACGGATCCGGCGGACGGAAGCTATACCACGCCGTCCCTGCCCTACTTCGACTACATCGTCACGGTGAAGGCCTGGCACTACATTCCCGTGACCCTCGGCATCGAGGTGAGCGATCCGGTGATCGTGAAGGACTTCGTGCTCGATCCGACCATCGGAGACCTGCTGGTCATCGACGACAGCTCCAAGCAGGGATCCTTCCCCGCCAAGCTGGACGAGAAGACCGGCGTCCTCATCGCGGAGGCCTACGAGCCAGGTGCCGGGAAGGCCTGCGCCGACATCATGGCGGACCTGGAGACCCTGGGCTACACCTGCACCCTGGAGACCATGGGCGATACCGATCCCCTGCTTTGGGAGAACTACGACATGGTTCTCGTCTCGGCGGGCGACAACATCGATCCCTACAGCGACGCGGCCTTCCGCAACGCCCTGGTGGACTTCGTCGAGACAGGCGGCAAGCTCCTCATCGAGGGCGGCGAGGTGGCCTACGACCATCAGAGCGGAGATTTCGCCACGAAGGTGCTGCACCACGTCGGCTGGAACCACGATGAGAGCGGCAACGTGACCATCGTCGAGCCCGACCACTACGTGGCCAGCTATCCCAACGTCATCCCGACGCCGATTTCCATGTCCTATAGTGGCTATGGCGATCATGACGCCGTGGACGTGGCCTCCGACGCGGTGGCCGTGGGTACCTGGAGCAGCTACGGCAGCGACGGCAGCATCATCGCCTACGATCCGAATCCGGCGCCTGAAGGCGGACAGATCGTCTTCTTCGCCTTCAACTATTCGGCCATGGACAGCGAAGTCCGTCCTCTGCTCATGCAGAACGCGGTCACCTGGCTGATGACCATCGAGGTCGGCGATTGCGCGGTGAGCGGCGCGGTGACCCTGGAAGGCGAGACCGACTATTCCGGCGTGCGCGTGGAGGCCATCCCCAATGGCGGATACGTCTACACCGGCTCCGACGGTCTCTACTCCCTGCCGGGCCTCTTCGCCGGCAACTACGAGATCCGCGCCAGCAAGATCGGCTTCTCCACCGAGGTCGCCGACGTCATGCTGAGCCCCGGACAGCACCAGACGGGCATCGACTTCGACCTGTCCATCGTCTATGAGGCCGAGTTCTGCAGCAGTCCCGGACTGCCCATCGTGGACTACGGCACCGTGGAGGATCAGATCGAGGTGGCCCTGGGTTCCACCGTCACCGATATCGCGGTCTACGTGGACATCACCCACACCTATCAGGGCGACCTGCACGTGTCGGTGACCAGTCCGGAGGGAACCGAGGTCTTCCTGCACGCCAACACCGGCGGCAGCGCCGACAACCTCATCGGCTGGTATCCGGACGACATGGAACCCGCCGAGGATCTCGGCCAGTTCATCGGCGAGGTGGCCGACGGCCTCTGGACCATGACCATCTACGATGATGCCGGCGGCGACCAGGGCACCTTCAACGAGTGGTGTCTGCGGATCACCTACGCGGGCGATCCCACCGACGCCACCGACGCGGTGCCGGATGCCCTGGCCCTGGGCCGCAACTACCCCAACCCCTTCAATCCGAAGACCATGATCCGCTTCGATCTGCCCAAGACGGGCGAGGTGGACCTGGCGGTCTACGACGTGATGGGACGCAGGGTGGCAACCCTGATCACCGGCTCCATGGATGCCGGCTATCATCAGGTCGAGTGGATGGGCCGCGACGACCGTGGCTCGGCCCTGGCCAGCGGCGTCTACTTCAGCCGCCTCGCCTTCGACGGGCAGGTGCTGAAGTCCAAGATGCTCTTGCTGAAATAGGACCCGGGGAAGGGACGACCCCTTCCCCTCGTTCCAGCTTCGAATGTCACTCGGGGAAGGGTCATCCCTTCCCCGAGTTCTATTTGACCAGCATCGTGGAGCACTGGACCGCCTTGGATTGGGGGACAAGTTACGCCGAGAGCACTGGGACGGTCTCTCTAGCGCGACTTCTGAAGCGGGCCAAAGATGTCTCTAGGGGGAGATGGTTGCCCCGCTGAAGCCGGAGCGCTGGAGGGAGCCGTCCCGGTGCTTTTGGAGTTGCTAGTCCAGCAATCTGGTTTTACTCTGTCTCGGATGCATTCTCCATCTCAACCGGGAGCCAGGTCCATGAGTCGAATTACGAGCGTTCTCTGGTCCTCCGTGGGCAAGAAGATCCTCACAGGCCTCACCGGCCTCTTTCTGATCGGATTCCTCGTCATCCACCTGCTGGGCAACCTGACCATCTACATGGGTCCGGAAGCCCTCAACGGCTATGCGGCCTTCCTCGAGGGCATCTTCGACGGCTGGTTCGTGAAGGCCTTCGAGATCGGGCTGATCACGCTCTTCCTCGTCCACATCATCGCCGCCGTGGCGGTGGCCCTGGTGGACAAGAACCGCGCACGGCCCATCAAGTACAAGAAGCAGGTGGACGCCGGCGGAAAGAGTCGCAAGACCTTCTCGTCGACCACCATGATCGTGACAGGCGTGCTGCTCTTCCTCTTCATCCTCGTGCACGTATGGTCCTTCAAGCTCAGCGTGCCCCATCCCGAGCACGGACACGCCGACTACTACAAGGTGGTGGTCGAGGCCTTCAAGAATCCCCTCATCGCCGGCTTCTACGTGCTGGTGATGCTCATCGTGGGCTTTCATCTTCGCCACGGATTCTGGAGCGCATTCCAGTCCATGGGCTGGAACAATGATCGATGGATAGGCCCGCTCTACGCCCTCGGCCTCATCGTGGCCCTCCTGCTCGCCGTGGGCTTCCTGCTCCTGCCGGTCTACGTCTACTTCTTCGTGGATCCGGCCGCCGTTTCCCACGCAAGCCTGGGAGGTGTGTAATGTCCCAGATCCTCGACGCCAAAACCCCGAGCGGTCCCCTGGCCGACAAGTGGGAAAACCACAAGATGGAGAACAAGCTCCTGGCCCCGGCGAACCGGCGCAAGTTCCGCGTCATCGTCGTTGGCACTGGGCTGGCCGGCGGCGGTGCCGCCGCGACCCTGGGCGAGCTGGGATTCCAGGTGGACAACTTCTGCATCCAGGACTCCCCGCGTCGCGCCCACAGCGTGGCTGCCCAGGGCGGCATCAACGCCGCCAAGAACTACCAGAACGACGGCGACAGCATCTATCGCCTCTTCTACGACACCATCAAGGGCGGCGACTACCGCTCCCGCGAGGCGAACGTCTACCGGCTCGCCGAGCTGAGCACGGGCATCATCGACCAGTGCACGGCCATGGGCGTTCCCTTCGCCCGCGAGTACGGCGGCACCCTGGCCAATCGCAGCTTCGGCGGCGTGCAGGTCTCGCGCACCTTCTACGCGCGGGGACAGACGGGCCAGCAGCTTCTGCTCGGCGTCTACAGCGCCCTCTCCCGCCAGATCGCCGCGGGCACGGTGAACATGTACTCCCGCCACGAGATGCTGGACCTCGTGATCATCGACGGCAAGGCCCGGGGCATCATCGCCCGCGACCTGGTCACCGGCGAGATCAAGCGCTTCCTGGCCGATGCCGTGGTCCTGGCCACGGGCGGCTATGCCGCCACCTACTTTCTGAGCACCATGGCCGTGAACTCCAACGCCACGGCCTCCTGGCGCTGCCACAAGCGGGGAGCCTTCTTCAGCAACCCCTGCTTCACGCAGATCCATCCCACGGCCATTCCCCAGGCGGGGGACTACCAGTCCAAGCTCAACCTCATGAGCGAGAGTCTGCGCAACGACGGACGTGTGTGGGTGCCCGAGGCGGTTGGAGACCAGCGCAAGCCCTCCGAGATTCCCGAGGACGAGCGCGACTACTTCCTGGAGCGGAAGTATCCCGCCTTCGGCAACCTCGTGCCGCGGGACATCGCCGCGCGGGCGGGCAAGGCGGTCTGCGACGAGGGCCGTGGCGCCGGCACCACCGGCTACGCGGTCTACCTGGACTTCGCCGAAGCCATTGGCCGCCTGGGTCTGGACGTGATCAAGGATCGCTACGGCAATCTCTTCGCCATGTACGAGGAGATCACCGACGAGGATCCCTATCACACGCCCATGCGCATCTTCCCGGCGCCGCACTACACCATGGGCGGCCTCTGGGTGGACTACAACCTTCAGTCAACCGTCGAGGGGCTCTTCGTGGCCGGCGAGGCGAACTTCTCCGACCACGGTGCGAACCGCCTGGGCGCCAGCGCGCTCATGCAGGGACTGGCCGACGGCTACTTCGTGATCCCGCGCACCGTGTCCAGCTACCTGGCCGGCGCGGATCTCAAGGCCGCCGACACCGGTCACGACTCCTTCGGAGAGGCTCAGGACGGCATCGAGAAGCACATTCAGACCCTGCTCAACGCCAAGGGCGAGAAGACGGTGAGAGAGCTGCACTGGGAGCTGGGCCGCGTGATGTGGGACAAGGTCGGCATCGAGCGCGATGCTGCGGGCCTGAAGGAGGCCATCGACGAGATCCGGAGGCTGCGCGGCGAATTCACGGATAACCTGCGCATCACCGGTGAAGCCACTGAGCTGAACAAGACCCTCGAGATGGCCGGACGGCTGTCCGACTACATGGAGATCGGCGAACTCATGGCCCGGGACGCGCTCATGCGCGAGGAATCTTGTGGTGGTCATTTCCGCGCCGAACACCAGAGCGAGGAAGGGGAGGCCCTGCGCGATGACGAGAACTTCGCCTTCGTCTCGGCTTGGGAGTCCAAACCTGATCCGGGAGATTCGATCCTGCACAAGGAGGATCTGGTCTTCGAGGAAGTCACCCCAACCACTCGCAGCTACAAGTAAGGGAGGCCGACCATGAGCGACAAAACCATGTCGATTAATCTGAAGATCTGGCGTCAGGCCGGCCCCCACCAGCCGGGTGGTCTCAAGGACTACCGGATGGAAGATCTCAACCCGAACATGTCCTTCCTGGAGATGCTCGACCTGCTCAACGAGCAGCTCATCAAACGGGGCGAGACGGCGGTGGAGTTCGACAGCGACTGCCGCGAGGGCATCTGCGGAACCTGCGGCCTGAACATTCAGGGCGTGGCCCACGGACCCAAGCCCGCGGTGACGACCTGCGAGATTCGCATGCGTCACTTTCCCGACGGCGGTACGGTCATCGTGGAGCCCTTCCGCGCCGCGCCCCTTCCCGTGATCAAGGATCTGGTGGTGGATCGCAGTTCCTTGGAGCGCATCATGCAGGCGGGCGGCTTCGTGAGCAGCAACGTGGGTTCGGCGCCCGACTCCAATTCGGTGCCCATCCCGAAGCCCATGGCCGACAAAGCCATGGACGCGGCCACCTGCATCGGCTGTGGAGCCTGCATCGCGTCCTGTCCCAACGCCTCGGCATCGCTCTTCCTGAGCGCGAAGGTGTCCCAGCTGTCCTACCTGCCGCAGGGCGGTCCCGAGCGCGGACGTCGCGCTCTGGCCATGATCGCGCAGATGGACAGGGAAGGCTTCGGCGCATGCTCCAACCACGGCGAGTGCGAGGCGGTCTGTCCGAAGGAAGTGAGCATCGAGAACATCGCGCGCATGCGGCGTGAGTACTTCAAGGGTGCGCTCAGCGGCGCCTAGGCCTCGCTTGGCGGGGCCACATCCTCGGTCCGCAGAGAGCATCATGCTCCCCGCTTGCTTGCAGGCGGGGAGCTTTATAATTTGTGGGTCCACCCCGTGAAGGGAGATGCCATGAGCATGAACAGTTTCGGAGCGCGCGCGAATCTAGCCCTGGCCGCCGGCGAGGCCGCCATCTATCGTCTGGAAGCCCTGGAGAACAAGGGTTTCTCCCTCGGACGATTGCCGCGCAGCGTCAAGATACTGCTCGAGGCCGCCCTTCGACTGGAAGACGGGTTCAAGATCCGCGGCGAAGACGTGGAACGCATCGCGGGATGGAGCGCGGACAGCGCCGGGAAGATCGAGATTCCCTTCCGGCCGGCCCGGGTCATCCTGCAGGATTTCACTGGCGTTCCCAGCGTGGTGGACCTGGCCGCCCTGCGCAGCGCCATGGCCCGGCTCGGAGGCGATCCGGCCCGGGTGAATCCCGGCGTGCCCGTGAATCTGGTCATCGACCACTCCGTGCAGGTCGATTTCTACGGCAGCCCCGAGGCCATGGCCAAGAACACGGAGCTGGAGTTCCAGCGCAATCGCGAGCGCTACGAGTTCCTGCGCTGGGGCCAGGGAGCCTTCGACAACTTCAGCGTGGTTCCGCCGGCCACCGGCATCGTTCACCAGGTAAACCTGGAGTATCTGGCCGACGTGGTGCGCGCCGAGAACGAGGACGGCACGCAGGTCCTGTTCCCCGACAGTCTCGTGGGCACCGACAGCCACACCACCATGATCAACGGGCTGGGCGTACTGGGCTGGGGCGTGGGCGGCATCGAGGCCGAGGCCGTCATGCTCGGTGAGCCCATCAGCATGCTCCTGCCGCCGGTGGTGGGCGTGAAGCTGGAGGGCGAGCTGCCCACCGGCGCCACCGCCACCGACCTGGTGCTCACGGTCACCGAACTGCTGCGCAAGCACGGCGTGGTGGGCAAGTTCGTGGAGTACTACGGCAGCGGCTATCGCAGCCTCTCCCTGGCCGATCGCGCCACCATCGCCAACATGGCTCCCGAGTACGGAGCCACCGCGGGTTTCTGTCCGGTGGACGAGGAAACCCTCGCCTATCTGCGCCTCACCGGCCGTTCCAGCGAGATCGTGGACCGCGTCGAGCGCTACAGCAAGGAGCAGGGATTCTTCTACGGGGCCGATGCCGAGGATCCCGAATTCGGCGAGACCCTCGGTCTGGACATGAGCACGGTGGAGCCGTCCCTGGCCGGGCCCGCCCGTCCCATGGATCGCGTGGCGCTCACCAAGATGAAGCCGGCCTTCGACAGGCTGATGGACGAGCGCTATCCCGAGCAGGCCGCGCGCGAAAAGGTGGATGGCCTGGGCGACGGCTCGGTGGTCATCGCGGCCATCACCAGCTGTACCAACACCAGCAACCCCGGCGTGCTCATCGGCGCGGGACTCCTGGCACAGAAAGCCGTGGAAAAGGGCCTGTCCGTTCCCGAGTGGGTGAAGACCAGCCTGGCGCCCGGCAGCCGCGTGGTCACCCGTTACCTCGACGAGGCGGGGCTCACGCCCTTCCTGGACAAGCTCGGCTTCCATACCGTGGGATACGGCTGCGCCGTCTGCATCGGCAATTCGGGTCCCCTCGACGAGCCCGTGCGCGAAGCCATCGAGTCGAAGGACCTCGTGGTGGCCGGCGTGCTCAGCGGCAACCGCAACTTCGAGGGACGCGTGAGTCCTCACACCCGGGCCAACTACCTGGCCAGTCCGCCCCTGGTGGTGGCCTACGCCCTGGCCGGCCGCGTGGACATCGACTTCGAGAACGAATCCATGGGCGAGGGCCCGGAGGGTCCCGTCTTCCTGAGGGACATCTGGCCCGCCGACACGGAGATCCGCGAGCTCATGGAGGCCACGGTGCGTCCTGAGCTCTTCGAGGCCGAGTACGCCGGGGTCTTCGACGCCAACGAGACCTGGAACGCCCTGCCCGTGCCCGAGGGTCAGCTCTTCGACTGGAAAGCGGACAGCACCTACGTGCGCGAGCCCAGCTTCTTCGAGACCCTGGGCCCGGATCTTCCCGAGGCGAAGCCCATCCGCGGAGCGCGCTGCCTGCTCAAGCTTGGGGACAGCGTGACCACCGACCACATCTCGCCCGCGGGCGTGATCGCGGCGGGTAGTCCGGCGGCCAGCTACCTCACCGGCCACGGCGTGGATCCGAAGGACTTCAACAGCTACGGCTCTCGCCGGGGCAACCACGAAGTGATGATGCGAGGCACCTTCGCGAACATCCGCATCCGCAACGAGATGCTCGACGGCGTGGAGGGCGGATACACGTTGCACCTTCCCGCAGGTGAGCAGATGGCGGTCTGGGACGCGGCCGAGCGCTACATGGCCGAGGATGTGCCGCTCATCGTGCTCGGCGGCAAGATGTACGGCACGGGTTCCAGCCGCGACTGGGCGGCCAAGGGCACGAGTCTGCAGGGCATCCGCGCGGTGATTGCCGAAAGCTTCGAGCGCATCCACCGCAGCAACCTGGCCGGATTCGGTATCCTGCCTCTGCAGTTCAAGGACGGCGAAACCCACGCGAGTCTCGGACTCACGGGCCTGGAGACCTTCGACATCGAAGGCATCGAGGGGGATCTGTCGCCCATGCAGGAAGTGGAAGTGGTGGCGCGTGCCGAGGATGGCGGCGAGAAGCGTTTCGCTGTGATTCTGCGACTGGATACGCCCGTGGAGATCGACTACTTCCGCAACGGCGGTATCCTGCACGCGGTGCTGCGACGCATGATCGCCGAGGAGGCCTCAGTCTAGACCGGCATCGAATCTAGACGCCCTGCAGCTGCACGACCACGTCGCGGCTGCGGGGCGTTTCGTCGAAATCGATGAGCACTACCTGCTGCCAGGTGCCCAAGGTGAGGCGTCCGTTCACGAAGGGCACCGCCAGGTGGGGGCCGAGCAGGGCCGAGCGGATGTGGCTGTGCCCGTTGTGGTCTCCCCAGCGCCGGTGATGTCGCCAGTCGCGATCGGCGGGAGCCAGAGTCTCGAAGACCTCGGCCAGATCCTCCACGACACCGCTCTCGAACTCGATGGTCGTCAGGCCGGCGGTGGATCCCCCGATGAAGAGATGGGCCATGCCCTCGCGGAGGCCGCTGCCCTCGAGTAAAGCCTCCAGGTCGCCGGTGATGTCGAGGGTGTCGCCGTCGCCGCGGGTGCGCCGGGAGATGCTGCCCGTGATGATGTCCATGCCGCCTCCTTGCCGCGGGGCTCGGAGCTCGCTAAACTGCGGCATGCCCCGCGAAAGCATCCAAAAGAAAAAGCTGCGCGCCGAGCGCATCGGTCAGGAACTGCTGCGTCTCTATCCCGAGGTGAGCTGCAGCCTGGACTTCGTGGATCCCTACCAGTTGCTGGTCTCCACCGTGCTCAGCGCCCAGTGCACCGATGAGCGGGTGAACATGGTGACGCCGGCGCTCTTCGCGGCCGCGCCCGATGCGGCGGCCCTCGCGAAGCTTCCCCAGCGGCGGCTGGAGAAGCTCATCCACTCCACGGGATTCTACCGCAACAAGGCCAAGAACCTGAAGGCCGCGGCCAAGGATATCCTGGAAAGACACGAGGGTGAGGTGCCCGGCACCATGGACGAGCTCACCGCCCTGGCCGGCGTGGGCCGGAAGACCGCCAACGTGATTCTCGGAAACGCCTTCGGCCTTCCCGGTTTTCCGGTGGATACCCACGTGGGGCGACTGTCCCGGCGTCTGCGTCTGAGCCGGCACGAGGATCCGGTGAAGGTGGAGAAGGATCTCTGCGCGCTCTTCCCGCCGGAGAATTGGACCCTGCTCAGCCATCAGCTCATCATGCACGGCCGCGCGGTCTGTCCTTCCCGCAAGCCCCGCTGCGGGGAGTGCACCCTGGCGGAGGATTGCCCGTCGAAGGCCTAGTCCACGGGCAGGAACACCAGCTTCTCGATCTCCACGTAGCCCGCGCTCTCCACTCGAAGCAGATAGACGCCGTAGGCGCTGAAGTTCTCGAGATGGTCCCTGCCGGACCAGAAGAGTTCCTCGTAGGGCGGTTCGGCCTGCCCGTCGAAGAGCACCCTCACCAGCCGTCCCGAAGCGTCGTAGAGCACGGCGCGAAGGTATCCTGATTCGAGCAGGTTCACCTGAACGTGCACGCCCCGATTGGAACCGAAGGGATTGGGCACGGGGGCATCGACGCGGATGGGCGTCTCGAAGCTCACGGCCCGGTGGAGCACCTTGTGATGGGGGTCCAGTTTCATGGCCGTGGGCTTTTCGGCGAAATCGAAGCTGTAGCTCTGGTCCGCCTGGTCTGGCAGCACGGTTTCGATGACGCTGTCGCCGTCGGCGAAGCGGAACATGAGGTCCAGGGGCTCGCCATAGAGCGCGCCGGGCTGCACCTGGCGCAGGGTCACGTCGACCTCGAAGCCGGCGCCGCTTTCGCTGACGCTCCAGCTATTGAAGTAGTGGGGACGTCCGCTGTGGTATAGCCAGCGCTCGAAGAAGGGTCGCAGGCTCAGGCCGCTGTGGTTCTCGCAGTGGACGATGAAATCCTCGGTGGTGGCGGTGCCGAAACGCCGGGGCTCGTCCTGGGCCCAATGCTCCAGCATGGAGTAGAAGAGGTTGTCCCCTTCGGATTCGCCCAGGTCGTAGGTCTCGGCGTGCTCGCCGAAGTGGTGGCGCAGACGGCCCCGCAGCATGTGCAGCAGCCAGGCGCCCTTCCAGTAGGTGGTGCGGCCGAAGGTGCTCACCGGATCGTAGATGGGGCCTTCGAACTCCAGCCGCCAGCGCCGGTTGAACATGTAGTCGCCGGGCGTCCACCTGCCCACGTGCTCGTAGTAGAGGGCCTCCAGGTAGGTCGCGAATCCCTCGTTGAGCCAGATGTCCTCCCAGGTGGCGCAGGTGACCAGGTCGCCGAACCACTGGTGTGCCGACTCATGGGGCAGCACGTAGTTGATGGGATCCTCGCCCAGGAGCGTGGTGCTGCCGATGCTGCTAAGGGTCATGTGCTCCATTCCGCCGGAGAAGCGGTACTCCACGATGCCGTACTTCTCGTCGCGGTAGGGATACTCGCCGAACCTATCGCCGAAACAGTCCAGCTGATCGGCGGTCCAGGGCTCGAAGGAGTTCAGCGCATCGTCGGTGTGATGGAGGAAGGCGTACATGACCAGGGGCATCACGTGGCCGTCGTCGAAGGTGTAGTCGATGGTGTAGGGACGTCCGTCGCCCGTGGGCGAGTAGAAGTCGGTGATGGTGATGGCGACCAGGTAGCTCGGAATCGAATAGCGCTCCATGAAGTGGAAGCTGCGCCGCCCGCCGCCGGCATCGGTCACCGATTCCAGGGTTCCATTGGAGGCCACCACCAGATCCTCGCCCACCGTGATCTTGATGGACATGGAATCCGCCCGCTGATCCAGTCGGTCGATGCAAGGCCACCAGCTGCCGGCATACTGGGTCTGGGTCATGGTGTAGACGAGGGGGTGCCGATCCATCTCGGAATCGTTGTAGGGATCGAAAACGAAGGCGCCGAAGCCGTCCTCGTTCTCATGGGCGATGTAGTCCACCTCGATGTCCATCTGAACGCCCACTTCCGCACCGGGCGTCTGGATGGTGAGCAGGGCGACTCCGTCGTGCTCGAAATCGGCCGCGGCGTCGTTCACCCACACGTCCTGGATCTCCACGTTCCAGAGGGCGTCCAGCACGAGGATATCCGTTTCGGCCACGGGGGTGGCGTGGAGGGTGACCGTGGAGACGAAGTCGCCGTCCTCGAAGTCTGGGTCGAGGAAGAGCTCCGCCTCGATCTCGTACCAGTCGGCCCGCCACTCGAGCTGTCCGATCTGGCTCTCGCCGTCCCGGTCCATTAGTCCGCTGCTGTGGCCGCAGGCTCCGGCGTGTCGGGCCTGTTTCGGATAGAAGGGCTTGTCGTAGGGCAGCTCTTCGAAGGGCGAGAAGGCCACCAGGGCGGGGAGCAAAAGGAGCAGTGCGGGGGCGAGCTTCTTCATTTCCTCATTCCCGGCTAGAGAGTGACGAGCAGGCCCAGGCTCAGGCGGAGCCCGTTCAGCTCGAGGGGATAGGATCCCCAGAGTATGTCGTTCACGCTCGGATCTTCGATCTCCGATTGATTCGCGTCGGGGGTGATGTGCTGCAGGGAGCCTTCATAGTCGAAGTACTGGCTCACCTGACCCATGGTTCCGCCGAGCTGTCCCTGGATCATCAGGCTGCGGTTGAGTCGGTAGTTCAGACCCACGCTGGCCGCCGCGCCCACGGACATGTCCGTGGATTCGATGCGCGTGTCGTAGTCGGGGTAGGCCGTGCCCGGATTGCCGTCCGGCGAATTGGAGACGTTGTCCAGGGCGATGTCCAGGTAGCTGTCGGCGTAGAGCAGGGTCACGCTGGCGGCCACGAAGGGTTCCACGGTCTTGGAGCGCACGAAGCTCAGGGCGTAGTGGATGCCCAGGCCGAACTCGTGGAGCTTGCTCTCCACCGTGCGATCCGATTCCCAGCCATGGGGCACGAAGGAGGCCTGCTGGGAGTACTTGGTGAAGTGGTAGTCCGCCACGAAGGTGATGGGGCCGTTGAAATGCCGAAGCACGTTGAAGCCCAGGGAGGTGCCCACCTCGAAGCTCTGGAAGAGCGAGATGGGTTCGCCCATGACGCTGCCGATGTTGTTGATGTGGTTCATGAGCACGGCGTGGTTGGGCCCCGAGTAGGTGCTGACGTTGGTCCCGAAGCCCCAGCCCGAGATCAGTGCGCCCGGGGTGCGCGCTTTCTTCGGAGGCGGCACGGGTTCCCGCTCGACTTCCTCCTCGGCTCCCACCAGGCTCTCGGTAGCATCCTCGCTCTGGGCGGCCCAGGCCTCGGTGAGCAGATCGGTGTCCTCGCCGGCGAACTCGACCTCTTCGGCGGGCTTCCAGTCGCGGTAGGGGTGCAGCAGCCGGCGACAGTCTTCCGGCAGGCTGCTCCGCAGCGCCCGAGGCTCGCTGCCCGAGACGCGAATGAATCCCTCCATCTTGCCGCTGGCCACGTCGTAGAGCTTGAGCAGGAGCCGGTCCTCGTTGCTGCTGCGGCGGAAGTACCCCATGATCAGGATGTCCAGGCCCACGGCCCGCCCCATCTCGGCGAAGCAGGCTTCCTCGGCGCAGGTGCTCGGATCGAGATCCTTGCCCTCCAGGGCCAGGGCCAGCAGATCGCCCGGCATGAAGGTCCACTCCTCGGCGGGGAAGGCGGCCAGCAATTCGTCTCGGACGGCGTTCTCAAGGCTCTCCCGGTCGGACTTGTCCAGATCCTCCGTGCCCAGCAAGGGGGGCAGGCCCACCTGGAAGGCCAAGGCGGGTAAGGTGAGCAGCAGCGACGTGACTAGGAAGAGGATGGGGGCGAAGGGGTTGCGGCCTTGGCGAGGCGTCATGCGATTCTCCTGCGTTTCGGGGCGAGGCGATCCCGGGAAAATTACAGCAGTCAAAGACGGTTGTCAGCCTCGAATTCCCGGTGATCGAAGGGTCTCTTCCACGAAATCGAGACTTCGTGGGGCGGCCCCCGCGCCGGACTCCACGAATCTGCGGGCCAGTTCCGACCTGCGTTTCCGGTCTACCGGGTCCTCGAGGTGGCGGCGGAAGGCCGATTCCAACTCCGCGGCGTCACGGATCACGAGGGCTGCCCCTTCCGACACCATCCCATGGGCTTCAGCTGCGCGTCCCACGCGCGGACCCATAAGGACGGGCAGGCCGTGGGCCGCGGGTTCGAGCACGCTGTGTACGCCGGCGCCGAAACCGCCGCCCACCAGGGCCACCGATCCCAGGGCATAGAGTTCGGCCAGGATGCCCAAGCTGTCGGCCAGAACCACGCAGCCCTTGGGGAATTCGCTCAGGGTGGAAAGTCTCGCGCAGGAAAGACCCGCGCGGGACGCCTCGCCCTCGAGGCGGGCGAGGTTCTCCCTGCTGGGTTCGTGGGGAGCCAGAAGCAGGCGGGCATCGGGGTGGTCGGCCAGGATGCGCGGAAAGGCCGCCATGAGCATGGCCTCCTCGGCCGGCCAGCTGCTGCCCGCCACCAGGCAGGAGTCCCGGGGATGGTCCGAGTCCTGCAGCGGGAAGGGTCGCCCCTGATCCCGTCTGGCGACGACGCGATCGAAGCGCGTATCGCCGGTCACCGTCAGCCTTGCAGCACGAAGTCCCAGGCGCTGGAACTGTTCCGCGTCGCTTTCGGTGGCGGCGCCCAGGCCGTCCAACTGCTCGTGAAGGGGGCGGGACAGAATGCGTCCCGGCCAGCGGGCCCGTCCCGATTCCTCAGAAAGCACGCCGCCCAGGAGGAAGACCGGCAGACCCCGCCGCTTGGCCTCGCCCACGAGCCCGGGCCAGAGGTCCCACTTCACCACCAGGATGATCTCGGGGGCGAAATCGTCGCAGAGTCTCGCCATGGCCCGGCGCGTGTCCACGGGCATGGGGATGGCCCGGTCGGCCTCGGGCAGGTCCTCCGCGGCGCGACGGGCCGAGGCGGACGAGAGGGTGGCCAGGATCACCGCCTCGGGATGCCGCCTTCGGATCTCGGCCATGATGGGACGGGCCTGCTCCAGTTCCCCCGCCGAGGAGGCGTGCACCAGATAGCGTGGAGAATCGCCGGGCCGGATCCCCGCGGCACCCGCCGATTCGCGACGCCAGCGGAGGGTGGCGGCCAATTTGGGCGAGAAGCGCGCGAGAAGCGGAAGAACGAGGGCGGCCAGGGGAGCCAGCAGACGATAGAGGGCGAGGATCACCACAGCCATCCTCCCTCGCTGAGCTCGGCCAGCACCGACTCGGGTTCGAGGCCGGACAGGCAGCGCAGGTCGCCGTACCTGCAGGGACGCTTGCCGTGGAGGGAACAGGGCCGGCACTCGAGTTCACGCTGGATGAGCAAGCTCTCCGCCCGGCGCGGGGCGAAGCCGAACTCGGGCACGGTGGGACCGAAGAGCGTGCAGACCGGCCGCCCCACGGCCTCGCAGAGATGGGCCAGGCCGCTGTCGCCGCCCACCAGTCCCCGGCTGCGGGCCAGGGCCGCGGCGATCCTCGGCAGGGGGATGGCGCCGGCGAAGCATGAGCCCCGGTCGCCGGCGATCTCACGGCAGAGCTCTTCCTCACCGGGACCTCCCAACACGAGCAGAGGCAGGTCGGGGGGCAGGGCCGCCACGAACTCCGCGAATCGGGGCCAGGCTTTCTGGGGCCAGGCCGCGCCGGGGGCCAGGGCCAGGGGATGGGCGTTCCGGGGAAGGCCGAGAGCCTCGAGTTCCTCATCCACGGAGGATTGAAGCGCATCGTCCAGGGGGTAGAGCGAATCGGGTCCCGGTGCTTTTCCCGACAGCCCCGCCGCGGCCTCCCGGTGACGCTCGTACACGGGCGAGTGGGTTCTCTCGCGCAGGACGGCCTTGAGGGAATCGGGGGCTGCTGCCAGCAGGCGTCGGCGCAGACCGTCGCGGCGGGTTCGCGTCCAGCGGGGGCCGCGGCCGGCCAGGAGGAGCCGAAGGCTGCGGCTGCGGAGGTTGTCGTGGAGATCCAGGACGGCGTCGAACTCGACCTCGCCTAGCTGTCTGGCCAGTTCGCGCAGTCCGGAAAAGCCTTCGGCGGGATCCAGGATCCAGATCCGCTTCAGTTCCGGAAGCGGCTGAAGAAGGGGCGCGAAGCGGTCGAGGGTGAGGAAATGGACCCGGTGGCCGGCGGCGGACAGATCCCGCAGGGCGGGAAGGGTCAGCACCAGATCGCCCAGGGCGCTGAATCGGATGACCAGTGTGCGCATGCCGCCTCGTTTTCCAGGAAGGCGCAGTTTAGGTTAGGTCCCCGGGAGCGTCAAGGAGCGTGCTTGACAAGGCCCGCGCAAAGCCCGAATCTTCGCCCGATCGATCCATGGATGAACCCCAGAAATCCTACCGGCCGGACAAGGCCCACGATCTCCGCCATCAACTCGCCCTGCTTGCGGTGGACCTCCGTCTCTGCCGTGACCGCCTGACGAGAGATGAGCAGGAGCCCGGCCTGTTGTTGCCCGCACTCCTGTCCCGTCTGGATCGGGGTTTGGCTCGCGCCCGGAGCATCCTGGAGGAAGGCGCTTCGCCCCAGGCCGAGACTTCTCAGGACCGGGGGGTCCTGGTCCGCGAGATCTGGGACCGCTTCCACCGCGCGGGACGATTGAATCCCCGAAACTGCAGCCTCGAGCTGCCAGACCCCTGGCTCTTTCCCGGATCGGAAGAGGCGCTGCATGCCCTGCTGCTGAACCTTCTGGAGAACGCCTGCAAGGCCGCCCCCGAGGGCCCCGTGAATCTGAGAGCCGACGCGGAGGGATTCGCCGTGGAAAACGGCGGAGATCCGCTGCCGGAGTCTCTGGCCGCGGATCTTCGCGCGGGCCTGGCTCCCGAGGCCGAGGGCGAGCACGGGCGCGGCCTTGGGGAGATCCTCCGCCGGGCCGAGCAGCTCGAACTCCGCATGGACATCGACACCGCGACGCTCACCCGCCTGAGCTTCCGCCGACTCTCCGGCCCGCGCCTGCTGGTGGTGGAGGACGATCCCGGCCTCCGCGCCATGCTGGCCGAGTTGATCCGGCGGGACGGTTTCCATGTGGACGAGGTCGCACGATTCGAGGACCTGCCCCTGGAGGCCGGACCCTGGCGGGCCGTGCTGGCCGACCTGGGACTGCCCGGCGAGGACGGCGGATCCGCCCTGGCGCGCATCAAGGGCGCGCATCCCGCCACACGCACCCTGTTGCTCACCGGTGACCGCGAGGAGGCCCGCGCTTCGCGACCCGGTGTGGATCGCGTGCTGATCAAACCCGGTCTGGCGCCACTGCAGGAGGAGCTCCTCAGCCTGAGGGAGGAGGCGCGATGATCGCCGATGTCTTCCTGGGTCTGGGCATCCTCGTGCTGCTCGGATTCTCGGGCTTCTTCTCGGGCTCGGAGACCGCGCTCTTCGCCCTGGATCACAGCCAGAAGCATCTGCTGCGCAAGCGGCAGGACCGTCCGGCGCGATGCGTGGCCTACATGCTGGACCGCCTCCAGGAAGTGCTGGCCAGCATCCTCGTGGGCAACACCCTGGTGAACATCGTACTGGCCGTGCTGGCCACGCGATTCTTCCTGAGGCAGCTGGGCCCGGATCGCGGACCCCTGGTGAGCACCATCGCCACCACCCTGGCCGTTTTGCTCTTCGGCGAGATCCTGCCCAAGAGCATCGCGGTGCAGCATCCGCGAAGCAGCAGCCTGCGCGTGGCACCCCGACTGCTGAAAGCCCATCGCCTGCTCTGGCCGGTGGCCGGTGCCCTGGAGCGTCTCAGCCAGAAGCTGCGGGGTGGTCTCCAGCGCTTCTTCCCCGGCGACCGGCAGGGCCTCCAGGAAGAGGACCTGCTGGCCCTGGTGCAGGTGGCCGTGGAGGAAGGGCCCCTGGGCGAGAAGGAAATGGAGATGGTCAGCGGCGTCTTCGAACTGGGCGATACGCCCGTGTCCGAAACCATGACGCCGCGGGTGGACATCTTCCTTCTCGAGGACGACACGCCCATCCGCGAGGCCGTGTCGGCGATTCGCATGGAGGGCTATTCGAAGATTCCGCTCTTCCGGGAAAGCCCGGACCGGGTGGTGGGCATCCTGCACGCGGCGGATCTCCTGGGGAGGGAGCATTCCTCGGAGCCAGTGTCCACACTGTCTCAGACGGTGCGTTTCTGTCCCGAGAGCCAGATGGCCGGACCGTTGCTCGCCGAGATGCTCGACGAGGATGAGACCCTCGCGGTGGTGCTCGACGAGTACGGTGCCCTGGCAGGGCTGGCCGCCCTGGAGGACCTCTTCGAGGTGCTGGTGGGGAACATCCTCAATCGGCGGGATTTCGAGAGCCAACGGTTCTACATGCCCGACGAGGACACCCTCATCGCCTCGGCGCGCATGGAACTGGAGCAGGCCTGCGAGATCCTGCGCATGCCCCTGGATTCGGAGGAGAGCGAGACCCTCGGCGGATTCCTCATGGAGCAACTGGGCGAGGTTCCCGAAGAGGGGAGCGTCTGCGAGATCGCGGGCCTCCGCTGGACGGTCATGGACTCGGAGGGACCGGCCCTTCGCACCCTGAAACTGGAGCGCCTGTCATGAGCGCCTGGTTGATACTGCTGCTGATCTCGATCCTGGGATCCGCCTTCTTCTCGGGCAGCGAGACCGCCGTGGTCTCCAGCAACCGCATGCGGCAGCGCGTGGCCCGGGAGGAGGGCCGCCGCCTGGGCGGCCTGGCCGAGCGGGTCTACCGCTTCCCCGAACGCATGCTGGCCGTGTTGCTGCTCGGCACCAACGTCTTCAACGTCCTGGCCTCGGTGACGGCGGTGGTTCTCACCGAGAGTTTCCTGACGGGGCGGGGCTGGCTCCTGCCCAGCGCGGGCATCGACCTGATCTCCACACTCTGGATCGCCCCCACGGTGCTGATCCTGGGCGAGGTGCTGCCCAAGGGATTGGGGAGCGTCTACGCCGACCGTTTCACCCGCTGGGTCTCGCCGTTCATCGTCCCCCTGGCCGGACTGCTCTGGCCCGTGCTCTGGTTCCTGGAAAACCTGAGTCGCTGGCTGGGACGCCTGGTGGCCGGCGGACCTTCCCGCGGCGAGATTCCCCTGAGCTGGGAAACCGTGCGTCTCCATGTGGAGACCGGCCGCGAAGAGGGGGCCGTGGCCCAGGAGGAGGAAATCCTCATCAACCGCATCGCCCTGCTCAACCGGCTCACCGCCCGTTCCCTCATGCGGCCCCTGTCCGAGCTCACCCTTTTCCCCATGGAAGGCAGGGTGGGCGAGCTGCTGGAGCATCGGGACGGCTCCATGCCCTCCCGTATCTTCCTCTTCCGCGAAGGAAGCAATCGTCTGGAAGGTTTCGTGTCCTCGCTCAAGCTGCTGGGACAGCCCTCCGATCGACCCCTGGAGCAGCTCGCCGGCTCCCTGCGCAGCGTTCCGGCCAGCCGTCCCCTGCTGGATCTCATCGACGAGCTGCAGTTCACGCACAGCAAGTTCGCCGTGGTGACCGATCTGGACGGCAGCGCCCTGGGACTGGTCTATCTGCGGGATTTGCTGGAGAAACTGGTCCGATATCGGCGCGTCGACGATATCAGGGAGTAATCGGCTTTTATCGGATATTTTCCCCAGGAATCAGAAATCCCTTATGAAATCTTGACCGCAACGGTGGGTCTTTCTATGTTGTTCCCGACCCCGAGGCCCGAAATCCCCATAGAGGTGATCATGGAGCAACTGGATAAGACCGAAATCGGCGAACGCCTGAAACGGCATCGCCTGGAGAAGAAACTCACGCTCAAGATGATCGAGGAGTCCAGCGGCGTGTCGGCCACGCACATCTCCGAGATCGAGCGCGGCAAGAGCAGTCCCACCGTGGGAGCGCTCACGCGCATCGCCCAGGCCATGGGCGAGGAGCCGTCCTACTTCGTGGAAGCCGACGAACTTCCCGTGACCAGCATCGTGGCGAAGAACAAGCGTCGGCGTTTCCGCTTCGTGGAACCGCCCGTCGAGATCGAATCGCTGTCGGGTCCCATCCCGCACTCGCGCATCTCCTTCATGAAGATGACCTGGGGCAAGGGCGCCGTGTCCTCGGGGGACGTGAACCGTCACGAGGGCGAGGAGTTCATCCTGCTGCTCAAGGGCATCCTGCAGGTGCACGTGGACCAGGAGCAGTACGTGCTCAAGGAAGGCGACAGCCTGCACTATCACGCGTCCAACCCGCATCGCATCGAGAACATCGGCGAGGGACCTTGCGAAGCATGGGTCGTCACCGTACCCAGCTTCAAGATCTAGGAGACACGATGGAAATTCATGAACTCGGACAGCGGATCAAGCGCGTGCGCAAGTCACGCGGCATGACCCTCAAGGAAGTGGAAGCGTCGAGCAAGGTCTCGGCCACGCACATCTCTGAAATCGAGCGGGGCAAGACCAGTCCCACCGTGGGCGCGCTCTCGCGCATCGCCGGCGCCCTCGGCAAGGACACGTCCTTCTTCCTCGAAAGCCGGAACCTCGAAGAGGTCAGCCGCATTCGTTTCGAGGAGCGCGAGCGCAGTCCCCTCAGCAGCACCTCGGGTCACTATCAGCCGCTCACCCAGGGTATCCCGGGCGGGCATCTCCAGATCTACAAGATCCATCTGGACAGCGGATCGGAGCTGCACTTCACGGCGAGCCGGGCCGCGGGCGAGGTCACCGTGCTCTGCGAGCGGGGCAAGCTGCTGTTCATGACCGGAGACGAGGAGTTCCGGATCAATGACGGGGACAGCCTGCACTTCACCGAAGCCCAGGAACATCGCCTGGCCAACGCGGGCAAGGATGGCGTGGACTTCATCCTCGTGAGTACGCGCCGACACCTCCTGGAAAACCTGTAGGAGAGATCGTGAGCGACGAGAAGACCCTGGACATGAACTTCCTCAGCCTGATCATGGCTCATCACCAGGCCGGGCTGACCCACCTGGGCAAGGTGGCCGATCCGGTCACGGGCAAGGTCGAGCGCAATCTGGAAGCGGTGCAGGGAACCATCGCCGTGCTGGAATCGCTGGAACGCAAGACCCGCGGCAATCTGGCGAAGGAGGAGGAGCAGGCCCTCAGCGAGGCCATTACCTTCCTGCGCCTGAACTTCGTGGAGGAAATGAAGGCCGGACAGTCGGGCGAAGCACCGAGCGCCGAGACCGAAGAAGCGCCGGCCGACTGATGTCCGCGCGGACGCGGCAACTGCTCTGCCTATGCATGATCCTATTGGGAGCCGGCCCGGCCTGGGCCGGCTTCGGCATGCCCGAGAGCACCGGGCTATGGCGACTGCCCTCCGCGCGTCCGCTGCCCTCCTCGCAACTCGAGCTTCGCCTGCTCACCGCCTACTACTACCAGGATGTGGGTCGCGCCTCGCGTTTCCACTTCATCCAACCGCGGCTCGATGCGGGTTTCGGTCTGGGCGGATTCGCCGAGCTGGGGGCGGGGCTGTCCCTCTGGCAGCGCTATCGCTCGGTGGACACCCTGGACGGCGAACTCTATCTGGCCACCGGCGGCAGCGACTGGACCGGCGACCTGGGCGCGGCGGATCTCTACCTGAAACTCTCGCCGCCCCTGCCCTGGGAGCGCCTGCGCCTGGCCGCCCAGGCGAATTTCCGGGTTCCGCAGTCCGGTGGCCAGCCCGGACCCGAGGCCGGAGGCGAGGATGTCGAATGGCGGGGCGTACTCGAACTCCGTTTCGCCGACGGACATCGCTTTCCCCGCGGCTGGATCAGCTTCGTGGTGGGCCGCCGACTCAATCGCGGCGCCCAGGGTTCGGGCTACGGACCTTCGGCCGATCCCGACGATCCCTGGATGCCCTTCCCGCACTTCTATCCGGCCGGCGAGAATCTGCCCCTGGATCAGCCCCTCTACGGATTGGGTCTGCGCTTCGAGAACGACGGCACCGAGTTGTTCGGAGAGTTGAGCGTGGAGGGTTACGACGAGGAACTGGGCATGCACTGGCGCGAGAATCTCTGGCAGCTGGCCTTCGGGCTTCGCACCCGCTTGCCCCGGGACCTGCGCCTGCTGCTCCTGGTGGACATGAACCTGTCCCGCGACGAGTTCGACACGGACTTCGAGCCCCACTACCCGCGGGTGGTCCAGGCCCTGGGCATCAGTCGCGATTGGGATTTCTAGGGAGTTCTACTCGCCCTCGTTCTTGAAGGCCTGCCACTGGGCCTCCATCTCCTCGAGACTCGAATCCTCCAGGCGGGCGCCCTTGTCGCCGAGACGCCTTTCCATGCCTCCGAAGCGGCGGAGGAATTTCTCGTTGGCCGTCTCGGCCACGTCCTCGGCGTCCATGTCCAGCCATCGACAGAGATTGGCGAGCACGAAGAAGAGGTCGCCGACCTCGTCGCGAATGCGGTCGAGGGACTTGGGATCCAGTTCCCGACGGAAGCGCTGCGAGGGGCTTCCGTCACCGGGGGGCGTTTTCCGCTCGGCCCATGGCTGAAGCTCCACCTCCAGCTCCCCGAATTCCTCGTGGAGCTTGGCCAGCACGCCCTTCAGGTCGGGCCAGTCGAAGCCCACGGTGGCGGCCCTGTCCTGGTAGCGGTGGGCCTTGGCCAGGGCGCCCATGCTGCGGGGCAGGGGCCTCAGCAGCCCTTCCTCGCCGCCGCGCTCCTCGCGTTTGATGTCCTCCCAGCGCCGGGTCTGGGCCTCGACGCTGCCGGCTCGTTCGGCCTCGCCGAAGAGGTCGGGATGCCGGCGTCGCAGTTTCTCGTCGGCGAGGCGAAGGGCCTCTCCGGGCGGAATGTCCTCGTCGGACTGAAGGCGCTGGATGGCGAAGAGCAGCAGGTAGGCCAGGTCGCCGATCTCCTCGGCCTGGTGGGCTGGATCGCCCGAATCCACGGCGTCGCGCCACTCCTGTCCTTCCTCGACCAGGTAGCGGGCGAGATCGGCGGCGGTCTGCTTGCGGTCCCAGGGGCAGCCGTCGGGCGCCAGCAGGCGCTCGAGGGTTGTCCAGAGACGCTGGAATTCCTGTTCGGGAAATTCGGACATGGGAAGAAGCTAGCATGAAGCCATTGCCATAGCCATAGCTATGGCCACGGCTACGGCTCCCTTGCTTTCATCCTCACCCTTTTGCTAAGTTGAACGATCACTCCAGCCATGGAAGTGCCATGGATTGCATTCGTCTTCGCGGCGCGCGCGAGAACAACCTGAAGAACCTCGATCTGGACATTCCCCGCGGCCAGCTCGTGGTGATTTCCGGCGTGAGCGGTTCGGGCAAGAGCAGTCTGCTCTTCGACACCATCTACGCCGAGGGGCAGCGCCGATACGTGGAGAGCCTGTCCACCTACACGCGGCAATTCCTCGAACGCCTGCGCCGGCCCGAGCTGGATTCCCTCGAAGGCATCGGCCCCGCAGTGGCCATCCGCCAGAAGAACACGGTGCTGCACTCCCGGTCCACCGTGGCCACCTACACCGAGATCGCCGATTTCATGCGTCTGCTCTTCGCCCGGGCGGGCACCCAGTACTGCCCGAGCTGCGGGCGAGAGGTTCGACGGGATAGCCCCGCCGAGGTGGCCGATCTGCTGCTGGCCGAGCATCCCGGGCGCGACGTGCTGCTGGTCTTCCCCTTCCGCATCCGGGAGGGAGCCGACCCCGAGGCCCTGCGCGAACTGTTGCTCACCCGCGGATACACCCGGGTGCTGGCCGGCGGCAAGGTGCGCAAGCTGGAGGATCTGCCCGGGAAGGAACTGGAGAGCGGCAAGCTGCAGGTGTTGGCCGATCGCATCCGGCTGGAAGAGGAGAATCGCAGCCGCCTGGCCGAGGCCGTGGAGACATCCTATCGGGAGGACGAGGGGCGCGTGGCCGCTCATGACCGGGACGGCGAGGAGATCGCTCGATTCGCGGAGGGATCCCACTGCCCCTGGTGCGAGGTGGAGTTGCCCGAGCCAGGGCCGCAGTTCTTCAGTTTCCAGCACAGCGAGGGCGCCTGTCCCCGCTGCCGCGGCTACGGCAACACCCTCGAGTTCGACGAGGCCCTCATCGTGCCCGATCCCAAGGCCTCCCTGGAGGAAGGCGCCCTGGCCCCCTGGGCCTCCCGCCGCTTCGACCACTTCCAGGAGAAGCTCCTGATCTACTGCCGCGAGAACGGCATCCCCACGAATTCGAGCTTCCGCTCCCTGCCCGAGCCCGTGCGCGAGAAGCTGTTGCATGGCCGGCGCGGCTTCAAGGGAGTCGTCCCCTGGCTGGAGGGGGTCCGCGCCAAGGGCTACAAGAAGTACGCGCGATTCTATTCGCGACGATTCATGTCCGAACAGGACTGCCCGGACTGCGAGGGCAGCCGCCTCAGGCCCGAGGTCTCCTCGGTGAAACTGGGCGACTGGACCCTGCCGGCCTTCAACCGGCTCTCCCTGGGGAAGGCCGAGGAAGTCATCGAGGAATTCGGACTCGGAGACGGCAAGGCCCTGGGCGTGGACCGGGTGCTCGAGGAACTTCGTGGACGTCTGGGTTTTCTCGTACGCATGGGTCTGCACTACCTCACCCTCGATCGGCTCACCCGCACCCTCTCCGGCGGCGAATTCCAGCGCATCCACCTGGCCAACGCTCTGGGCAGCCATCTCACCGACACGGTCTATGCCCTGGACGAACCCACCGTGGGCCTCCACGCCCGGGACACCGAACGCCTGCTGGAGACCCTCGAGGACCTGCGCGAGAAGGGCAACAGCGTGCTGGTAGTGGAGCACGACCTGGACCTCATCGCCCGGGCCGATCAGCTGCTGGATCTCGGCCCCGGCAGCGGCGCCCAGGGGGGCGAGACCGTCTACCAGGGGCCCCTGGACAAGCTGCCCAAGGTGGACCACGAACATCCCAGCGCCACGCTACGCTTCCTGCGCAAGAAGGAGATCCTCGTGCCCGGCGGCGACGCCCGCCGCAAGGCCAGGGGCGCTCTGAAGCTCGAGGGTGCCTGTCTCCACAACCTCAAGGACGTGGACGTGGAGATCCCCCTGGGGCAGCTGGTGGCCGTGTCCGGCGTGTCGGGCTCGGGTAAGACCAGCCTGGTCTCCGGCGTGCTGGTGCCGGCCCTCCAGCGGGGCGGGGGCAAGGCCCGGCCCGAAGATCCCTACACGCGTCTGCGCGGCGCCGAAAGGGTGCGCGAGGTGCGGGTGGTGGACCAGAGCCCCTTGGGTAAGAGCCCGCGAAGCAATCCGGCCACCTACATCGGCGCCTTCCAGCACATCCGTGAGATCTTCGCCGATCTGCCCGAGGCCGCGTCCCGTCGCATGAGCGCCACCCACTTCTCCTTCAACAGCAAGGAGGGGCGCTGCCCTGAGTGCCAGGGTTTGGGTTCGGTGAAGCTGGAGATGGTCTTCATGGCCGACCTCTTCGTGCCTTGCGAGAGCTGCCAGGGCAGCCGCTTCCGGCCCGAGTCCCTGGAGGTCCGCTACAAGGGCCGCAACATCGCCGAGGTGCTCGATCTCACCGTGGACGAGGCCATCCATTTCTTCTCCGGGCGCCACGCCCTGGGCGAGAAGCTCTGGATGCTCCACCGGGTGGGCCTCGGCTACCTGCCCCTGGGCCAGGGCGCCAGCAGCCTGTCCGGCGGCGAGAGCCAGCGGCTGAAGATCGCAAGGGAGCTCGCCCAGCCGGGCAAGGAGCGCTATCTCTATGTGCTGGATGAACCTACGGTGGGTCTGCATCCCCAGGACGTCCGCATGCTCCTGGCCGTTTTCCAGCGATTGCTCAAGGCCGGCCACTCCCTGCTGGTGGTGGAGCACAACCTGCAAGTGCTTCTGGCCAGCGATCATATCATCGATCTGGGGCCCGAGGGTGGGGACGCCGGAGGCCGCATCGTGGCCCAGGGCAGTCCCGAGGAGGTAGCGAAAGTGAAGCAATCCCTTACGGGGCAATATCTTGCGCCGTGGATCAAGGAGCGGAGGAGGAGCGCATGAGGCTGTTGGTCACCGGCGGAGCAGGCTACATCGGCGGGGCGTTCATCCGCAGCGCCCACGCGGCGGGCCATGAGATCACCGTGCTGGACAATCTCAGCACAGGCCATCGCGACGCGGTCCCCGAGGCCATCCGCTTCGTGGAGGGCGACATTCGCCAACGGGAATTGGTGGAGGGGCTTCTGGCGGAGAACGAGGCCGTGGTGCACTTCGCGGCCCAGAGCATCGTGTCCCACTCCATCGCCGATCCCGTGGGATACTATCGCGAGAACCTGGGCGGCTTCCTGGCTCTCCTGGAGGCCCTGGCCGAGAGCCCGGTGCGGCGGTTCATCTTCTCCTCCTCGGCGGCGGTCTACGGCGTGGGGGAAGGACGTCCCTTCAAGGAGGACGACCCCCGCCGGCCGGTGAATCCCTACGGCGGAACCAAGCTGGCCATCGAGGAGACCCTCGAGCACGTCGCCCCGGGCCTGGGTCTCGACTTCGCCAGCCTGCGCTACTTCAACGCGGCCGGCGGCCTCGACGACCACGGCGAGCGTCATGATCCCGAGACCCATCTGATTCCCCTTGCCCTGGAGGCCGCGGCCAGCGGCGGGGAGCTCAAGCTCTTCGGCACGGACTACGCGACCCCCGACGGCACCTGCATCCGTGACTACATCCATCTGGAAGACCTGGCCGCCGCGCACCTTAAGGCATTGGATGCCTTGGGCGACGGCCTGCGGACTGCCTTGAATCTGGGCACCGGCAGCGGGTTTTCGGTCAGGGAGGTCCTCGACAGCGTCAAAAATGTGACCGGATTGCCGCTGAACGTGTCTGAATCGGCAAGAAGGGAGGGGGATCCGGCCCTCCTGGTGGCCGATGTGGGAAAGGCATGGGAACTGCTAGCTTGGCGCGCGGAGAAGACGGAGTTGAGCGACATCATCGAATCTGCCTGGAATTTCCTCAACCGTCGATAAATCCATGAGCGGAACCCGCTTGACAGGCCCGTCCTCATTTGTTTGAGTAGGCGGACTTGCGAAGGTAGCTCAGTCGGTAGAGCAGTGGGCTGAAAACTCACGTGTCGGCGGTTCGATTCCGTCCCTTCGCACCTTACATCAGCCCGAGCATCGGGCGAAGGATCGGCCCACCCTGCTTGACTCTGCGCCCCGATCCTATCACTCAGAGGGTTCCTTTGAAGCGTTTCAGCGGGACTTCTCTTTTTTTGTGGAAGAGACAAGTTACCGCTTGACGCGATTAGGGAATCTGAAGATCCTTTCCGCGGCCTTTTCAGGACCGAGGATGTCGAAGTTAACTTTGGGTTTAGAAATAGATTGACGGGTTTTTCCGATTTGGCAAAACTCCGAAATGGTCACCTCCCAGGGGTGGCCGTAATTGCGTGTCTGCCCAGTTTCGGTGTGTCGTTTAAGGGCAGCTTACCTGAAGAGGAGAGAGGAACAAAATGACACGGAAGCTTTTCATTGGCTTTATCGCTGTTCTGGCGATGAGCCTCTGGTTCGTCGGGTGTACGACTGACCCGGCGCCGGATGAGACTCCTCCCGTTGTCACCATCGACTCTCCGGACCAGGACGATTCCATGTGCGATGCCTTCACCGTTGAAGGTACCGCCCGTGACGTCGATCCGGGTCTGGC
>CAYPGS010000003.1:0-178476 GCA_964410395.1 uncultured bacterium
CGCATGGCCGACCAGGTGATGGTGCTGACCATGAGGGGGCCGATGAAGTCGAAGAACTTGCGCCAGCCGATGCCCTCGTCCTCACCGTCGTTGATTCCGTGGGCGTCCTTGCGCATGAGCCGGTTGGCGCGGTAGCCCGAGTAGAGGGCCTCCACGAAGATGGCCACGGTGAGGCTCGCGCCGCCGAGCACGGCGGGTTCGAGCCAGCCACGCCCCACGAAGAGGAACATGATCGCGGCAAGGCTCGCCAGGCGCAGCCCCGTGGCCTGGCTGATGATACGCGTGTTGCGGTGCCGCATGACGATGCCCCAGTAGTAGCTCCGCAGGGGCAGGAGCAGGGGAATCGGCGACTGGACCAGGATGAGTTTCTGGGCCATGGCCGCCACCGGTTCGGTGGAGCCCATGAGATTCATGATGAGCGTATCGCCCCAGGGGCTCAGGGCGATGATCAGGTCGAGGCCGCAGATGGCGGCGCCGAGTGCCAGCCCCTTGCGGATCAGGGTCCGCCGCGCTTCGGGCCCGCCACCCATGGTGGCAACGATCTGCTGGAAGGGAAAGAGCGGCGAGTTCAGGAAGACGGCCAGACCGAAGCCTACGCCGTAGGCCGCCAGCTGCACGATGGGGTCCTCGGCCCGTCCGAGCGCCGCGTTGATGATGGGGTGCGCCAGGGTCATCATCTGGCTGGTCAGTACGAGAGGCCAGTAGAAGTCGAAGATCTGCCGGTGACGAAGGGGGGGCAAAGGCGGCCTTTCGTAGGGGAGGGCAACAGCCTAACAAAGGCCTGCGCTCCCGGCAAGCCGCCCTATTCGTAGCTCAGCGCGTCCACCGGGTTCTGCCGGGCGGCCTGCACGGCGGGATAGAGGCCGAAGAAGATGCCCGTGAAGCTCGACACGATGAGCGCGCCGATCACGTAAACCACCGGCACGGTGGCCGGAACGTGGAAGGCCAGGCGCAGGATCTGCCCGACCAGCAGGCCCACCAGAATGCCCGCCGCGCCGCCGATGCCCGTGAGCGTGGAGGCCTCGATGAGGAACTGCAGCAGGATGTCCTGTTGCCGGCCGCCCACGGCCTTGCGGATGCCGATCTCCCGCGTGCGTTCGCGCACGCTCACCAGCATGATGGTCACCACGCCGATGCCGCCGACCATGAGGCCGATGGACGCCAGCACCACGCCCACCAGCGTGAGCGGATCGGTGATCTGCCGCGTGAAGTCGAGCATCATGTCCTGGGTGGCGAGGTGGAAGTTGTTCTCCTCGCCGGGACCCAGCTTCCGGCTGATGCGCAGGGCCAGCTCGACTTCCTCACTCGCCTGATCGAGCAGATCATTGCCGTCGGGCATGGCCATGAGGGCCATCTGATCCTCCACCCAGGGGAAATCCTTGATCATGGTCGTGTAGGGCACGAGCACGAAATTGTTGGCCATGGATCCGAAGATGCTCTCGCGATTCTCCAGGATGCCCACGACCGTGTACTCGGTATTCAGGTTCACGCGGACCTTCTTGCCGATGGGATCGGCCACGCCGAAGAGCTGTTCGGCGGGTTCACGGGGAATCACGCAGACCTGACGGCGACCCGACCAGTCCACCTCGGTGAAGAAGCGTCCCTCCTCCAGGGTGAACCCCATGATCTCCAGCGAGCGAATGGACACGCCGTCGATCTCCATGAGATTGGCGCGCTCGGAGCCGTGGCGCACCAGGGTGCCGAAGGCTCCGATGGGCGAGGAGGTGCGTACCGAGGGGCATAGGGTCTCGATGGCCTCCCAGTCCGCGAGCGTCAATCTCGGGTTCGTGCCTTCGTTGGGATCGTCGAAGGTGCCCTGGCTGGTGACGTAGACATAGGTGGTCTCGGTCTCCATGATCTCGCTCTCGAGGCGCCCCTTGAAGCCCTCGATGATCGACACCATGGCCATGAGCGTGGTCACGCCGATGCCCACGCCCAGGATGACGAGTCCGCTGCGGCCCTTGTTGTTGCGCAGGGTGTCCAGTGCCATGCGGATGTTCTCGCGCAGGCCGGCCCCGAAGACCCTCACCGCGTGGAAGCGTTCGTGCTCACTCATAGCGCAGGGCCTCCACGGGATCGAGAACGGCCGCCTTCCTGGCCGGGTAGATGCCGAAGAACACGCCCACCACCACGGTGAGCAGAAGTCCCAGCATCACCGACCAGATTTTCGCGGCGTAGGGCAGGGGGCTGGTCGAGGCGATGATCGAGGCCATGCCGTAGCCGGCCAGGATGCCGATCACTCCGCCCAGCATGGAAAGCGTGAGCGCTTCCACCAGGAACTGCCAGAGGATGTCCGCGCTCTTGGCCCCGATGGCCTTGCGTATGCCGATCTCTCGGGTCCGCTCCTGAACGCTCACCAGCATGATGTTCATGATCACGATGCCGGCCACCACCGCGCTGATGCCCACGATCATCATGAGCACGCCCAGCAGCATGTTCTTGATGCGTTCCCAGAGGCCGAGCATGGCGTCGCTGGTCTGCAGGTCGAAGTCGTTCCGCTCGCCGGGGCGAAGCCGGTGGCGGATGCGCATGGCCTGCGTCATCTCTTCCATGAGCTGGGGCACGGCCTCGGTGGTCACGGCCTTCACGGTGATGGTCACCGAGTTGGCGCGTCCGGGCCGGCCGAAGACCTTGAAAAAGGCCGTGATGGGGATGGTCACGAAGGTGTCCTGGTCCTCGCCCAAGAGGCGCCCCTTCTCGGCGGCCACGCCGACGATCTTGAAGGGTCGACCGGCCACCTTGAGGGTCTTGCCCAGGGGGTCCGCGCCGGGGAAGAGCTTGTCGACGATGCCCTTGCCGACTACCGCCACCGGCCGGCTGCGGTTCTCCTCGAAGGTGCTGAAGTGCCGACCGGCGCTCAGATCGATGTTCTCCAGGAAGGGATACTCGGCGGTCTTGCCGCGAATGGGCACGTTGGTCAGGCGTTCCTCGCCGCGGGTCACCGAGCGGCGGCGCGAGTTGCTGGCGCCGATGTAGAGGGCGCTGGGGAGGCGGTCCTTCAAAAAATCGCGATCCGAGAGAAGAATGGGCGGATTGTGGATGGACTTGAGCAGCGCGTCCCGATCGGTGAGCAGCTTCATGGGATCCACGTCCACCAGGTTCACCACACCGCTGCCCTGCTCGAAGACCTTCTCGTGCATGTAGACGTTCATGCCGTCCACGATGCTCACCACCGCGATGATGCTCGCCACGGCGATCACGTTTCCCAGCATGACCAGGAAAGATCGCAGCTTGTTGGCCCAGAGAGCATTCAGCGCGATGCGTATGCCTTCGAGTGGGTGCATGGTTCCCTACTGGACGGTCACCGAGGCGCCGCCGCCCTCGTCCTCATCGACCTCGTCTTCCTCGAAACCGTCCTCGTCCTTCTTGTCCTTCGATTCCTTCACCTGCTCGCCATGGTGCAGGTTGCGCAGGGTGCGCATGGGCCCGGTGACGATCATGTCGCCCGCCTCGAGCCCGGTGACCAGTTCGAAATGCTTCTCCCCGGCGATCCCCGTTTCCACCTTGCGGAAGAGGGCCCGGTCCTCGCGCACGATGAACACGCCCTCGAACTCCTTCACGTCCTCCTCGAACTCGAACTCTTCATCGATGCCGGCCTGCTCGAGCCGGGCGCTGTACTTCTTCTGGTCGGCTACGAGCATCTTCTTCGTGCGCAGGGTCAGGGCCTGGATGGGAATCGAGAGGGCGCTATCCCGAGCGGCCGTGGTGATGTTGGCCGTGGCAGAGAGTCCGGGGCGGAGGCCCGTGTAACCCTCGCCCAGGGTGACCACCACTTCGAAGTCCACGCCGCCGGTTCCGCCCTGGTTCTGCTTGGGGCTGTTGGCGATCTCGGTCACGGCCCCCTCGAAATCCTCATCGGGGAAAGCGTCGATCTCGACCTCGGCGATCTGGCCGAGTGCCACCTGGGGAATCTCTGTCTCGTCCACGTCGACTTCCACTTCCATCACCGAGAGGTCGGCGATGACCATGAGCACCTGGATGGAGAAGGTGCCTTCCATGGCGATCTCGCCAACCTCGGCGTTGCGACGCACCACGATGCCGCTCATGGGCGCGCGGACCTCGGTCTTGGAGAATCGGTCCCGCATCTGTTCGAGATAGGCCTCGGCCTGATCCACGGAGCGCTGGCTCGATTCCACCTGGGTACCGGCCACCTTGAAGGACATGCGCGCGGACTCGAAGTCGCGCTCGCTCACGTCGCCCTTGTCGTGGAAGTTCTGAATTCGTGCCCATTCCAGTTCGGCCTGTTCGAGACGGGCCTGCATCTCGCGCAGCCTCGCCCGGGCCGATTCGTACTGGGCCTCGGCGCTCTTGACCGCCTCGCGGAACTGGGTGGGGTCGATGCGCAGAAGCAGATCGCCTTCGGACACTCGATCGCCCTCGTTCACGAAGACTTCCACGATCTTGCCGGTGATGTCCGAGCTGATGTCCACGGAGATCTTGGGCTGGATGGTGCCCGAAGCGCTCACGATTTCCGTGAGTTCCCGCTTCTCGATGGCCTCCATCTCCACCTCGACGGCCTTGCCCTTCTGCTTCTGCAGGTTCACGACGACCAGAATCGCCACCACGACGATCACGCCGCCGATGATGAGCCACTTCTTCATCTCGAGTCCTTTCATAGCCGGGTAGGTGCCCGGGACCGGGCACGCGCTAGGATACTGGACCGGAAGGGCAAGGTTACAGGAAAAAGCCGAAGAGTCGCCAGCTTCCAGCGGCTAGCTACCAGCCTGAATGCCGTTGGTACCAATAGCTAATGCCCTACAGCCGGGGGCCGGGTTCTGCTATAATTGTGACAGTGATGACATTCCCCAATCAGGAATACCGGGAGGTCGGGCATGAGGATAACTCATTTAATCGCAATAGCTTTCCTGATAGTCACTTCCGGCGCGGCCAGCGCCGACTACTTTTTCCAGCAAGTCTCCGAGGCGCCGACCATGATCGGCGGAACCTCGGTCGCCTGCCTGGAGGACGGCACGGTCGCGGTGGCCTGGTCCGTTCCGCCCGTGGGCGTTTTCACTCGCACTTTCGATATGGACATGGTCTTCCCTCCGGTTTTTCACGGTCCCGGAGACATGCCATCGATCTGCAATATCGCCGGGAAGTTTTTCCTGGCCTGGGCCCATGAGGACTCCCTGAAGATTCGGCACTCCGACTCCTACGATCCGACAGGATGGGATTGGGACTACACGCACGTGTACCTGACGCCCAGCGGCGAAGACGTGCTCTTTCCGCATCTGACGGCCACGGGCATGCCCCAGGGAATGCTTGTCTGGGAGGAGAGGGACGAGGCCATTTGGAAGAGCGACTTCCACACGATGTGGTTCGATCCTGTCTATGTCGCACCGCCGAGCAGCAATATGATGTCCGCGCCGCGCTTGAAAACGACTGCGGAGGCCATCCGCGTTTATCAGATGAACGAGATGAACACCTGTATCGACTATTCCGAGGGAGATTTCTTCGGAGGAGACTTCACGCACTACGAGATCCTTCCCGGGCTCGGATACTTCGGGTCCATGTACGATGTCGGTCGCGGCTCTCTGGGCGAACAGGTGATCTTGAGCATGGGCCCACAGCCCACCTGTCCCTGCAACACCATCGTGTTCACCGAGGAAACGTCGCCCCATGTCTGGAGCGAGCCCATCCATCTTACCGTGCCGGTGGACAGCTACGACTTTCCCCAGTTTCCCTGCATCGAGGCCGATGATGATGGTACCTATCACGCCTACTGGTTCCAGAGCGCGCACAACGACTACCTCGAAGAGACCCATCGCGGCCTCTACTACTTCACCCGCGGCGCCGACCTGGTCTGGCAGGACAACTCGGACATCTTCGGCATCGAAGCGGGAATCTGGTGCTCAATGGACATGGGACCCATGAACATGCCGATCTTCGTCTATGCCAAGGGGGACTATCCCGATCGCCAGGTCTGGCTGGGACGCGACGAGCGCTTGGTGACGGGTATTGCGGAAACGCCCGCCGCGCGCCTCGCGCTCTCCGCCGCGCCCAACCCCTTCAACCCGAAGACGACCCTGCGCTTCACCTTGCCCGAAGCGGGACACGCGCAGCTCGCGATCTTCGACCTGAGCGGCCGTCGCGTGGCGACGCTGCTGGACGAACCTCGCGAAGCCGGCGAGGTGGTGGTGGAGTGGAAGGCCAAAGACCTCGCCTCCGGCGTCTACCTCGCCCAGGCGACTGTACCCGGGTACAAGGCCGTCGAGAAACTGGTGCTATTGAAGTAGTCTCGACTGTACACGTGTACAGTCCCATTGAGGGGGTGCACCCGGGTGCACTCCCTTTTTTGGGTGAGCGAAGCGGTTCTCCGAGACGCGACTTGCGAGTCTGCGAGCCGGAGCGCGAGGAGAGGCCGCGAGCGACTTAGTGAGGGGTGTGCTCTATTCCCTCCCTAAACCATAGTCCTTAATCTTCTTGTACAGCGTCGATTCACCCATGCCCAGCGACTTCGCGGTCTCGCGCTTGTTGAAGCGGAAGCGTTCGAGGCGCTGCTCGATGACGCGGCGCTCGATATCATCCCAGCTCATGTCGGTTCCGAAACCGCCTTCGTCGCCGGAGCTCGGCCGCCTCTCGGGCAGGAAGATGTCTCCCCCCTCGATCATCGTGCCTTCGGCGTAGAAGACCGCCTGCTCGATCACGTGCTTGAGTTCGCGGATGTTCCCCGGCCAGCCGTAGCCCTTCAGCTTCTCGATGGCCTCCTCGGTGAAGCCGAGACCACGTCCTTCGGGATCGGCGGCGAGGAAGTGCCGCGCCAGCACGGGAATGTCCGTGGGAATCTCGCGCAGGGGAGAGGTGCGCACAGTGATCACGTTGAGACGATGGTAGAGGTCCTCGCGGAAGCTGCCCTTGCCCACCTCGTCGAGCAGGTCGCGGTTGGTGGCGGCGAGGATGCGCACGTCCACCTTGATGGGATCGTTGCTGCCCACGCGCTCGAACTCCCGCGACTCGAGCACACGTAGCAGCTTGGCCTGCAGTTCCTGATCCATCTCGCCGATCTCGTCGAGGAAAAGCGTGCCCTCGTGGGCCGCTTCGAACTTGCCCGGATGATCGCTCACCGCGCCGCTGAACGCGCCCTTCACGTGACCGAAGAGCTCGCTGGTGAGTAGCTCGCGATTGATGGCCGCGCAGTTGATGGCCACGAAGGGCTTGCCCGCCCGCGGTCCGCTCTTGTGGATGCTCCGCGCCACGACCTCCTTGCCCGTGCCCGTCTCGCCGAGGATGAGGGCTGTTTTGCCGGTGCCTCCGAGTTTCCCGCACTGCTTCCGAAGTTGATCCATGGCCTTGCTCTTGCCCACGATTTCCTCGGTGGACGATGGCGTCAGCGCTGCCTCCAGGCTGCGGTTGCGCGCCGCAAGGCGATGACGGTCGAGGGCCTGCTCCACGGCCAGCAGCAGTTTGGGGCCCATGCCGCCGCTGGTGGGCTTCTCGATGTAGTGGGCCGCGCCCAGGCGCATGGCCTCCACCGCGGTTTCCACGTCGCCGAAGGCGGTGATCATCACGCGGGTGACGGGGATGTCCTCCTCGGCGACCTTGGCGAGCAGCTGCATGCCGTCCATGCGCGGCATGTTCTTGTCGGTGACGAGCAGGTCGAAGGGTTCGGAGCGCAGTAGCTCGAGGGCCTCGTGCCCATCGGCCGCGGTCTTCACCGGATACCCCTCATCCTCGAGCAGTTCGGAGAGGTACTCGCGGTTCAGCTCCTCGTCGTCCACAAGAAGAATGCGCGCCTTGGACTCGCTCATTTTAACTCCTCGGTTTTCGATCGTGTAGGGGCAGTCCCACCACGAAGCGGGCCCCGCCGCCCTCGCGGTTCTCCGCACGGATGGCTCCCCGGTGTTCCTCGGTCAGCTGCCGGCAGATGGCGAGGCCCAGCCCGCTTCCGCCGCTGCCGCGCTTGGTGGTGAAGAAATCTTCGAAGATGCGCGACAGGATCTCGGCGGGGATCCCGGGACCCTCATCTTCGACGCAGACCTCCACCCAGTTGTCCTCCTCCTCGCCGAGTCGCGCGAGGGTGCTCAGGCCCAGGCGCACCCTGCCGCCGCCGTCCATGGCCTGGGCCGCGTTCACGAGCAGGTTGGCGAATAGCTGCTGCAGGCCGTCGGCCCGCCCGAGCACGGTGAGACCCTTGGGATAATCACGTTCCAGTTCGATGCCGCGCTCGCGATAGAGGTCGGCGGCGTCCACCGCGGCGGCGGTGAGCGCGCGGGACAGATCCACCGGTTCCCGCGGCCCTTCGCTGGGACTCGCGAAGGCCAGCAGGGTCTTCATGTTGGCCTCGGCCCGGTCCACGCCGGCCAGGATGCGGTCGAGCCGGCTCGCGATCTCTTCGCTCGGAAGGCCTTCGCCCTCCATCTTTCCGCGCAGATTCTCGGCCGTACCGCGAATGTTGTAGAGGGGGTTCTTGAGCTCGTGGGTGATGCGTCCCAGCAGCGTTCCGAGCAGGGCCAGTTTCTCGCTGCGCGCCCGCTGCGCCATGAGCCGCTCCTTCTCGATCACCCGCGCCGCCTGCGCGGCCACGGTCTCGAGCAGGGTGCGGTCCTCCTCGGAAAAGGGACGACCTCCGCCGTGGGTGCGGTCCACGTAGAATGCGCCCACGGAATCCTCGCCGAGAATCAGGGGACAGCAGATCACCGTCTGGATGGACTCCGCGCGAATGGACTCCGCGCCCTGGTAGACCGGATCGTCGGCTGCGAACTTCAGGAAGACGGTGCGACCTCCCGAAAGGGCATCGCGCAGCACGGTCTGGCTGGCGCGGCCGATGGCGTCCTCGGCGAAGTCCTCCTCGCCTTCCCGGCTCCAGACGGCCAGCGACTCGGGCATCCAGCGGCCCGTATCGGAATCGGTGAGCAGGATGAATCCCCGGTCGGCTTCCACGGCCCGGCCCGCGATGGCGATGACCCTCTCGAGAAGTTCGGCCAGGGAACGGTCGCCGCCCAGGGTCTCGAGTACCTGCAGAAGCACCTCGTATCGGCGATCATCGGTGGCGGCGTCGCTGGTTTCGGGCATGTCCTCGTCGGCGAGTTCGAGTCGCACCCTGCCCAGTCGCAGCTGGGATCCCGCGGCGAGCCTTGCCGGCTCGGAAATCGCCTCGCCGTCGAGCTCGCTGCCATAGCTGCTGCCGATATCTTCATAGGACCAGGCGCCGCCGTCCCATCGCAGAATGCCGTGAAGCCGGCTCACGCTCTTGTCCTCCAGGCGGATGTCCGAGCCTTCGGACCGGCCCAGGCGGAGTTCCAGGTCCCTGGCGGGCGCGTAGGGACCGAACTGCCGAAGCAGCCGGCCGTCCTCGCCGATCCAGCGGATGTAGAGTGTTTCGCTCATGGGCGCAGTCTATCGGGGCCCTCGGGGCCGGCGCAATGGGCAAATCCGCCTTGAGCCACCGGCGGGCTGGTCCTATGCTGGCGCCATGCACGAGAAACTCGGACCCTACCGCCTGATTCGGCTGCTCGGGGAGGGCGGCATGGGACAGGTCTACGAGGCCGCGGCTCCGGGAGGGGAGCACGTGGCGGTGAAGGTCCTGCGGGGCGGAGCCTCGGCCGGAGAGCGCGAGCGTGAGCTCTTCTTCCGCGAGGCCCGTGCCGGGCTCGAGTTCGAGCACCCGGGCATCGTGCGCGTGCTGGAGTTGGGAGAGCACGAGGGGCGCATTCCCTATCTCGTCATGGAGCTCCTGCCGGGACCCACGCTCAAGGAACTGGCCGGATCGGGGCCCCTGGACCTCGGCACCGTGGCCGGACTGGCCCTTCCCGTACTCGACGCGCTCAGCTTCCTCCACAAGAACGGCGTGCTGCATCGCGACGTGAAGACGGGCAACATCATGCTCGATGGCATGGGTCGCCCCAAGCTCATGGATTTCGGCCTCACCCGCTTCAGCGACGAGACCAGCCTCACCCAGACCGGGCTAATCTTCGGCTCGCCCCATTACATGTCGCCCGAGCAGGGCATGGGCGAGGAGCTCGACACCCGCAGCGACCTCTTCTCCATGGGCGTGGTCATCTACGAACTGCTGGCCGGGCGTCTGCCCTTCCGCGGCGATCATCCCATCGGCGTGGTCTACGCCATCATCAACGAGGAGCCGCCGCCGCTTAGGCGTTTCCGGCCCGAATTGCCCGAGGCTCTCGACTGGATCCTCTCCCGCGCCCTGGCCAAGGACAAGAACCGTCGCTATGGCCTGGCCTCGGACATGGCCGAGGACATCGCCTCCCTGCTCGCCCACAACGCCGACGCCACCGTGGAGCTGCAGCTCCACGCCGGACCGCAGGTGCGCGATCTGCGCGGCGGTCTGCCCCTGTCGGGGCGCGGCGAGGAACTGTCCCTGCTCAAGACCTGGATGAACCGCCCGGGCGCAGGCTTTCTCTTCCTGGCGGGCGAGGCGGGCATCGGAAAGACGCGGCTCGCCCGCGAGGCACATCGCGCCCTGGGCGCATCGGCGCCGCTTCTTCTCGTCGGCCGCACCCAGCCCGGCCGCGAGGCCTTTCCCTATCAGCCGTGGATGGAGGCCCTGCGCCCCGTGCTCCGCGAGCAGGAGATCTGGGACCGCGCCGATCTGGCCATCTTCCTCGGCGCGGAGGACGCGGCCTCGGGCGGCGCAGCGGCCATCCTGCACGCCTTCTTCTCGGGGCAGCAGGCCGAGGCGCCCAGTCGTGAACAGCTCTTCGAGGCCCTGCGACGCTTCCTCTCGGCCCTTGCCTCCCGGGAGCCCATGCTCCTCTGGTTAGAGGACTTCCACCGGGCCGACCACGCCAGCCTCGATCTGCTCTCCTTCCTGGCGCGGGGACCCGAAGGCGAACTGCCCGCCCTGCTGGTGAGCTATCGCGAGGAAGAGGTGACCGAGGACTCGCCCCTGGTCGAGCTGCGCGCCCAACTCGAAGGCGAGGGCCGAGGCGAGAGCCTGAAGCTGGCGAGATTGTCCGAAGAGAACGTGGCCGATCTCGTGGACGCGGGGCTTCCCGATCTCACGGGTCGCGAGGGCGTGGCGGCGCGACTCTTCCGGGAGAGCCGCGGCAACCCGTTCATATTGAGCGAGCTCTTGGAGAACCTGCGCAATCGTCCCGAACTGCTCGTGGGCGAGAGCGACCCCGAAAACTGGGACCTGCCCCTGCCCGAACGTCTTCAGGATCTCGTGGCGCTCAGGCTCAGCGCCCTGGACGAGGAGGAACGCGAACTGCTCGACCTCGCCGCGGTGGAGGGCGAGGCCTTCACCGCCGAGGTGCTGGCGGCGGTGCTCGGCGACCGCAAGCTGCGCGTGCTGAGGCGCCTGCAGGTGCTGCAGCGCAAGACACGGCTCATCCAGGCGGCCGAGCGGCGCTTCCTCTTCGACCATGCTCTGGTTCACCGGGTGCTCTACGAATCGCTGGGGGACGAGCTGCGCGAGGAGTATCACCTCATGGTGGCCGAGCATCTCGCGGACACCACGGGCGGGCAGCCCGACATGGCCGCGGCCGTGGCGCGCCACTTCACCGGCGCCGGCAAGACCCGTCGCGCGCTTCCCTTCCTGCTCGAGGCCGGGCGTCATGCGCGGCGGCTCTATGCCCATCACGAAGCCCATCGTCACCTGGAGGCCGCCCGCGAGGAGGCCGATCTCTGGTGGCTGGAGGATCCGGTGAGCGAGGCCGCGAAGCTGCGGCGGGACATCCTGCGCGAACTCGGCGAGCTGGCCGCCACCGAGGGCGACTACGATCACAGCCAGAAGCTGCTCTCGGGCGCGCGGGAGCTTCTGACGCCGGGCATCGATGATGCCGAGCGGGCCGAACTCTGTCGCCTGCGCGGCGAGTCGCTCTACTTCTCGGGACGCAACGAGGAGGCCGCCGCCGAGTTCGAGGTGGCTTTGGCCACGGCGGCCGAAGGCGACCGGCGACAGCGAGCGCTTATCCTTCGCAGTCGCGCACGACTGGAGTCCCGCGAGAATCGCTGGGACGATGCCCTGCGTAGCTGCGAGGAGGCGAGGTTGCTGGCGGACGCCCATCCCGGGGAGGCCCTGGCCATCCGGCACACCATGGGGCTCATCCAGCTGCGCCGCGGCGAACTCGCCGCCGCTCGCGAGATTTTCGAGGAGGTGAACGACGAGGCGCCGCGTCTGGAAGACGACTCCCTCAACGCCGCGTCCCTCGCCAATCTCGGCATCGTGCTCTGGCGCATGGGCGATCACGAGGAGGCCCTGGAGAGTCTGGAGCAGGCCCTGATCCTTCGACGGAAGACGGGCTATCTCACGGAGATCGCGAAGGTGCTCACGAATCTGTCCATCGCCCGCACCCAGCGCGGCGAGCTCGACGAGGCTCGCGAACTGCTGACCGAAGCCCAGGGCATGAAGCGGCGCATCGGAGAGGCCGAGGGACTGGCCCACGGCGAGAACTCCCTGGGCAACCTCGAGAATCGGGCCGGACGCCTGCCCGCCGCCCTCGAGCACTACCGCCGGGCGGCGGATCTGCATTTCGAGGCAGGCAATCGTGCCGGCGCAGCGGTGGCCCTTCACAACATGGGCGAGGTGTTGCTCGACATGAATCGCCTCGAGGAAGCCGAGGAACCTCTGTCGCGATCGCATGCCTTGCGCGCGGAACTGGATCTGCGCGAGGGACAGGTGTCCAGCCTGCGGGCTCAGGCGAGGCGAGCTTCCATGCTCGGTGAAGCCGATGACGCTCGGGAACTATTCGAGCAGGCGCGGGGCCGCGGGGATGCCGGCAGGGGCGAAGCGCTGAAGGTCGAACTCAACCGGCTTCAGTTCCTGCTGGCCGCATCCGAACTCGATAGGGCCCGAACCGATTTCGACGCCCTGGCCTCGGACGAGCGCTGGCCGCCGGAGAGCCTGTCCTTCGAATTCAGGATGCTCGAGGCGGCACTGCTTTCGGCCGAGGGCGATGGGGAGGGCGCGCGTCGGATCTTCGTCGTCCTGCTTGAAGAGTGTGGTCCCGAGCACGAGCCCTACCTTCGGGCCAGAGCCCTGCGCGAGATCCTGAGATGTGAACTCTGCTCCAACCAAGAGGAGTCATCGGCTCTCGCGGACGAGTTCGAAGCTCTCTGCAGCCTCCATTCCTACAGATGGCTCACCCTGTAATCTGTTGAAATAATTCGAGTTGCCACTCCGTGACCCTCTGAGCCTTGACAATTAGTTGCGATTGAAATAGTTTCTATTGAAATAGTATTGATTCCAACAAAAAGGATCCGCTCGTCATGGAATTTCGGACTTGGCCACCTCCACTCGAGGAAAATCCCTTCCACATCATGTCCAACCTGAAGAGCCGGATCATTCAGGTTGTCAAAGAACCCTTCGAACGGGCGCAGCTGGAGCTAAGCATGGAGGGCTTCGTCATCCTCATGCATCTTCACCTGAGTCAAGGCATGCGACAGAAGCAACTGGCCGAGTCCATCGGACGCGATAAGCCCTCGGTAACTCGCGCCCTGGATGTGCTGGAAAATCGCGGCCTTCTGAAACGCACCGTGGATTCCGAAGACCGACGCAGTCATCTGGTTCAAATCACCGAAAAGGGCATTCAGTATCTGAATCGGTCCAAGCCCATCATCCACGGAGTGTTTACTCAAATCTTCGAGCCAATATCCGAATCGGACTACCAAGTATTCCTCTCCGTGCTCCAGACCCTGAGCCTTCAACTCGACACATTCGCTGACTAAACCTACGAGGATGTTCCCATGCGCAAGTTCATGACCTTCGCCGTTCCCGCCATCATCCTGATCGTCGCCCTGGCCGTGACGATGATCATGGTCACGCGAAAGGAAGATCCGAAGCGACGTCCCTCGAAGAATCGAAGTATCGTCGTAAAGGTCGCCGTAGCGGAACCAAAGACACTGCGTGGCGAGATTCGCGCTTTCGGCACTCTCGAGAGTGCGCGGGAGTACGATCTTGTCGCGGAGCTGGGAGGCATCCTGGAGGAGGGTGATGTGCCCTTCTTGCCCGGTCAAAGCTTCGAGATGGGACAGGTTCTGATTCGTGTGGACGAGCGTCCAGTCCAGTACCGCATCGCTCAACTCAAGAGCGCATTCCTAGGCTCCCTGGCCCGGCTGCTTCCCGAACTGGAACTGGATTTCCCCCATGCCGCGGAGCCTTGGCGCGAGTACTTCGCCGAATTCAAGATCGAAGGGCCGCTGGAGGATCTGCCTCCGACGGAAGATGAGAAGATCAAGCTGTACCTGGCTCGCCACAATATCTACCAGGGATTCTATGACATTCGAGCCCAGGAGCTCTTGCTGAGCAAGGCGGTTCTCCGTGCCCCCTTCGATGGCGTGATCGCCGATACCCAATCGCGCACGGGTGCCTCGGTGATGACGGGAGGTCGCCTGGGGCGCATCCTCAGTATGGATGACCTCGAACTCGCGGTGGACTTGCCGGCGGCCGAGGCGGCCTGGCTCGATGCCGAGGCCATGGTCGAAATCTCCTCCCCGGGGGGCAGCTGGACAGGAAGAATACTGCGCATCGGATCCCTGATCGATCAGTCGACACAAACCTTGCCTGTATTCATAGGGATCGAGGGTGGCGACCTGCCTCCAGCGGGAAGCTTCCTTGAGGCGCGCTTCCGCACTCGCAGGCTGAAAGATTCGATTCGGGTGCCACGCACGGCACTGCACGGGGACCGGGGGATTTATAGCCTGAAAGACGGTCGCCTGCAGTTGCACGAGATGACAGTCGCCAGGCTCGAAGAAGATTCCGCCATACTGTCTTCAGGGTTCTCGGCGGGTGACTCCATCGTAGTGGAAGCCCTCGAGGGCGTCGTGCCGGGCATGGCCGCCCGCGCGCGAGCCTTCAAGCAGGGGGGTGCCCGCTAATGCGGAGAGTCGTCGCATTCTTCGTGCGCACACCCATCTGGGTGAACGTGCTCATGTTCAGCATCCTCATTTTCGGGGCCCTGACCTTTTCCACCATGCGCTTCTCCTTTTTTCCGGAGGTGGAGCCCAACACGATTCAGATCGAGGTGGCTTTCCCGGGTGCCAGTCCCAGCGAGGTGGCCGAAGGGGTCATACTCAAGATCGAGGAACAGCTGGATGGACTAGAGGGTGTTGAAAGAGTCACCTCGGTCGCCAGGGAGAGCTTCGGTGTGGTCAGCGTCGAAACCATCCAGGGCTCCGATCTGGAAAGGGTGACCACGGACGTCAAGAACGCCGTGGACCGGATCAACTCCTTCCCGATGGACGCGGAGAAGCCCGTGATCTATCAGGCGAAATTCATGGAGCGGGCCCTGTCCATCGTGATCTCCGGCGAGACCGACCTCTACAACCTGAAGGAGATCGCCGAGGATTTCCGGGACGAACTTCTGGCCACGCCTGAGATTTCGCTGGTGCGGATATCGGGCTTGCCCGCGCTCGAGTTCTCCATCGAGGTGTCCGAGGAAGCCCTCCGCCGGCATGACCTCAGCTTCGACCAGGTCTCGGCCGCGGTGGCCCGCCACAACCTGAATATCTCGGGCGGGAAGTTCGATACGAGGGAAGAGGAAATCCTCATCCGTGCATGGGGGTGCGAGTATCACGCCTCCGAGTTGGGCGACATTCCCATCCGCGCCAATCCCGGCGGCACGCCGCTTCGACTCGACGACATCGCCAGCATCCGCGAACAGTGGGCCGACGTGCCCGATCGTGTCTGGTTCAACGGTCGGACGGCAGTGGTGTTGACCGTGGATCAGGCCGCCGAGGAGGACATCCTTCTCGTCGCAGAGAAGGCGCGCCAACTTGCCGCTGATTTCGACCAGAGGGAAGAGGGCCTCAGCGCCACCGTGCGCGACGATCGCACCGTGCCCCTGCGGCAACGCATCGACCTGCTGGCCCGCAACGGAGGATTCGGTCTGATCCTCGTGCTGATCACCCTGGGGCTTTTCCTGAAACTGCGAGTGGCGTTCTGGGCGGCCCTCGGCATTCCCATCAGCTTCGCGGGAATGTTCATCATCCTCAATCTCTGGGGTATCACGATCAACGTGATCTCGCTCTTCGGCATGATCATCGTGGTGGGTATTCTGGTGGATGACGCCATCGTGGTGGCCGAGAACATATTCGCCCAGGCCGAGCGGGGTGTGCCGCCGCTCAAGGCCGCGGTGAACGGCACCATGGAAGTGCTCGCTCCCGTGGCCACGTCGGTGACGACCACCATTTTGGCCTTCACGCCACTCTTCTTCCTCGTCGGTTTTCTCGGGCAGATGATCTGGCAGGTGGCCGCGGTGGTCATCTTCGCGCTGGTCTTCAGTCTGGTGGAGGCCTTCTTCATTCTTCCCATGCACCTCGGGCACTCGAAGGCCCTGAGCCCCGAAAGCGAGAGCGGTCGAATTCGCAAGAAGCTCGAGGCCGCCATCGCCTACCTAACTCATCGCATCTACGGCCCGACCCTGCGCTTGGCATTGCGAAACAAGTGGGTCACGCTCACCATTCCGATCTCGGCCGTGCTCATCACCTTCGGCCTGCTCAAGAGCGGCATCATCGGTTTCACCTACTTCCCATTCCTCGACAGCGATCGCATCTCCGTGGGGCTCAGCCTGACTGTGGGTAGCCAGGAAGAGAAGACCACCCGCTTCCTCGAGCGCGTTGAGGCGGCGGCCTGGGAGCTGAACGATGAACTCAAGGCCGAGCGGGCCGACGGGCTCGACGTGGTCACCGGCGTTCAGCGCGAGTTGGGCAGCGGTGCCGGCGAAAGCGGGAGCCACGCGGGCAGCGTGACCCTGCTCCTGCTGGACGGCGAGACACGGGACATGGAGCAGTACCTCATCGCCAATCGCCTGCGTGAGCTGGTGGGTCCGATGCCGGACGTCCGCAAGATCAGCTTCGGAGCTTCAGGGCGTTTCGGTACGCCGGTGTCCATAAGCCTTCTGGGTGATGACGGGGAAGATCTGCGGCGCGCGAGGGATCTTCTGGTAGCCGAGCTTCAGGACTTCTCGAGCCTCAAGGACGTCACGGACAGTGAGGCCCTCGGCCGTCGTGAACTGGAGATCAAACTCAAGCCCAAGGCAGCTGCTCTGGGCCTGACCCTGCGTGATGTGGCCGGACAGGTTCGCCAGGGATTCTTCGGACAGGAGATCCAGCGAATCCAACGTGGTCGCGACGAGATACGCGTTTGGATACGCTACCGCCCCGAGGATCGCGGCTCCCTGGGCTACCTCGATGCCATGCGCATTCGAACTGCCGATGGCCGAGCCTATCCCTTCAGCGAACTGGCCGAGTACTCGATCAGCCGCGGTGTGAGCGTTATCAATCGACTCGACCGTATGCAGGAAATCCGCGTTGAGGCGGCACAGGCCGATGTGACCGACGACCTTCCTCCAATCCTTGCCGAAATCGAGAACGAGGTGCTGCCGCGAATTCGCGAGGAAGTGCCGGGCATATTCGTCAGCTTCGAAGGGCAGTCGAGGAGCCAATCCCAGGAAATGGGATCCATGGCCGTGGCCTTCCCGCTAGCTCTGCTGGGCATGTTCCTGCTGGTGGTGCTGGTCTTCCGATCCTATGTGCAAGCAGGTTTGATCTTTTCGCTCATTCCCCTGGGAATCCTCGGAGCGGTCTGGGGACACGGCATCCAGGGCATGCAGGTGAACATGCTGTCGCTCTACGGCGTCATCGCGCTGTCGGGGATCATCATCAACGACAGCATCGTCTTCGTGGATCAGATCAATCGATATCTGCGAGATGGGCGGAAGCTCTTCGACGCCGTCTACGATGCCGGCATCGCCAGATTGAGGCCCATCCTGCTGACCACGATGACCACGGCCCTGGGTCTCGCACCGCTTATGCTCGAAAAGAGTCGGCAGGCTCAGTTCCTCAAACCCATGGCCGCTTCGGTCGCCTACGGCCTGCTTTTCGGAACCTTCATCCTGCTGATCATCCTGCCCACGGGATACCTCGCCATCAATCGCCTTCGTCTGGCCTGGGCTCGCGGAGTCCAGGGCGAGAAGGAAGCGGTCCCCGAATCCGTGGAGCCCGCGGTTCGCGAACTTACAATGCCCGTGGTCGAATGACCCCGACGAGGTGAAACATGACTAGGATAGTGCTACTGCTTCTGATGCTTCCGCTCCTTTCCCTCGCGAGCGACGAGATCATGACCTACGAGGATGCTCTCGCCCTCGCACTGGAGCATGACTTCGGTATTCGCCTGGCGCGGGAGAACGCGGAGACCGCGCGCATCCAGGGTGGCTACGCCAAGAGCGGATTCCTTCCCCGTGTTGATCTGAGTGGTTCCCTTCTGCAGGTCGACGGTTCGGAGGAAAGCAACTCCACGAGCAGCCTGGGCGACACCGACACTCAATCGCTGAGCGCTGGCATCAGCCTGAGCTGGACGCTCTTTGACGGCTTCCGCATGTTCATCGATCGGGCCCGCCATCGCGAACTCGAGGCTTTGGGCGAGGCACAGGCGCGCGTCCTCATCGAAGGCCGCATCACGGCCCTGCACGCCGCCTATTTCGATCTCGTGCAGAAGCAGATGCTTCTGGATGTGGCTCTCGAATCGCAGAGCCTTTCCTCGGATCGATTCGCCCGTGAAAGGCGCAGCTTCGATCTGGGAGGCATCTCCTCGGCGGACCTGCTAAGTGCCGAGACGGCGCTCAACAGTGACCGGAGCGCCGTGCTTCAGCAGGAGATCGCCCTGGAGCAGGCGCGCCGGAATCTCGCCCTGATGGTGGGACGGCCCGCATCAAACCTGAGGGTGCTCGATGAGATCGAGGTTCCCCTGCTACAAGGTGATCGGGACTTCCTTATCCGCTCGGCCGAGGAACGCAACAGCTCGCTCCGTGTGGCCGATCTCGACCTGAGTCTGGCCGAGCGCGGCCTCTCCGGCGCCAGGGCGGACTGGTGGCCCAAGCTTTCGCTTAGCGCGGGTTATCAATGGAGCGATCGCAGGCTGAGTGGAGATCCGGACCTGCTTCCGGTGGACCTGGAAACCGAAACAAGGGATCTGAGCCTGGGGCTGAACCTCAGCTACAATCTCTTTAACGGAGATCGCAATCGTCTCGCGGTGCAGATCGCGCGCGCGAGTCTGCGCCAGACCGAGATCGCCCGTGCCGAGGAATTGGCCACCCTGCGATCAGACCTCGAGGAGGCTTTGCGCATCTGGGAGCGCCGCCTGGACTTGCTCGAGTTGGAGGCCGCCAATGTCCATGCGTCGGAGACTCGCTATCAGGTCGAGGAAGACCGATATCGCAACGGCGCGACCACTTCCCTCGAGTACCGCGACGCTCAGCTTGCCCTGGCGCGAGCGCGCAGCGCGGAAATCAGCGCGCGATATCTGGCGCGGGTCGCACGGGTGGAGATCGATCGGTTGACCGGGAAGATGCTATCGGAATAGAGACCGAAGCCCGCTAAAGCTCGAGGATTCCGCGGCCACCGCTCCCTGTCGAAAAGCCCAGACTCGAATCTCGACCTCCGCATCGATCTGCTCGATGCGATGACCGATCCACTCCAAGCTGACCTGTTCGCCTCCGTTCCAGCTGAAGACCTGTGTGAAATCCTCGTGAGTGGGATGGCGATAGATCGAGCGTGGGTGGATGGTGAAGAAGACCTCGGCCTCGTTCGAGATGCTTCCGTCGCTATAGACCGGCATGGGCAGGCTAACCGTGCGCTGGGTCTCGCCGAGGGAACTCACGATTTCCGTAGCGCTCGCGAAGGCGATCTCGCTGACCTCGCCCATGGGCAGATGGCCAAAGAGCTGCGGCCCATCCTGAACGAAGTGATAGGGGTAGATTAAATCGCTGATCCAGTCGCCGGCGATGGGACCGAAGTTCGCGCCATTGCCCAGCGGACCCCGCCGGAAGGCCAGTACTTCGATATCCAGTGAGATCGTGCCCGATCCGTCGAAGAGGCCGCCGTACTCCACCTCCAGCATGCCCGTGCCGAAGTAGGCGATGTCCATCCAGAAGGTGGCGCCGCCGATGGCGATGAGATCTTCCGCCCCGCGCAGATGGGGGATGACGATGAGTTCGTCGAGGCTGGCCACGGTGCCGTCGTGAAAGACTGGTAACGGCACCTCGAAATCGTAGCTTCCCGGTCCCGGCGGCAGGAAGGCCGGCGTTGAGTACGCCGTGGCGATCTCGCTGATCTCGCCCTCGGGGAGTGTGCCGAAGAAAAGCGGACCCACCTGGGTGAAGGTTTTCTCGGGAAAGCTCAGGTTCCAGTAACTATGACCGTGAACGGTCTCGGCTCCAGCGGCGCTGGCAGCCAGAAGGATCAATAATGCGGTTAAGGTCTTCATGGTCTCACTCGGGTTCAGGTTTCCGTAAGTGGATGCCGAAATGGCCCACGAAGATTCTACGAATCAACCCACCGGGCATGACAGCTGAACCACCACTGTACACGTGTACAATCCCGCAGTTCGGAGCCCTATTCGAAGAGGGTCTTCAGCTGCCCGAAGTTCAGCGGCGCGGCGCCGACTGATCCCTCCCGGAATGCGATCGAGGTTATCTCCAGCTTCAGATAAGCGAAGTCCTGCCAGTCAGCGGAATGGAAGTTGTAGTGCAAATCCGGTCCGCCAGTCCACGTAGCCGAGATTTCCACGATGAAGTCGCTGAAGGTTCGCACGTCGTTGAAACGTACCGCGAAGAGGATTTCCCACTCGTTGGCGTAAGTACCATCCTCATACTGAGGCACTGGAATGCTCAAGTCGCCACTCGGCCACTGGCTGCTGAAGTCATTTGTGTAAACCGTTATCGAATCGAAGGCCACTTCAGCGATGGGACCCTCTGGCACGTATCCGAAGATTAGGGGTCCATCCTGCGCCGCAACATTTCCGAATCTGTAGAAGTAATAGGACCCTGTTAGGATCTCTGAGAAAGCCGACATGGGGCTGATCAGAAAGATGAGGGTGGATAGAAGCAGCAAGGTCTTTCGCATCACATCAACCTCCCGGTGGGATTGCTCGAATTGGTTCAACATTATAGCTGAAATCGGTATGGAGAGGCAGCCAATCGCAAAAACGCCCGGCGTTGCCGCCGGGCGCTCCCCACACGCGATACTGAAAAACGCTATCGAACCAGGGTCACCGAACCACCGGGCATCGAGCGTCCGCCCACGTTGAAGCGGGCCAGATAGACGCCTGCGGGCATTTCCGTGCCGCGATCGTTCCGGCCGTCCCAGGCGATGTGTCCGCGGCCCTCTCCGAACTCGCTCCCGGCGATGGAGCGCACTCGGCGTCCGCGCACGTCGAAGATGTCCATGCTCACCTTCGCGCTTGCCGGCAGTTCGAAGGCGAAGCGGGTTTCGCCGCCCGCCGGGTTGGGCCAGGCGCCGCCCGCGCTGAAGGCGTAGTTCGGGAAGTCCACGCCCGTGCCACCGCCGGGATCGAAGCTGCTTATCCAGGTGGACCAGCTGCCGCCGCCCGGCGTGTACTCGCCGTGGCTCCAGAAGCTCTTGTTGTCCACGGGGTCCACCGCCATGGAACTATAGTCGCCCCAGCGGCTGCCGCTGTAGCTGCCGCTCGAGGCCTTCGAGAGCACCGGCGCCTGCATGGTGCCCGGCGTGTCGGTCGGGTTGCGCATGACGCGGTACATGTTCAGATACTCGGTGGTGCTCGAGTAGGTGAAGTTGATGGCGGCCTGTCCGAAGGCGTTCACGCTGATGGAGCAGAAGCTCGCATAGCCCGTGCCGTTCGGGAGCACGTCACCGGACTGCACCACGAAGGGATCGTTGCCGCTCTCAGGCCATCCGTTCAGGTCGATCTCGTACCAGCGCACGGCCAGGGTGTTGCGGGACGAGGTCGGGCAGATGTGATGGGTCGCCCAGAGCTTGCCGTCACGCTCGACGCAGCTCCAGAAGCGCGACTCGAAAGTGGTGATGGTGGCGCTGGTGCCCTGGCTGCGCACGGAGATGGGATCCCAGTAGGTATCCACCGGGAAGGTGGTGGATACCAGGAAGGGCGTCGTGAGCGGATTCTGGATGGAGTAGATCTTCAGGCTGCTGCTCGACCAGAGTTCCGCGTCCTCCAGCATGTACATGCCCAGGTCCGGGCTGTGGACCACGGGGATGCCATGGCTCTGGGTGCCCGTGTGCAGGTAGTGCTTGGTCACCGGCACGCCGCCGCCCAGCACGCTGCTCTTGTCGATGATGAGGATGCCGTACTTGTCGGGGCCGAAGAAATCGGCGGTGAGATAGATCTCACCCGCGGTGACGGCCAGGTTGGGCGAATCGATGTCGTTGTCGGTCCAGCTGGTCACGTCGATGCGGTATTTGTGCCACTCGCTGGTGCTGTTGGTGGGGGTCGAGTCGACCGAAACGGCCAGCAGGAAGTAGCTGTGGTTGTCGTCGCCGCGCTCGTTTGCCATGGCCATGAAGCGGCCGCTATGCGGATCGTAGATCACCTCGGGGTCGAAGACGAACCAGTCGGCGTCCCAGAAGGCGTTGCCGGAGATGTCGTCCTGCCAGAGGAAGGTGCCGTCCTTCTCGTAGCAATTGATGCCTCCGTTGACCATGCCGACCACATGCTCGGGGCCCACGGCCGCGTGGGGATCCGGAGGCGTCCAGCCGGTACTCGTGAACATGCGGAAGCCCTCGTCGCGGAAGCGACTGCCCTCGAAGCTGGTCTCGGCTTCGTAGATGGGCTCGCCGGGATCCTCGAAGGTCGGCGGAACGTGGGGCGCGGCGATGCTCATGCGCTCGCCCGCCGGCTGGGGATTGACCTTGGCCCGCAGGTCGCTCATGGCCCAGGCCGCGCGCTCGGTGAAGCCGACCTCGGGCAGCACCAGGCTGAGATTCGCCGCGGACTTGTCGCCATGGCCGCTGTCGCCGGTCCAGGCCAGGGCCAGGCGACCATCTTCGCCGTAGGCCAGACGGCGGGCGCCGCTGGCCACGGCCATCATCTGCTTGCCCTCGGCCGTTTCGGTGGCGCGGAAGGCTTCGGAGGCGGCGATGCCTCCGGCGTCGTAGAGCCGCGCGAAGACGTCGGCGTCGGCGAGATCCTTGCCCGTCCGGTTCCAGGCCAGGGCGAAGGATCCATCGGCGCGCATGCTGGCCGCCACGCCGTTCTGCGAGATGCCGGCATGGTCGGGATGGATGATCGAGCTCGCGGCCATGCCCTCGGCGTCGAAGAGCTGTGCGGCGGCCGCGTAGTCGTTGCCCGAGGCCTGCATCCAGGCCAGCACGAAGTTGCCGTCGGCGTCGCAGGACAGCGAGGGTTCGATGCCGCCGGCCACGAGCAGCGCTTCGTCGTTCGCGGCGCATCCGGCCGCATCGAAGGCGCGACTCATCACGCCCACATGCCCGGCGCCGGGAATCTCGCGGGCCCAGGCCACTCGGAATCCCCCGTCGAAGGCGGCGACGCTCGCCAGACGATCAAGCACCTGCTCGCCCTCGGACACTTCGATCTCATCGCTGACGGGGTCGCCCGCCGCGTCGAAGAGCCGGGCCACGACCCGGGCGCTGCCCGAGTCCGCGGGACGGGTCCAGACCAGCACCCGCTCACCGCCGGGCAGGGTGGCCGCCGAGGAGACCTCGTGCAGTCCCGATCCCTCGTTCACGGCCAGTTCCGATCCCGAAAGGCTGCGGCTCATGACCGCGGATCCCGGGCCCGTCTGTCCCCAGCTGTCCCAGGCCAGGAAGGCGCCGGATTCGTCGAGGGCCAGCACTGGACGCTGCTGGTGTCCCACCATGAACTCGTTCACGTGCACTTCGCCGCCCAGGGCAAGACCCAGGTCGTTCACTTCCCGGGCGAAGACCCCGTAGCTGCCGGCTTCCTGGCGCCGGCTCTCCCAGGCCGCCATGACCGAGCCGTCGTCCCTCATGTCGAGGGTCACGCGACTCTGCTGGCTGGAGGTGAAGGTGTTGAGCTGAACGTCGCGCAGGACGTAGCTCGCATCGCCGATCTGCAACTCGGCGGGGGACTGGATTTTGCCTGCGAGGAGAAAGGCGGCTACGGCGATGACGAGGATCACCGCGCGCCCGATGCGGAACCGGGTCATGGCATTCCTTTCGGAAGTGGTTTTGGGGTGCACAATTATAGCACGGCAAGACATGAACTTGAACTTGAACCTGGACGAAAGAACCCTCCCCCAGCAGTGGGGGAGGGTTATGGCTGGTTGCTGGCGGCTGGCGGCTGGCAGCTGGCAGCTGGCAGCTGGCAGCTACTTCAACAACACCAGCTTCCGCGATTCCCGGATCCCGTTGGCCTCGAAGTTCAGGAAGTAGATGCCCGAACTCAGGGGGCGGCCGGCCTCGTCCACCGCGGTCCATTCGAGCTCGGTGGAGCCGGCGGGGAAGCGCTTGTCGGCCAGCATGGCTACCTGTCGTCCCGCAAGATCGTGAATCGTGACGCGGGCCTGTCCGGCCTTGGCCAGGCTGAACACGCAGGTGACCTTCGGGTTGAAGGGGTTGGGATAGGCCGACAGCGAATTCAGGGCGGGCGTCGTGCCCTCAACGTCGGTGCCGCCCGGCGCGGGCGATTCGTAGGCGCCGAGATCTGGCGGAGTATCGGCGGGGTTCGGACGGGGCAGGCAGTCGATGTCCTCGATCACGTCGAAGGCCTCGCTGCCCGCGGCGATGGCCGGACCCTGGGCGTCGGGCATGAAGTCTCCGCCCGGCGCGTCGCCGAAGAGCGGATCCGCATCGAGGATGTTCTCGCCCGTGTATCCGCCCTCCACGATGCAGTCGTGCACGGTCATGCCGCTGAAGGCCAGGATCTCGGGGTAGGTCGCGCCCGTGTCGCCCCAGAAAATGCTGTTGGCGATCTCGCAGCTGCCGCCCAGCATGGCCAGTCCGCCGCCGTCCATATAGGCGGTGTTGTTCCAACTGGTCAGGTGCAGGATCGTCGAAGCCCCGCCCGCCAGATGGATGCCGCCGCCCAGGGGGCCTTCGTTGTGGGTGAAGAGGGCGTTCTCCAAGTAGAGTCCTCCGCCGCCGGTCACCGCCAGTCCGCCGCCGCCGGTGGAGGATCCCGCGTCCACGAGGTTGTGGATGAACTTGGACCGCAGCATGTGCAGCTGCGAGTTGCTCGTGTGGATGCCGCCGCCCGCGACGCCGGCGTAGTTGTCCTCGAAGTAGGCGTCGGTGGACACGAGCACGCCGCCGACCATGGAAATCGCGCCGCCGCGTTCGGCCGCCTGGTTGGCGTGGAAGCGGCTGCCGTCGATGCGAAGGGTGTCGCCTTCGAAGTAGATGGCGGCGCCATCGCCGGCCGTGACGTTGGCGGTGAACTCGCAGCCCTCGAAGCCGGGGGAGCCCGTGGCCCAGACGGCCGCGCCGTCGGGACTGAGCCCATCCATGCTCGTGCTGTCGATGAGGCAGTTCGCGAAGACGGGCGAGGAGTTCTCGATGAGGATGGCGCCGGCCATGTCCGTCTGGCGCGCCCTGCGCAGGGTCAGGTTCTCGATGCGGCAGTCGGCGGTCTCGCCGCTGTGCACGTGGAAGAGGCGATAGGCGTCCTCGCCGTGGATGACCACCTCCTGGGGTAGTTCGCCCGCGCCTTGGATCACGATGCTCTTGCCGCCCGGATCGAGATTGCGATTCTCGACGCCCGTGTAGACGCCGGGCAGGATCTTCACCGTGTCGCCGGGTGCCGCGATGTTGATGCCCAGCTGGATGGTGTCGTAGGGATAGTCGGGGCTGCCGTTCATGAAGCCGCCGGCGACGTCGTCATCCACGTACCAGACCGGACCCTCCCAGCAGGTTCCGCCGTAGTAGACATAGAAGATGTCGCAGTAGACCTCCGTGTCGGTCTCGCCCATGTCGTCGGTGATCTGGAGGGTGGGCTCGTACCAGCCCATCTCCATGTAGATGTGCTCATGGGGGCCGGGGCCGCTGGCGTCCCATTCTCCGTCGCCCTCGAAGTCCCAGAGCCATTCGGTGATGGTGCTGCCTTCATGGACGCTGCGATCGGTGAAGACCACCGTGTCGCAGGTCTGGGGGGCCAGATCACTCACTTCCATGGCGGCGTGCAGGCCCAGGCCCGTGCCGCTGTGGCTGACCCAGCGGGTGTTGCGGCCGAAGTCGCAGTTCGAGTCCCAGGCGATCCAGAAGTAGCCCTCCATGCCCCAGTCCTTGCCCCAGCTGTTCTTGGCGATCCAGTACTCGCCCTCGTCGTCGTATCCCACGATGAGCACCGCGTGTCCGCCGTCATAGTCGCCGCTGGTGTGGCGGTAGACTCCGCCGGTGTAGCTGTCGAAGTCGGTGTAGACGTCGAAGCTCGTGGCAACGGGACCGAAATTGTGCAGGGCGTCCTTGATGGCCGTCACGCTGGGCGAGTAGCACACCGTGCCCCAGTTCTCGAAGTAGACGCGGCTGTCATCGGCCTCGGCGCAGGCGTCCGAGCAGGGTGTGCCGTGACTGCCCGTGTATGGGAAGCAGCAGTCGTCGATCATGCCGTACTGGATGCCGAAGACCATGGCGTGCCATGACCATCCGCCGTCGCAGTCGTCCCAGTAGCCGAGGTAGTCGTCGAGGCAGGAGAGCACGTACTGCTCGGAGAGGTCCCACTCGCTGATCTGTCCGCCGCCCAGGGCGGTTAGCAGGGCGCTCTCCATGGCACCGGTGGCCGCGAAGTCCCAGCAGGATCCGCAGGAGCCCTGATCGCGCACGCCGGTGACGAAACTGCCGCCGTTGTCGCGCCAGTCCAGGTGGCTGCGTCCGCGGGGGATGCCGAGCATTTCATAAGGAGCCTCGTCGAGGGGCGCGAACTCCTCGGGCATGTTGTGCATGCGGCGAAGGCTGCGCTCTTCGGGGCTGAGACGCATCATGCCGGTCTCGCCGGCGGTCCATCCCGCGCCCTGTCGCTCGATCTCGGCCTGGATGGCGGCGATCTCCGCTTCCATGGCGCTGCGCTCAGCAGTAGTTAATGTGTCGCCCTTCAGAAGGGGGCCGGAGGCCTCCTCGAGAGCCAAGACCATTGAGGGAATCAGGATCATTAATACCGAAAACAGGGTACGCGCTTTCATGCGACCTCCAGAGGGAGCCGGGACCAGCTCTCTATTTCAATTGATTGCCCGAGTTGCCGCCGCCGTCGCGCCGGCCTGGGAGGCGGGCAGCCATGGGGTCAGGCCGCCCGCGTTCCCGATTGCTACTTGAGTAGTACTAACTTCTCAGATGCCATACTTCCCGGCCCTGAGAATTTCGCCAGATATACGCCGCTGGTCAAGGGGCGGCCGGCCTCATCGAGACCGTCCCAGCTCACCGATCCCGGGCCCGCGGAAAGGCGCTCGTCCAGGAGCACCCGCACCCTGCGTCCGGTAAGATCGAAGATCTCCAGGCGCACCGAGGCTTCCCGATCCAGCTCGAAACGGATGTCCGTCTTCGGGTTGAAGGGATTGGGATGGGCGCCCATAAGCCTGAGTCCAGCGACTTCCGGCGTGTCCGGCACCGAGGTTCCACCCTCGTGGCTCAGCGAGCCCTCGAAGAAGAGGTCGTCGATCCAGCCCGATATGGGGGATGCTCCTGCGGTTCCATTCCCCGAAGCCTCGATGAAGAAGGTGTCGAAGAAGGGATTGAAGATCGTGGTCGAGCTCCAGAGTTGGTTACCCAGCTTGTCCATGAGCTTGATGGAAGTCTCCGAGCCCGTATCGGTCATGTGGCTCACGTGCACGCGCAGGAACTGGCCCGACGGGATGCCGTCGAAGCTGTCCTGATAGACCGGATCGCCTTCCTCGAAAAGGGTGAAGACCATCTCGAAGGAGTCTGGCCAGACCGCGGAGGATCGAATACCGACACGTATTCCCCGGTACCCTTCCATGGACATGAGGACCATGTGGCTGTCCTGCCCGGGATCCTGCACCAGGAAGCTTTCGCCCACGCGCCAGTCGCCGCCGAGGGGAACCAGCTCCTTCTGCATGCGTGTGGCGGTGGCCGATTCGCCATGGGATTCGAACTCGATATGCTTGTTCACGGGATCGAAGCCGGCGATCTGAGGCGGCATGATGTAGGGGAACCAGAAATCCTCGATGCCGATCATGAAGTCGTAGAGATTGTCCCCCTCGAAGCCCAGCCACTGGCTGGTGGCGTCGAGCCAGTCGGCCCTCACCTGGGGATCGCCGATGGCCTCGAGCATGAAGCTCTGGAAATGGATGGGCTGCCACTTGAAGCGGTCGCTGGAAACGGGCACCTGGATATCCGGATGGGTGGGAACGAAGCCGACCATCCAGGCGTCCATGAAGGGCTGGGTCCAGATAGGATCCACACGCGTGGGATCCGGATCGGGCAGGCTGCTGTACTGCGGAATGAAGCTGCCCAGTCCGTCGAAGTAGCCGAAGGGAATGGCGGTGACCTCTTCGACCAGGAAGTTCAGGAAGGGCACGTCCACGCCGAGAATGTCGCTCTGGAAGTTTTCGTAGATGGGGTTGCCCGCCATCTCTTCCATGTGATCGAGGATGCCTTGCCCGCTCAGCAGCACCTTGCCGCCCAGGTTCATGTAGTCCACGAGCAGGAAGAGTTCTTCCTCCTGGAGCACATCGGCCTCGTTGGCCGCGCAGTTCCAGATGACCATGGGGTACTCCATCAGGTCCGCAAGGGTCGGCCGGATGGGGGCCGTGGCGCCGTCGGGCCAGATCTCGTAGACGTCGTAATCGTATCCGGCCAGATCGAGTGCCTGAATGATGTAGAACTCGTACTCCGGATCTTCCGTGTAGCGACTCCAGCCCTCGCGGTTCTTGCCTTCGCTGGGCTCCCAGTCGTCGTCGACCAGGGCCAATTTGCGCGTGCGGGCTGAGGCCTCCATCGGCTGGAGCAGTTCCCCGGCGACGAAGAGCGCCAGGGCCATCAGAAGCATGGATAGTATGGGACGCATCGGCTTCATGGCCTACCTCGTGGAACGGGTGGTATTAACCATTATACCCGATCTCGGGCGACATGAAAACAGCGGCCGCCACTCCCACCCGCGCTTGCCTTAAGCGAGCTAAATCATTAAGGTGCCCCGGTTATGAGCAGGGAGAATCTCATGGAATCAGAGGAAAGAAGCGGGAAGGATCGTCCCTTCGCCGTCTGGCTCTTCGCGCTCAGTTCGCTGGCCGCCATGGCCTTGCGGCTGGCCTACCTGTTTCAGGTGCGGGACGCCACGCTCTTCAAGGCCCCCCTACGGGACTCGGCCTTCTATGTGGCGAGGGCCTGGGAGATCGTGCATGGGGACATCATCGGCAAGGCCGTGAGCTTCCACAGCGCGCCTCTCTATCCCTACATCATCGCCGCGGTCATGGGTACCGCGGGCAGCGATCAGGGACTGTGGTGGCTGCGAATCGTGCAGGCCCTGGCCTCCGCCCTCACCGTGGGACTGCTCTCGATCACGGCTCTGCGCCTTTTCGGTCGTTGGGCGGCCACGGCCACCGCGATCATGGCAGTGCTCTACGCGCCCTTCCTGTTCTATTCCGGCGAGATTCTCGAGATCACCTTCACCCTGCTCTTCCTCGCCTGGGCCCTGTGGATTCTGGCGCGGGACGAGCGACCGGGACCCGGCCGCCTCTTCTCCGTGGGGCTGCTTCTCGGCCTGGCGGCACTCGGCAAGCCGAACCTGCTCATCCTCGGCCCCGTGCTCTGGTTGACCCTCGGGCTCTTCCGTCCCCTCGGTCGCCCCTCGGCCTGGGCCTGGCGCCAGGGACTTCTGCTGGCCGCGGGATTCCTGGTGGCCGTGCTTCCCTTCACCTTCCGCAACAAGCTGGCGGGGGACGACTGGGTGCTCATCAGCAGCAACGGCGGCATCAACCTCTTCATCGGCAACAATCCCCAGGCCAACGGCGGCTTCCAGGTTCCCAGCGCATTGGCCACCGATCTTCGCGGCGGCAGCGCCCTGGTGGCCGAGGAGGCCAAGGGGCGCCCCATGAAACCCTCGGAGGTGAGCCGGTTCTGGGCCGACAGATCCCTGGCCTACTTCGCTTCCCATCCCGGTCACGCGGCGGGGCTCTGGATTCGCAAGGTCGGCTTGCTGCTGAATCACTACGAGATTCCCAACCACTACAACTTCTACTTCTTCCGCGAGTACTACGCGCCCATCCTGAAGTGGCCTCTGGCGGCCTATTCCATGCTGCTTCCCCTGGGCATCCTGGGTCTGGCCTTCGGCGCACGGCGCGACCGCCGGACCCGCAGGCAGGCCTGGAGCCTGCTCGCGGTGGCCCTGACCGTGATCCTCTTCTTCGTGACCAGCCGCTATCGCATGCCGGTGGTGATTCTCGTCTTCCCCTTCGCGGGTTTCGGTCTGGCGCTGCTCGGACAGACTCTGCTGGCTCGTCGCTGGAAGCTTCTCGGCGCGGCCCTGGCGATCCTGCTGGCGGGCCTCGTACTCGTTCGCCTGCCCCTGGTGAAGAACCAGAACTTCGAGTCGGAGTTCATGTCCCTGGCCAATTTCTGGTTCACCCAGAAGGACTATCAGCAGGCGGCCTTCTACAGCACCGAGGCCATCCGGCAGAACGACGAGTCGGCCGCGGCCTGGCAGAACCTGGGCTACGCCTATCTGGAGCAGGGCACCTTCGTGAAGGCGGAGGACTGTCTCTGGAAGGCCGTTTCCCTGGATCCCAACTTCGGATACGCCTGGGGCAACCTCGCCAAACTCTACTTCGACTATGCGCGTCCCTATCTGGCGACCAAGTGCCTGGACAAGGCCGAGACCCTGGCGCCGCTCCTGAAGCCGCGTCTCAAGGAAATCAGGCAGATGATGCCGGTGCTGGCCTCCCAGTGGGATGAGCGGGCCGAGCGCCTGCTCGACGAGTTGGAGGTCAAGGAGGCCGAGAGCCCGGGTGATCCCCGGCACCTGGCCGAGCGGGCGCAGATCATAGGACTTCGCCTGGAGCAGCACGCCGAGGCCCTGGCCATCCTGGACGAGATTCCCGAGTCGGCGCTCGTTGCCGACAGCTCCCTGGCCGAGTACGTGAACTTCATGCGTGGGCGATTGAACACCGTGCACTCCCACGCGCACTTCCTGGATTGAGCGACCAGGAGGCCCATGGAAAACGTGGCCTTTCGCGGTTTCTCCGCGGTGACACCCGAGAACACCCTCACGGCCTTCCGCCGGGCTCGGCAGGCTGGTTGTCACCGCATCAGCAGCGAACTGCGGCTCAGTCGCGATGGTCGCGTCTTCTGCTTCGCCGACCCGTCCCTTCATCGTGTCGCCGGCAGCCACGGCTGGTTCCACCGACTCAGCAGCTTCGAGGTCAGGATGCGCGAACTGCCCTACGGCGGGCAGATCCGTCGAGTGGAGCGCATCCCCTCACTGGACGATCTCCTGGAGTTCGCATCCGAATCGGATCTCGGGCTTCAGCTCGACCTGCCCGCAGGAAGCAGCCCGCGCTGGAGGGGGATCGTCGAATCCACCGTCGATACGCTTCTACAGAGCCTCGAGAACTGGAAAGGCAATCTCGATCTTCAGCTCTGCTCGGAGGATCGCAGAATCCTGCGAAGCCTGCTCGAGCAGAAGACCTGGCCGGTGGGGGCCATCGTTCGCCGATTCGCGGACGGCGTAGCATTTCTTGAGGAAGCAAATCTGAACTTCCTTCGGGCCGACCGCGCGCTTTTTATTCCTTCGCGCAGGAGGAAGAAGGGTGATCCGATTCAGCTGGGCGGATCGAATCTGCTGAAGGCCAGTCGCGAGAGCGGCCGGCGCTTCTATATCGGGCCTGTGCAAAAAACCCCGGAACTGGCTCTGCTCTCCACCCTGGAACCCGACGGTCTGCTCAGTCCGAGCACGGCTCAATTGTCCGCTCTGGGGTACCGCCGGGAAGTTTGAGGCCCCAGGCGCCGGAAGCCTCAGAGTGTCGGGTGAAATCCCCCAACACCTTCAAAGATTATTATCCGGCTCAAGGAGGCCGGTGCTGCCGAGAAATACCGCCTGGATCCTCAGGGTTTCTCAGAGGAGATAGCGGGCTCGCGGGCTTTCACCCATGGCGCCCTGCGGAAAGAGGGCTCCAGAAATCCCAGTGAGATAAATTAAATATACTCAGTATGGACTCTTCTCGGTCTTGACCCGGGAAGGGCTTGCGAGCCATGACCTTCGGGGCCTCGATGAGTCGATCCCCGGGACAATCCGGTTTCTGAGCCTCCGTGTCTTGCGATCTCCGATCTGCAGGCTGTCTTCCTGCAAGGGGCTGGGGACAACCCTCTAGGAGGTCATTATGTTTAGAAACTGGATAGTCATATCTCTCATCGCCTTCCTGGGCATCATTGGCTCCCTGCATGTCGTGCCCAACGGTCCCATCGGTTCGACGCCTATCGGCTTGGATGGTGGAGACAACGGCGATGGCGGAGATGATGACAACGATCCTAAACCTGGCCCCTAAAGAAAACGCAATCGCTCATGTATGAAGGGGGCCCGTCTTGACGGGCCCTTTTTTTATTTGAATACTGCGGCATGGAGCATTTCGCAGATCGTTCTGAGTTCGCCGAACTCCTCGGTGAAGGGTCCATGGCGCGGGTCTACGCACTTCGCGATGATCCAACACGGGTCGTCAAGATCGCATTGGACTCACGCTTCAACGAAACCATGCTCCAGGAAGCCCGTCTGTCGGCGGATCTGGCCCACTCCGCCATCCTTCCCGTGGAGGACTTCGGCGTCGGAGAAGATGGCCTCGCCTGGATACTGCTTCCCCGTCTCAGCGCTAGGCGGTTGTCTGACAATGGACTGGCGATTCGGGATGCAGTGGAGGTCTTGAGCCCAGTCGCCGATGCCCTCGACAAGCTGCATGGGTGCGGGTGGATCCATGGAGACGTGAAACCCGAGAACATCCTCGAGGGCCGCGAGGGCTCCTACTACCTATCGGACCTCGGGCTTGCGAGGAAAGCGGGCGATCCTCGTGCGGGTGGCACTCCCGCCTATCTTTCGCCTTCGCTCATCGCCGGGAAACCGACGCGCCCTTCGGACGACCGCCACGCCTTCGCGGTCACTGTCTTCGAAGTTCTGAGCGGGCATCTTCCCTATGTGGAGATAGAGGGAGACAAGCTCCTGCGAGCCATCACATCCGGAAGCACTCACTCCTTCCAGTCGCTCCGGCAGGGACATCCCCTGGAACTGGATATCCTCTTCGAAGAGGCCTTCAAGGGTGAGGGCCTGCGGAGGGGGCTTGTCGACTGGATCAACGACCTGAGAGAGGCGCTGGGCATGCAGCCCTGTGCGGCGTCGATAAACTACGTATCTCCCGCCTACCCCCAATACGAGACCGTTCAGAGGATCCGGAAGTGGCTGTCCGTGCCCTTCGAAGGCGAGTCGCTTCTGGGTCGAGCAGTGCTTCTGCGGGAGGGAGGTCGCCGCGAAGCCGAACTGCTGCGTGAGATTCTCGGTGAGGACCGCCCCCCCTGGATCGATCTCCAGACCGATGCTCCCAGAACCTGGATCGCCGAGCAGGAATCCACCCGAAGCGCGGATCAGGTCGCGGGAGTTCTACTTGCATCCTCAGGGGAGGTCGACGAGGAGCGGGAGGCCTACCTCTCCCATCGGCCGGACACCCTGCTCCTGGATCCCGAGCATTGGCGAATCGAATCTCAGGTCGAATACCTCGAGTCCGGGCTCTTCACAATGGCGGACAGGTCGATCCACCTGGGTCATGAGGAGAGACGTTTCCTGGTGGAGGCCTCGGGAGGCGATCTGCGCATGGCGGAAGACGCGCTCGCATTCCTGTGCTCGCGCGAGATTCTCAAAGCCGAAAGGGAGCAGGCGAGATTTGTCGAGGAGTTTTCGAGCTGGGAGTCACGGTGGCGCAACAGGTACCAGTTCCCCAACCTCTCCCGGGGAGCACGCCGCCTGATAGGATTGCTATCATCTATTGGTGCAGCCTTGAGTCGGGAGGAATGCAGGGAATCGTTGGGCGTCGGCGATGCGTCGCTGGGATTGATCCTCGAGGAACTCCGCGGTGCCGAACAGCTCGATCTGGTCGAGGAGAATGATCTGCTCCTGCTGCGTCAACATCATGTATCGGAATCTGTCGATTTCAGGCTGAGCGAAAGCTTGTTTCCCAAGCTCTGGAATCGAACGGCGGACAGGAAGGAGTCCAGATTGAGGATCCTGCTCCAGGCCCTGAGACAGGGTGCGAAGGACTGGATCCTGACCCTCGACAGCGATGAGATTCTCCAACTCGGCGATGAGGTTTCGCTCTCCGCCCTGACCGGATTCCTAAGAGCATGGGAAGACCCGGAGCTTCCTGGCTCCCTGAGGGTTCTGGCCTGTGTCGAGAAGCTCAGGAAGGGTGAACTGCCCGGGGCCCTGGCCAGTTTCTGGAACTGCGAGGTCGAGCTTTCCCTGGCCACCAGCGCGGAACTCAATCGCCGGTTCTTCCACAGCCTTCAGGACGAGATCAGCGTCGAAGAGGGCTTCGCCTTTCTGGAGCGTTGGCGTGAGGTTCGGGGAAATGAGCTAGAAGGATCGGAACTCGAGATCCGCATCCTTGCTCGTGAGGTCATTAGCCACGGCCAGTTCGGTTCCTTCGATACGGCGATGGAATTGATTGATGAGGCGCGGATCCGATTCGCCGGTCGTGACGGTCTCTTCCTGCTCGATTGGGCCGAAGCCGAGGTTCATGGAGAACGGGGAGATCGCAAGGCCGTCGTGGCCGCACTCAAGCGAGCCTATGAATCAGTGCCCGGGGAAGCGCCGGTGCGCGATCGCTTCTCCCTTTGCGTTCAACTCGCAAGCCATGGACTGAACTCCGACGATCCGGAGCAAGGGCGCCCCTATCTGGAAAGGTCGGCTGCCCTCGCGGCGGAGTCGGGGGATCCCGAACTGGACTCCTACCTTACCGTGAGACGCGCAGCCTACGAGAAGAAGATGGGTAACACCCAGGAGGAGATTCGTCTCAGGCTCCTCGCGCTTCGCCAGATTCGCGAGGCCGGGCTCTGGCGGATTCCCATGCTGAACCTGACCAATCCCCTCTACGCGCTGCTGCGCCTGGCCGACTACCCTCGCCTCATGCCACTGCACCAGGAGATCGAGCGCCATGTGGAGGTCGCCGACCAGGTACTCAGTGCCATGCTGGGGCGAATCGCGCTGGCAAGGGTCAGGTTGGAGCTTGGAGATTTCGACGCTTGCCTTGGGCACATCAACGAGAACCTGGAGTTGGCCGATGAACTCGGCTCGAGGAGCATCCTCATTCGATCGTTGCTGACGCGAGGTTACCTCTACCGTCTTTTCGACATGCCCACGGAGGCGATGGCGGACTTCCAGCGCGTGGAGCGCGACCTCCTCGAGGATATCATTTCCAACGATTTCGTGGACCTGAGGCTGGAGATTCTGCAGCTGGGGGATCCGGATCGAGCTGGGGATTTCGAGGTAGAGATGGAACTCGAGTCCATCTTGAGGGCCACGGAGGCCTGGAAGGCCGATGTCCATCACATGGAGGCCCGCATCGCACAGGTCGTCCTGCGCCGTCTTCGCGGCGATTTCGAAAGCGCTGGATCCGCTCTGGCCGATGCCCTGGACCGGATAGATCCGGAACTGTATCCCACGAAACGTTGGCCGCTCTATCTGGAGCAGTGCCACCTTCTCGTGGCGCAGGGCGACCAGTCCGGAGCACGAAGGGCCGCCGGGCGGGCCTTGGAGATCCTTGAGGGACTGTCTCGGCGTTTTTCGGATCCGGACCTGGGCAGTCGCTACCTGGCCCGGCCTGACCGGGCCGCAGCTCTGGAAATGTATCGATCGCTAGCCTAGTGAATCCCCTGGATTTACCTGTCCCTGACCGTTACATTCTCCCGTTCCCAGGGAGGCAACAGTGATCGACAAATCCAGGCTCGTCGAAACCGGACGGTACATACTCGAACAGAAGAGGGTGCGGCTCCTGCTGCACAAGCATCCTGACGGCGATGTCATGGGAAGCTGCCTCGCCCTGGCCCGCTTCCTCAAAGCCAGGGGCATCGATGTGGCGGTGTTCGGGAACTTCGAGGACCGTCCCACCAAGTTCGATTTCCTCGCCGGTTTCGAAAGGATCGAGAAGGGCGACCTGGAAGCGAAGAATGACGAATGTGCCGGGACCCTCTACATCGTGGTGGACAGCACGGGCGTTGATCGGACGGGATTCGAGGAAGGCGACTTCCAGAAGGTGTTGCGCATCGATCATCATATCAACGGACACCACTACGACGATCGTGACCTGGTGGATACCGCCTACGCCGCCACCACGCTGCTCATTGCCGATCTTCTACGCGCCCTGGACGAATCGGCCATCGACGCCGAAACGGCCACCAGTCTCTACACGGGCCTGATGACAGATACAGGCGGATTCCGTTACAGCAGCACCGATGCCCATGCATTCCTGACGGCGGCCTACCTGGTGGAGGCGGGGGCGGATCCGGCGAGCTGTTCGAACTTCGTAAATGATCGGCGGAATTCCCACTATCTGACCCTGCTCTCCCACGCCATCAATTCGGTGAGTTTCCATGAAGAGGGGCGCATCGCCATGCTGGTCCTGCGTCCCGAAGATCTCCCCGCGGAGGCCAGGCAGGAGTTCGGCAAGGACGAGTTCATCAATCTTCCCAGGAGCCTCGAATCGGTGCGAGTGGTCGTCCAGATGAAGAAGTCGCCCAAGGACGGGGACTGGAAAGTGGGCTTCCGGGGAAAGGGGGACGTGAACGTGCAGGCGGTGGCGGCGGACCTGGGGGGCGGCGGACACTTCTCGGCGTCGGGGTGCGAACTGATCGGTCCCGAGGCTGAGGTCCTCGATCGTGTCCTCGCGCGAACCAGGGAAGCGCTCCGAGAGGCGGGCTACTAACTGTCACCTCACTTGACAGCACTGTCTAGAATCCCTTACAGTGCTGTGAGGAGGTCGACATGGATTCCCAATCCAAGCCCGATAAGAAACCTCGGCGACCCAAGTCCTTGAGCCGCATGCTCGAGGGAGGCAAGGCTGCGGCCGCGGCCCCCGAGAAATCCACCTACGCCCCACCCAGGGAAACCGTGGACGACTGGAGCGAGGCCGCTCTCGATCGCCGGCTGAGCGAAGCCGAACATGAGATGGCTCAGCTGAGAGAGACGGCCTCCTCGCACCGGAAATTCCTTTCCATCATCGAATCCCAGCCTCACCTCTTCTATGGGGGAGAGCCCGAGCAACTGGTTCACAATACCCTTCGAATGTCCATGGATCTGGTCGGAGCCGAGCGAGCCGCCTTTTATCGGCTGGACAAGCGTGGTTCCCTACGCCTCAAGCAGACACTTCCCGCCGACCTGAAGTTCGAGGACATCAGCCGCACTCTGGTCCGGGACACCATGACCCGTCGGATCACGCACTATCACCTCGGCGGAGACGAGGTGAAGGGTATCGAGCGCGAAAGCGTCCTGCACCTCGGATTGGAAACCGTGGTGGTCGTCCCCCTCGAGGTGAATGACAAGCTCATCGGCGTACTCTATCTCGACGGGAAGAGCACGGGTCAGTTCAGCACCAGTGACATCCCCACCCTGGAAACACTCACGCGTCTGGCGGCGGCCGCCATGGAGCACCGGGATCAGCTTCTTCAAGCCCGGCAGGAGGGCCGACGGCTCGAGCTCGAGAACCAGGAACTGCGATCTGTGATCTCCGAGCAGTCGCGACTGGGACGCATCCTCGCCGAGAGCCCGAAGATGCGCAGCGTGATACAGCAGCTGAGGCGCATGGTGTCCTTGAAGACCACTGTCCGTCTCGAAGGCGAAACCGGAACTGGCAAGACGCTCATCGCCCGGATTCTTCACGAAGAGGGACCCTGGGCGACCGGCAGCTTCGTGCCACTCATCGTGAGCGCCATCCCCGAATCCCTGCTCGAGGCGGAGCTCTTCGGCTACGTCAAGGGGGCTTTTACGGGAGCGATCCAGAACCGCATGGGCCTCATCGAGCAGGCCGACCGAGGCACGCTCTTCCTCGACGAAATCGGCGATCTTCCCTTGGAAATACAGGTCAGGTTGCTCAACGTGCTCGAAGACGGCGTCCTTCGGCGAATCGGCGACAATCAGGAGCGTCAGGTGGATTTCCGTTTGGTGGTGGCCAGCCACCAGGACCTCGAGAAACTCATCGAGGAGGGACGTTTCCGCGAAGACCTCTACTATCGCATCAACGTGTTGAAGGTGACGGTTCCGCCACTGCGCGAGCGGGTTGAGGACATCCTTCTGCTGGCCGAGGAAAGTATCGCCCTCAGCGCACGCGAGATGAACATCGAGAAACCACGGCTTTCCAAGGACGCCGCCCGCAAGCTCATGGAACATCCCTGGCCCGGCAACGTCAGGCAGCTTCAGCGTTGTCTCGAACGCTCGCTGGCAATGCGGGAATCCGGCCCGGTGCTCGAGGCCCGGGAGCTCCTGCTCGACGAGATCAAGGCCCGTAACCAGCCCAAAGCGCTCAGGGGTGAGAAACTCAAGCCGTACGTGTTCCGCGTGGAGGGCGACTACATCAGAAGCGTGCTGTCTCGGACCGGAGGCAACATCAGCGCCACGGCCAGGGTCCTTGGAGTATCCCGTCAGACTCTCTACCAGAAGATGCGAGCCCACGACATTCTGCGCTGATCGTAGGGCCACCTGGCAACTTGTCCGAGATCCCGTACAATCGTGGATGTGGAAATCCAGGCCAAGATCGACTGCATCGGTAAAGGCTTGATCCTCCACTCATTGACGACTCCCTGGACCTGGGACCGGAGGCACGGCCCTTGCCATATCCTCACTGTGCCGGGTGCGAGGAGGATGGGATCGAGGCGGATGCTCTCGTGGCGAGACACCGCATCCCGCCTAATCTCTGGTCACGCAAAAGCTTTCAGAAACCCCCCAGGGTTCGCTGAGATGCTTGACGGACGGGGCAAAGCGCCCCGTCCGTTTTCTATTGGACGCCACTGTCAAGCTAGCTTGACAGTTTCTCGAAGACGAGGGGGTGGGGCCTAATTGCCCCGAAACATGGAGATTATAATGCCATGATTATCAATGGGTTACACCTGCGTATCGAGGGGCCTTGAAGTCGCTAAACCGGCATGCCCCTTGCGGTAAGCCCTGCGGGGGTGACTCCCCCCCATTCAGCCGTTCGCCGGGTCCATCCTCCGGCGAGCATCCGGCATGGCGCTTCGGCGTCAGTTCTGAGCGATTGCGGTTAGTGGCTTAGAGCTGGGCGGGTCCCATGGGCCTGCCCTCTAGGGCGGGTTCTTCGGAACCTGCCCTTTTTTCTTTTTTCAGAGATGAAGCAAGGAATCGGGCTTGAACATCCTCAATGGAGACACTATTCTGTGGCCGCTTTTCAGGAATTCCCTTTCCCAAACGATATCATGGACCAATCCCGAAAACCTCTTGGGAAGTTAAGGGGCTGGGTCCGGAAACGTTCGAGGGAATCTGCCTCGGCCTCTCTGACCCACCTGGGTCTCACCTATGCTCTTGCGGTGATCGTCTACGGACTGGGAGGCTGGTGGCTCGACAAGCGTCTGGGCTCGCAACCTTGGTTCACCTTGCTGGGAGTGGCTTTGGGCGCTTTGGGGGGATTCATCTGGGTCTATCGGGAAGTGATGCGGACGAGCGACGCATCGAAGGACGAGCAGGAAGAGGAGCATAAGCCGTGAGCGGCAGGATCCGAATCTTCCTGGCAGGACTGGCCGGCATGGCCATCGTCTTCACGCTTCTCGCCTTCGCCATGGCGCAGTCCAGAGGCGAGGGGGCGCTCTCGGCGGCACTGGCCGCCGTCTGGCTCGGAGCGCTGGTCGCGGCCTGGGGCTACTTCCAGATGCGCCGCGCCCTGGGCATGGGCAACCTGGATTTCCTGAAAGCGTTTTTCGGTGGACTGGCCCTGCGCTTCGCGATTCTCATCCTGGCGGGTCTTGCAGTTCACTTCGCGACGGCTTGGGACATCTACGTCTTCATGGTGAGCCTGGCCTTGACATATCCGCTCTATCTGGGATTCGAAGCCTGGAGGATCAGCGGAGAGACGCCCGGGAAGCGGAGTGCCTCCGAGGACACTCCACAGCGAGGTTAAAACTTGTTCTTCGCGAGCAGCACAGGTCACGGTGGGGACGGGCACGAAGCGGTCGCTCAGGAGGCCGCGCACGCCGCCGAGGGCGCCCACGGGGCGGCCCACGCAGCGGAGCACGGAGCCGAGCACGCCAGCGGCGTCGATCCCATGAGCCACATCGTCAATCACGACTACTGGGAGCTGACCCACTCCATCAAGGTGGAGTTCCACGACTGGATCGCGGCCAAGATCCCCATCCTGCAGAACAATCCCCTGGGCATCGACTTCACGCCGACCCTTCACGTGATCATGCTGTGGATCGCGGCCGTGGTGCTCTTCATCCTGCTGCGCAGCATCGCGAACCGCGAGAAGGCCATGGTGCCCAGCGGTCGCCTGCGCAACTTCTTCGAGGCCATCATCGTCTTCCTGCGCGACGAGGTCGTCTACAACATCATGGGCGAGAAGCATGGTCGGCGATTCCTGCCCTACCTGCTCACCGTCTTCTTCTTCATCCTGTTCACGAACCTGCTGGGCATGATTCCGTCCATGGCCACGGCCACGGGCAACATCAACGTGACAGCCACCCTGGCCATCTTCACCTTCCTGATGACCCAGGTCTCCGGCATGCGCGAGAACGGCTTCGTCGGACACTGGAAGGCCCTCGTACCGCCCGGCGTGCCCTTCTTCCTCATCCCCATCATGATTCCCATCGAAATCATGGGGATGTTCACCAAGCCCTTCGCACTGACCGTCAGGCTCTTCGCGAACATGATCGCGGGGCATATCATCATCCTGAGCTTCTTCAACCTGATCTTCGCACTCGGGAACATGCCCTACCTGGCTCCTCTGCCCTTCGCGGGCGCCGTGGCCATCAGCGCTTTCGAGATCTTCGTGGCCTTCCTGCAGGCCTTCATCTTCACCTTCTTGTCTACGATTTTCATTTACCAGGCGGTCCATCCGGAACACTAGCCGGGGGATCAAACCGGGCTTCGGCCCACACATTTCAGTTCGGAGGAAAGAAAAGATGCTTCCCTTCTTCGCGCTCAACGCCGCTCATCTCGCCGCTGGCTTCGGCGCCGGCATCGCCGTCATCGGTGCGGGCTACGGCATCGGCAGGCTGGCCTCCTCGGCCATGGAGGGCATGGCCCGTCAGCCCGAGGCCGCCGGCGACATCCGCGGCGGCATGATCCTGGCCGCGGCCCTCATCGAGGGCGTGGCGCTCTTCGCGCTGGTGATCTGCATCATCCTCGCCGGCAACGCCGGTTAGCCACGCTCGAGAAAGGGACGACCATGGTCGCCACAAATTCCATGGGGCCTCTGTTCTTCGCGGCTGGTGGGCTGCTCGATCCCGATCCGGGATTGATCATATGGACGGTTCTCACCTTCCTGGCCCTGCTCTTCCTGCTCAGCAGGACGGCATGGAAGCCCATCATCGACGGGCTCGATCGCCGCGAGAACAACATCCGCAACTCCCTCGAGGAGGCGGAGAAGGCCCGTGAGGACGCCCTGAAGCTCATCGAGGAGCAGAAGGACGAGCTGAGCAAGGCCCGTGATGAGGCGCAGGACATCATCGAGAGGGGCAAGGCCCAGGCCGGGACCATGCGCGACGAGATCGTCGCCAAGGCCCAGTCCGAGGCCGAGCAGACCCTCGAGGCCGCACGCCGCGAAATCGAGGTGCAGATCGGCCAGGCCCGCGAGGAGCTTCGCCGCGAGGTCGTCGACCTCAGCGTCGAGGTGGCGGGCAAGGTCATCGGACGCACCCTCGACGATGAGGACCACAAGCGACTGGCCGGTGATTTCCTTCGGGAGATGAAGGGGCACTGATGCGCAACTTCGCCATCGCCAAGGTCTACGCCTCCGCGCTTCTGGAACTGGCCCCCGATAGGGATCGGCTCGAGAAACTGACGGACTCCCTGCTCGGTTTCCGGGATCTCCTGGATGCAAGCCCCGAGCTCCATCAGGTCTTCCTGTCGCCGGAACTGGGCTTCGCAGAGAAGCGCGCCGTGATCGAGAAGATCACGCAAGGAGAGTCCGAACTCTTCCGCAACTTCCTTCTCGTGCTGGTGCGCAAACACCGCGAGCCCGCCTACGGGGACATCGTCGCGGTCTTCGAGTATCTGCGCGACCAGGCCGAGTCCCGCCTCCGTGGGAACCTGATCAGCGCCCGTCCCCTGGACGATGCGCAGCGGGAGGGCATCGAGAAGGCCCTGAGCGAGAGTACGGGCAAGGAAGTGCACCTCGAGGTCGATGTGGAGGAAGACCTCCTGGCCGGCATGGTACTGACCCTGGATGACCAGACCCTGGACGGAAGCCTGAAGACACGGCTCCGCCGAATGAAGGACCGTCTCGCGACGGCCGAATTGGGAAAGGAATGAGATGAAGATCCGCCCTGAAGAGATCACGTCGATCATCAAGAGCGAGATCGAGGGCTTCGAGGGCTCTCTCGAAGTCGAGGAGACCGGACAGGTCCTCGAGGTCGGCGACGGCATCGCGCGCGTCTACGGCCTGAAGGGATGCATGTCCGGCGAGCTGCTGGAGTTCTCCAACGGTTCCATGGGCATGGCCCTGAACCTGGAAGAGGACAACATCGGCGCGGTGATCCTCGGCGAGTTCTTCGACATCCGCGAGGGATCCCCCGTGAAGCGCACGGGTCGAGTGATCTCGGTGCCCGTGGGCGACGGCCTGCTGGGCCGCGTGGTGACGCCCCTGGGCGAGCCCCTAGACGGCAAGGGTCCGATCCAACACGAGAAGTATCGCCCCCTCGAAGTGATCGCTCCCGGCATCGTGGACCGCCAGCCGGTGAAGGAGCCCCTGGCCACCGGCATCAAGGCCGTCGACTCCATGACGCCCATCGGCCGCGGACAGCGCGAGCTCATCATTGGAGACCGTGGAACGGGCAAGACCGCCATCGCGCTCGACACGATCATCAATCAGAAGGACACGGGCGTCATCTGCGTCTATGTGGCCATCGGACAGAAGGCCTCGACCGTCGCGGGCGTGGTGGAGAAGCTGAAGAACCACGGCGCCATGGACTACACCATCATCGTGGCGGCCAACGCCTCAGACTCGGCGCCCCTGCAGTACATCGCTCCCTACGCGGGCGCGGCCATGGCCGAGTACTTCATGTACGACAAGGCCGGACACACCCTCTGCATCTACGATGACCTGTCCAAGCAGGCCGTGGCCTATCGCCAGCTCTCGCTGCTGCTGCGCCGTCCTCCGGGACGCGAGGCCTATCCGGGCGACGTGTTCTACCTGCACAGCCGACTGCTGGAGCGGGCCGCGAAACTCAGCGACGAGCGTGGCGGCGGATCCCTGACGGCCCTGCCCATCATCGAGACTCAGGCCGGCGACGTGACCGCATACATCCCGACCAACGTGATCTCCATCACCGACGGTCAGATCTTCCTGGAGCCCAACCTCTTCTACCAGGGCGTGCGCCCGGCGGTGAACGTGGGCATCTCGGTGTCCCGAGTGGGCGGCAACGCGCAGATCAAGGCCATGAAGAAGGTGGCCGGATCCCTGCGCCTCGACCTGGCCCAGTATCGTGAATTGGAGGCATTCGCCCAGTTCGGTTCCGAGCTCGACAAGGCCACCCAGGCGGCGCTCAGCAAGGGCGCCCGCATGGTGGAGCTGCTCAAGCAGGACCAGTACGTGCCCATGTCCACGAGCAACCAGGTCATGGTCATCTATGCCGGCGTGAACGGCTTCCTGAGCGAGGTGGCCATCGAGCGTGTGCACGAGTTCGAATCCCAGTTCCTGGCCTTCATGGAAACGCAGCACCCCGAGGTGGGCGCGGCCATCGATGAGCATGGAGCGATGAGCGATGAGATCGAGGACAAGCTCAAGAGCGCCCTCGACGAGTTCCTGAAGCAGTTCAACGGATAGCGGGAAACCATGGCCAGCGCCAAGGACATCAAGAATAGGATCTCGAGCGTCACCAGCACGCACAAGATCACCCGCACCATGGAGATGGTGGCGACGAGCAAGTTCAAGCGCTTCGCCGACCGGGCGGGTGCGGCCATGCCCTTCTCCAGTGCGCTGCCGGGTATGCTGGCCCTGCTCGCCTCCGCCGAGGACGACGCCTCCCAGCCCCTGCTCGAGAAGCGCGCCGAGGTGCGGCGCGTGGCCTTGTTGCTTCTGACCACAAACCGTGGACTCTGCGGTCCCATGAATTCCAACCTCCTCAAGAAGGCCATGACCTTCCGAGGGGAAATGCTGGAGAAGGGCGTCGAGGTTGACCTGCACGTGGTGGGAAAGAAGGGTATAACCTATCTGCGTTTCCTGGGCGTCGAGATGGCCAGCGAGAAGAATGACCTGCCCGACGCGCCCGAGCCCGAGCACGCTGACGAGTTCGCCGACATGCTCGTGCAGGACTTCCTCGACGAGCGCGTGGACGAGGTCTACATCGCCTATCCGCATTTCAAGAACGCGGCGGAGCAGCCGCCGGTGGTGGAGCGCATCCTGCCCCTGGCCGCCCCGGAGACCGCCGAGAACGAGGACAGGGAAGAGGACAGCTTTCAGCTCAACTTCATCTTCGAGCCGGGCAAGGACGACCTGCTCGGCGAGCTGCTGCCCCTCTACCTTCGCAACACCTTCTTCCGCATCCTGCTCGAGGCCGCGGCCAGCGAGCAGGGCGCCCGGCGCACGGCCATGAAGGCCGCTACCGACAGCGCCGAAGAGATGCTCACCAATTTGACCCGCTCCTACAACAAGGCCCGCCAGGCGGCCATTACCACGGAGCTTCTGGAAATCGTTGGCGGCGCGGAAGCGCTGAAGTAGCCAAAAGACAGGAGAACGAGATGAGCGCCAAAGGGAAAGTGGTTCAGGTGATCGGACCCGTCATCGACGTGGAGTTCCCGCCCGACCAGATCCCTGAGATCATGAACGCCCTGCAGATCGACGAAGAGATCGAGGGCCAGCACATCAAGCTCACGGCCGAGGTGCAGCAGCATATCGGCCGGAACCAGGTCCGTGCGGTGGCCATGAGTCCCACCGATGGACTGGTGCGCGGCGTCGATGTGCTGGACACCGGCGAGCCGATCACGGTTCCGGTGGGCGAGGGCGTTCTGGGACGCATCCTCAACGTGCTGGGCGAACCCGTGGACGAGATGGGCCCGGTGGAGGCCACCGAGCGCCGTCCCATCCATACGCCTCCCCCGACTTTCGACAAGATCGAGCCCAAGAGCGAGATCTTCGAGACGGGCATCAAGGTCGTCGACCTGCTCGCGCCCTACGTGCGCGGCGGCAAGGTTGGCCTCTTCGGCGGCGCGGGCGTGGGCAAGACGGTCGTCATCATGGAGCTCATCAACAACATTGCCAAGGAGCACGGCGGCTACTCCGTGTTCTGCGGAGTGGGCGAACGTACCCGTGAAGGTAACGACCTCTGGCTCGAGATGAAGGAGTCGGGCGTCATCGACAAGACCGCGCTGATCTACGGACAGATGACCGAACCTCCCGGCGCGCGTCTGCGTGTTGGACTGTCGGGCCTGACCGTGGCCGAGCGTTTCCGCGACATGGGTGGCGGCCGCGACGTGCTGGTCTTCATCGACAACATCTTCCGTTTCACCCAGGCGGGTTCGGAAGTGTCGGCGCTGCTTGGTCGCATGCCCAGCGCCGTGGGATATCAGCCCTCGCTGTCCACCGAGATGGGCGAGCTGCAGGAGCGCATCACCTCCACCAGCCAGGGCGCCATCACCTCGGTGCAGGCCATCTACGTACCCGCGGACGACCTCACGGACCCCGCACCGGCCACGACCTTCAGCCACCTGGACGCGACGACGGTGCTGAGCCGTACCATCTCCGACCTGGGCATCTATCCCGCGGTGGATCCCCTGGCCTCGACCAGCCGCATCCTGGATCCCAACATCATCGGCGAGGAGCACTACGAGACCGCCCGCGAGGTGCAGCGCATCCTGCAGCGCTACAACGACCTTCAGGACATCATCGCCATCCTCGGAATGGACGAGCTGGGCGAGGAGGACAAGCTCCTCGTGCAGCGCGCGCGCAAGATCCAGCGCTTCATGAGCCAGCCCTTCTTCGTGGCCGAGCAGTTCACCGGCTTCGAGGGCAAGTACGTGAAGCTGGAGGACACGGTCCGCAGCTTCAAGGAGCTGACCGAGGGCAAGTGGGATCATCTGCCTGAACAGGCCTTCTACTACGTCGGCGCCATCGAGGAGGCCGAGGCGAAGGCCAAGGAGCTGGAGGCGGCCAGTGCCTAGCATGGCCTGCAAGGTGGTCGCCCCCACGGGCGTGCTCTTCGAGGGCGATGTCGCTCAGCTCAAGGGGCCCGGCTGGGAGGGCGGCTTCGGCCTCAAACCCAAGCACTCGCCCTACCTGGTGGCGTTGAAGCAGGGGCCGCTGTCCCTGGAGGACGAATCCGGCGGCGAGGTCTTCCACCTTGATGTCGTGAGCGGATACCTCATCGTGGCCCGCGACGAGTGCACCGTGCTTATCGAAAAGGTTGTCGATAGCGCCGAATAGAATTCATTCATCGTATTGAAGCCCCGGTCCTCGACGGATCGGGGCTTTTTTTTCGGATATTGAAGATCTGGTTATGGTATAATTGCAGAATTCTGATATTGCGAATCATCCCACTTTTCGCTAGGATTCGCGGCTTCTCGACCCATTTTCCCATCACTTCTCAAGGAGAGGCCTGACATGCCGCGCAACTTATTGATGGTTCTACTGCTTCTAGGGGCCACGCTCTCACATGCCGATTTGATTCAATCGACACTGCTGGGGGGCAACTGGTCTAACCCGAGCACCTGGATCGACGAGGTCGTTCCAGGTTCCGCCGACGACGTGATCATCGACGGTCCCGTCGTCATCGACGGCACCGTCTCCTGCAATGATCTCACCGTGAACGAGGATCGTGTGCTCGACGGCCGGGACACCGGCACGAGCTTCCTCACCGTGAACGGCAACCTGTTCAACAACGGAGCCATTCACAACGGCTACTACAACCTGACCCTCACCCTCTTCGGCGACCTCAGCAACGACGGTATCATCGACAACAAGCGCCTCGATCTCGAGGGCGTCAGCGCGCAGCATCTGAGCATGGACGCAGGGGCCAGCTTCTTCACAGAGATCGTGCTCGACCCCGGCGCTACGGAGACCATCTACGTCGACACCGATTTCACCACCTCCAAGTACATCGACCTGAACGGCGGCAACCTGGTACTGGGCGGCAACGCCAGCCTCAACTTCACCGGCGGATATCTCATCGACGGAAACGTGCAGGCCGTGGGCCGAACGATCAGCATGACCGGCGCCGCCTACATGGGTTCCCTCAATGTCGACTCGGCCGTTCTGGGCGGAGAGGTGAAACTGCAGGGCAACGTGGCCTTCACGGGCGGACTCATCGTGGACGGTCTGCTTTCCAATCGGAACACCGGCAACTACACCACGGGCATCGAGGGCGATCTCATCGTGAACGGTTCGGTGGTCAACGACTACTACTCGCTCTATGTCGATCTGGACGGGGGCATCACCAACAACGGCGACATCAGCAATAGGAGCGTCACCGTACTCGCCGATGGCGACGTACACTTCATCTGGAGCCCATTGGCCACATTCAGTGCGGATCTCATCATGGACAACGCATCCACCGGCGACATCCACGGCGATACAGAACTGCGCTTCACCAGCGATATCGATCTGAACGGCGGAAAGCTCAGGATGATGCCCGGGAACGATCTCCACATGACCGGCGGCCACTTCATCGATGGAACCATCGAGTTCAATGGCAACGAGGTGATCACCGGTGCCGGTCACTACTTCGGCAGCGCGACTCTGGAAAATGCACGCCTGAACGGAACCGCGATCTTCACCACCAATTGCAGCTGCACCGGTGGGCTGGTCAATCTCGGAACCATGCAGAATCGGGTCACCGGCAACGTCACCCTGGACGTGCAGGGCGGGCTGACCAACGAAGGCATCGTGACCCATGACTATTACGCTCTATACATCAACCTCACCGGCGACCTGATCAACAACGGCGATTGGATGAACAACCAGACCATTTTCATGGGCGCCGGCCCTCGCAACATGAGCATGGACGGCGATGCCACCTTCACGAGCGAGCTCTTCATGCATGTCGACGCCACGGGCGACCTCATCGCCACCACGCCCCTGCGCCTGGGGAATGAGGTGGACTTGAACGGCGGTAATCTCGTGCTGAACTCCGGCAGCGATCTGGATCTGGACGTCGGTCCCATCGAAGACGGTTCCATCCAGGCGAACGGCAACACTCTCACCTTCACGGGTGCTTCCTACATCCACTCCATGTCCGTTGATTCCGCGACTCTCGACGGGCTGGCGGCCCTGGGCGGCGGAATGGTTTTCACCGGGGGGTTGAACGTCCTGGGCACCATGGAAAACCGCAGCACCGGCAACTACACCATCGAAGTCTCCGGGGGTCTGGCGAACTACGGGACCGTCGAGAACAACTACTACAATCTCTACATCAATCTGAGCGGCGATCTCGTGAACAAGGGCGTCTGGAACAACGCTTGGGTGAACCTGAATGGCGACACCGATCAGCATCTGAGTCAGGGTGAGGGAAGCTTCCTCTCCTGCGACCTCTACCTGACCCTTGACGCTCCCGGGACGGTCCTTGTCGAGACTCCCTTCAGCCTGGACGGCGAGCTGGACCTGAACGGTGGCACCATGATTCTGGAACCCGGCTCCAGCTTCTCGCAGCTCAGCAGTTCAATCCACGAGACTGAACTGGTGGGTAACCACAACATGCTCGACTTCGCCGACGGAACCTGGGTGTCGAACTCGACCCTCCGCGACGTCTCGATCCACGGCATCATGCAGGCCTCCGGCGGCTGCGTGTTCGCCGGGGCCGTGGCCGTCGAGGACACGCTGAAGAACCGGAACACCGGCAACTACACCCTGCTGGTCGAAGGCAGCCTGATCAACCGCGGACTCATCCACAACAATTACTACAATCTGTACCTCACGGTGTTGGGAAGCATTCTCAATGAGGGTACCTGGATCAACAACCAGGTCTACCTCGACGGTATCGACGAGCAGTTCGTCGGGGCAAGCGACCTGAACCCCATCGATCCGAACAGCTTCCTGCTCGACTCGAATCTTTCCTCGGGTCCCTATCAGTGGTACAAGGACGGACTGCCCATCGATGGGGCAAACGGCGCGACCTTGAGTTTCGCCATCGTCGGCGACGCCGAGCACGGACGCTATCACTGCGAGGGCGGAACGGTGCCCGAAGTCTCACGCGACATCTGGATCGTCGAGGGTGGCCTCTCGGTGGACTTCTCTGCCGACGTCCTGACCGGCGGCGCGCCTCTCACGGTGGACTTCACTGCCCTGGGCGATGGCGCCACGAGTTGGGAATGGGATTTCGACGGCGACGGCGTCGTCGACTCCAACGACGAGAATCCCAGCTTCGAGTACACGAGTGGTGGAGTCTATACCGTCACACTTACCGTGGGCGACGGCATGGTCTCCGACAGCGAGGTCAAACTGGATTACATCGAGGTCACTGAACCCACCGACGTGACACCGCCGGCCCTGGCCCTTGGCCTGGATCAGAATTTCCCCAATCCCTTCAATCCGAAGACCACCATCGCATTCGCCATTCCCCAGGCCGGCCACGCGAAGCTGTCCGTCTACGACAGCAGCGGCCGCCGAATCGCCGTGCTGGCTGATGAGCCCATGGACGCCGGCCTCCACGAGTTCACCTGGAACGCTGAAGGCCAGGCTTCGGGAGTCTTCTACTATCGCCTCGAGGCGGGGGGCGAGCGCTTCACCCGCAAGTGCATCCTGCTCAAGTAGTTGAACGCCATCATCGTGTTCTGGACCCCGGAGTCTTCGCTCCGGGGTTTCTTTTGCTAATTCGATGGAATTCTGGTAGAATTCCCACAAATGCCAACTATCATTAAATCAACGAGTCAACGGGAGGTCCCCATGGTCAGGAGCATATCCCTCGGTTTGATTCTGATTTTCGCGGCAAGCATCTCCCTCGCCGATGTCATCACCTCCGCTCCCGGCGGAGGGCCCTGGAGCTACGGCTCCAGCTGGGTGGGCGGCCAGGTCCCCGGCGCCGATGACGACGTAATCATCGTCAGCACCATCGACGTGACCGGTGAGGTGGAGTGCCGCGGCCTGAACATCTTCACCACCGGCATCCTCAAGGGCAGCGGCTCCGGCTACGGCACCGTCATCGCCGGCGGCGACGCCTTCAACGAGGGCACGGTCCAGGACGGCGTCTACTGGTTCACGGTGAGGGTCGGCGGCGATCTCGTCAATCACGGCAACTGGATGAATCACTACACCTACCTGCAAGGCAGCGAAACGCGCATCCTCTCCATGACCGAGAGCGCCTACTTGTCTACCCAGCTGGCCATCGACGACGGCGCCAGCGGCGATCTCGTCACCGGCAGCCCCATCGAGATCTCAGGCGGCATCGACCTGAACGGCAGCCGAATGATCCTGGAGCCCGGGCACAACCTGCATCTTGACGCCTGCGCATTCCAGGGCGGCGAGCTGCTCTGCAACAACAACGAGGTGAGCGTCGAGTCCTGGTCCTACTTCGCCTGGTCGGTCCTGGACGCGGCCGTGCTCGTGGGCGAAGTCGAGATGGACACGGGCGTGCACTTCACCGGCGGCCTCACCGTCATGGGCGTGCTTCAGAACCTCTCCGCCCATAGCGGTCTCGTTCAGGTGGAAGGCGGCCTCGTCAACAAGGGCCTGATCACCAACAACTCCAGCTACGGCTGGTCCATGGAACTCTCGGGCGATCTCCAGAACGACGGCACCATCAGCAACAGCATGGTGGCCCTGGACGGGCAGAGCGAGCACCACCTCAGCGGCGGTCCGGCCTGCGTCTTCGATGCGCCCATGTTCCTGCCCGAATTCCAGGGCGGCACCATCGTGGCCGACAGCGATCTCCACTTCACCGACGGACTCAGCCTGGCCGGCGGAGAGATGCACCTCGAGCCCGGCGTCACCCTGAACTTCACGAGCTGGGGCTCCATGGGCAGCGGAACCCTCTACGCCAACGGCAACACCATCCACATGGACGGCTACGCCTGCACCCTGGGCGACATCGTCGTGGACCAGGCCGTGCTCAGCGGACTCGTGCGGGTGAACAGCCCCGTGAGCTTCACGGGCGGCCTGACCAACGAGGGCATCCTCGAGAACCGCGAGTACTTCGATCAGGACATCAGCGTGGAGGGCCTCTTCCTGAACGAGGGGACCGTTCGCAATCAGATCAAGGACCTGACCGTGCGCCTGCTCGGTGACTTCGAGAATCGCGGTGCCGTGACCTGTGAGCAATTGACCGCCGAGGGATACGCGGACCAGCACATCGGTGTGGGCAGCGGCATCGACGCGGCGGAGGTCATCTTCGTTTCGCATCTGCCAAGTGGGCCCTACCAGTGGTATCGCGATGGCGCTCCCTTGGATGGCGAAACCGCCGCCACCCTGAGTTTCGCCGGACTGCACTCGGGCGACTATGGGCACTATCACTGCGAGAGCGGCGGGGATCTGTCGCGCCAGATCATCGTGTCCGAATATGTGGATCCCACTTCCGTGGAGACCGTTCCCATGGGTGTCGTGCTGGAGCCGAATCATCCCAATCCCTTCAATCCGGCGACGACCATCGCCTTCAGCCTTCCCGCCGACGGGCCGGTGCGCCTGGCGGTCTACGACGCCGCGGGCCGTCTGAGCGATCTGCTCCTGGACGAGTTCATGGCGGCCGGACGGCACTCCCTGCTCTGGCAGGCCGGGGACCGCGCTTCGGGCCTTTACTTCTACAGGCTCAGCTACGGCGGCGTCGAACAGGTCGGCAAGGCGGTGCTGGTCAAGTAGCACTCTTCCATCGCGCACAAGCCCCGGAGCCCGGCTCCGGGGTTTTTTCATGGACGGAATCGGGTGAAACAACTTCTACTCGAAGGTGTAGGTCAGAAGACAAGGGGGCGGAGATCCATGAATCTGTTAAAGGCACTGCTCGGCATCATCCTGGCCGTCATGCTCGTCCTGGCCGCCGTCGTCGCGCTGCTCTTCTTCCCGCAGCCTCTCTTCGATGAGAAAATGGAGTTCGAGGGCCTCACCCTCTACGCCGATGAACCCATTAGCGAGGAACTCGTGGCTGAGCTGCGAGAAAGCCTCCGGCGAATGGCCGCCATCGAAGGTCTTCCCGAGGGGCGAGACTACCGGGTCTTCCACTGCAGTAGCTCTAGACGCTACGAGACACTGGCCCGACTGGCCCGCCTGCATCCCAAGAGCCAGGGCTTCGGTCTCTACTACGCCGGAAACATCTTCGTTTCGGAAGAGGGGGTGAAGTCTGCACAGCGCCAGGGGGCCCCGCTCCTGGCCGACACGCGCCTGGAGGGAAGCGTGGCCCATGTGATCGCCCACGAGGCCGCGCATTTCGTCCATGTGCGCGAACTGGGATTTCGCGATTCCCAGGCTCTGCCGGTGTGGAAGACCGAAGGCTTCGCCGACTGGGCGGCTACGCGTCAGGTGCGCGACGAAACGGAAGGTTTCAAGGAACGCTACGAAGCCTATAGCGATTTCCATCGCTGGAGCCGCTCCACCCAGCACCTGCGCGAATTCCTCGCCTGGCAATTGCTCGCGGAATATCACTTCGACGTTCGGGGCCGAAGCCGCGAGGAGTTCTTCGCCCCGACGCTGAGTGAGGACGCGCTCTGGGAGGAAATGATCAGCTGGGCCCTCGAGGGGACGAGCATTTGAACCAGACGCGGCTGAGCACCCTTGACCTCAAGCGTCACTACCGGCGGGGACCGCACACGGTTCGCGCGCTGGACGGCGTGAGTCTCGAACTCAGGGCCGGCGAGTTCCTGGCACTGGTCGGCTCATCGGGTTCCGGTAAATCCACCCTGTTGAATCTGGTGGCGGGTCTCGACCGACCCAGCGAAGGGCGGGTGCAGGTGAACGGCAGGTGCCTGTCCGAGATGAGCGAGCGGGACCTGGCCATCTATCGCGCCTGTCACACGGGCATGATCTTCCAGGCCTTCAACCTCATCGGGCACTACAGCGCCCTGGAGAACGTGGCCCTGGCCCTGGCTTTCAATGGCACGCCACGGGCGGAGCGGGAGCAGATCGCCCAGGCTCAGCTGACGACCCTGGGCATGGCCGAGCGTGCGGATCATCGTCCCGCGGATCTCAGTGGCGGCGAGCAGCAGCGGGTGGCCGTGGCGAGGGCACTGGTTACCGATCCGGAAATGCTCTTCGCCGATGAGCCCACCGGAAACCTGGATCAGGACAACAGCGAGCAGATCGCCCAGCTCCTGGCCAGTCTCTGCGGCGAGGGCCGATCGGTGCTCATGACCACTCACGACCTCGAACTGGCCGGACGCTACGCACACCGAATCCTGCGGCTCAACTACGGCCGCATCGAGGAGGAACGGGAACTCCCCGAGAACCGGAGGGCCCCGTGAGTTTTCGCGACCTGCTGCGCATCGCTTTGGGCAACATCCGCCGCCAGAAGCTTCGGAGCATCCTGACGATCTCGGGCGTGATCATCGCCATCGGCGCCTTCGTGGCCATGCTTTCCTTCGGCGCGGGCAATCAGAGGATGATCGCCGACGAGTTCGACGAGCTGGGTCTTTTCACCACCATGATCGTCTTCCCTTCCGAGGAGGGCGACAGCCTGGCCCTGGATCAGGATGCCGTTGAGCGACTGGCGCAGATTCCCGGCGTGAGGCTGGCCTATCCCTACGACCGATTCGAGGTGGAGGTGTCCTGGCGCGACACCACGCTGAGCGTGGGCGCTCAGGCCCTTCCCGTCGGAGCGCTGCGAACCAGGTATTTCTCGCGACTCGAGGCGGGGACGGTGGAGAGCGAGTCGCCGGCCACGGTGCTCGTCACTGAGGAACTGCTGGAGTCGTTCCAGGTGGAGGATGCGGATTCCTTCCTGGGCGAGCGCCTTGCCGTTTCGGTGAAGTCGGCGAGCATCGACAGCGCCGTGGTGCGCTTATTCAGCGATCCGGATGGAAAGCTTCGGGAGCGCTTCACGGCCTTCGAGGTGGATTCGCTCTTCGCGGAGGGTTACGTGGAGGGTGCCCTGCGTCGCGAACTCGACGCCGCGACCCGCCGCTTCCTCGACGGCTATCTCAACGCGCAGACGCTCACCACCGACACCCTGGAGGTTCGCGGGGTCATTCGCGGTCATCGGGATCGTCGAAATCGCGTGCTTCCGGTGATCCTTCCCATCGAGACCGCCCGTCGTTTCGACGCCGCCGGCCCCAGCGCGGATCCCACGGAACTCGTTCCGCGTCTCATGCAGGGAGAGATCTTCTCGAAGGCGCCCGCGGCGAGCAAGGAGTACTCGCAGGTCACCCTGGACCTGCATCAGTACGCCTCGCATCCGGCCGTATCCGATTCGGTGGAGGCTCTGGGCTACGAGGCCTTCAGCTACGCTTCCCAGTTCGAGCAGATCCGGCGCGTGATGCTCTTCTTCAACATGGGCCTCGGTCTCGTGGGTCTGGTGGCTCTGGTCACCGCGGCCCTCGGCATCGCCAACACCATGGTGATGTCCATCATGGAGCGCCGCCGCGAGATCGGCATTCTGCGTTCCCTGGGCGCTCAGCCCAAGGACATCCGCGGCCTCTTCCTTGTGGAGTCGGGAACCATCGGAGCCCTGGGTTCGCTGGGGGGCATCCTTCTGGGATGGCTCGTGGCGCGCACGGCCTCCGTGATCGCCAAGACGATCATGCGCAACCAGGAAGTCGAAGTCATCGAGCTCTTCGCCACGCCGCTCTGGCTCGTGGGAATCGCCATGGGCTTCGGAATACTGGTGGCCGTGCTGGCGGGATCCTACCCGGCCAGGCGCGCGTCGCGGGTAGATCCCGTGGATGCGCTCCGTCAGGATTGAGGAAGATTCCCTCGGAATCCCCGTTTTCCCCTCAAGTTCGCCCTCCAAACCGGTGATATAGATAGTAGTCCGGGCGGTCGAGGCCCGACGCTTTCTATCGATTCCTCGAGCTTCCCCGAAACGCCTAATCATTCCTCGGGAGGATGGACATGCAGACAACGATGAGATTGAGCCTGATTCTCCTGGTCGTTCCCGCGCTCGCCTTCGCGCTGATGATCGATGACTACGCGGCCGGCGCCTACGAGTTGGGACGGGAAGGCTATACTCCACCCTACACCGTGAGCGACACGCAGTACGATGCCACGGGCGAGCATATCCTCGGCGGGCAGCGGGATGTCACGTTCTACAAGATCTCCGGTAGCGGAACCCAGCCCAACTGCAACTGCATCCCCGACACCGAGTACATGGGCGACCTCGGATTCGTCACCTACAATTCCGCCTTCGGATGCAACGCCGTCTGGACCACGACTTACGGCCTCGCCGGTGACCTGAACGCCAACCTGACCGGCGGCGACGCTTTCGAGATCAGTCTGATCAGCGGCGACATGGACGACAGCGATCCCCAGCGGCCCGTGCCGATGACCCTGCGAGTCTTCAGCAGCGCCGGCGACGGAAGCACCACACGGGATCTCGTCGCCGAGGGAATCTACACCTTTCCCTTCGCAGATTTCCCGGGCGTGGACTTCGCCGATGTCGACCGCATCGAGGTGGAGATCGTCCAGGACAGCGACCTCAATGACGCCGTGGACTTCGCCCTGGGATTCTTCCAGACCAACGAGGCCGTGGCCGTAGAAGAGATGAACTGGGGCGATGTGAAGAAGGGTTACTAGACTACTGGCCGAAAATACTGGCAGGAAACTCCCTCGCGCAGCGGGGGAGTTTTTTTAGGGAATGAAGGGGGCAAGGCCCTTTGCTCTCAAGGTCTCCCCGTCGATGAATGCACTGTCGAGTACGAGGCCGGTAAGCAGGGCCGCCGGTGTCACGTCGAAGGCCGGGTTGAATACCGGAGTGCCCGGCGCGGACCAGTCGCACAGGACCTCCTCGGCCCTCCGCTCCTCGATGGGAATGTCCGTGCCACTCGCGCAGGTCAGATCCACGGTGCTAGGCGGCGCTACGGCGTAGAAGGGTACATTGTGATGCTTCGCCACGACGGCCAGGGAGTAGGTGCCGATCTTGTTGGCGAAGTCGCCGTTGGCCGCGATTCGGTCGGCACCCACGAAAACCTTGTCGACCTTTCCGGCGGACATGAGCGCGGCCGCCATGCCGTCGCAGATGAGCGTGTGGGGGATGCCCAGACGGGCGAGTTCCCAGGCCGTGAGTCGCGCTCCCTGCAGGAGAGGGCGGGTCTCGTCGACGAAGACGTGCACGGACTTGCCCTCCTCGTGGGCGCGACGAATCACACCCAGGGCCGTTCCGATACCCGCGGTGGCGAGTCCACCGCTGTTGCAATGGGTGAGCAGGTGGTCGCCGTCATGGATGAGGGGGCTGCCTTGTGTCGCCATGTCCTCGCAGAGGGCGACGTCCTCATCGAAGATCGCTTCGGCCTCGGCGACGGGATCCTCCGCCGATAGTACCCGGTCCACCGCCGCCGCCAGATTCACCGCCGTAGGTCGGGCGACACGCAGGGCTTCCCCCGAACTCCGCCAGTTCGGTGCGCCCCTCGCTTGCACTAGCGCCAGGGCCGCCGCCACTCCGATGAGCGGTGCGCCACGGACGCGGAGCGAGGCGATGGCTTCGATCATGTCCTCGACGGTGGCGATGGGTATCCAGGTCTCTTCGTGAGGGAGCCGGGTCTGATCCAGGATCTCGAGTTTGCCCGAGCGGCGACGAAGGGCGAGGGAAACGAGGTCCTTCATGATTTGCGGGCCTCGAGGATGGCAGCTACCTCTTCGGGAGGAAGCGGTCGGGGACTGCCGCTCGCGAAGGCCTGGGTGAGGATGAGCGCCACCTGCTCGAGCTGCTCCATCAGGGCCAGCGCCTCCTCGGCGCTTTCGCCCCAGGTGAGGGCGCCATGTCGGCCCAGGATGATGGCACGGCAGTCGGGCAGGAAGGGCCGGATGGACCGCGCCAGTTCCTCGCTGCCCGGACGAGCATAGGGCGCGATGGGAACGCGTCCGAAGGCGAGCAGGGCCTCCGGCAGGAGTTCGGCGGGGAGTTTGTCCGCATCCGGATGCGCGAGGCTCCAGGCCACGGCGCTGGGCGGATGGGCATGTACCGCGAATACTGCTTCGGGACAGTGCTGGTAGAGCTGTACGTGCAGGGACCGCTCGGAGGATGGGTCGCCGCGCAGCACGGCGCCGTCGGGAGCCAGCAGGGCGAGATCGTTTTCGCAGATCTCCGACTTGGCGCGTCCAGCGGGAGTGATGAGGATCTGCCCCCCCGGCAGGCGGCAGCTCAGATTGCCTTCAGTGCCCGCGATGAGTCCGCGATCGTGCACGCGGCGGCCGAGCTCGGCCAGGCTCTCGTGGCGTCCTTTACGGGCGAAGGCGGAATGCGGCATGGAGTGTCCTCGCAGTCTGGGCGAAGACTAGCGAACGGCCGCGATTTGGCCCAGGGATTTCGTCTCTGGCTGGTAGCTGGCCGCTGGTGGCTGGCAGCTCAAAGCGCCAGCATCCTCTCCAGGGGTTCCGCCGCCCGGAGACGCAGCGCTTCATCCATCTCGATGCGCGGTTCGAGATCCCGCAGGCAGAGATAGAGCTTCTCCAAAGTGTTCAGCTTCATGTAGGGGCACTCGTTGCAGTTGCAGCTGTCCTCGTCGTAGGGGGCGGGAATCAGGGTCTTGCCCGGTGCCTGCCTGGCCATCTCATGGAGGATGCCCGTCTCGGTGCCCACGATGAACTCGCGGGCCTCGTTCTCGCGAACGAAGTCGAGAAGCTTCTTGGTGGAACCGATGAAGTGCGCGTGCTGGAGCACCGGCTCCTCGCACTCGGGATGGGCGATGAAGAGGGCCTCGGGGTGCCGGGCCATCTCCTGCACGATCTTTCGCTCGCTGAAGGTCTCGTGCACGATGCAGGTGCCGGGCCACAGGTCCATGTTGCGACCGAGTTCCTTGTTGAGCCAGGCGCCGAGGTTCTTGTCGGGCACGAAGAGGATGGGCGTGTCTTCCGGGAAGGAGGCGACCACCTTCTCGGCGTTGCCCGAGGTGCAGATGATGTCGGCCTGGGCCTTGGTCTCGGCCGTGCAGTTGATGTAGGCCACGACCTTGTGATCGGGATGCTCGGCCTTCCAGGCGGCGAGCTCGTCGGCCGGGCAGGAGTCGGCCAGCGAGCATCCGGCTTCCATGTCGGGGATGACCACCGTGGCCTCGGGATTCACGATCTTGGCCGTCTCGGCCATGAAGTGCACGCCCGCGAAGACGATGACCTCGGCGTCGGCCTTCTTGGCCGCCTGGGCCAGGGCGAGACTGTCGCCCAGGTGATCGGCCAGATCCTGAATTTCCGACTCCTGGTAGTAGTGGGCCAGGAGCACGGCGTTCTTCTCCTTCTTGAGGCGAAGAATCTCGGCTTCCAGATCGAGATCGGGGGGAATGATGGTGGCGGAATCGCTGCTCATGGATACCTCCGGCTGCCTAGCAATGTAGCGCGGGAGGCGGGTATGACAAGGCCTTGCTTGGGCCCTGCTCAAGAGAAAGTATTCACTTGAGCATTAATAGCTTGCGGCTTCGGATCTCGCCCTCGAACTCCAGGCGTGCGAAGTAGAGTCCGCTGGCGAAGCCCTCTGCATTCCATCGGCACTCGTGGTATCCGGCCCCCAGCACTCCATCGATAATCCGCGCCACGCGGGCTCCACGGACATCGAAAAGATCCAGTCGCACCTTCGCGGCCTTCGGTATTCCGAAGCGCAGATTCACCGTGGGATTGAAGGGATTGGGCCAGGGCTCGCTGAGCAGAACCGAGGCGGGAAGGTCGCCGCTCGCGCCGGTTTCCGTGGAGACCGAATTCGGTGCGCCCGGAGTGCCTAGGTCGACGAGAGAGGATGCCCAGCTGTCGGGCAGGGCATTATCGCTGTCGGCTTCGATCAACTCGAGTGTGGGACCGAAGCCGTCCGGTTCGATGGGCCAAGGGGGAGAGTCGTCGTACTCGACCCTATCCATGAGCAGGGAGTCCGCGTCGAAGAGGCGCAGTTCCTCGCCGCTGCCGCTGAAGCCGAAATCGAGATCGCCGAGCACGTTTTCCACCAAGGGAAAGGCTGTTTCGAAGAGTTCCAGATCCTCGCAGAGCACGAGGTAGTCATTAGTAGTGAGTGAGGTTCCTGGAGGCAGGATGAAGGCATGCTCGTCGTCCTCGTCACTGAAGAACCATCCGGACAGGTCAACGTTCTCGGAGCCATGGTTGTGCAGTTCCACCCAATCGCCGGGATCGTTGTCCGCGGGTCCGTTGTAGTTGATCTCGTTGATGACGACCCGGTAGGCGGCGGATTCCTGGAAATGCGCCGTGAGGCTGCTATCCCCGAGTGCGTCAACGAGCACCGTCGATGCCGCGATTCCCGGATCGGACCAGGCGACGAACTCGTAGCCGGGTGCGGGAATCGCCGTGAGTTCCACGGGCACGCCCATGAAATAGCGACCGCTCCAGGGCTCGCCGATCTCCACGGCCTCGAGTTTCACGACGCCGCTGCCGGGAGGGCTCAGGTCCAGATCGAGGATCCATTCGCGGGAGAGGCCGAACTTGAGACGCAGGTGCCCACGGGCGATCGCCGGACGCATCTGCACGAATTCTTCCACCACGGCCATGTCGCTCTGCCAGGATTCGTAGCTGAATCCCCAGCGTTCCTGGTGGCGACCGATCTCCGGCTCGATGCGTGCGCGGAGCTCGGCGGCGAGGAACCCTAGCTCCTCGGCCTTCAATCGAGTGTTGAGGTAGTCGGCGTAGCGATTGATGAATCGGCGCTCGAATTCCTCGTTCTCCAGCAGTTCTCGGATGAGGAAGGTGGACCAGGGGCTGTTCTGCCCGGAGCCGTTTTCGGCTGTGGCCCAGGAGAGCGTGTCGAAAGCGTAGTCGTTCCAATAGCCGAGACCGAAATCGGTGTCGAAAAAGAGCCATCGCCAGCGGCCATCGGGTGTCCGCGGGTGCCAGAACTTCACGTTGCCCGCCGGCCAGTCGGTGTTGCCGAAGTAGACCTGGAAGATCCAATAGTCGCTGAACTCGACCAGATCCATCTGTGTTCCGATGTACGCGTAGTGCTGTGGATCGGTGAGTCCGTTGGCCTCGATGTAGTCGAGCATGTTCCGGTAGTGGATCGAGTCGCCCTCCACCACCTCGAACCGGAACTCGAGGATGTCCACTTCATCCGGGTCCACGCCGTGGTTCTCCTCGAGGTAGTACTTGCCGATTCGCTCGCGTATGTTGTGGATGCCCCAGTACTCGCCGTTCAAGAAGACTAGGGCCGGCTCGTAGGCCATGCGGTCCAGGCCCGTGCCCGTCGTGGCGCGGTGCATGAGTCCGTCGCGAAGCATGCTCCGGCACCAGTCGTTACCGGAGTTGCGCAACAGGATGCGTTTGTACTTATCGAGGTCGCGTTCGGGGAAGAGAGGATAATCGATGTGCGATTCGCCGTATCCTTGCCGCGCGAGAAGTCTCAGGGACTTCTGATCGAAGGCTCGGGTCATCCCCCCATGTATCTTCACACCCAGGTCCTGGGCGAAGCCGAGTTCGCCGCTGGGCACGAAGTACTCCATGTGAACGGGCCGCTCCCAGTCTTGCCAGAAGTTCGCGCCGTAGTAGGGGAAGCCGGGATAGTAGTCGTTGCCCAGCACGTAGATGCCGATCTCCTCATCCCAGAGGTTCGGCGGATCGGTGGCCAGGGAGATCACGGGCAGGGTGCTGCTCTCTCCGAAGAAGTAGGTGTGGGTGACGATAGGGCTGGGCGCCTTGCCCGACTGGAAGGCCCGGGCGCGAAGCACCGTGGTCTCCTCGATGAAGATGGGGCTCGAGTAGGGCGTCGAGTCTTCGTCGGGATCTGCGGCATCAAGAGTGTAGCGAATCTCCGCGAGGGGAGATTCGGTCTCCAGCTCGACAGCGATACTGCCCGAATGGAATCCCCCTTCTTCGGAGAACTCCGGTTCTTCGGTGTAACCTGCCAGGCCGCCCTCGCCGTTGAAGAACCAAGGCGTGGGCGTCTCGTGGATGAACCAGGGCCCACTTCCATCGGGATAGCGACCGAAAGAATGATCGAGGCTGTGGGCCGGAAGGTTCGCCTGATCGATGAGTTGCTCGTCGGGCGTGGTCAGGAACACGGATTCATTTCCCGGATTGAGCTGGAAGGTGGCATGCAACTGGGGAACTTGGCTGAAGAGTGTCTCGGACAGCCCCCGCGCGCTCGGCGGAGTCGTGTGCATACCCAGGGTGAGGAAGGGAATGAGGCTGAGGTCCATGGACTCGGCGTCGATATTGTGAACCTGCACGGCGAGCACGTTCTCGCCCTCCACCAGGAGCGTGTTGTCGAAGAAGAATCTCGACTCGGGCCGGCCGCCCAGGAAGATGGTGGCCTCCCGGGGGCTTTCGGCAAAAGCGTCGTGGGGGGGGGGCGGGCCCGGATCACCCATGTGGCCGCGGGAAATTTCCACGCCATTGAGATAGGCCACGTATCCGTCGTCGTAGTCCACGTGGAAGGCCACCGCTCCGACCTTCGCCAGGTCGGCCACCGTGAAGGTCTTGCGGGTGTACCAGGTCTTGATGGACCAATGAACGACGGTGTCGTCGTCGCCGTCCCCGTAGCCGATGCTCGTGGGGCCTTCCTCCCAATCCGAGTCGTCGAACCCGATCTCGCGCCAGTCGGCCGGCGGCTCGGTGTCCCCGGGTCGGTACTTCACCAGATCGTGATGATCCAGAACCGTCTCCCAGTGGGGCAGCCAGAAGCCGCGGTCTTTCCCCGAGGCGAAGACCAGGAGCGCGGAGTCGGCAGGAATGACGCAGAAGGGCAAGGTCCAGCGGAAAGGGTTCTCCTCCCGATCGGACAGACCGTAACCGGTCAGTTCGATGGCTTCGGGGCCGCCATTGAAGAGTTCGATCCAGTCGGGGGAGTCGCCGTCCTCGTCGAGGAGGGTCTCCAGGTTGCTGCCCTGTATCTCATTGAGCGACAATGCCTTGACGCCGAAGGCGAAGATAAGAAGACAGACAAACAGGCGAGAGGGCACGAGTTCTCCGAATCAACGAGATTCGAAGAATTATAGCACGTTCCAGGCTATTTCAGTGGATCATCGATACTGGGCATGAGAACACCGTCAGCAAACCAGGAGCCTCACTGACCACGATAAACCAGGCACCTTGCATTATTGAGATCTTCCTTGACAATAACTACAGTATAACTACAATGTGGTTATGGCATCGATCGTCTTCGAATGGGATGAAGGGAAGAATCGGGAGAACCGTCGGAAACATGGCGTGACTTTCGAAGAGGCTCGAAGCGTGTTCTTCGACGAAGAAGCCGTCGAGTTCGAGGATGTGGAGCATTCCGATGTCGAAGAGCGCTTCCTGATGCTCGGACGTAGCGCCAGACTCAGAATCGTTCTTGTGAGTTACTGCTTGCGAAACGAAGGAAGCACCATTCGGATTGTAAGCGCCCGAAAAGCGACGAAGAATGAGCGGGAGTTCTATCCGCGAGGAAAACCATGAAGAAAGAATACGATCTCTCAACAATGAAGAGCCGGAAGAATCCTTATGCAAAATCGCTCAAGAAGCAGATAACGATTCGCATGGGGGTGGATATCCTCGAGTACTTCAAGGATATGTCTGAAGAAACTGGTATTCCCTATCAGAACCTGATCAATCTCTATCTGCGAGACTGTGTTCAAAATGATCGCAAGCTCAACCTCGCTTGGAAGTGAATCAATTCTCTTCTTTAATTGGCCCTGTCGGGTATCGACTTTCAAACACAAAGGAGTGGTATGGCTACCCCTCTGAGGTTTGCCGTTGACGAACGCCCAGTCGCCATTTGGGTTCATGATCAAGTGGAAGTGAATCGGGAGTTTTTGAACGCTGCGAATCCAGACCAATATACTGAGCTAGCAAGTTCACTCTGGGGGGATGCTGAATCGGTAGATGATTTAAGCCTCAACTCTACTCTAGGCCTTCGGATAGTGTATGGACTCGCGCTCGAGTCTTTGATGGCATACTTAGTAGGCGCAGCTCAAGCACCACACTGCCTTTTTGGTTGGTTAGATCAGTACAGTCTTGCTGAACTCAAGTCTGCGGTAAGGAAACTCTCTACTGGAACTCTTAAGTACTCGATGGTGGATTGCCCTCGCTTATGTTGGGAAGAGCTTTCAATTGTCGTTCATTCGAACCTTCAGTTAGAAGACAAAAACTCAGAGGCAGAAATCAAGAAGGGATTTGGTCAGCTATGGCAAGATCTAGCCCGAGAGTTTTTGGATGAAAGTTCTCGCAATGAGTTCAACACAATCAAGCATGGCTTAAGAACAAGCCTTGGAGGGTTTTCATTGGCAATTGGGCTTCAACAGAATGCCGGAACACCTTGTCCTCCCGAAGGCATGATGAGCCTTGGAGGCGAGAAGTTTGGCCTAAGTTTTTTTGAGACAGAGAGAATCGAGAAATCAAAGACCAATCTCTCCTTGAAGTTGACTTCGCGAAACTGGTCTGTTCGCGACATGATGTCGGCAATTCTCTTGATTTCAACTTCTCTTAAGAATGTGATTGGATGTTTGAAGATTCAGCATGGAATAGACCCAAAATCTATTGATTTCACTTGGCCTACAGGAGAAGATTGTTTTAGAGCTCCCTGGAGTGAGTCTCCACGCGTTAGATCATCGAGTATGGGGTGCACCCCACTTGGACTTGAGAGTGAAGTCCTAGAGGCTGACGAAATACTTGACCAGTACAATCAATAGCTTTTGGCACTAACAGCGACTCGGTGTTGAGAGACTTACTCAGAAGGTCTCTCCAACTCAAAAAGCGCCTCAGGCGCGAGGCGGATATAGTCGTCGCCGCCGAGGCGGCCCACCAGGTCCATGGCGCGGGTGTCGGGCAGGCCGCCCTCGAGGAAACGCTCGTCCAGGTGGATGGCGAGCACCTCGCCAACGATGTAGTTGCTGGCCAGCGGACCTTCGCCATGGCGCAGGATCTCGAAGAGGCGGCATTCCATGGACGCCGGCGACTCGGCCACGCGGGGCGGCTTCACGATGGATGACTGTCCACGTGTACAGTCGACCTGGTCGAACTCGTCGATCTCGGGATCGAAGGGGAGGCTGGCCTCGTTGGCCACCTCGGCCATGGTGCGGCTGACCAGGTTCACCACGTACTCGCCGGTGGCCTCGATGTTCTGAACCGTGTCCTTCACCCGGCCGTCCCGCGTGTTCACCGGACAGAAGACCAACGAGGGCGGATTCAGGCCGCCCATGTTGAAGAAGGAGAAGGGGGCGAGGTTGCCCACGCCGTCGGCCGAAAGCGTCGATACGAAAGCTATGGGCCGCGGCGCCACCAGGTGTGTGAGGATCTGGTAGATCTCTCGCGGGGGCAGTTCCGAAGAACGGAAGATCGTCGTGCTCATACTGGGATTATCTACCATCGGAAGCTTCCGAGGACAAGGCCATTAGCTCGGTGAGGAGCAACTCTGGACCCTGGCGAGGCGACCTCGCTTCCGGAAAACCCTCCCCGGGACTAGTCGGTTCGGCAGGAGGCTTTCTTGAGTATGTCCTCCATCAGGCACCAGCGGGTGAAGGCCGACTGGAGCAGATTGAGGCCCACGAAGGCGGTGAAGAGCAGCCACCAGGGGCTGACCAGGACCGACAGCAGCAGGCTTATCAGGATGAAGGTTCCGGCGATGGCGCGGATGATCGATTCGATGCTCATGTTCATATCTCCTTTTGATTCCGGCCTTAGAAGCTGTAGCGCAGGCGCAGGAAGAGGTTGTCGTTCTCTGCGAACTGGCCGAACTGGGTCCAGGGGTCATCCCCGTCCATGAGGTTGGCGCCCAGTGTCATCTTCACCGTGTCGGTGAGCTTGTAGGCCAGGCTGGGGCGCAGATGCCAGTCCGCATCCGAGGGGCTGTAGTAGCCGAAGAGCGAAAGGGTGAGGTTCTGGTCCATGGCCAGCTTGGTCACGCGGCCGGTGACATACTGGCGCAGTTCCTCAAAAACGGGACCGCCCGGCTGCAAGCCGGCCTCGTAGCCGTCGTAGTCCATCATCTGGATGCCATACCACTGCGCGCCCAGCATCCAGTCGCCGCTAAAGGACTTCTCCAGGCCGGCGATCATCCGGATCTCGGAATTGGGCATGAGGGGATCGTCCCCTTCGGCATCATCGGCCGAATGGTAGTAGGCGCCCTCGAGATTCACGAGAAAGGAACCCAGCGGACCGCGCAGGCTGGCGCCGCCAGAGTCCATACGCGGGTAGACGAGGCTGGCGTCGCTGCCCTCCATGACCATCCCCTGAGGAGTGGGCCAGAAGCCGCGATAGCCGTAGAGGGCCCACTCGAAACTGCCCCGGCTGCCGTAGAAGCGGCCGAAGAGCTCGGCGCTGTCCAGGCTGCTCGCGGGTTCCCTCACCGGCGGCATCCCCTGCGGGAAGGGGCTCCACACCGAGAGACGGCTGCCGTCGGGCAAATGGTCCGGCGTGAAGCGTGGAGAGGCGGCCAGTTCGAGTGTGCTGCCGCCCAGGTAGAAGCCCAGGCGCAACAGGTCTTGGGGCGGCTTGAGATAGGCGTCGTCCAGGCCGGTGAAGAAGGCCTGCCAGTCCTTCGCGAAGAGGTCGTTCGCGAAGACGAGATCCCCCGTGCCCCAGGTGGCCACCTGGCGGCCGACCTTGATGTCCATCCAGTCGACCAGGTAGAGCTTGAGATAGGCTTCGCGCAGATCCAGGAAGTTGCGATCGGCTGAGGTCGCGTCGCTGAGGAGGTCGAAGCGCAGGAAGAACTCGGCGTCGCCCAGGCCATCCTGCAGGGTGAGCTGGGCGCGAAGCTCGTCGCGGGGGTAGGCCCGCTCGGCCAGGGGCAGGCCGCCGTCAAGCGCCAGGTTCTCTTCCAGGCGCAGACCCCAAGCGCCCTCCACGAAGCCGCCGAGCAGGGGCTGACTGGCGGCGCCGCCGATCAGCGCAAAGGTCAGAAGCAGGGTCGTTGAAAGAATTCGCATGGTTCTACCTCGTGTACTCGCGGGGCGGGTTCTTCAGCAGGCGCTCGGTGAACGCGTCGGCCGCCAGGCTGGCCTGGTAGTCGATGTCTTCGAAACTGATGGTGGTCTGCTTGCCGCGCTTGACGTCCCTCATGGTGCGGATTGTCGCGGTGGGGAAGCCGTCGATCACCTCGACCGCCTCGACCTCGAAGACACGAACCAGCTTCTCCTTCTTGTAGTACTCCTCCTTCAGCGGCAGCTTGGATTCCTGGCAGATCCAGGTGAGCTTGCGATGCCAGTCGCTCGTGCCGGCTTCCTTGGGCCGGCTTTCGATCTTCCATGTGGCGCGCTCGCCCAGAGTCTCCTCGCCGAGCAGCTGGTGCTCGTCGAGCAGGGGCAGACGTCCGGAAACGTCCTCGTAGCTGAAGTCCGAGCCCACGAAGCTGGAGGAGCGGTCGTCGGCCGCGATCCGCTTGACCAGGTCCAGGGCCGGCATGTAGAGCCAACGGTCGTCCTGGCCGTCGGCGTGCTTGTGGACCAGGAAGCCGGTCTTGCGCACGTCGGCGGGCTTGATGAAGTAGGTGTAGTAGTTCTGGTCGCCCATGTCGGCGATGTCCCGCCGCAGCATCCAGAACTGGCGCTCACGGGTACGGCCCTTCTTGTCGGTGAGGGTCATCATCACCTTGGCCTGCCCGCCGTCACCGGCGTAGTAGTAGGCCTTGTGGGCCTCGTTCATGAGCTGGGTGGCGTCGGGTGTTTCCGAAGCGTGGATGCTGCTCGCTCCCAGCCCGACGGCGATCAGAGTCGCGATCAGATGAGTTCGGAATTTCATCAGTTGGCCTCCTTGGCAGTTTCATTGAAGCGGGGCTTCCGGTTCAGCTTTCCGGTTCCCCAAGGTACGAGGGCGCGCTCGCCGCGCATGCGGATCAGTCCGGGCAGGATCAGGAAGGTGGCGCTGCCGGACAGTGCCATGATGGCGAGGAAGAAGAGGCCCACGGTGACGTAGGGCACCAGGGCCGCAAAGAGCAGGGGTACGAAGCCCAGGGCGATCACCACGATGTTTCGGCTGATGGCCCGGGCCGGTTCCTGGAAGAGCTCCTCCAGCGCGGTCGCCAGTTTCCCACTGCGCTTGTAGAGCTCCTGGCCGCGCTTCAGGAAGTGGATGGCGAAGTCCACGGAGAGACCCAGTGTCAGCGAGCTCAGCACGGCGATGGGCATGTCGTAGGGCTTGCCGCTCAGACCCACCAGGCCGTAGACCATGGCGATGGTCACGGTGAGGGGAATCATGGAGATCAGTCCCATGAAGAAGGAGCGGAGCAGGAAGATCATCATCAGGAGCACGACGAGGAACGAGCCCAGAAGGGCGCGCAGCATTCCCACGACCATCTTGTCCTGCCAGATCACGTTGATATAGGTGAGCCCGCCCCAGTCGAAGCTCATGCCTGCGGGCGTGACCGTGTCGTCCATGTAGGCGGCGGCCTCGTCGAGCATCTCGATGACGGCCTGATTGTCGCCGTCCTTGAGCTGGATCCAGAGCACTGCCTTGTCACCGTCGGGATTGATGAACTTGTAGAGATCGTCGGGATCGCCGCCGGCCACCTCGTAGAGGAAGATCTCCTGCGCGATCTCCAGCTCGTCGTTGGGCACCGCGTGCTTGGTCGAGTCGCCGTCGCTCAGTTCGAAGCGGACCTTCTTGACGATGTCGGTCAGGCCGGTGGTGGCGCCAACCTGGGGCAGGGTCTCCAGGCGACGCTGCAGGCCCTCCATGTAGTGCAGGGCCTCGGGCGTCTTGACGCTGCCGGCATCGGTGTCGACGGCGTCGAATTCCAGATAGGCCATGTAGGTGCCGGCCAACTTGCTGCCCAGTTCATGCTCGGCCACGCGAATGGGGTGGTTGGACTTGAACCACTTGGTGGGATTGTCGTTCACCACGATGTTGCTGATGCCGTAGGCGCTGAGCAGCAGGGCGGCCACGGTGAAGATCAGCACTGGCCGACGCATGTTCACGGCGAAGCGGCCCAGCTTGGGAATGAAGCGACCCAGGGCGCCGCCGCCTTCGTCCTGCTGACCGAAACCAGCGAGAGTCTTCTTCCTCAATAGAACGGCGTAGGCCGGGTTGAAGGTCACCGAGAGCAGCCAGGCCACGGCCACGCCGCCGGCCACGAAAGCGCCGAAGACCTTCACGGGGGGGATCGAAGCGCTCATGAGCGAGCCGAAGCCCACGACCGTGGTGGCGGTGGTGAAGATCATGGGCTTGAAGAGCTCGTCCATGGTGCTGGTGATGGCCTCGCGCTGCGAGCCCGACTTCTGGTAGCGCTCGTGGAACTCCGAGAGTATGTGGATGGAATTGAGCACCGCGATCGGCATCAGGAAGATCGGAATCATCGAGCTCATGATGTGGACGGTGTAGCCCAGGGCGATCAGCGTGCCCATGGTGATGGTCACCGTCATCACGGCGATGAGCATCGGCGCGGCCACCACCGGCGCCTTGCGGAAGAAGAAGAGCATCAGCAGAAAGATCAGAAGACCCGCCAGGGGCGCCGATACTCCCATCTGCTTGAACATCTCGCTGCCGAAAACGCTCTGCGCTACTGGCAGGCCGGTGATGTGATAATTCGCGAAGCCGCCGATCCGCTCCATCTCAGACTCGATGGCCTCCGAGACCGGCGCGGCGAACTTCTTTTCCTCGAGGGGGATGTAGACCGCCACCACGCTCCCGTCCGAGGAAGCCAGCTTGCCACGCAGCATGGGATTGGCCCTGATCTTCTCGGCCACGCTGGGCTGGGTCTTCCAACCTGTTCGCTCGTCGGTCAGGCCGCCGACGACCAGGGAGCCGTCCGGCGTGCGGTAGATGTCGTCCACCGTGGAAGGGGCCATGACGTCGTCACCCACCACGCCCTCCATCTCCTCGATGGATTCAACCAGAGTGGCGAGTCTGCCGGTGAATTCCTCGCTGAGGAGATCGCTCTCTCCCGTGAAACCGAGGACGAGATAGTCGGCAAGGCCGAACTCCTCCTTGATGCGGGAATGGACCACACGCACCGGTTCATCGGCCGTAAGCATGTTTTCGGGATCGGTGTCTATCACGGCGCGGGGGACAAAGGATCCCATCGCGAGGGTCAAGAGGACCGCGCCGACGATCACCCATTTGGGGTGGCTCACGGCCAAGTTTACGAGTGTGTGTTTCGACTTGCGCATGACTACCTCACGCGTCGGGGTGATTGGCTAGTTTCAGGAATCTTGTGTTCGGTATTGCGAAGGCTCTATCCGGCTTCCAATTCTTCGCCTCGCTCCCGCCACTCGGGCGGGCCTTCGTTGAGGCGACTGGCCTGGAAGCCCTCCTTCCTAAGCTGCCGCACTGCCTCATCGGCCATGATGCAGAAAGGTCCACGGCAGTAGGCGACGATCTCCCGGTCTCTTGGGAGTTCGGCGATCCGGTCGGGAAGCTCGTCCAGAGGCATGGAGCGTGCGCCGGGAAGATGCCCGCCGCGATACTCCACCTCGGGGCGCACATCGAGCAGCATCACTTCGCCGTCCGCGAGGCGGCGCTGGAGGTCTTCGGCGCCCAGGGCCTCGAACTCTGCGTTGTCTGCATGGTGCTCGCTGAGCAACTCGCGCAATTCCGCAAGACGGCCAAGCGCCAGGCGGCGGAAACTGCGCCAATACTCCCCGACCGCCGGATCGGCCAGGTGATAGCGGAGGTGAAGGCCGTCCCGGGTGAAAGCCACGAGGTGGGCCTCCTTCAAGATCCGCAGATGCTGTGAGACGTTGGATGCGGCCAGGCCGGTCTCCTTCGCCAGTTCGTCCACCCCGCGCTCGCCCTGACACAACAGATCCAGGATTTCCATCCGCCGCGGGCTGGACAGGGCCCGGCCCATGATGCCGAACTGCTCGTAGAGCCTGGCCTTGAAGTCCATCATGTGGCGGGGATCCTGGGTCATCGATTCGCCTCTTAGAGTTAGTATCTGCGTAATTGCGAAAATACTAATGTAGCGGCGCGGGTTCTGCAAGCATATTCTTCAAAAAAATGCAGGAAATATGTAAAAACAATAAATGCAATGGATTGCAGGCGTCCATGGAGGGGCCAGCGCTGTTAGATCCCTTCCCTAGTCCTCGAGCCAGCTCTGGGGATAGGCTGCGTCCTCCACATCCACCGCGCCCTTGGCGACTTTCAGCGGCGCGAAGGTGTCGATCATGACGGCCAGCTCGTCGGTGGCCTCCTTGCCGATGGAGGCCTCGATGCGGCCGGGCTGCGGGCCGTGGGGCATGCCGTCCGGATGCAGGGTCATGGAGGCGTACTCGATGCCCTTTCGGCTCATGAACTTGTCGTGGGCGTAGTAGATGACCTCGTCGGTCATCACGTTGCTGTGGTTGTAGGGCGCGGGCACGGCCTCGGGATGGAAGTCGTAGAGCCGCGGCACGAAGCTGCAGATCACGAATCCCGGCGCCTGGAACTGCTGATGCACCGGCGGCGGCTGATGCACCCGTCCGACGATGGGTTCGAAGTCCTCGATGTTGGTGGCCCAGGGGTAGTAGTGACCGTCCCAGCCCACCACATCGAAAGGATGATGACCGACGACATGCTCGTAGAGCCTGTTCTCGCGCTTCACGATGATGCGGAAATCGCCGACTTCATCGTGCACGGGCAGGGCTTCCGGTACGCGGAAATCCCGTTCGCAGAAGGGGCTGTGCTCCAGATGCTGCCCGTACTCGTTGCGGTAGCGCTCGGGCGTCTCCACGAAACCCGCGCTCTCGATGATGAGGATGCGGTTCGCCCCCGAAGGCCTGAGCCGGTAGGTGATGCTGCGCGGAATCACGAGGTAGTCACCCTTGCGGTAGGGCAGCTCGCCCATGATCGATTCGAGCACGCCCTCGCCGTCGCTCACGTAGAGGATCTCGTCGCCCTGGCCGTTGCGGAAGAAGAAGTCGTCGCCCTTGTCGGGCCGGGCCATGGAGATGGCCACGTCGCTGTTGAAGAGCAGGGGCATGCGATCGAGCGTGAAGCTTCCGCCAGCGGGAATGCCGTCGAGCCTGAAGTGACGATTGCGCAGGGTGGTGTCGCTGTCGACCTCCCACTGCAGGCCGCGCACCAGGGACTGGCTCCTCACCGCCGTGGGCAGGCGCAGATGGTAGAGCAGGCTCGAAGGACCGGTGAAACCCATATTGCCCATGAGGTGCTCGTAGTGGATCCCGCCATCCTCATTGCGGAAGGCAACGTGACGTTTGCGGGGAATCTCGCCCAGTCGGTGATAGAAGGGCATGCCTACTCCTTCGCCAGGCGACCGCGAAGGATGCCCAGCCGTTCGATTTCAAGTTCCACCACGTCGCCCGGAGCCAGCCATCGACCCAGCTTGTCGGTGCCGATCTCGAGCAGGCATCCTCCGCCCACGGTGCCGCTTCCGATGAGATCGCCGGGGCGCAGATCCACGCCAGCCGAGGCGTGTGCGATCATCTCGGCGAAGGACCAGTGGATGCTCTTCCAGTTGCCGCCGGTGATCGTCTCGCCGTTCACCTTCACGGACATGGCGAGGTCGAAGCCCTTGCCGCTGCGGGCGTCCTCGAGTTCGTCGGGGGTGACCAGGAAGGGGCCGATCTGCGAGGCGAAATCCTTGCCCTTGGCCGGACCGAGGCCCACGCTCATCTCGCGCCGCTGCACGGCACGCGCGCTCCAATCGTTGAGCACGGTGTAGCCGGCGATGTGCTCCTCGGCGCGCTCCACGGGGATGTCCCGCCCGCCGCGGCCGATGAGCGCCGCCACTTCGAGTTCGAAATCCAGTTCCTCAGCGAAGGCGGGCAGCGGAATCTCGGCTTCGTGTGGGAACAGCGTCGCATGATTGGAGAAGTAGAAGACCGGCAGTTCATACCATTCCGGCGCGACTTCCAGGCCGCGTTTTGAACGGGCCGTCTTCACGTGCTCCTCGAAGGCGTAGAAATCGCGGAAGCTTGCGATGGGCGCTACGGGCGTGTGCCAGATGACCTCGCCAGGATCGTGGCCCGGCCCGGTCCAGGAATCGGCGAGAGACTCCACTATTTTTGGCAGGTCGGCGAGTCGATCCGGATCCAGCGGCCAGGGCGATTCGCCGAGGATGATGTCCGCAGGGTGCACCCGTCCGTCGCGAAAGACGCCCATCTGCACCCGACCATGATCCCCCGGCAACTCGAAATTCAGAAGCCTCACAGATTCCCCCGCCGCTCCTGTTCCCGTTCGATGCTCTCGAACAGCGCCTGGAAGTTGCCCTTGCCGAAGCTCTGGCTGCCCTTGCGCTGGATGATCTCGTAGAAGAGCGTGGGGCGATCCTGCACCGGTTTGGTGAAGAGCTGCAAGAGGTATCCCTGGTCGTCGCGATCCACGAGGATCTTGAGACTCCTCAGCACCTCGATGTCCTCGTCGATGGCGCCCACTCGCTCGGTGAGCTCATCGTAGTAGGAGTCGGGCACTTCCAGGAACTCCACGCCGCGCTCGCGAAGCTGCTTGATGGTCGTGATGATGTCGTCGGTGATCAATGCCAGGTGCTGGCTGCCCGGTCCCGCGTTGTAGTCGAGATACTCCTGGATCTGACTGAGCTTCTTGCCTGCCGCCGGTTCGTTGATGGGGAACTTGATCTTGCCGGTGGGGCTGCTCATGACCTTGGAGCGCAGGGCCGAGTATTCGGTGCTGATGTCCTTGTCGTCGAAGCTCAGGAACTGATGCCAGCCGAGGATCTGCTCGTACCAGTCGCGCCAGGCGTCCATCTTACCCTCTTCCACATTGCCCACGATGTGATCCACCCAGCGCAGACCCGTGTCATTCTCGGGAATCTCGCTGGCCTCGTAGCCGGGCAGGAAGGGGCCCTCGTAGTCCCTGGCGTCGATGAAGGAGTGCAGTACCTCGCCGTAGGTGGCCACGGCGGCCCGTCTTACGCCCTCGCCCATGTCGAATGGGGTGCCCTCGTCCGATGCTCCCCTGGCGGTCGCCTCGCGGTGGCAGTGCTCCACGTCGCTGGTGGCGAAGGCGATATCGCGCACTCCGTCGCCGTGCTCGGCGAGCCAGCGGTTCATCTCGCCGCTTTCGCCGATGGGGGAACTCACGACCAGGCGGATCTCGTCCTGGGCCAGCACGTAGCTGGCGCGGTCGCGCACACCGGTCTCGGGGCCCGCGTAGGCGATTCGCGAAAAGCCGAAGGCCTTGCGATAGTAGTATTCGGACTGCTTGGCGTTGCCGGACCAGATCTCGACATGATGGATGGCCGAGATGGGCAACGCTTCGGCGGGCGCGGGACGCCCGGCGGCGTCTTGGGATCGCGTGGGCATTTCCACTCTCCGTGATTTGCGGGTTCGGGATCTGAGAGGATCTCCCACATATTCCCCTGTCTGGAGCCCCGGGTCAAGACGCTGACGATCTCACGAATTGCGGATCCTGATGGCTCTTATGGGCTTTCCCCTTGCCAGGGAGCCTCGGTGGGGGCAAGATTCATCCAGTTCCGTCTCCCAGGAGGATTCATGCCGAAAGTCAGCGATCTGCTAAAGGTCAAGGGCACCGATGTGGCTGCCGTCAGCGAGAACGATACCGTCCTGGACGCAGCCAAACTCATGAACGAGCGAAAGATCGGATCGGTGGTGGTGATCCACGACGAGACCGTGGTCGGTATCTTCACCGAACGGGACATCCTCGTGCGCGTGGTGGCCGCGGGCTCAGATCCCGCGGCGACGAAGGTGGGCGACGTGATGACCCGCCCCGTGGCCGCCTGCTGTCCCCACACCACCCTGGAGGAGTGCAAGGGCGTCATTTCCGAGAAACGCATCCGCCACTTGCCGGTGGTGGACGATGGGCGCCTGGTGGGCATGATCACCAGTGGTGACCTCATGGCCAGCGAAGCCCTCGAGAAGCAGCAGACCATCGAGTACCTCTACGACTACCTCTACGGGAAGCAGCCCTAAATCCCGAATAAACAAGTATTTACGCACTTGAATACGCCTCCCGAAAGGGGGGCGTATTCGCGTTGGCCCCCCTTGTTTTTCGACTACTTTATCTCTAATTTCTGGCGTTCGATAAAACCGGAGGCGGTCATCCAGGATTGACCGCCCGTGATGATTTCTCTCAGGGAGGGAGCGAAACCGATGATTATTGGAGTTCCCAAGGAAAGCTATCCCGGCGAGCGGCGGGTGGCGCTGATCCCGGCTTCCCTGGCGGCCCTTCAGAAGGCCGGCATGGAAGTGATCGTGGAGGAGGGTGCCGGTCTGAGCGCCGGATTCACCGACGCGGAATTCGTGGAGAAGGGTGCCAAGGTCGTCTCGCGTGACGAGGTCTTCTCCAAGGGGGAGATCATCCTTCAGGTGCGCAGCCACGGCGCCAACCAGGAAGCCGGCAAGGCCGACCTGCCCAAGTTCAGGAAGGGCCAGATCGTCATCGGCACTTCCGAGCCTCTGTCGGAGCTGGATGCCGCCAAGGAACTGGCCACCACGGGCGCCACGCACTTCGCCCTGGAGCTGGTGCCGCGCATCACCCGCGCCCAGAGCATGGACATCCTCTCGTCCATGGCCACCATCGCGGGCTACAAGGCCGTGGTCATGGCCAGCGACACCCTGCCCCGCATGTTCCCCATGATGATGACCGCCGCGGGCACCATCGCTCCGGCCCGGGTCTTCGTCATCGGCGCGGGTGTGGCGGGTCTGCAGGCCATCGCCAGCGCCAAGAAGGCCGGCGCTAAGGTGCTCGCCTATGACATCCGCCCCGCGGTGAAGGAGCAGATCGAGTCTCTCGGCGGCAAGTTCCTGGAAATGGATCTCGGCACCGAAGACTCCGAGGACTCCGGCGGATACGCCAAGGAACAGAGCGCCGAGACCATCGAGAAGCAGCGCCAGATGATGAAGGACGCCATCGCCGACAGCGACGTGGTCATCACCACGGCCGCCATCCCCGGCAAGAAAGCGCCCATCCTGGTGACGAAGGACATGGTCGACGGCATGGTCACCGGCTCGGTGATCGTGGACCTGGCCGCCGAGCGCGGCGGCAACGTGGAAGGAACGAAGTCCGGCGAGGTCGTGGAGACCGGCGGCGTCACGATTCTGGGCCCCGAGAACCTGCCCAGCACGGTGCCCTACCACGCCAGCCAGATGTTCGCCAAGAACGTCGTCACCTTCCTGCAGAACATGCTCAACAAGGAAGGCCAGCTCGAGATGGATCTCGAAGACGAGATCATCAACGATACGCTGGTCTGCAAGGACGGCGAAGTCGTCAACGCGCGCATGCGCGAACTGATGGGCCTTGCTGCGCCCGCTACGGAAGGGAGTGATGCCTGATGGATCTCATCTCCATCCTTACGCTCTTCGTGCTGGCGATCTTCGTCGGCTTCGAGATCATCACGAAGGTGCCGCCTACGCTGCACACGCCCCTGATGAGCGGATCCAACGCCATCAGCGGCATCACCATCGTCGGCGCCATCCTGGCCGCCGGCGCCGAGGGTCTTGCTGGGGAGAGTCCGCTCTTCCTCTGGCTGGGCTTCGCCGCGGTGATCTTCGCGTCCGTTAACGTCGTGGGCGGCTTCATGGTCACCCATCGCATGCTGGAAATGTTCCAGAAGAAATAGGAGGTGGGAGTAATGCAGAACATCATCAACGTCGCATATCTCGTCGCCTCCGTTCTCTTCATCTATGGAATGAAAGGTCTGACGCATCCGCGCACGGCCGTTAGGGGCAACCTGACAGGCGCTACGGGTATGGGCCTCGCCATGCTGGCGGTGCTGCTGGACCCGGGCGTGGAGAAGTACCAGTGGATCATCATCGGCCTCATCGCCGGCGGCAGCGTGGGCGCTTTCCTGGCCAGGAAAGTCCAGATGACGAGCATGCCCGAGCTGGTGGCGCTCTTCAACGGCTTCGGCGGACTGGCCTCCATCCTGGTGGCGGGCGCGGCGGTCTACAAGCCGTCCATCGCACTGCCCGTGGGCTATACCACTGCACAGTACTATCAGGCCAACATCGCCACGGCGGCCACCGGCCTCATCGGCGGCGTGACCTTCTTCGGAAGCATCATCGCCTTCATCAAGCTGGCCGAACTCGCCTTCGGCGGCAGCGTCAAGATTCCCGGGAAGACGGTCGTCAACGCGCTCCTGATCCTCGGCTGCGTCGTCTTCGGCGTGCTGCTGGTCATGGACCCGAGCAACTCGCTCTACTACTGGGGCATCGTGGCTCTGGCCTCGATCCTGGGCGTCACGCTGACCATTCCCATCGGCGGCGCGGACATGCCGGTGGTCATCGCCCTGCTGAACAGCTACTCGGGACTGGCCGCGGCGGCCACGGGCTTCGTGCTCAGCAACAACGTGCTGATCATCGCGGGCTCCCTGGTGGGCGCCTCGGGACTGATCCTCACGGGCATCATGTGTAAGGCCATGAACCGCTCCCTGGCCAACGTGCTCTTCGGCGCCATGGCCGAGGGCGAGATCGCCAGTGCGGACGACGTCTACGCGGGCAAGGTCAAATCCACCAGCGCCGATGAAGTCTCCATGCTGCTCGATGGCGTCAGCCGCGTGGTCATCGTGCCGGGTTACGGCATGGCCGTGGCCCAGGCCCAGCACGCCGTGCGTGACATGGCGAACCTGCTGGAGGCCCAGGGCGTGGAAGTGGAGTACGCCATCCATCCGGTGGCCGGTCGCATGCCCGGACACATGAACGTGCTCCTGGCCGAAGCCGACGTGCCCTACGAGAAACTGCTCGAAATGGACGAGATCAACCCGACCCTCGAGCAGGTCGACGTGGCCTTCGTTGTGGGCGCCAACGACGTGGTGAACCCCGACGCGCGCACCAATCCCGAGAGCCCCATCGCGGGCATGCCCATCATCGACGTGGACAAGTGCCGCACGGTGGTGGTCGTGAAGCGTAGTTTAAGTCCGGGATTCGCGGGCATTCCCAACCCGCTCTTCGCACTGGACAACACTCTCATGTTCTACGGCGACGCCAAGAAAGCCTTCCAGGAAGTCTCGGCCGCCATCAAGGAGAACATGTAGTCTTCGAAGCAGTGCTTTCGAGAAAGCCGGGCCTTCGGGCCCGGCTTTTTTAGGGTAGGCAATCGCCGTTTCCATAAATTGCAATGGGACCTGAGATGGTGAGTTGCGATGCGAAATCGAGTATCGTGCAGGTACTCATGGATAGATTGCCCTGGAATCGAAATCCGTCATCTCCCACGACTACAAGTCCGTCCAGACCATTAAAACTAGAAAGAACGGAGTTATCTTCCACGACCAATCCAGACAATGAGCTCAGACCTTCCAAACCTTGGAAATCCACGAGTTGAGTATTGGAAACGATATTGAGGAGAAGGTTGTCCTGGTCATTCGGTTGGGGAAAACCAGAGAGGGTCAATAGATTCTGGTTGTCGTAGATGGTCACTCGTTCGAGTTGATTTGCTTGAGCCAAGCCCTCCAGAGAGACGAGTCCCGATAGACTTTTGAGGTTCAACTCCACCAGGTTCTCCAAGCCTCCAAAACTCCCTAGATTCGTCAAGCTCGGAAGATCTTGAAGGTAGAGTTCCTCGAGAGACACTAGGGACTCAGCGTCGGAAAAATCCGTCAGGCTCTCCAGGCTCTGGAGATTGAGGTGGATCAGGTTCGGGAAGGATTCCAAGCCCGACAGATCTATGAGTTGGGGGGAGTCTCGGATGTAGAGATTCGCAAGGGATGTCATCTCCGTTGGCAAGGATAAATCCTGAAGCTGGGGATTCCCGCTGAGTTGAAGGGTGCTGAGACTTCCGAGGGACTCCACCCCGTCCAGTGAGTTCAGATATTGGTTGTATGTCAAAGAGATCTGATTGAGCGACGGCAGATCATCGAGTCCATCGAGGCTTTCGATTCCTGTATATGAGATGAAAAGAAATCGTAGACTGGGTAGTCCGGCGAGGCCATCAAGATTCGCCAGGTTCTCGCATTGATTTACGGTGAGGGTGTAGAGATCAGGATGGAATGGGAGTCCTGAAAATGAAACCAAGGAATCGGATCTATCGATCGAAAGTGCCTGCAGATTTTCGAGTATCGGCATTCCCTCTAAAGATCCTATCCCGATGTCATGTAATCTAAGTGAATGGATGTTCTGAAACATCTCTAGCCAATCGAGTGATCGACAGTTCGGAACGCCGGCGATGGAGAGCTGAACGACTCCGGGAAAACGATCCAGTGAGGACCACTGATCGAATTGCTCCAGCCCTGTTAGGAACACCGCATTGCAGTCTTCGCAAACCCCGAGCCCTTCAAGAGTCGTCAGGCTGTCAAGTTCTTGGAGATTGATCTGTTCCATTGACTCGAGGGATTCAAGTCCGCGCAGATTCTTCAGTCGATTCGCACCGAGGATGTATAGCGATCCGACGGATTTCAGATTGGTCAATGGGTATAAATCCAGAACGGCCGAATCGGATTCCGCGGATCCAAACACCGCTAGTTGTCCCGTGATCCTTTCCACATCAGACAAGTCCAGCAGATCGCCATAGTCGCGAACCTGCACATTTCCCGTGATGGTACGAAGTATCACTGTCTGGGGCCCGCAGGATCGATCGCAGGAGCTTGTGCACAGACTCAGAACCGCAAGCAATAGAACCAAACTCGAAACTCGCTTGCTGCACGCCATATCCCACATTCCCTTCTCACCCAGGCTAACGCCCGGTGGGGCGAGTTTGTTCAATAATCTATGGAGTATAGTTGAAACCCTGGTGCCCACGCTAGCACAAAGGAGTTGGCGAGAAACCCGGCTCGTCCTACGATGGCCCCATGAAAAGATCGACAAAACGCCTGATATGGTTCGCCGGCGTGCTCGTGCTGGTCATCCTGGGGACGACCTTCCTCTACATGATCGGCATGGCCACCCTCGAGGATTCCCCCCGAGGCTTCTGGAGGAGCGCAATGACGGTGGTGGAGACTCTCACCACCACGGGCTACGGCTTCGACTGCGATTGGCAGCATCCAGTGATGATCTTCTTCGTGATCGTGCTGCAGCTGGTCGGCCTAATCCTGCTCTTCCTCTTCTTCCCTCTCTACATCATCCCGGTGATGGAAGAACGATTCCAGGCCCGGCTGCCGGTGGAGGCGAAGGATTTCCACGACCATGTGATCTTCCTGGGCTATCGGCCCGCGGTGTCGGTGGTCATGAAGGAGCTCACCGAGGCCGGCGTGGGGTCGGTGGTGCTCGAGCCCGATCCGCGCGAGGCCCGTCGCCTGCTCGACGAGGGCGTGCCCGTGGTCTACTCGAGCATGAACGAGGCCGGCCTCGAAGCCGCGGGTATGGCTCGTGCGCGAACCGTGGTGGCCCTGGGCAAGGACGATCAGAACGCGGCCATGGCCATCAGCGCGAGGCAGGGCGGATTCGCCGGCGAGATCCTGGCCCTGGCAGAGAGCGGCGGGCATCGCAAGGCCATGATGCTGGCCGGCTGCAACGAGGTCTTCACGCCGAGCTACCTGCAGGCCTCAGCCCTGGCCTCCCGCGCCAGCGAGAAGGTGCGACCCACGCTTCAGGGAGCCCATCAGATCGGCAAGCATCTGGAAGTCTGCGAGATCCGCGTGCATACGGACAGCGGACTGGCCGGCCTGAGCCTGAGCGAGGCCGAGGTGGGAGCCCAGACCGGCGCGCAGATCCTGGGGCAGTGGATCGGCGGCCGTCTCGAAGCGCCCGCCCGGGCGGACATGCGCATGGAGCCCCGCGGCGTGCTCGTGGCCGCGGGCAGCCATGAGGCCGTGGCCCGGTTGGGCGAACTGGCCGGCAGCCGCCGAAAGGCTACCCCGGAGGGTCCCGTGGTGGTGGCGGGCTTCGGCCAGGTGGGTCATCGCGTGGTGAACTTCCTGAAGGAGGCCGGCGAGGCCGTCTTCGTCATCGACCGCGAGGCGCACCTGGGCGTGAACCTGTCCGGCGATCTGCTCGATCCCGAGATCCAGGCCATGGCCGAACTCGAAAACGCACGTTCCCTCGTGCTCGCCCTCAATGAGGACAGCGCCACCCTCTTCGCCACGGTGATGCTCCGCGACCGCTGGCCCACCCTGCCCATCATCGCGCGGGTGAACGAGGCCGAGAACGTGGACCGCATCCACCGCGCCGGTGCTGACTTCGCCATCGCCGTGAGCCAGGTGGCCGGACGCATGCTGGCGGCGAAACTGCTGGGCCGCGAGTCGATCGCCCTGGATGAACAGCTCACCCTCTACAAGATGGGGCCGGGCAATCTCGCGGGCCGCAGACTTGCCGATCTCGACATTCGGGGCCGCACGGGCTTCTCCATCGTGGCCGTGGAGCGCGGAGATGATCTCGTCACCGAGTTCCCCCCCGACTTCCAGTTCATGACCGAGGACGCCCTCTTCGTCTGCGGGCGCTCCGATGAACTGCAGACCCTCTACCGCTTCACCGGCGAACTCTAGGGAGAACCATGCGCCGACTCCTTCCCTGGCTTGCACTCGCGATCTTTCTGGCCGGCTGCTCCTCGGACAGCCCCACCGGCGGCGGGGGCGGCGTGTCCTTCGGCGGCGAGGTCCAGCCCATCTTCGACGCCCATTGCGGAGGCTGCCATCCGCCCAACGGCGGGCTCGATCTCTCGCCGGCGGGTTCCTACGTCAATCTCGTGAGCGTGATGTCGTCGACCTACGGTCAGATGCGCGTACAGCCGGGCGATCCCAACAATTCGGTGCTCTATGGGAAGGCTTCGGGTGATTTTGCCGATGGGGCGATGCCTCCCGCGGACCTGGATCCCTCGCAGGTGGAGACCATCCGGCTCTGGATCCAGGAAGGCGCGCTGGACAACTAAGGAGCGAGCATGAGCGAGACCTATCCCCTCTACCTGGCCGGGAAGCCCGAACACCGGGACGAGAAACTCGAAGTGCGTTGCAAGGCCCGCGGCGATCTCCTCGCCGAGGTGGCTCTGGGCAGCGGGGAGGATCTGGTCGATGCCTTGAGCGCCGGTGCGGCCTGCGCGGCGGGCCCCACCCTGCCCGCCTGGCGGCGTCAGGAGATCCTGCAGAGCCTGTCCGAGGCCATCGCCCAGCGACGCGAGGAGTTCGCCCGTGCCCTCTGCATGGAGGCGGGCAAACCCATCAAGGATTCCCGCGTCGAAGTGGATCGCGCGGTGGAGACCTTTCGCGTGGCCGGAGAAGAGGCCGTTCGCCTGACCGGCGAGTGGATGCCCCTGGAGTTCTCGCCGGCAAGCGAGGGGCTGCAGGGAGTCATCCGCCGCCTTCCGGCGGGGCTCTGCGCGCTCATCACCCCCTTCAACTTTCCCCTGAATCTGGCCGCCCACAAGGTGGGACCGGCTCTGGGCGTGGGGAACCCCTTCATCCTGAAGCCGGCTTCGAGCACGCCGATCACGGCGCTCATGCTCGGGGAGATTCTTTCCACACTCGATCTTCCCGAGGGCATGTTCTCGGTGCTGCCGCTGCGCCGCGCGGAGGCCGAGCGACTCGCGTCGGACGCCCGCGTGAAGCATCTCAGTTTCACGGGCAGCCCCGAGGTGGGTTGGAACCTGAAGGCTAAATCGGGTCGCGCGAAGGTGTCCCTGGAACTCGGCGGCAACGCCGCCTGCGTGGTGGACGAGGGAAGCGACCTCGAGTTCGCGGCCAGCCGCATCATCACGGGTGCCTTCTACCAGTCGGGACAGAGTTGCATCAGCGTGCAGCGAGTTTACGGGCATGGTTCCATCTACGAGGAACTTCGCGAGCTTCTGGTGCGGAAGGCCCGCGGCCTGAAGGCCGGCGAGCCCCTGGACGAGGACACCTTCCTCGGGCCCCTCATCACGGAAGAGGATGCAGTGAGGGTGAAGACCTGGATCGACGAGGCCGTGGACGGCGGGGCGAGTCTTCTCTGCGGCGGTGAACGCAAGGGTCCCTGGGTGAACGCCACGCTGCTGGAGGGCGTGGGGCGCGAAATGTCGCTGTCCTGCCGGGAGGTTTTCGGTCCGGTCGCGGTGCTCGAACCCTTCCAGGATTTCAAGGAGGTGGTGGCCCGGGTCAACGATTCGGACTTCGGGCTTCAGGCCGGCTTCTTCACCAAGGATCTGAATCGCGCCCACTACGCCTACGAGCACTGCGAGGTGGGGGGCGTCGTCATCGGCGACGTGCCCAGCCTCAGGGTGGACGCCATGCCCTACGGCGGTGTGAAGGACAGCGGCCTCGGCCGCGAAGGTCTTCGCTTCGCCATGGAGGAGATGAGCGAACCACGATTCATGCTCATGAAGGGCGTTGGTCGTCTGTGAGCGATGCTCCCCGCGGCTGGAACTGGATCCTCGTTCAGGCGGGGCTCTTTCTCCTCATCCTGTTGGTGCCCCGGTTTCCCAATGTGAGCTTCCCTTTCTGGCTCAGGATCTCGGGCTGGGTGCTTGTGGCCATCGCGGCCTATCTGGGCAGCGGGGGACTTCTCGCCCTGGGCGACAGTCTCAGCATCTTCCCGAAACCCAAGAAGGGCAGCCGGCTCGTGCGCAGCGGTCCATACCGGTTGGTGCGTCATCCCATCTACGGCGCCCTTGTCCTGGCCACCCTGGGTTGGTCTTTTTGGCGGCAGCATCTGCCCGGTCTGATTCTTGGATTAATTTTGGTGATCTTCTTTGACCGAAAATCACGACATGAAGAACGACTATTGCGTGCCAGATACGAGGCCTACGCTGAATTCTGTAAGGACACGCCTAGAAGAATGATCCCCTGGGTCTACTGACCTCGTGCTAAATAAAATTTTGCTTGCTCGATAACCAGATCTATGTATCTTGAATAAAACATTGAGTCCTTGTGCGGAGGCCTCCGATGGGGGTATCATAATGGCATCCCCCTTCAGGAGGCTTCGTTTTGCGCGCATGGGTCATGACGTGGATGATGCTGTTTGCCGCCGCGGTTCCGACTTTCGGTACGATCGGCGACGACTACATGGAAGCTCGCGGCTTCTTCGATCCTCTCTGGTTCACGGAATTCCAGGATGTCGAGCTGTTCGGCAACTACGCCTTCACCTACGGCGTGGGCGGACTGGCCGTCTTCGACATCCTCGATCCCGACAATCCCATCTACCTCGGCCGCTACGAACCGCCGGATCAGCCCTGGAAGCGCTACTACCGAGGAGCGGTGGACGAGGACGCGGCCTACGGCGGCGGCCGGGACTTCGGCATCAGCATCGTGGACTACAGCGACCCCACCAATCCCACGCTCATCCGCACCTACGGCAACACGAGCTACTCCTATGAGGGCCTCGACATCTCCGGCGATCTTCTGGTCGCCGCGCGCCACGTTGACGGCCTGGAGTTCATCGATGTATCGGATCTGGAAAATCCGTTCACCCTGTCCGAACTCTCGACCAACGACGCTTGGGATCTTGAGATCCGTGGCAACCTTCTCTACCTGGCCGACGGCATCGGCGGCCTGCGCATCGTGAACATCGCCAATCCATCGGCGCCCATTCTCGTATCCGCCACGCCGACCTCGGGCTCCGCCAAGGATCTCGACGTGGAGGGGGACATCGCCGTGGTCACCTGTGGCAGCGCCGGCGTGGACGTCTTCGACATTTCCAATCCCAACGACGTACAGCTTCTGGGTCACGGAAACACCTCGTCCCTGGCCATTACCGTGGATCTGGAGGGCGACAAGGCCTACGTCGCCGACTGGGACGACGTCGAGGTGCTCGACCTCTCCGTGCCGCAGAGTCCGGGACTGATCGCCTGGGAGAAGACCCCGGTGCGCGCCATGGGCCTGGCGGCCGACGGCGACCGCGTCTATGTGGCCGACTGGGGACAGTTCCGCGTCTACGACTTCGGTCCCACCATCACCCAGGACATCCTGGTCTCGGTGGACGCCATGATCATCACCGGCTTCACGCCCGGCGTGCCCATGGACACCACCTTCGTGATCTCCAACACCGGCGGCGTGCCCCTGAACGTGAGCGAGGTGAAGTCCTTCAACACGCGCTTCACCATCCATGAGCCCATCGCCTTCACCGTGGCTCCGGGCGAGGAGCACACGGTGCATGTGACCTACTATCCCACGGGAACCGACGATTCCACCTTCTTCAAGGTGACCTGTGACGACCCCGACGAGCCGGTGACCGACTTCCCCATCTACGCCGGACAGGAGTCCCACGACCTCAACATCGGCGACGTGGCTCCCGACTGGACCCACTACGATATATGGGGACAGCCCTACACGCTCTCGGACTACCTCGGGCAGGTGGTGGTGCTGATCTTCTTCGCCGACTGGTGACCCGTCTGCGGTCCGGAGTTGTCGGACCTAAACGGCGCGATCTGGGAGCGGTATCAGGATGACGACGTGGTGGTCATCGGGCTGGCCAGCGGCGGAGAGACCTCCGACGACGTGGCCTATTTCATCGAGACCTTCCTGATCGACTTCCCCGTGGTCTATGACGCGGGGGTCACCTATCTCAGCTATCTCCAGGACTGGGCCACCTCGCCCTATCCGCTGGACTACATCATCGACCAGGAAGGCAAGATCGCCTACTTCAACTCCGAGTACGACACGGACGGCATGATCGCCAGCATCGACGCGCTTCTGGGCAATGCTCCCGAGATCCGCGTCGAGCCCGCGAGCGTGGACCTCGGCGGCGTTCTCATGGGCGAATCGGCCTGGACGCTCGTCACCGTCTACAACGACGGCCTAGGCGACCTGCACGTGAACGGCATCGAGAGTTCGAATCCGGAATTCTCCCTGAACCTGAGCGAGATGGTCATCATTCCGGGCGGCTCCCAGGCCCTGCTCGTGAACTTCACTCCCTCCGAACTCGGACCCCATCACGGGCAGCTGACCCTGCTCAGCGACGATGCCGACGAGTCGACGATACTCATCGACCTCTACGGCGAGGGAGTCTCGGCCGTGGGCGCCGACACATGGTCGCGGCCCTTCGCTCTGGAGCAGAACGAGCCCAATCCTTTCACGGGTAGCACCGCCATTCGTTTCTCCCTGGACGCCGACTCCGACATGAGCCTGGGCGTCTACGATGTGCGCGGGCGTCTCGTACGCAAACTCGAGAGCTCCTCCATGAGTCAGGGCGAGCACACCCAGATCTGGGACGGACGCGACGAGCGCGGTCGCCGTCTGCCCGCGGGAGTCTACTTCTACAAGCTGAGCGCGGGCGGTCGTGAGCGCACGCGCAAAGCCGTCCTGTTGAGGTAGGGGAATGAAACTGCGCGGAGCGATACTGGTCATCGCGATGCTGCTGGGCGCCATACCCGCTCATGCGGTCTACCTGGTCGGTGAAGACGTCGAGAGTTTCACCCTGGATACGCCCGAAGGGGTGCCGGTGAGCCTGTCGGACTTCTTCGGCGACGTCATCCTCATCAACTTCTTCGCCACCTGGTGACCCACCTGCAACGACGAGGTGGTCTACCTCGAGAACGCCCTCTGGACCGTCTACCGCGAGCAAGGCCTGACCGTGCTGGGCGTGGACGTGATGGAATCGCCGCCTTTGGTCGCATCCTGGATCGAGCTGCGGGAACTCACCTATCCCATCGTCATCGCGCCGAGTCCCGATGTCTACCTGCTCTTCTCCACCGGCCCCTTTCCCCACAACGCCATCATCGATCGCGGCGGCGTATTGCGTCATTCCAGCTACGGCTTCGATCTTCCCCAGATCGAGGGTCTCGTGCAGGAACTGCTCGACGAGGATCCGCCGGCCGCGGCCATGGGTACCTGGAGCGAGATAAAGACCCTCTACTAGTTTGACCGGGTGAGGACCCTTCCGACGAATCTTCCCGATCGAGTGCGGCATCAAAAATCGCAACAGCCACTCGAGGGGAGGCAATCGTGCGAAGGAGCACTTCATACCTGATGTCGGCGATTCTCGCGACGGCCCTGGGCAGCGCTTCCGCCTTCAGCATCTCCGACGACTACATGGAGAATCGCGGCGTCTACGATCCCCAATGGTTCGCCGAGATCCAGGACGTCGAGATCGACGGCGACTACGCCTATACCTTCGGCGTTGGGGGCATGGCCATCTTCTACGTGGGTTCCCCCGACAATCCGGTCTTCTCGGGACGCTATGAGCCGCCGGGCCACCCCTGGAACCGCTACTACCGCGGGGCCGTGGGGCCCGGCGCGGTCTACGCCGGCGGCCGCGCCTACGGCATCAGCGTCATCGATATCGCCGACCAATCCGATCCCAAGCTCATTCTGAACTACGGTGACCCGGACAAGTCCTACGAGGGGCTGGCGCTGGAGGGCGATCTGCTCGTCGCGGCCCGGCATGGTGATGGCCTGGAGCTCATTGACGTGACGAACCCCTCCGCGCCGGTCACTCTTTCTCAGATGACCAACCTAAGCGATGCCTGGGATCTGGAGATCCGCGGCGACATCGCCTATGTGGCCGATGGCGCCGGCGGCTTGCGCGTGGTGGATGTCGGCAATCCTCTACTGCCGATTCTCCTGGCTACCCATCCCACCTCGGGCTCGGCCAAGGACGTGGACGTGGATGGCGACCTGGCGGTTGTGGCTTGCGGGAGCGCGGGCTTCGACGTCTTCGACGTGAGCGATGTCATGAACATCTCGCAGTTGGGCCACGGCAACACCACCGGTCTGGCCATCACGCTGGACCTGGACGGCGGCACGCTCTTCGTGTCCGACTGGGACGACGTGGAGGTCTTCGATCTGTCCGTTCCGGAAAGCCCGGGCCTGGCTGGCTGGGAGAAGACTCCCGTGCGCGCCATGGGTCTCGCGGCCGAGGCCGGCCGGGTCTGCGTGGCCGATTGGAATCGTTTCCGCATCTACGACTTCGGTCCCACGCTGAATCCCGACATCTACGTGGCCATGGACGACATGAGCTTCCTGGACACCACGCCTGGCGTACCCGTGGACAGCAGCTTCGTGGTGGCCAACACTGGCGGCTCCACCTTGAACGTGAACGACGTGCGCAGCTTCAACTCGAACTTCGTCATCCACGAACCGACGGCCTTCTCCGTGCCTGCCGGCGCCGAGCACACGGTGATGCTCACCTACACTCCGGACGGCGGCGACGACACCACCTTCTTCAGCGTGGAGTCCGACGATCCGGACGAGCCCACCGTGAGCTTCACGGTCTACACGGGCAATCAGACGGGGCAGCTCGACGTGGGAGAGGCGGCTCCCAACTGGACCCACTTCGACCTGGACGGCAACGCCTACACCCTGTCCGACTATCTCGGCAAGGTCGTGGTCATGGCTTTCTTCGCCGACTGGTGACCCGTCTGCGGTCCGGAGTTGTCGGACCTGGACGGAGCCTTCTGGCAGCGCTACCCGCAGGACGAAGTGGTGGTTTTCGGACTGAGCAGCGGCGGCGAGACTCCCGAGGAGCTGGAGTTCTTCATCGAGGAGTTCCTGCTCAGCTATCCCGTGCTCGCCGACGCCAACAGTACCTACAATCACTATCGGCAGTCGGGCGCTACCTCGCCCTATCCCCTCGACTACATCATCGATCCAGAGGGCAAGGTGGCCTACTTCAGCACCGAGTACGAACCGGACGCCATGACGGCCATCATCGACGAACTCATCGGCTGGACGCCCGACATCCGTGTGGAGCCGACGGCGGTGGACTTCGGCGGCGTGGTTCTGGGCGAGTCTGCCTTCACTCTCGTCAGCGTCTTCAACGACGGTCTGGGCAGCCTCATCGTGGACGGCATCGCGACCAGCGATTCCGAGTTCGAGGTGAACCTGGAAGACATGATCCTCGCGCCGGGCGCCAGCCAGACCCTGCTCGTGGATTTCACGCCCTCGGAGCTGGGGCCCATCGACGGTGAGTTGCTTCTCAGCAGCAACGATGTCGACGAACCCTCGTTCGTCGTTGCCCTTCACGGGGAGGGCGTAAGCGCCGTGGGAGCCGACTGGCCCTTGCGCCCCTTCGATTTGCATCAGAACGAGCCCAACCCGTTCTCGGGAGAAACATCCATACGCTTCTCCCTGGAGAGCCCTCAGGAAGTGAGTCTGGAGCTCTTCGATCTGCGCGGCCGACTCGTGAGAAGCTTCGGAAACGGGAATCCTCGGGAGCGGGGCGAGCATCAAATCGTCTGGGACGGGCGCGACGAGCAAGGCCGTCCCCTGCCCTCGGGCGTCTACTTCTACAAGTTGAAGGCGGGTGGCAAGGAAGGCTCGCGCAAGGCCATCCTCATTCGCTAGGAGGATTCATGAGAACGAGATTCCTTGCGGTCCTTTTCGCGATGGTCGTCCTGGTTTCGGGGGCCTCGGCCTTCTATGAAATCGGGGAAGAGGTACAGGACTTCACCCTGCTCACCCCCACGGGCGAGCCGGTGAGCCTTTCGGATTTTGCGGGCGACGTGATCCTCATCAACTTCTTCGCCACCTGGTGACCCACCTGCAACGACGAGGTGGTTCACCTCCAGCACGACCTTTGGACGATCTACCGGGATCAGGGTCTGACCATCCTCGGAATCGACCTGATGGAAGCTCCGCCCCTGGTGGACTCCTGGATTCAGCTCAAGGAGCTCACCTATCCCATCGTCATCGACCCGGACGCGGCGGTCTATCTGCTCTTCAGCACGAGCCCCATTCCCTACAACGTGCTCATCGGCCGCGATGGCACCCTGCGCTTCGGCAGCTACGGCTTCGATCTGCTGGCCATCCGCGACATGATCATCGACCTGCTGGACGAGGATCAAGCACCGACAGCGGAAAGCTCATGGTCGGCCGTAAAGGCCTTGTACTGAATAGATTAGCAATTCATGGATTAATGCAAAGAATTGGCCTATAATGGACTCAGGAGGAAGTCCAATGAAGACATTGCTCTTGCTCGCACTCAGCCTTCTCATGCTGGCCGCGCCGGTTCAGGCCGTCTACCAGGAGGGCCAGGCGGTCGCCGACTTCTCGCTGCCCGACGTCGATGGCAACTTCATCGATTTCGGGGGGCAGGCCGTCGCCGCTTATATGCTCATCTTCTTCACCACCTGGTGACCCACCTGCAATTCGGAGATGGGTCATCTCCGTGACGTGGTCTTCCCCATGTATCAGGAGCGCGACAGCTCCGTGCGTTTCCTGGCCGTGAGCATCTACGAGTCGCCGGGTGCCGTGCAGAACTGGCTCGACAACAATCCCATGCCTTTCGACGTGGTCCTCGACCAGTATGGCGACGTCTATCCGCTCTTCGCCACGGGAGGCTTTCCCTTCAACGCCATCATCGATGACGAGTTCATCCTGCGCCACAAATCCATCGGCTACAACGCCGAGATGCTGACCGACTGGCTGGACCTGCTCCTGGACGAAGCGCCCGCTACGGAATCCAGCTGGTCGGAGTTGCGATCGATCTACTAGACCGCCGGGTATCATGAAAAAGCCGCTCCCGACGAATCGGGAGCGGCTTTCTTTCATCGAAGCGCGGCCGTGATCGGGCTGCCGTCTACATGGTTCCCTCGGAGTCTTTCTCCTCGGGAAGCTCGACCTGAGCCAGAAGCCCCTCGATGGTTTCCTTGATCTCGCCCACCTTGTTCGGGTGGAAGCCGATCATGCTGTAGGCCACCTTGCCGTCGGGGCCCACGATGACGGTGGTGGGGATGCTGCGCACGCCGTAGGCCGCGGCCGTGGCGCTGCCCGCGTCGAAGAGGGCGGGGAAGGACGCCTCCTGCTGGGCCATGAACTGGATGGCCGGCGAGGGCGAGCGGTCGAGGCTGATGGCCAGCACTTCCATGCCCTGCTCGGCGTACTCGGCGTGAAGCTGCTTCACCTCAGGGAAGGCCCGGCGGCAGGGACCGCACCAGCTGGCCCAGAAGTCGAGGTAGACGACCTTGCCTTCCAGATCGGAGAGGCTGATCTCCGTCTCGCCGTTGAGGGTCTTGAGGCTGAAGTCCGGAGCCTCATCGCCCACCTTGGGGAGGGCGTTCGCGGGCAGGACCATGAGGAGGGCGGCCAGGGCCGCGAGACTCAGGATGCTAAGGCGCTTCTTCATGCTTACTCCTTGATTGTTCCGCCCTCGAGGAGGGCCGCTTCATCTCGATGTATGACGATTCGATGCTCGATGGGCACGCCGGGTTTCAGCATGGCCGAAGCCGAGCAGAACTTGTCCTGGCTGAGGGAGACGGCCTTCTCGGCCTGCGCCTCACTCACATCCCCGAAGAGATGGTATACGATTTCGACCTTCGTGAAGACCTTTGGATGCTCTTCGGCCCGCGGCGCCCTCACTTCCATGCGGAAGTCGGTCAGGTCCACCCGCATCTTAGCCAGTATGGACACCACGTCCATCCCCGAACATCCCGCCATACCCATGAGGAAGAGTTCCAGGGGCTTGGTGGCGGCGTCGCTGCCGCCGTGCTCCGCGGGGCCGTCCATGGCCACCCAATGGCCGCTGCCGGCCTTGGCCGCGAAGCTGATGCCCTCGACTTGACGAAGATCCACCGATACGACGTTGTTCGCCACGGGTTCCATCCTCCTACATGAGGGCTTCGAGTTTGGCCTGCAGCGCTTCCTTGGGCATGGCGCCCACGATGCGATCGGCCAGTTCACCGTTCTTGAACACGAGCATGGTGGGGATGGAGCGGATGTCGAATTCCGCCGGGATCACCACGTTCTCCTCGGTGTTCAGCTTACCGAAGACCATCTTGCCGCGCTGCTCGATGGCCAGCTCGTGGATGATGGGGGCGATCATCTTGCAGGGTCCGCACCACTCGGCCCAGCAGTCCACCACGAAGAAGGGGTACTTCTCCACCGCCTCGCGGAAGTTGGCGTCGGTGACCTTCAGGGGCTCGTCGGGATCGTCCACGAGCTTCTCGGCCTGGGCGGCCTTGGCCTGCGACTCCTCGAGAATGGCCGCGAAGTCGCTGGCGCCGTGCATGAGCACCGAGTCGACGAACTCGCCTTCGGGCTGGATGCCGATGGTGGCCGTGGCGGCGTCGGCGTTGATGACTTGCTGCGGCACGCTGCTCACGCCGAACTCCTTGGCCATGTCCATGTTCTCGCCGGCGCTCACGGCCACCGAACGCACCTTGCCGGGAGCGGCCATGGCGAGCTTGTGGTTCTGGAGCACGGAGCCGGGGCAGTGGGGGCAGGTGGGCGTGACGAAAGAGTAGAGGAGCACATCCTTGTCCACCTTGCTCATCTTGCTCTCGCTGTCGGGGCTCAGACCGCTCTTGCCGCTGGAAATCATGGCGAGGGTTTCCACTAGGGCGCCGGCTTCGTGCCCGCTGGGCGCGCCGGAGACCTCGATCTTGTAGCCCTTGCTCTGACCCAGGACCAGCGTGGGAGAGGTGCTGATGCCCGCCTCGCGCGCGCTGTCGTCGAGGGTCTTGAGTTCGAGCTGGATGCGATCGTCGATCTCGGCCAGCTCTTCCATGAACTGGCGGGTGAAGTTCACGGCGTCCTCGTTCTCCTGGCCCGTGTAGAGAGTGACGTCCACCGGATCGCTGAAACGATCCTGGAAGATCTGTGCGACCTGCTCGGCGGACTTCTCGTCGATTATGCGATTCATGGCTATTCTCCTTCGGGGACGATCGTGATGTCGTCCGGATCGTTGGATTCGAGAGTGTCCAGGAGGGGGCTGACCAGCGCGGTGTTGAGTGAGTAGCACACCGTTTGACCGTTTCTTTCCACGCGCACAAGGTCCAGATCTCGCAGGATCCTCAGATGCTGGCTGACGTTCGATTGTCTCAGGTCGAGCTTCTGTTCCAGTTCCTGGACGCAGGAGCCTTCCTTCTGGAGGAGACAAAGGATGCGAAGCCGGGTCGGGTGACCCAGGGCCTTGAGCCTCGCGCTGGTCTGCTCGATGTTCATCGCTTCCTCCTGGCGTATTCGAATCTTTGACTATTCGAATATTCGCATGTGATAATACAAAAGAGAGGGGGCTCTGTCAACCCCCTCGCTAAGTCGTTGCTATTTCTTGGAATAGCCCTGTTCGGCGGCCTTGCGGTCCCAGTCGTCCCAGAGCTTCATGAGCATCTCCTTGCGCTCCTTGTGGGGTAGGCCGCGCACGGGGATGAACTGCTCGAGCTTCTTCTTCTCGTACTCCTCGAGGCTCATGAGAACCTTCGCCGGTACACCGGCCGCCACACTGTTCGGCGGTATGTCGCGGGTGACCACGCTGCCCGCGCCGATGACGCAGTTGGGACCGATGGTCACGCCCATCATGATGATGGTGTTCATGCCGACGATGACGTTGTCCTTGATCTCGATGGGTGCGAAGCAGTCGAGCTGGGGATGCTTGTTGCGGAGGGCCCAGACACCGCCGTCATGGGTGATGAAGCGTACGCCGGCGGCCATGGAGCAATTGTTGCCGATGCGGACGAGGTAGGGTTCCGATCCGAAGGTGGCGCCCACGTCCTTCGAGACGATGCGCGTGCCCTCGCCCACCTGCACGCCCTGTTCGCGGAAGTAGGGCGCGATATTGTCCATGTGGTATCGATGCAGGCGGACCTTCAGCAGAATGAGCTTGAGGATCCCCCAGATCGTCTTGAATGGCATCAGCAGTTTGTTCATGGCGAAGGCACCTTTGCATGATTCACGCCAGTGGGCAAGTCAGAGTTCCTCCACAAAGCTGCGCGCCGCCGGACTCAGGCGAACGGGTCCGTGGTGCAGCAGCCAGAGATTTCGCGTGAAGGCGATGCGCGGTAGCCGCAGCCGCCGGACCTTGACCAGGCCGCTGAGGCTGTCCACCAGACGTTTCGGGAGCACGGCCTTGCCCAGGCCAGCCGCCACCAGCTGCAGGATCACCTCGGGACGGTCGATCTCCATGCGTACCGGGAAGGGGAGTCCGGCCACGGCGTAGCTTTGCTCCAGCAGTTCGCGGGTGATGGAACCACGGGGGTAGGTGATCCAGCCCAGATCCTCGCCGGCACCGGCACCTCCGACCGGTGCCACCGGGATCATTCGATCCTTGTCGATGAGGCGCCCATCGAATCCTTCGGGGAGGGATTCGGAGAACAGGAAGGCCAGGTCCAGTTCGCCCCGACCGAGGGCCTGGAGCAGCGAGCGGCTTCCCGCCACGCGCACCGACAGGTCGATGTCGGGGTAGCTGCGCCTGTATCGCCGGAAGATGTCCGGCAGCAGGTAGATCGAGGCTATGTCCACCGCGCCGATGGACAGCTCTCCGCGCCGAAGTCCGCGCAGGTCCTCGATGGCCTGACGTCCTTCGTTCATGCGCCGTAGGATGTCGCGGGCGATGGGCAGGAAGAGCGCCCCCGCCGGTGTGGTCCGAGCGCCACGCCGATCCCGCAGGAGCAAGTCCTCGCCCAAGCTATCCTCCAGCTTTCGGAGGGCCTGGCTCACCGCGGACTGCGTCATGTAGAGTTGCTCGGCGGCGCGGGTGAAACTGCCGGAGTCCACTACGGCCAGGAAGGCTTCGAGTTGTCTCCGCTCCAAGCGATTCTCCTCATCAGTTTTCCTAATCATATCGGAAGGATAGATCGCGAAATCTTAGCGCATAGAAAACCGGGGGAGAAGTCCCGAGTATAAAAAACGAGGCCCCGAGGGGCCTCGAGTCAGAAGACATTCGGCTTAGTAGAGGTGCCTGATTGTCGACCAGGTGCTTTGTCCCACGGGCGTGGCTTCTTCGATGGTGATGTCGAAGAATCCTTCGACGATGTGCGGCTCATCCCCGTAGTAGTCTCCCTCCAGTAGCCACGCGATGATTTCGGGACCGGCATCGCAGGCCTCGTTCACGAAGACTTCCATCCAGAAGGTCAGGGATTCGCCGTCATAGATCTCTCCCCAGCCGCCATTATCATCGACGAACTCGCAGTATGCATCGTAAATGTCGAATCGGAACTGGGGACCCGTTGGTTCGCCCATGTCCTCATACCAGCCCGCCAAGACATCGAGGCAGGGTGGATAATGGATCCTGAAAACGGCGATCCACTCCAGGTCGGTACTACCATTGGTGACGGTCATCTCGACGATGTAGGTATCGCCTTCGACGTAGATCCAGGGTCCGCTCAGGTAGACCTGCGAACCCGCCAGGCTGCGATCTGCGATGGCCATCGGAGCCAATGCGAAAATGATGAATGCTGCTATCAATAACCTCATCTTCCACACCTCCCACACTGCGACGGGCACTTGCGAGTGCCCGGTCAAGTTCAATCGCCGGCATACTCGTGTGCGCAATACTCATATCCGGCGAAACATTTCGCCTATTAAGCTTAGATCCCATTGTCGTGAGCGGCAAGAAAGCCGAAGCATGTAAGCCTTGGGATGCGTGGCTCCGAATAGTCTTCAGTCGTCGCGGGGTGTTTAATATTAGTGTAGCTAATCGTAATAATCACTCGAATGAGCTTTTTTTATCAAGGGGGATATAGCAGGATGGAGGGTGAATCCATCACTTCCAAGGAGGCTCGCATGAGCGCCAAAGAGATTCGCCCCGCGAGCGGCAAGCTCGGCATCCTGACCCCCGGCATGGGCGCCGTGGCCACCACTTTCATCGCCGGCGTGGAACTGGCCCGACGCGGCCTGGGACAGCCCATCGGCAGCCTCACCCAGATGGGCCACATCCGCCTGGGCAAGCGCACCGACGGACAGTCGCCCCTGATCAAGGACTTCGTTCCCCTGACCGAGATGGACGACATCGTCTTCGGCGGCTGGGACATCTTCGAGGACAACGCCTACGACGCCGCCGTGAAGGCCGGCGTGCTGCCTCTGGCCCAGCTGGACGGCGCCCGCGACTTCCTCGAGGGCATCCATCCCATGAAGGCCGTCTTCGACCAGAACTACGTGAAGAAGCTCAGCGGCAACCACGTGAAGAAGGGCGAGAACTGGATGGATCTGGCCGAGCAGCTCCGCCAGGACATTCGCGACTTCAAGGAGAAGAACGATTGCGAGCGCATGGTCATGGTCTGGTGCGCGAGCACGGAGATCTTCCTGGAGAAGAACGAGGCCCATCAGAGCATCGAGGCCATGGAGAAGGCCATGCGCGAGAACAGCGAGGCCATCGCGCCGAGCATGTGCTACGCCTACGCCGCCATCATGGAGGGCGTGCCCTTCGCCAACGGCGCGCCTAACCTGACCGTCGATTTCCCCGCCATGGTCGAGCTTGCCCAGCGCGAGGGCGTGCCCATCGGCGGCAAGGACTTCAAGACGGGCCAGACCCTCATGAAGACCATCCTGGCGCCGGGCTTCAAGGCGCGCATGATCGGGCTCTCGGGCTGGTTCTCGACGAACATCCTCGGCAACCGCGACGGCGAGGTGCTTGACGATCCCGAGAGCTTCAAGACCAAGGAAGAGAGCAAGCTGTCCGTGCTCGACACGATCCTGCAGCCCGAGCTCTATCCCACGCTCTACAAGGACCTCTACCACAAGGTGCGGATCAACTACTATCCGCCCCGAGGCGACAACAAGGAGGGCTGGGACAACATCGACATCTTCGGCTGGATGGGTATGCCCATGCAGATCAAGGTCGACTTCCTCTGCCGCGACTCCATCCTGGCCGCGCCCATCGTGCTGGATCTGGCGCTCTTCATGGATATGGCGGCCCGCGCCGGCATGAGCGGCATCCAGGAGTGGCTGAGCTTCTACTTCAAGAGTCCCCAGGCGGCCGACGAGCTCTATCCGGAGCACGACCTGTTCATCCAGCTCATGAAGCTGAAGAACAACCTGCGGCACCTGAAGGGCGAGGAGCTCATCACGCACCTGGGCACCGAGTACTACGACTAGTCCGCGGGAGGCGGGAGAGATGAACGCACCCCCGCGGTCTGTGCCGCGGGGGTTTTTGAAAGTCATTTTCCCTTGAAAAACAGCGATTTTTGCTAGCCAAGACCGCGACTTTGACTATCATCTTGGCGTTCGGGAGATCATCCCAAAGCACAAGCAAAGGAGAGCAATCCATGCCTACGAAGAAGAAGGCGACGAAGAAGAAGGCCGCCGCGCCTGCCAAGCCGCCCACAAAGAACGAGATCTACAAGGCCGTGGCCGAGAAGACCGGATTCACCCGCAAGGACGTGGTCGCGGTCTGTGACGAACTGACCGCCGTGATGGTCAAGACCGTCAAGAAGCATGGCCAGTTCAATTTCCTGGGCCTCATGAAGATGACCCTGGTGAAGAAGCCCGCCGTGCGCGGCGGCAAGCTCGTCCGCAATCCCTTCACCGGTGAGATGGTCAAGCAGAAGCCCAAGCCGGCTTCCCGCACCGTCCGCGTGCGTCCTCTCAAGGCCATGAAGGATAAGCTCTAGATACTGCCACCCAGCGGAGCGCTCTGTGGCAAGCTTGGACCCCGGGGACGGATCCCCGGGGTCCTTTTCGTGGGGCCTTGACAGGAGGGGGAATTGGGTCCAGTTTCCATTAACGGAAACAATGATGGGAGACGCCATGGGACTCGTCCGGAAAATCCTCGGCCCGCGATCGAAGTACGACAAGACCATCCCCTACACCTACGAGGCGAGGGTGTCGCTGCCCGGCGGGGGAGATGAAAACCTGCTCACCCAGCACTACTTCTCGGATACCCTCTGCGGCCTCATCGAAACCCTCGATGGCGAGGGCATCGCCGCCGACGAGGTGAAACTCTACGGAGTCTACCGAAAGGAGGAGTTCGAACTCGATACGGATCCCTGCACCGATGAGCAGGGAGCCTGGCTCAGTCGTCCGGAGCTCTGCCGCGCCTTGGAAGAGACCTACGCGGCGACCCTCGAGGAGCGATACAAGGGACATGTGGAGAAAGGACACTGTTCCTACGAGGATCGCGATCGCAGAGGCATCGGACCCGCCTAGAAGAATCCCGGCCTCGGGGCGAGGTCTCGGCGCACAAAGCACCTGAGTGCCAAGATCTCGACGATGTAGTATAATTGGGGCCAGAGAAAGAAGGCTCCTTGTTCCGTCTAAGCATTTTCCCGAAGCTCACGCCCGCCCTCCTGCTGCTCCTGGTTGCCGGAACGACCGTGGCGGAAGGTCCCGATCCGCGCTATTGGCGCCTTGACGATATCGTTGACCAGTTCGCCGCATGGCAGTTTCAGTATCCGGACCTCATTCACGTTGAGAGCATCGGCCTCAGCGGTCAGGGTGAGGCCATCTTCCTGGCTCGGGTGTCCGACAATGCCTCCACGCCCGAACCCGAACCGAGGCTTTTCCTCCACGCGGCCCAGCATGCCAACGAGGTCAACGGCACCGGGGCGATCATGAAGACCATCCAAAGATTGCTCGAGAGCTATGGGAGCGATCCGGAAGCCACCGCCTGGGTGAACGGCATCGACCTCTGCTTCCTGCCCATCGTCAATGTGGACGGCCATCGCTATGTCTTCGACGAGTTGCCGAGCTGGGCCGACTGGCGCAAGACCCTGCGCGACAACAACGGCAACGAACAGGTCGACTTCCCGGAGGACGGCGTCGACATGAACCGCAATTGGGGATGGTTCTGGGAGGACAGCGACGAGACCGATCCCGCCTCCCAGAAGTACAAAGGCCCCTATGCCTTCTCGGAGCCCGAGGTAAAGGCCCTTCGCAGGTTCATTCTCGATGAGCGTCCCCTTCTCGTCGTCGACTATCACTCGCCGGTTTCCATCAGCTGGACCAACTATGTCTTCTATCCCTGGGTGAGTCAGCACGGCTGGGGGAACAGTCCCGACTACGACATCGCCTCGGACATCGCCTCATCCTGGGCTTCGCGCACGAAGGACGAGAACGGCTACAGCTACTCCTCCATCTTCACCTGGGACACGCTCCCCAAGGAACAGTGCTGGGTCTACGGCAACACGGGCATCATCACCTACATCATGGAGATATCAGATCAGTGCTGGTGGACAGGAGCCACCGTGGACACCATCGCCGCTCGCGTGGCCCGGGGCAGTGAGTATCTATTCGAGAAGACCCTGGCCGGGCCGGGCATCTTCGGCTCGGTGCGGAACGCACAGAGCGGCGCAGCCCTGGTGGCCGAAGTGCGAATCGAGCAGCTGCACGGCGACGAGGTCGGACCGCGTCTCACCGAGGATCGTTTCGGCCAGTTCTATCGCTTCACGAACTCGGGCAGCTATACCTTGAGCGTGAGCTGCGAAGGTTTCGAACCCGAGCAGCGCCAGGTGAGCGTGAGCGGCGGATGGACCCAGGCCGACTTCGATCTGGCGCCCATCTCCACGGGCGTGGCGGAGGGGGAACTGCCCCTTGCCCTGCTGAGCGCAGCGAATCCAGTAAGTGCTGGCGGTGGAGTGAGTCTGTATCTGAGGGATGGGGCCGAGCCGGGGCGGCTCGAGCTTCTGGACGTGCGCGGCAGAAGAGTCGCCGAACTGGGCCGCGACCTGCCTGTGGGTCGGCGACACAACTTCACGCTTCCTTCGAACCTGTCTTCCGGAATCTATCTGCTACGGGCCCGAACCGGCTCGGAGACCTGCACCCGGCGCATTACCGTTCTGCGCTGATCAGCGGCTCAACTTCCCCGCAAAATCCTTGCGAAACTTATCCAGCTTCGGCGAAATCACGGCGGCGCAGTAGGGCTGATCGGAATTGCGAGAGAAGTAGTCCTGGTGATAGGCCTCTGCCGGATAAAACTCTCCCATGGCCGCGACCTCCGTGACGATACGTCGGTCGAAGACCTTCCGCTCTTCCAGCTCGGCGATCATCGCTTCGGCGGTCTCACGTTGCGTTTCGTCATGATAGAGGATGACCGACCGGTACTGGCTTCCGATGTCGGCGCCCTGGCGATCGAGGGTGGTGGGATCGTGGGTGCCGAAGAAGACGGCGAGCAGCTCATCGTAGCCGATCCTGCTCTTGTCGAATCGAATCTGAACCACTTCCGCATGTCCGGTGAGTCCAGCGCAGACCGAGCGGTAGTCGGGATTCTTCTCGACGCCGCCGGCGTACCCCGATATCACGTCTTCCACGCCCGCGAGTTCCTCGAAGACCGCTTCGAGGCACCAGAAACATCCTCCGCCGAGGGTGGCGACCGCGCTGCGGGGCTCGATGGATTCGTTTCCATGGGAAGCGGCCATGGCGGGCACCTCTCCTGCGAATAGCGACATGGCCGCCAGGACCAGTGTCGCGATGGGGATCGACTTCTTCATGGCTCGCCTCCTCGCGCCGACGTCATCGACCGTCGTGATGACTCATGTTCTTCTCTGATGACCGAAGGCGCGCGATGGTTGCGGACAATATACGAGCCTGACGCATCCCATGCACGATTTCCAACCGAATGCACGGTCCACGTTTCATCGAATGGAATACATGCAACACAAGCTTCCCGCGTGCGGAGGTCAATGTTTCCTGTCCGAATTCCGGACCCACGAATCCCTGTTGCGTTTCAGCCCTCGGTCTTCCCTGAGCATCCCCGACGCTACTCCCAAGCGCGCCTTGGGCTAAGGCATGGCCTTTGCTGTTCGGCGCCTGGCGACAACCATGCGACAGCACAGGAGATTCGACATGTTCCCCATCCATCCTCATGGCTCTTTCCTTCGGGGCTTCCTTCGGCAGTTGCGCTGGCTGATGGCCGGTCTGGCGCTCGTGGCCGCCTTGGCCCTGATCGGCTGCGACATCGCGAGTCCGGAGCTTCCCAGCTTCACGACCGTTCTGAACATTCCCTTCGAAAGACAGGAAGTGCTCATGGCGGATCTCGTGGAAGACGAGGAACTGCTCTATTCGGACGACGGCGGTCTCTACATCTATCTGGAGGGAGACAGCCTGCGAGTCGAACTGGACCAGGATCTGAGCGTGGAACTGGAATCCCACGAGTCAACCTACGAGCTCGGGCTTTTCGAACTGGAGGCCGGCGAAGCGGGCAACTTCGATTTCGATCTGAGCGAGCTGTATCCGGAAGTGCTCCTGCTTCCTCCGGGAACCGTTCCGGTTCCGCCTTTCGCCTTCGTGCTGAATCCGGAGCCGCAAGACATCGTAGACGTGCAGAGTGCCCACGTGGAGTCGGGCTACCTTCGCGCCATCATCGACAACCAGTTCCAGGTTCCCCTTTCGGGGCCAGAGATGCCCTACACCCTGCGCTGCGAAATCCGGGATACGAGCACCGACGAGCTCATCGACACCATCGTGTTCCTCGATGAGATTCCGCCCGGCGTCGCCGACACAGCCCTGGTTGACATGTCCGGCCGGACCCTGCCCGATTCGGTTTCCGTGCGCATACTCGGCGGAAGCGAGGGGCACCCCGGCGTCGAGGACGTGGATCCCTATCGCGTGCTGAACATTCTTGTCGACTTCGTGGACCTCGCCGTGGATGAAGCCACCGCGGCGGTGGGGGAGCAGTCCATCGTCGAACAGCGTTTCGCGGATATCGGCGACTCCCTGGCCATACTCGACGGCACCATCGCCTCGGGCTCCCTGGCCGTCACGCTCGGCAATCAGTTGCCCATCCATGTGCAGGCCGAACTCGTTTTCGATGAGATCTTCGACTCGGGCGGTGCGCCCGTCTCGGCCTACCTTCACCTGGAACCGGGGACCGAGGGCGAAACCCTCGTGAACCTCGCCGGAGCCAGGATACTGGCGCCCGGAAGCGAACCCCTGGAGCAGCTCGGCTATCGCGTGGAGATGTCGAGCCTGGGCAGCGGCGGCGAGACCGTGACCATCCGGTCCAGCGACTATGTGAGCAGCTCGGTCTCCGCGGGCGAGATCGTGCTCGAAGAATGCACCGGTCGCTTCCCCGAAAAGACCTTCGAGCTCGATCCGGTCAGCGAAGAGCTCGATCTTCCCGAGGAACTGGCTGGCGTCCACTTCTCCGAGGCCATGCTGGTTCTGGATGTGATCAATGAGGTCGAGTTCCCCGCCGAACTGCAGATCCACATGGAATCCCAGTACGGGGGCGGCGACACCCTGCAGCTGGATCACGTCGCCCAGATCCTTCCGGCCGACGGTCGTGCCAGCAAGCTCACACGCGTGATCATCGACGGCAGCAACAGCATCCTCCCCGAAATGCTCAGCGGAGCGCCGGAGCGCATCGAACTGAGCGGACGCGTGGTCGTGGGCGGAGATCAGATCGGCACTGCCACTTCGGGCCAGGGCGCCGAGGTGCGGTGGAGCGTGGAAGCGCCGCTGCGCGCGAGCATCGAGGCCACGGAAATCCATCGTGATCCCTTCGACCTCGATCTCGACGAGGACATGCGTGAGACCATCGGCGACCACCTCTACTCGGCCGTGCTCATGACCGAGATCGACAACGCTCTGCCCCTGGGGCTCGAGCTTCGATTCCTGGTGGGCGCAGATTCCCTCACGGTGCACAGCAATCCCCTGCGCGAGATCGGCCCCTTCGTGGTCGGCGCGGCCAGCACCGACGCCTCGGGATATGTGGATCAACCCTATTCGGATTCGCAGGAACTCGTCCTCGGTCGCGACGACGTGCTGGCCCTCATCGGCGAGGGCAACTACGTGGCCATCGCGGTGGACATGCCCGGTACAGACGGCGAGGAAATCGCCTTCCGGCCCTCGGACTACCTGGCCGTGAGAGGCATCCTGCAAGCGGAAGTCAACAGCTCGGAATACTAGACGGTAACCTCGGAGGACCCCATGCCTCGCAAGACGATCAACATCGCGGTACTCACACTCCTCGCCCTGGCGACACTCGTCGCCACGGCCGGCGCTCAGGACGCCCTGCGCGCCTGGGGACTCTCGGGCAGCAGCAGCGCACGGGCCTACGGACTCGAGGCCGTGGGACGCAATCCCGCCCTTCTGGCCGACCCGGCCGCCGAGGGCTTCTACTTCGGCCTGGCCTCCCTCGGCCTGGACGTGGGCAACAACACGATCTCGCTGTCCCGCTACAACGAGATCTCCGGGGCTGTGCTCGATTCCCAGGACAAGGACGAGTTGCTCGCGGAGATTCCCGCCAGCGGACTCCGCGTGGACGCGGGCCTGGAGGCCTCGGCCCTGGGCTTCCGCAAGGGTCGCTTCGCTCTATCCGGCCGAATGATCGGACGTGGCGGCGGTAACCTCGACCGGGACGTGGTCGAACTCGTCCTCCTGGGCAACGAGATCGACAAGGCCTTCAGCTTCGAGGACACCGACGGCCAGGGCTATGCCATGGGAGCCGCCACGCTGTCCTACGCGCATCCCCTGCGTCGCTCGGATGACTGGAGCCTCAGCGCCGGCCTCAATCTGCACTATCTCTACGGGCTCTTCGAATTCCGCGCGGTGGAGGCCGTGGGTGGACTGCTCACCACCATGGACGGTCTGGGCGGCTCGGCCCGCGCGGAGTTCCTGACCTCCCGCGGCGGCAGCGGATATGCCATGGATCTCGGCTTCTCCGCGAAGCTGGGCGAGGCCTGGCGACTCGGGCTCATGTGGGAGGGCCTGCTCGGTTCCATGACCTGGGACAAGGAAGTGGAGCATCGCCTCTGGACGGCCGACGCCGAGAACATCCTTTTGGGACAGGACGACATCGATGATGCCATCGAGGAATCCGACAGCACCTGGGTCGGCGATCCCTACTCCGGCGATCTTCCCTCCACCCTTCGCCTCGGCGCGCAGCGTGACTGGAAGAGCCTGACACTGGCCCTCGAGACGGCGCTTCGCATGCGCGGCCTGCAGGGTGAGGAGACCGGTCCCGTGGCCATGCTGGGCGTGGAGTGGCGGGCCCTCTCCTGGTTCAGTCCTCGACTTGGCCTGGGTCTAGGCGCGGGGGCACAGGGTTCGGTGGCCGGCATGGGCCTGCACCTGGGCGTCTTCCGCATGGATCTCTACGGAGGCGTACGCGGCGGATACCTGCCCGGCGGGGCCCGCGGAGTGACTCTCGGCAGCGCTTTTTCCTTCGACTTCTAGATCATCTGCCTCCCTCCTCGGCGCGGGCTCCGGTTTCGGGGTCCGCGTTTTTCTTGCGCCCTGGGGAAGGCCTCGGTATCTATCGACTCGACCCCAGCAGGGAGAAACGATATGAACAGGCTGATGCTAGGCACGCTCCTGCTCGTCGCCGTGGCCGGCTTCGCCCTGGCCGCATCCAAGGAGGACGGTGCCGTGGAGTACAACGAATTGAGCGAGAAGGAAGCCTGGGTGATCCTGGAAAAGGGGACCGAACGTCCCTTCTCCGGAGAGTTCGAGGATTTCTGGGAGGCGGGCATCTACATCTGCAAACGATGCAACGCCCCTCTCTATGAATCGACCACCAAGTTCAACGCCCGTTGTGGTTGGCCGAGCTTCGACGACGAGATCGAAGGTGCCGTGAGGCGACAGACCGACGCCGACGGCCGTCGCACCGAGATCCTCTGCGGCAACTGCGACGGACACCTGGGCCACGTGTTCCACGGCGAGCAGTTCACGCCCAAGAATACCCGGCATTGCGTCAACTCGGTGTCCCTGGACTTCGTGCCCCAGGGGAAGGAGCTTCCGCCCGTTCTGGGGCGATCCGTTGAGGAGAAGTGATGCGAAAGGCCATCGCCCTGAATCGGCTCGGGCTGCAGCCCCTCAGCGTCTGGGACAAGGTATGGTTTCTGCTCACGGCCGGGGATTTCGCTTCCGGCGAGTTCAACACCATGACCGTCTCCTGGGGATCCTTGGGCACGCTCTGGAACAGGCCCATCGCTCAGGTCTTCGTGCGACCCACCCGCTATACCTACGAGTTCATGGAGAGGGCCGACGACTTCACCCTCAGCGCCTTCTCCGATTCACGGCGCGAGGCTCTGCTCCATCTCGGCACGGTTTCGGGCAGGAACCGCGATAAGATCGCCGAGGCGGGTCTGACGCCCGTCGCCTCCAGCATCGTGGCCTCGCCCTCCTTCGAAGAGGCCTCGCTGGTTCTGGAGTGCCGGAAGATCTACCGCCAGGATCTCGATCCCACAAAATTTCTGGATCCCTCCATCGAGGCCGAGTATCCCCAGAAGGACTACCATCGGATCTACCTGGGCGAGGTCCTCGCCGCCTTCGGGGTGGAAGGCTAGCTTGGGCCATCTGAAATCCCGGATCTCCGGAGCTTGAATTCGCGGCGCTTGCGGGCGTCACCTTTTCTTTGCTCACTGTCTTCGTGAAACTTGACGCAGGTCGCCGGACAGGATAGACCTGCCTGGAATCGTCAAATCGAAAGGGAGATATCCATGGAACACAAACTTCCCGAATTGCCATTCGCCAAGGATGCCCTCGAGCCGCACATCTCTGCCGAGACTCTCGAGTATCACTACGGCAAGCACCACCAGGCCTACGTGAACAATCTCAACGGTCTCATCGGCGGTACCGATTTCGCCGACTCTTCCCTGGACGACATCGTGAAGAGCGCGCCCGAAGGCGGTATCCTGAACAACGCCGCCCAGATCTGGAACCACAGCTTCTACTGGCACTGCCTCTCGCCCGAGGGCGGCGGTGAGCCCAGCGGCGCCCTGGCCGATGCCATTGCCGCGGCCTTCGGCTCCTTTGCCGAGTTCAAGGAGGCCTTCAGCAAGTCGGCCGCCACGAACTTCGGTTCCGGCTGGACCTGGCTGGTGAAGAACGAGGACGGCAGCGTCGCCATCAGCAACAGCAGCAACGCCGGCAATCCCATGCGCGACGGCGTGAAGCCCCTGCTGACCATCGACGTCTGGGAGCACGCCTACTACATCGACTACCGCAACGCGCGCCCCAAGCACATCGAGGCGTTCTGGAATCTCGTGAATTGGACCTACGTGGCCGAGCAGTTCGGCGCCTAGCTCCGATTCTCAGACCATGAAAAAAGCCCCGAAGGAGGAATCCTTCGGGGCTTTCCGTTCCCGGGAGGGAACTTAGCGCTTACGGGGGCGCTTTTCGTCTTTGCTCTTCTTGTCCTTGCTCTTCTTCTTGGGCTCGGACTTCTTCTTCGGTTTGTCCTTCTTCTTAGGTTCGGACTTCTTCTTCGGCTTGTCCTTCTTCTTGGGCTCGACCTTCTTCGTGGGCTTCTTCTCCACCTTCTTCGGCTTGCTCTCCTTCTTCACCCGCGGCTTGTCCCGATCCCGGTCGGACTTCCGTTCCACTTTGCGGTCGGACTTCTTCTCCACTCGCTTGGGCGCGCTGCGGGCTCGCAGATCCTTCTGTCGCGTCTCGCGGTCACCCTTGTAGACGTCCTTGCTTCGCACACGGTCGTCCCAGCGCGAGCGCGGCTCCTTGTAGCGTCGGTCGTCGTACTTGTGGGTGTTCACCCGGGCCTCGCGCCAGCGGCCGTCCCAGCGGGGAGGCTTCACGCGTCGCCACTCGGTGTGATAGGGATCGTGATGGTGCCAGTGCTTCCACTTGATCCTCACGCCGCCGATGCCCACGTACCAGTAGTCGTAGTAGGGACGGCAGCCATGGCACCACCACCAGGGACGGCACCAGTGATGATCCCAGTGATAGTCCACGAAGAAGCTCACTTCCACGTAGGGGTCCCAGTAGGGATCCCAGAAGCGGTCGGGATACTCGTGGTAGACGATGTAGCGGGGCCAGGGAACCTCGCGTTCCACGTAGAACCAGCCGATGTCGCTGGAATAGCCTTCGGGCGAGTAGGCGCTGGATCCCCAGGCCAGACGCTCGTTCAGCTCGTAGATGGACTCGTGGGGATCGCCCGCGATGCGACCGGAGTAGCGATAGCCGTCGTCCCATTCCTCTTCCGCGTAGAGACTGCGGATGTCCAGGGGATAGGGCGAGGCCACGGCCACCACGTACTCGATGCCCTTGGGACCTTCCACGATGAGATCGTAGTCGTCGTAAGGACTCGGGATGCTGTGGATGCGTCCGCCTTCCACCCAGGAGTTCTGATCGCCCCTGGGATAGAGGACGTTGACGAATCCCTGGGTGTCCACGTCGTAGACCACCACGTAGCAGTCATGGCTGGACTTGAAGAAGACCTCCACGGCGTCGCCGGGTTCGTAGACCGAACCTCTGGCTTCGTCGAACCAGACTTCCACGGCCAACTTGCCTGCGGGATAGTCCCCGTAGCTCTCCACGCCCTGGGCCGGGGGCGCGGCCGAGCCGATGAGAATACTCAGTACGGTAACGATGATGGGAATACGCATGGCCCTACCTCCTTCCGGCCAAGGTATTGACGGTATTCAAGCGACTCCCTCGGGAGGGGGGCGCGACTTTCACCGCGCCGTCGGGGCGCGGAGCTTTCATGCCGCCGGAACCGCCGCCGGCGATGATGTCGAGTTCGGGATTGCCTTCGTCGATCTGGTAGGCCCAGTCGATGACCACGTAGTCCCAGCCGATCTCGATCACGCGGAACTTGGCGAAGTGATTGTCCCAGGTCCAGACCCAGTAGGCGTGGCCTTCGAATAGATTGACCACGTCGGCGCTCTCGGGGGTCCAGCCTTCGGTGGGGGCCCAGTCCAATTCGTCCAGGCTTTCCACGATGCCCGCGTACTGAATGTCGGTGCCGAAGATCTGGTCGCCGACTTCCACGTCGGTGCTCGCGAAGGCGTAGCGCTCGTCATCCTCGTCCCAGAACAGGTACATGTCCGTGTCCCACTCGTCCCAGGGCTGGATCATGTGGAAGTAGTAGCCCGAGAAGTCGACTCCGGCGAACTCGTCGTAGTCGCCCACCTCGAGATCCCATCCCTCGGGCCGCGGCGTATCCTGGATCAGGGCATAGCTGAGCTCGCTCTCGTTGCCCCAGTCATCCACGGCCGTCACGGCGTAGTAGTAGGTGAAGCCGTTGCTGACCTCCTCGTCGACGAAGTAGGTGTCGTAGCTCCAGCCGATGCTGTGGTAGGGGCCGTTCTCGTGATTGCTGCGATAGATCCGGTAGCCGTCGAGGTCGTGGATGTAGAGGTCATCCCAGAGAATCTCCACGTACTCGTCGCCCGTGACCGTCCAGATCCCGCTGGGGGCCGGAGGCTCGTAGCAATCGTCGCAGGGGTCGTGCGCGTGGCAGGCTGCGACGAGCAACAGGACGGAGAGCAATCCGATCGATCCGTATCTCTTTTTCATGTCCTATTCTCCTCTCCGCGGCGCTCAAGGACCCGTGGTCCGTCGCCAGAACCCCTGGACGATCCCTTGCCGCGCGAGGATCGCTCATCGGAATTCTTCTTCTTGCCGGACTCGTCCTTATCCTTGTCCCCCGTACGCGACTTGGATTTCCGGTCTGACTTCTCTTTGTCGTTCTTCTTCTTGTCTTCGGACTTCGATTTCGTCTTGGTCTTCGTCTTCGAGCTGTCGGTCTTGGGGCGATCGACCTTCCGATCGCCATCGTCGGTCGTCCTCCGCCTGGTCTCGTATTCGCTCCGCGACTGCCGCTCGGGCTGCTCGTCCTGGATCTCGCGGATCATCTGGCGGAGCCTCGCTTCGAAATCGCGCTCGAAAAGTTCGTATCGCGCCCGCTGCTGGGGCGTAAGGATGCGCCCGAGTTTCCGCTGATACTCATCTTCATGAGCGGTCTGACGGCGTTCGATGAGTCGCAGCCGCTCCAGATTCTTCAGGATCTCAGAGTCGGCGCGAGGTCCTCCATCGGCCAGCAGGCTGTCCAGGGTGCTCTCGATCTCGCCACGCTCCATTTTCAGCTGGTCGCGCTCGTTCTCGTACTCTTCCATGGCCGGGAAGAAGATGCGGGCCTGTTCGTCGTCGAGGCCCAGTTCCTTGGTCATCTCCCAGGTCTTGACCCTGTTGATCTGCTCCTTCACCTGCTGCCGACGGCTCTCCTTGAGCGCGAGGGCGTCAGGCGCCAGGAGCAGCAGGGCCAGCAGCGCCGCGAACAGGGCGGCGGTCAGCCAGCCACGGGATCCGGCCACGTTCGTATGCAGTTTCTTCACCCCATGAGATCCTCCAGCCGCTCGGCGAGTCGCTCGAGCTGCGAATCGCTGAGCTTGGCGATCATTTCGTCGGAGCTGGCCGAGGGAAGCAGGTCTCTGACCGATTCCCCTTCGACGGCCAACTCATGGCTCAAGTCCACGAGGCTGCTCTGCGCTTCCCGCTCGAGCTGAGCCAGGAAGGGCTGGATGCTTCCATCGCGACGCGCGTCGGGAAGCGTCCACCAGAGCAGCAGGAAAAGCATGAGGGCCGCCGCGGCGAAGACCGGCGAGAAGCTCGGCTTCGGTGCGAGATCGCGAATCGACCAGCGGCGCCTGGCATCGATTTCCCCATGGACCCGCCTGTTCATTTCACGGAAGAAGTCGTCTCCGGGATCCTTTGTCCCTTCGGACTCGAGCAGGGGGAGCAGGCCGGCCAGGGCCTCGTGCTCCACCTTGCAGGACTCGCAGGTTTCCAGGTGGCTCTCCAGAGAGGCCGCGAGCTCCGCGCTCAAGGTCCCGTCGACATGGTCGGCCAGGTAACCCTGCGCATCGCGACAGGAGAGGGACTGGATCCGCTTGCCATCAGGCCTGCTCATGATCTCCCAACTCCTCGCGCAATTTCTTCAGCGCATGAAAGTAACTGGCCCTGACCGCTCCCTCGCTGAGCTGCAGGATCTCGGCGATCTCCACGTGAGTGAGATCCTCCTCGTGACGCATCACGAAGACGGCCCGTTGCCGCGGAGGAAGCTTTTCCACCGCTTCGCGGATGCGCCGCCCCGCGTCCTTGCTCTCCAGATCCTGGGAGGGTCTTCCGATGGGGGAGCGCAGGCGCTCGGTGAAAGCGCCCAGCGAAAGATGCCCTCGCACTTTCTGCTTTCGGATCTCGCTGATGCAGAGATTCACGGTGATCCGGTGCAGCCAGGTGCTCAGGCTCGCGTCCCGTCGGAACTTCTTCAATGAACGAAAGGCCCGAACGAAGACTTCCTGGACGATGTCCGCGGCCGCGTCGTGATCGGACAGCATGCCGAAGGCGATCCGGTAGACTCTTCTTTGATGCATTTCCATGAGTCTGTCGAACGCCCATGACTCGCCTCCTTGGAAGCGCTGAATCAACTGTTTTTCCTGCATGTCGTCGATTCGGCTCAAGTTCGGACTCCATGGGTTTGACGCATGATAAGGGAAAACGTTTAAGAGCCCCGAATGTTATTAGGGTTTTCTAATGCGCTATCACCAAAGGAGATGCGAAACGTACCCGGTGCTCGAGGACGATTTTTCCCCGGATTCGGCAGCCATACGCGACCTGGCCAGAATCCGTCCGCACATCGTACATGGAGGATGGAAGGCTACCCTCCCGACTGGCCTCATGCTTCCCGCAAAGGGTCCATGACTTCCCCTCCTGTGATCCGTAGAATCCATATTCAACCTTCACGGGAAAAATGGTGAGAGCTGGCAGGGAGTATCGGAAGTGGCTCAGCAACATGGGGAATCGAGCCGGCCTATGGCCGACATCCGGGAACGATCCCCTCACAGTCGGGGGCACGGCTTGTGCTGCCCGGCACTCGGGTGCTCCGGGCATGGACGCATCGGTCCGCACCCCAAGGCTTCGAAGCAAAGGTATCCCCATGCCTATCAGCGTACCGGAACTGGGCGACATTCTCGTTCGAGAGGGTCTGATCGAACCCAGTCTGCTCATCGAAATCTTCGTGGAACAGGCGGACGCCAAGAATCAGCTGGCGGACGTCCTGCTCGAGCGCGGACTCGTTTCGGAAAAGGATCTCCTCAGCGCGGTCGCCAAGCACCTGGGCTACGAACGATTCAATCCAAATCAGATCAGCATCGAGAGCGAGGCCTTGGAGCTCGTTCCCATCGAGTTCTCGCGGCGCCACAACGTGCTGCCCCTCGACTTCACCGACGACCATCTTCGCGTCGCGATGACCTATCCCGTCGACGTTCAGGCGCTGGATCACCTGACGGGTTTCGCCGACAAGGCGGCCAAGGGCGTGCAGGTCATGCTGGCCCTGCCTCAGGAGATCGAGGGTCTTCGGGAAAACAGTTACAAGAAGATCGAACGGTCGAAGAACCTGACGAGCCTTATCGACCAGGTGGTCAACGAAGTCGGCGCTCCCATCAACGAGGAAGAGGACACCGACGAGGAAGAGGCCGCGCGCCGAGCCGAAGAGGCGGGTGTCGTCAACCTGGTAGACCAGATGATCGCCCAGGCGCTTCAGGAGCGGGCCACCGACATCCACATCGAACCCCAGGAAAGCGGAATGGTTATCCGCTACCGGGTGGACGGCCTGCTCTACGACGCCCTCAAGCCGCCGCAGGCCGTCTACACGGGTACGATCAGCCGTATCAAGATTCTCTCGAACATGGATATCGCCGAACGCCGGACCACCCAGGACGGCCGCTTCTCCCTGCGCACGGCCAGCCAGGAAGTGGACATCCGAGTGTCCTCCGTGCCCACGGTGCACGGCGAGAAGATCGTCATGCGTCTGCTGGACAAGAGCAACTTCAACTTCTCTCTCCAGGACCTTGGCCTCTCGGAGGAGGACTACAACGACTTCCAGAAGGCCATCCGCCATCCCTACGGGATGATCCTGCTCTCCGGACCTACGGGTTCGGGAAAGACGACGACGCTCTATTCGAGTCTTCTCGAACTTCGCGATGAGACCAACAACATCACGACAGTCGAGGATCCCGTTGAGTATCAGATGGATCGGATAAATCAAGTGCAGGTGAATCGGCGCAAGGACGTGACCTTCGCCAACGCGCTTCGCGCCTTTCTGCGGCAGGATCCCGACGTGATCATGGTGGGTGAGATCCGAGACGGCGAGACGGCGGACATCTCGATCCGCGCGGCCCTCACGGGACACATGGTCTTCAGCACCATCCACGCGAACGATGCGCCCACAACGGCTACGCGGCTGGTGTCCATGGGCAGTGAGCCCTTCATGACGGCCAGCGCGCTCACTCTGGTCGCGGCGCAGCGATTGATCCGCAGGAACTGTCCCCACTGCCTGGTGGAGTACGATCCGCCGGAGGACGTGCTGTTGGCCTTGGGAAGCATGTCGGAATTCGAAGGCGTGACCTTCAAGAAGGGCTCCGGCTGCCCGGCTTGTAAGAATCGCGGATACTTCGGCCGCATCGCGATCATCGAGAAGATGATCCTGACGCCTGCCCTGAGGCAGCTCGTCGCCGAGAACCGTCCGGCCGGCGAAGTTCGGGAGATGGCCGTGAGTCAGGGCATGCGGACCCTGAAGCAGAAGGGCATGGACAAGGCTTTCCAGGGGCTGACCACTCCGGAAGAAATTCTACGCGTAACGCTGAGCGACGAATAACCCAGTTCGAAAGAGGAAGTAGATGGCGACATTCTCCTATATCGCACGCAATCGAAGCGGTGATGAAGTGACGGGCGTTCTCGCGGGATCGAGCCTCGACGACGTGGTTCGTCAGCTCCAGGATCTGGGTCTCGCGGTGCTGTACGTCGCGGAGAAGAAAACTAGCGATGGAGCGGAGGCCTGGAAGGAGAAGTGGCGAGAGCTGAACATGAAGAAGACCAGCACGAAGGACCTGGCCCTCTTCAGCAGGCAGCTCTCCACGGTTCTCGAATCGGGTATTCCTCTGTCGAAGGGTCTGCGCGGCCTTGCCAGCGATGCATCGAACAAGGGGCTCGGAAAGACCATCGGAGACGTGTGTACGCGTCTGGAGCAGGGTGAAAGTCTATCGGACGCGATGGGAGCGCATCCGGCTTCGTTCGGTAGAATGTATCTCAGCATGATTCGGGCAGGCGAACGAGCGGGTACGCTCGACCAGATCGTCGAGCACCTCGCCGTCTACCTCGAAAAGACCGACGCCATCAAGAGCAAGGTCAAGTCGGCGATGTCCTATCCCTTGTTCATCATGGGATTCGCGACACTCGCCTTCCTCCTGCTGCTTCTGAAGATCGTGCCCACCTTCGCGACACTCTATGTCGATCTGGGGCAGGACCTTCCCACTCTCACGAAGATCATGATCGATACCTCGGCGTTGATTCGCAGCAATTTCCTGGTCTCTTCCTTGACCGTTCTCGCACTTGCGGGAGCCGCGTTCGCCTATTTCAGAACGGAGAAGGGTCGATATGTGAAGGACAGCTTCCTGATCAAGATGCCCCTATTCGGGCCCATCATCCGGAAGTCAGTCATGAGCCGCTTCACGCGGACATTCGGCATCCTCCTGAAAAGCGGGCTTCCCATTCTGGAGGGACTCGATCTGGTCGGCAATGCTTCAGGCAATGCGGTCGTACAAAAGGCCGTGGACGAAGTGAAGATCCAGATGGAGACGGGTACGGGTCTGACCGAATCTTTCAGGTCTACGAAGAAGTTCCCGGAAATGGTGCTTCAGCTCATGTCCACCGGCGAGGAGTCAGGCGGTCTCGACACCATGCTTCAGAAGACGTCCGATTTCTACGATCGAGAGGTGGAAGCAGCGGTCCACGGAATCTCAAGCTTGATCGAACCCGTCATGATCGTGTTTGTAGGCGTCCTTCTTGGCGTTATGGTGCTCGGCATGTTCCTGCCCATCTTCAGCCTGGGTGAAGCTGTGATGAGCGGTGGACACGGGATGTAGGTTGCACACCTGAATGGGATCAATCGCTGGCCAGATCTCTTGGAGGTCTGGCCAGTTTTCCGGCTCAGTCGCCGATTCCTCCCCCGGCGGGAAATCTTCCGATCCTTCCCGATGATGGTGGAAGCTTCCTCCAGATAGCGATGAGCATCGCTGATTCCGGGATGTCGAAATGCCGGTAACCTTTAGTGGGATAGGGGCTTAAGACTTGTGGGACCTCTTGGGATTCACGGCATGATTCTTGTTCATACAGCACCGACATTTAGGCGCCAAGGCTCCATTCTTGGTTGCTGATCCCTAGGGGCAGAGTTGGTCCCGAGGGAGGGACCGACCCCAAATGCTGCGACGAGCAGCGGGAGGTATCATGAGGCACTTCCGTCCTAAGCCCAATCAGAAGGGCTTCACCATGATCGAACTTATGGTCGTGGTCGTTATCGTAGGCATCCTCGCCGCTATCGCTGTTCCCCTCTATGGGAAATATGTGAAAAACGCTCGCGTGTCCGAATGCACGGGCCGCATGGGCGAGGTCATCACAGCGGCCAAGGCCTGGGCTCAGGAAAACCAGGATGCCGCGGGTAACCCCCTCTGGCCTGCGGGCGCTGGAGGTGTGGTCGACTTGACCGCGACTGAAAACTTCACCTACGCAATCACTGCGGGCGGCGGGGCCAACGCAAACACCACCGCCATGACCATCACTGGTTCCGGTATTGCCGGAAGCAAGATGGAAGGGGTGACCGTAACCATCACGGTTGCGGACATCAACTCGAGCGGTGGCGCTCCGGTAGTAACTGGGCTCTAGCCTGAATCAAGATTCGGGAACGCCGGGGGTCGCAGTTATCGCAGCCCCCGGCGTTTTCGCAATAAAAGGATGGCGGCCATGAACAGGATCTGGATGAAAGCGAAGCACGATTCGAGCGATCGGAAGGTCGCCGCCAAGAGTGCGAAGCCGAGAATCTTCCGCAAACGATGCGTTCCGGGGCTTTCCGGAGAGGCCGGCGGTGGATTGATCGAGATCGTGGTCGCGACGCTTATCCTGAGTTTTGTCGCCATTGGAATGGCTGAATTCTTCGCCCGAGGCCGCATCGGTTTTGACAGGGAGGAACGCAAGCGGGTCGCAACCCTTCTTGCGCAGGAGGCGCTCGAACGTACGGTTTCCAGAACTTACGACCAGATGGATCCGTGGTCGGAAACGCGTATGGTTGACTCGGTTGACTACACGATATCGGTAACCACGCAGGCGAACGCACCGGAGCTCGATTTGAAGACGATAAGGTGCGATGTCAGCTGGAACGCTACCGCGACGGCCACGAGAACGGCGTCGCTGGAGACTATCGTATTCGCGAACTGAGGCAGGTGAGCACCATGAAACGCACCAATCCAAAGAAAACCGGAGAAGCCGGATACGCTTTAGCCGTCGTGATGATCCTCGTCTTTTCCATGGGGATCGTCGGAAGCGCCTTTTATTCCATGGCGGGTCACGAGACCATAGCGGCGCAGAAGAACCTGGATTCCCAGCGGGCATTCTGGCTAGCTGAAGGTGCGAAGGCTCGAGCCCTGCGGCACCTCGTCGAGCTTTCGAGTCCGCCTCAGACGGGCATCACGATTTTCGAGGACATGCCAGGCCCCAACGGTGGTAGCTACTCGGTCTACTGCAATGTGGACACGACCGATGCCTGGGAAGTCGAGAAGTCCTTCGTTCTCGATTGCGTCGGCAACTCGGGGGACATCGAGCGCAGGATTCGACAGCGAATCAAAATGACCTCTTTCGCTCTCTTCGCCATGTTCACCGATCAGGAAACGAACGGCCACTACACCATCTGGCACGTTTCGGGCAGCGTCATCGAGGGTCGCTTGCACACCAACGGCAAGTTCAGCATCTACGGAGACCCGCAATTCCTCGGTCAGGTCACCAGCGCTTCGGATCACATGACCGGCTATCGGCGCTACTGGGTTAACGAACCAAGCGATTGGCCTTGCGGCGGCAACAACCCCTACTTCGCGGAGGGCTTCGAGCTCGAGGTCGAACCCATCCCCATGCCTACCGAAACGGATGACCTCAAGCAACTCGCCATGACCGGCGGCGTCTACATCGGCGGCGAGGCGGACCTGCAGCTGGGCGTCATCGGGGAAACCACTCCCATCACGGCGCCAGGATGGCTTCGCTACAGGGATCACTCCCCGCCGGGAGCCGAATGGACCTCCGTTCAGATTTCGAGCCTGGCGAACAAGGTCTTCTATTGCAACGACGACCTGCATGTCGAGGGGCTCCTTGACGGGGAACTGACCATTTCCAGCAATAGGGACATCCTGATCGAGGACGATCTCCTCTACGCAGGCGCTAACGCGTCGGGACAGCCGCTTCCTGGCTGCGACGACATGCTCGGGCTCGTCGCCGAGAAGAACATCATCTTCGTGGACAATGCGGCGAACCGGGACGACCTGATCATCGATTCCGTTCTCATGGCATTGGACACCTCGATCGAGGCCGAAGACTACGATGAGGGTTCACCTCGCGGAACGCTCACGATTTGGGGCGGCCTGATCCAGAAATACAGGGGGCCGGTCGGAACCGCCGGCTGGGGTGGCATGGTCGCCACCGGCTACGACAAGAACTATCGATACGATGCGCGAGTGACCGCTCGAACGCCACCGTACTTCCCGCAAACGGGTCAGTACGAGGAACTGGATTGGGAGGAGACTTGGGATGAATCCGACCCGTTCTAAGAACTCGCAAAGCGGAATGACGCTCATCGAAATGATGATCGTCGTCATGCTCGGCCTCGTGATTATGATCGCCGCGGGAATGATCCACCAAGGTGTGGCGAGCAGCTTTAGGGTCGGGGCTCACAAGCTGGTGGCCCAGCAGGAGGCGAGCCTCCTCACCAAGGCGATCGATCGGCGAGCAAGAAACGCCTCGGATTTCGAGATCTACACGGTTCCCATTCGAAACGTGCCGACCGAGACAGGGGACGGCCTTGCCTTGGTAGATGCGGATGGAGAGGTGTTCTATCGATTCGAGTGGGATTCAAGCAACATGACGCTCGTCGATAGCACTGGGGCGAGAGTTACAGCCATGAGCCTTCAGAGCGTGCAGTTCCGCTTGGATGAAGACGAACCCAAGACGATCTACTACAGCTTCCATGCAGATGACGATAAGGGAAACCTCATCGGCGTCGAAAGCGCCATATCGCTTCGAAACTGAGAGGATGGGATTCGCTTCGCATGCCGGAAGCTTGGTGAATCGAGGTTCGGAGTAAGCGCGACCCAAGGAGGGGTTCTTGCGTAAGACGAATGAACGGAGTCAAAGGCTAGATCTGGGGAATCTAGCCGGGATCTTCGAGCAACGCCGACTCAAAGCAAAACAGAAGTCCGAAGCCAAGGCGAAGGCGAAGGCTGAGGCGAGAGCTAAAGCCGAAGCTGATGCCAAAGCGAAAGCCGAAGCGAAGGCTAAAGCAAAAGCGGAGGCCGAAGCCAAGGCTAAGGCTGAGGCTGAAGCGAAAGCGAAAGCCAAGGCGGAAGCGGAAGCTAAGGCTAGGGCAGAGGCCGAGGCGAAAGCCAAAGCGGAAGCAGAGGCTAAGGCCAAGGCAGAAGCTGAGGCCAGGGCCAGGGCCGAGGCCAAGGCACAGGCCGAGGAAAAGGCCAGGGCGGAGGCCGAGGCACGCGCTGAAGCGGAGGCCAGAGCTGCGGAAGCTGCCAGAGCTCGAGCAGAGGCAGAAGCTCGGGCAACTGCCGCTGCCCAGGCTCGAGCCGAAGCTGAAGCGAAAGCCAAGGCGGAAGCTGAGGCAAGAGCCAAGGCGGAGGCCGAAGCGAAGGCCAAGGCGGAAGCTGAGGCAAAGGCCAAGGCGGAAGCCGAGGCGAAAGCCAGGGCAGAAGCGGAGGCAAGAGCCAAGGCGGAGGCCGAAGTGAAGGCCAAGGCGGAAGCTGAGGCAAGGTTCAAGGCGGAGGCCGAAGCGAAGGCCAAGGCGGAAGCTGAGGCAAAAGCCAAGGTGGAAGCGGAGGCGAGAGCCAAGGCAGAGGCCGAGGCGAAGGGGAAAGCCAAGGTCGATGAACAGGCTTCTTCGAAGGAGTTGTCCGAAGCAAGAGCTCGAATCGAAGCCGAGATTATAGCCCGCAAAGAAGCCGAAGCCTCTTCACGCGTCAAACCCAAGATAACAGCCGACGGCGAGAGAGAATCAGCAGGCAAAGCCGAACTCGTGCGTGAAACCGATCCGATGAAACGGGTCTATAATGTTATAGATAGGGGGCGCAAGGGGTCAATTCTGGGCAATAAGAATAGCAATATACGCCAGGAACATGATCCAAGGAGAGCTGCCGACGAGGATTCAGGTTTCCCAAAGGACCTCGCTCAGCAAATGGAAGGCAAAGCCCCCAATCAGCCTGTCACACGGAACGATGCTTCGAAGTCCCCGCCCACCTTCGAGTCAAAGTCGAATGGGGGCGAGAGCGAACGGGAGAAAGGCAAAAAGGCTGACTCCGGTACCGGCCCTCTCGGCAATGGGGAGCATTTGACAGGGCTCCCGGAAAAATCCTCGGGCAACGCCTTGGAAAACCACTCCGAGGCTGCGAAGCCATCTCCGAGGGACTCTGAATCCATTCCCGATGAAGCTGTTGAATCCAAAGAGATTGCAAGCGATTCCGGCGGGAATACGTCGAGGGAAACCACGATAGGGGCCAAGTCCGACCCAAAACGCGGTATTGGAAGGCTTTTCGCAAGGCCCAAGGGAAAAAAGGGCGAGAAGGTCTCCAAAGACCGCCCCGCCCCGAAGAAGTCCAAGCAAGAGAAGTCCGTTTTCAGGGGGGGCATGCTCAAATCCACGGATCTGCGCACCGGTATCGATCTGGGATCCAGTAGCGTGAAGCTGGTCCAGGGCCGGGGCAAGGATCGTCTTGAGGAAGTGACCATCATGGCCAGCGAGACGCTTCCTCCGCTAAAAAATAGTCATGATGAGTTGGAGCTAGAACGTTGCACCTCTGAGGCACTAAAGAAACTTATCGACCGTCTCGACTTGAACAAGCGGAATCTCGGAAACCTGGTCGTTTCCGTGAGTGGGAAGGACGCGAGCATTCGAGAAGTGACCATGCCTCCCCTTTCCGAGAACGATCTGAAGCTCGCTCTTCCCTTCGAGGCTAGTACACATCTCGACATCGAATCCATGGAGCGACCAGTTCTTGCCGCCCAGATCTTGGGCGATGCGCCGGCCTTGGTGGACGATGGGGTCGCCATGAGTCGCGTGCTCCTAGCCGCAGTACCAGCCCAGAGCAAGAACTTTCCCTTGCGGGTGTTGAAAAAGGTGGGACTGGAACCTCGGGTACTCGACCTGGATTTCCTCGCCGGCTTCAACCAGCTCTTCTCCAAAACCAAAGAGAGCGAAGATCTCGATAGAGCCATGGGACTCGTGGATCTCGGCAGGGACAAAACCTCCTTGCACATCACAAGCGCCACCGGCGGATTGCTGAGTCGAAAACTCGGACCTGGGATCGTGGCCTCGGAAGCACGAGGGGAAAGTCTCGGCCGCTTTCTCGATAACCTCAAGTTCAAAATGGCCGAAACCATCTTCTTCTACCGTCAGCGCTACGGGAAGGACATCTCCTCGATCTTCCTCTCCGGAGGGGGCGCACTCATTGAAGGCATCGGCGAGAAGATGCAGGAAAGCATCAAGCTTCCCGTTGAGATCCTTGATCCCGTCGAGGAGCTCGTCTTCTCGAAGTCGGCGGTCAAGGAAGTGAACGGGGACGGCCCCAGTTTCGTGAACGCGGTCGGTCTGTGCCGGTGGGGGGACGGTGCCCATGTATAGCCTCAACTTCTATCCCGAGTATCTGGAGCGCAGGAAGGAATCACGAAAAAGGGTCTTCAAGACCGCGGCCGTGGCCATGCTATCCGGCCTGATCTTCTTCTCAATCGGTTCCCTAGTTCTTAGTGCGATCATCATCAACGGACGGCTGAGTCTGGCGAGCTCGTACGTGGCCGAGCAGAACAGCCGAATCGCGAGCCAGACGGCACTGGAAACCGAGTTGCTCAGTTTGCGGGAGATGCTCGATATCCGCGCGCAGCGAATCGACTGGGCCCCCAAGCTTGCGATGCTCTCGGAAAAAATGCATGAGGATCTGCAGATCGTCGACTTCGATGGATGCAACGATCGTGGCAAGAAACCGAAAAAGCTCACCATCTTGGGGGAATCCCGGAACAAGGATCTCCAGATCAGCGTGTTCACCGAGTTCGTAGACATTCTAAGCATCGACCCTCGCCTCTCCAACGACTTCGCGAACCTGAGATTGGGTAGTGTCGGGGGAGGAGCTGGCAATGGTTTTCAGATCATCGGCGACGATTCGGAGGGGGGCTCATGATCGGAAATCTCAAGCGATTCGTTGGCGGCAAGTTCCTTCTAATTGGCCTGGTGGTCGTCGCCCTCGGCCTCACCGTGGATCTGGCCTTCGTCGGACCGAGAAGCAAGAAGCTGGCTTCCCTCGAGAAACGTAGAGGCGAGCTTGTCGGGCAGGCCGCCATGGCGATGAACTCGAGCCGGGATAACCAGCGCTTCCTCGACTACCTGAACTCCAAAGACCTCCGCCTTGGGCTTCAGAACATTGAAGATCCTACGACCTTCCTGGGAAAACTCATCGAGGAGACTAATCTCGTCCGGTTGGAGCTACGCACCATCGACGAGATCGAGTCGGCAAATCTGGTGCAGTCGAAGTTCTTCCTTCGCGTTCACGGTCCCTTCGACTCCACTCTTAAGCTTGTGCAGGCTCTTGAGCAGGGTGCGCGACTGGTCACCATTGACGAGATCAAGATTAGCAGGGGCAATGACGACAGCCGGCTCGAAACGCGGCTCAATCTCTCCATCTACGACCCCCTGGAGAAACTCTGATGAAAATGAGCAGCGGAGACAGCAGGGCGTTTTGGGTGCTATGCACCCTTCTGCTTCTTATTGGGGTGTACTTCGGAATCAGGGGTCGCAATGCGCTCGAAAAGAGCTCACTGGTTACCACCTCATCGGCAGAAAACTTGCGAACCGAGTCGACCAGTTGGATGCCCGACACCATTCTGATCAATCAGAAGGCAAGCTATCTCAAACAGTCGACTAACACTGGGCGTGATCCATTTGCGGATCCTCCCAAAGCCAAGCCGAAACCGAAGTCCGGGAAAAGTGGCTCGAAATCTACCAAACCGAAGGCTCCAAAACCGAAAAAGCTCCACCCGCCCACACTTCGGGCGCTGCTTTACGACACGGTCAACCCATCCGCGAAACTTAGCACCAAGAAAGCTGTCTCGGGTTGGTTACATGTCGGTGACGAGTTCCTCGGTTGGACGATCATCGAAATATCCTCGAAGACGGTGACGGTGTCGAAGAATGGCAAGACTTTCGAACTCGACTGAGCAGGCCCTAGGAGGCTTTCGAATGAACCTCTCAATCACTCCAATTCAACCCCTCAAGAGGATCGCGATACTCGCCTTGGTATCTATCCTTGCTGCGACACCTTCCTATGGCGATCTGGCTCCTCAGCCGACGGTGGTCTCACTGAGCGCCGACAGCACATCAGTCAATGAGATCCTCGAGATTCTGGCCAGTAGAAGTGGATTGAACATCATCACGAGTCCGGAAGTTCAATCCAGGAAGATCACCATCCATCTCGAAGACACTCCCTTCGATGAGGCGTTCAACTTGGTCGTTCGCGCCGCGGGTCTGGGTTTCGAGCGAGTAGGTTCCTCGATTCTCGTTGCTGATCCAGGGAGGCTTGCGGCGCCCACAGGCTTGATCTCCGAAGTTTTTGATCTCCAGTACGCCGACGCAGAAGCAGTGGCAAAGATGCTGGAGGTGCTCGGAGCCGCTGTATCATCCGACACAAAAAACAGCCGCGTCATCATGCGCGGTACCCAATCCCAGCTTGAGGAAGCCGAGCGAATTATTGCAGCGGTGGATGCGAAGCCGGTCCAGGTCTACCTGGAAACGCGACTCATCGAGGTGAACACGAATCGCCTTACCGAACTGGGTGTGGACTGGGAGAAACTCACGAAGTGGACCACGATCGTAACCGAAGAGAATCCCGGATACTCGAGCCCAGACGCCATGCCCTCGGACATCGCCTACAGACCCTTCGAAGACGGCGGGACCCTCTTTCGGCAGAACGAGACACTCGAGTTGGCCATCGATGCTCTTCTCACCGACGGGGACGCGAAGCTGCTGGCCAACGTGAAAGTGGTCACGGTGGATGGAGTGCCCGCCGAGATCTTCGCGGGTGAAACCGTACCGGTCATGATCAGTTCGCTTCAGTCCTCGGCGGCCGCGGGTGCTTTCCAGACCTTGGCCCTTGAGAAGATCGACGTGGGCGTGCGATTGAACATCACGCCTAGAGTTACGGATTCCGGTCACATCACCACCCTCGTTCAGCCAGAAATCTCGCGAATCCTGCGATTCGTGGGTCCCGATGAAGACCTTCCCCAGACTTCAACCCGAAGGGCCAAGAGCCTCGTTCGCGTTCGCGATGGGCAGAAGATTTTCCTGGGCGGCCTTCTCTCCGAAGAGGAGCGATCCACCGTCAAGAAAGTGCCGCTGCTCGGTCAGATCCCTCTCATTGGAAAGCTCTTCTCGCATACCAAGACCGAGAAGATCAGCCTCGATCTGCTCATCGAAGTTACCCCCAGGATCGTCGGAGACGAGGGTTTGAAGATTCCCGTGAGCGAAGCCCTGTCAGAAGCTTGGCACCAGGGCTAGGAGGTTTGGATGAACATCACCGAAGTGCTGCATGAAGCCGTCAGGAGGGAAGCCTCCGACATCCTGATCTCGGCGGGAGCACCCGTGAGCTATCACATCTTCGGCGAACTGCAGCCGAAGGAGGACAACCATGTGCTCACTCCGCAGGAGAGCGAGGAGTTGACCTATCAGCTTCTCACGGCGCGCGGCATTCGGGAGTTCGAGGAGAACTGGGAACTCGACAGTTCCTACGAGATGCCCGGCGTGGCCAACTTCCGCGTCAACGCCCTCAAGCAGAAGGGCGCGGTGGGGGCCGTGCTCCGAGTGGTGCCGCTGGAGATTCCGCACTACACGCATCTGGGTCTCTCGGATCACTTCATCAAGAAGCTGGCCTCCATTCCCAACGGCCTGATTCTCGTCACGGGTGCCACGGGTGCGGGAAAGTCGTCCACGGTGGCGGCCTTCCTGGAGTACCTCAATACAGAGCACCATGTGGCGAAGCACATCGTCACCATCGAGGATCCCATCGAGTTCCGTATCGACTCGAAGGTCTGCGTCCTCGACCAGCGCGAAATCGGCATCGACACCAAGGATTACCTCGTGGGTCTTAAGGGCGCTCTACGTCAGATGCCCCACGTGATTTTCGTTGGTGAGATGCGCGATCGGGAAACCATCGAGATCGCGTTGACGGCGGCCGAGACGGGTAACGTGGTGATCAGCACCCTGGCCACCCAGTCGGCTTCCAAGACCATCAACCGAATCATCGACGTGTTCCCGCTGGAGGACCAGCCGGAGGTTCGCACCCGCCTCGCGCTCACTCTGCGCTGTGTCATCTCGCAGGTGCTGCTGCCGCGCTGCGACAAGCCCGGACGAGTGGCGGCCCGCGAGATCCTTCTCGTCAACAACCCGATCTCGAACCTGATTCGTGAGAACAAGGTCCACCAGATCAACAACGCCATCGCCGGAGCGGCCAAGGAAGGCATGTGCCTGCTCGACGACTCGCTCCTCAATCTAATGATGGAAGGCGTGGTGAACGTCTCGGACGCTGTACCGCGCCTCCAGGATCCGATGAAGGCCCAGCAGGTGCTGGGCTAGCAGATCAGGAGATCTGTCATGCGACTCCTAAACTCCCTGGGCTCTCGACTGAGAATGAAGAGCTTGCTCAATCACTGGGTGGAGTTCCGTGTTCTGGCCATGAGCTATGGAGGCAAGAAAACCCTCACGACTCTGGCCGAGAAGGAGTTTCTGAAGCTCAAGGGCAAACTGGCCGTGGATCTGGAGTGGTTGAGCTCGATTCTCCCCGCCGATCGTGCCGACGATATCGGTACGCAGGTGGAAGACATCATGAGGATGATCCAGAATCACCACAATCTTCCCTATGAAGATGATGACAACCCCTGGGATGCCGAGGCTTTCGACAAGACCTGGCACGAGCACTTCATCTTTCTGAATCGCCTGAAGGGCATGGAGTTGAATCCCCAGGGGGCTCCCGCCAAGAAGCTCGTTGCGAGTTTGCCTGGAGCCAAAGCACCCCAATCCGCAAAGCCGAAGCGCCTGGTAGTCGTCAAGACCATGCCTTTGTTCACGGGTATCATGACGGTTCTTTCGCTCATTGTCATCGCCAAGGCCATGGGCCTCAAGAAAGGCAACAAGGGTTTCGTACTCGATCCGCCCACCAGCTTTTCCGAAGCCATCGGCAATGTGATGACCTTGGGCCAGGATTTCTGGGGTCAGGCCCTGGGATTTTTGGAACCCATCGTAGTGACATACGGCCCCGTGTGGACGGCGATCCTTCTCGCCATCCTCCTGACCGCATTCAGCTACCTCGCTTTCGCCAATCGTTGAGGATCACCCTCGAAGGGATTCTGAGGAGATACCCACATGCTGCCTTCCTGGATGAATTCGATGCCGCTCATGCCGGTTCTCATCATCATGCTCGGCCTCTGCCTGGGTAGTTTCCTCAATGTCGTGATCCACCGATTTCCCCTGGGCATCTCGCTCTCGCGGCCCCGCTCGCGCTGTCCGCACTGCATGGAGCCCATACTTCCCAGGGACAATGTTCCGGTCTTCAGCTACCTGATGCTGCGCGGAAAGTGCCGTCACTGTGCCGAACCGATCAGCGCGCGTTATCCCATGGTGGAGCTGCTCGGTGGAGTGACCCTTCTCACGGCGGCTCTCATGTCCGACTCCCCCGCGACGGCGCTCTTCCGCTCGATCTTCCTGCTGGCCATGATGGCCGTGGTCTTCATCGATCTGGACCACGGTATCATTCCCGACGCCATCACGATTCCCGGAACCATTCTCGGCTTTGCCGTCGCACCGACGCTCGGTATCAGCTGGTTCGATTCCGGACTCGGTATCTTCATCGGCGCTGGCTGGTTGCTGCTCGTGTTCTTCATCTACAAGATGGTCAGAGGCGTCGATGGCCTGGGCGGCGGCGATGTGAAACTCGCGGCCATGCTGGGGGCCTGGCTGGGCTGGCAAGGCATGTTTACCAGTCTTCTCATCGGTTCACTGGTGGGAACGGGCTTCGGCCTCTACATCATCCTGAAGCGCAAGGGTAGCGGTCAGTCCACCCTGCCCTACGGCCCCTTCCTGGGTACCGCCGCCGCGGCCGTGCTGCTTCTGGGCTCGCGTCTCTGGACCTGGCTTCCCTAACGGGGACCAAATCTGTTAATATTGAATCTCACGCATCGCTTCCGATACGATTCGAGGTTCGATATGCGCTCCTTCCTCATGCCTCTCGTTTTGCTCCTCGTGGCGTCTGGCGGCGCTACCGCGAGCCCTCCCCTGGTTTCGCCCTCTGACGAGGTCCTTCCCTTTTCGGGCGCGCGAGGAGGCTTCTACTGCCAGGATCCCGATTATGCGATGATCTACAACATGTCCTCGGGCTTCGACGCGGAGTTCGCCGACGACATTCCCATGGAGTTCATTGGCGAGACCATCGCGACCATCACCCTGTGGATGGGCGAATGGTATTACGGAGGCGGACCCTACTGGACCGAGCCCGACGGCATCCGGGTGAATCTCTATCAGGAGGCCTGCCCACCCGAAATGGAGCCCTTCCACACCATCGAAGTTCCCTGGAACGAATTGGACAAGGATCTCATCTTCGACACCACCAGCAGCACGGTCTACGAGGTCCGCGTGCATCTGGATCCGCCGATGCAGGTGGGAGAGGTGATGTCCATAGGCGCCACGGCTCTCATCTCCTGGGGCCAGGACGAACCCTTCACCGGCATCGTTGCCACTCCCATGCACATCAGCTTCGGCGCCTGTCCAGCCTGGTTCGACGCGGAATGGTGGGGATACACCCGCTGGACGGCCATCGACGAGTTCACCATGATCGAGCAGGATCTCGCCTACTGCCTTTCGGGCGAGGGAACCGAAGTTCCGCATTCGCCGCCGGCCTCGGGTCTGAGCGCCTATCCAAATCCCTTCAATCCTCGCACGAAGCTGAGCGCGAAACTCGAAGAGTCCGGCGATGTCGAGCTGCGAATCCATGATTCGAAGGGTCGTCGGATCAAGACCCTCTTCGAGGGCCATCACGAGGCCGGCGAGCTTTCCGTGGTGTGGAACGGCCTGGACGAGCGGGGCCGGCGCGTGAGTTCGGGTCTGTACATGGCCGTGCTACGGATGGGGGAGGTCGAGGCTCGAGAGCGGCTCGTGCTATTGAAGTAGGACGGCCCCTGAGATCCTATTCCGCTCCTAGAGGCGACTCACCCGCCGCGCCGCTTCGGCGATGCGTTCAGGCCTCTCGCAGGTGAAACAGAAGCGCGCCCATCCGTCGTAGGCGTCCCCGAAATGTTCCCCCGGGCTCAGGCTCACCCCGGCCGCGAGCATTCGCTCGAGTTTCTGCTCGTCGGACAGGCCCATCCAGCGATCACGCAGATCCAGAAACAGGAAGTAGGATCCCTGGGCCTTCAGGTGGGGCACCTCGAGGTTTTCCAGCGCCGCCGAGAGCCCTTCGAGGTACTGGTCGCGCAGGCGTGGAATCACCACGTGGCGGCGCGCGAGCCCGCGGATGCCCGCGGCTTGGGCGGGACGATTCACTTCATATCCCGCACCCACCTGTTCGGGATTCAGGGCCGCGATGACTCCTCCGGGGGCCGAAAGGTATCCGAGACGGAGTCCGGCCGCCGCGTAGCTCTTAGAATAGCTGAACACGCTCACCGTTCGCTCGTAGGCGCCGGGAAGCGAAGCGATGCAGGCCTGGGGGAAGTCGGCCCAGCAGAAATCCTCATAGGCCTCGTCCGCGATGATCCAGAGATCATGCTTCGCGGCGAAATCGGCCAGAGCCGAGAGCCCTTCGGGGTCGAGAGCCACGCCGCTGGGATTGTTGGGGCTGTTGAAGTAGAGCGCGCGCGTCTTCTCCGTGAGATGGGGCTCGATCAGGGCGGCGATCTCATCCTTGCCTAGTTCCTGGATCCGGTCGAAGAAGGGTACCTCGACGAGTCTTCGCCCTGCCGCCTTCGCCACGACCCGGAGGATGGCCCAGTAGGGCGCCAGGGTGAGGATCTCGTCGCCGGGATCCAGCAGGCGCCGCATGACGAGCTGCAGACCGCCCGTGGCTCCGAATGAAAGCTGAACCTCCTCGGGTCCCGAAGCGGGGATGTCGTTCACCGTGCGCAGCTTCTCGGCCAGGCGCTTCCGCAGTTCGATCTCTCCCTGGGGATCGCCGTAGCGCGACCACCGGGCGTCCCAGGGTTCCTCGTCGAGGGGCTCGCCGAGTTCCGCGGGAAGGTCGAGCAAGGTGTCGCCCAGATGGAGGGCGAGGAAATCCTTCACCGGCGAGCGTCCGGAAGAGACGGCCTCGGTGAGCCGGTGATAGATGGTCTGCTGAAAGGGATGTTTCAGGAAGTCCTGCGGGCGGGGCATGAACACCTCGATTCTGGCGTGAAAGGCCAGTATAGCCGGGGCGGCTCGAGCCCGAAAGGAGCATTGCGTCTCCAGGGCCCCTCGGCTAGACTGCGGAAGCCGGGATTTCAGATATATCGCTATTCCACGCCGCGATCCGGAGAGGTTTCGATCTTTTGACGCAAGATCTCATCGGCACGAGGCTCGCCCATTATCAAATCCTCGACCTCCTGGGCGAGGGGGGCATGGGCGTTGTCTACAAGGCGGAGGACACCAAGCTCCAGCGCAGGGTGGCCCTGAAATTCCTGTCCAGCCACCTCCTCGGAGGCGAGGAGGAGCGCACGAGATTCCTGCACGAGGCCCGTGCCGCGGCCTCCCTCAACCACCCCAACATCTGCACCGTTCACGAGATCGACGAGGTCGAGGGCCGCGCCTATATCAGCATGGCCTACCTGGAAGGGCGCAGCCTCAAGGAGATCCTCGCTGAGGGACCGGTGGATCGGGACGACGCCCTCAGCTACGCCCTGCAGATCGCCGAGGGACTCCAGGAGGCTCACGGCAAGAACGTGGTGCATCGGGATATCAAGCCCGGCAACATCATGATCACTCCCGCGGGCAAGGCCGTGATCACCGACTTCGGTCTGGCCAAGACCGGAGCCTCGCCCGACCTCACACAGGTGGGCGCGGCGGTGGGCACCGCCGCCTACATGTCACCCGAGCAGGCCCGCGGCGAGGCGGTGGATTCCCGCAGCGACGTCTGGGCCCTGGGCGCCCTGCTCTACGAGATGATCACGGGACAGAAGGCCTTCCAAGGGGACCACGAGCCTGGCGTCATGTATGCCATTTGCCACCTGGAACCTCGAGGTCTGCAAGGAGACGCCAGCGCCTTCGATGCGGGTGTCTCGGGCATCCTCAAGCGTTGCCTGCAGAAGGATCCTCTGCTCCGCTACCAGAAGACCGACGATCTTCGGGCCGATCTCGCCGCGCTGGGTGGAGGCGAGGAATCCCGGCCCGCGACCTCGCCAGCGCCGAGCCTGCGTCGCTGGGTGCCCGCGGTGCTGCTCTTCGCGCTTCTGGCCTGGGTGGCCCTGGACGGGCCCGGCTCCAGGTGGCTCAGGGGGATCGGCGGTGAGTACATCCCAGAGCGGAAGTATCTGGCCATCCTACCTTTCGCCAATATCGGCGACGATCCGGAGAACCAGGCCCTGGGCGACGGCCTTCACGAATACCTCAGCAGCAAGCTCACCCAGCTCGAGGGATTCCGTGACGCCTTCTGGGTGGTGCCGGCGGCGGACATCCGCAAGAGCGAGATTACCAGCCCCATGGAGGCCCGTCAGGTCTTCGGCGTGAACCTGGCCGTGGCGGGAAGCATGCAGCGGCACAATGGCGACATCACGCTCATCCTGAACCTGACCGATCCCGATTCCCATCGTACCCTGAACTCGGCCGTGCTGGAAGACTCGGTGAGCAAGGCTTCGGTGCTTCAGGCCGATGTGCTGGGCACCCTGGTGGAGATGCTGCGGGTGGAGCTCAGTCCCGCGGAAGTCGAGGCCCTGGAGGCCGGCATCACCCAGGTCAGCCTGGCTCAGGAGTACTACCTCAAGGGCCGCGGTTTCATGCAGGACCTCGACTACCTGCAGCGCCGGGCGAAACTCGATGCCGTGGACACGGCCATCGATTTCTTCGAGCAGGCCCTGGAGGAGGATCCGTACTACGCCTTGGCGGAACTGGGTCTCGGCGAAGCCCTCTGGCAACGTTATCTCTGGAGCCGCGAGGACCGCTGGATTCCCGCCGCGGTCACCCATTGCGAGCAGGCTCTGTTGCTGGACCCCGACCTGCACGAAGCTCGCATCTCCCTGGCTGTGATCTTCCGCGGTATCGAGGAGTGCGAGCAGGCGCTGGACCTGCTCACGGTGGCACTCGAAGCCGAACCCGGAAACGTGCGGGCGCTTCGCGAGCTGGGGGATGCCTACGCCATGCACCACGAACCGGAGAAGGCCGATTCGGTGCTGCGCTTGGCCATCGAGGTGAGGCCGGACGATTGGATGGGCCATCAGAAACTGGGCCTCTTCTACGTGAACCAGTTCCGGCTGGAAGAGGCCATCGTGGAGTTCCAGAAGGTCCTGGCCCTGACCCCCCAGAACTACTTCCGCGGCTACACGGATCTGGCCGGGGTCTATCTCTACCTACGGCGATTCGATGAGGCACGGGATCTACTCGACAGATCCCTTGCCATAAGGCCGAGCTACGACGCCCTCTCGAATCTGGGTGCCCTCGAGTTCTGGATGGAGAACTTTCCAGAAGCCATCATGGCCTACGATCAGGCCCTCGAACTGCATGATCACGACTATCGCGTTTGGGGAAATGCGGCCCTCGCCAAGACCAAGCTCGAGGAGCGTTTCGAAGAGGGACTCGTCGCTGCCGAGCGGGCGATCGAACTCGCGGAAGAACAGCGTATCGTCACGCCAGGAGATCAAGGCCTGCTCTCGAGACTGGCGGGTTATTATCAGCTTGTTGAAGACAATGAAAAAGCCCTCGTCATCCTGGAGGAGCTGTCGACGCTGGACCCGAGCAACGCGGAGGCACTCTTCCAGATCGGAAACACCTACGAATTGATCGGAGAGCGGGAACAGGCTCTGAGCTGGCTTGAGAAGGCCCTGGACCGGGGTTATCCTCTTTCGAAGATCGAGCAAGCCCGCTCCTTGAAATCGCTTTGTGAGGATGCGCGTTGGATGGCTCTGCGCGCGGGAAGTGAAGAGGTTCAATGAAGCCGCCATTTGAACTTGTGAGAAGGGAGCTATGATGGAACCGTTGGTTGAACACTACGTGAACCCGAAGACCGGTGAGTGCGAGGTTACCCCCCTGTCGATCGGAACACTGGTTCCCGGCTCGGCGGTGCAGTTTGCCTCCAATGAGCAGGCGCATCCGATTCGTGTCAGCTTTCCCGATGCGAGTCTATTCGGTGTGGATAGCTTCGAGGTCGCGGCTGGTGAAACCGTGGAACACACGGTGCAGGATGACGCCACCCAAGGGAACAATCCCTACGTAATCGAATGTCTGGTTACGGGTAAGAAATGGCCGGGAGAGGGTGGGGGAGAGCCCACCATCATCATCGGCGGCTAGGCCGCATCGATGCCCATCGCTCGGGATCCTGTCTCTCCCCAGGGAGAGATGGCCCTCCGCGATCCAATTCAGTGAACAGGAGAGAGAGATGCCCGATCCACAATTGACGCCCGAGCCCAAGGTCAAAGTCAGCTTCAAGCAGAACTCGCTCACGGGGGAGTCCTACATCGACACCGCGCAGCTCAAGGACCTGAAGGCAGGCGATACCGTTGTATGGAACGCGACATCGGTGAACATCGACCATCGCATGGTTCTTCCGGACGACAGGGTTTTCGGTGTCGATTCATTCACGCTGAAGAAGGGCGAGTCGGTGACCATGAAGGTCGGGACAGGTCTCCAGCCGGGACTTCAGCAGGACTACGTGATTTTCTGTCTGAAGACATACCGTAAGGTCAAGAGCAACGATGGCGTGGAACCGTCCATCATCATCGGCGGCTAGGATACATGACCGAAGATCGAAGTGCCGAGATTCTGCAGGACGAGAATCTGCGTCTGAAGCGGGCGGTGGAGGAGCTCTCCACCCTCAACGAACTGGCGCGGGCCATCGGGTCGACCTTCAACACCCAGGAAGTCGTCGACGAGATCATCGGCCGCTCGGTGAAGGCGGTGGACGCCCAGCAAGCCACCATCACCCTGCTGGACAGGCAGTCTCCCTCGGAAGCCAAGACCCTGGTGCGAGCCCAGGGTTCCTCGACCACGCTCACCCAATTCCACCTGGACCAGGCCCTGCTAGGCTGGATCGTGAGTCAGAGAGCGCCGCTGCTCTGCAATGATCCGGCGACGGACAAACGGCTGGGCGGCATGGACAATCAGGCCATCCGCTCCCTGCTCTGCGTGCCGCTCATGGCGAAATCCGAGCTGGTGGGGGCACTCACGGCCTTCAACAAACGCGGCGACGGCGTGTTCACCGAGGAGGACCAGCGCCTGCTCGCCATCATCGCCGGCCAGTCCGCCCAGGTCATCGAGAACGCGAGGCTCTACGAGGAGGAACAGGCCCTGCGCGAAGTGCGGGAGGAGCTGCGATTCGCCCGGAGGATCCAGATCGGGCTCTTACCGCGGAAGGCGCCGGAAATACCAGGATATCTGGTCGCCGGCGCCAGCCATCCAGCTCGAGAAGTCGGCGGCGACTACTACGACACCATCGCCATGGACGGGCAACGCTGGGCGCTATGCCTGGGGGACGTCTCCGGCAAGGGGCTCCCCGCCTCGCTGCTCATGGCCAACCTGCAGGCCACCTTGCGCGCACAGACCGTCACCGAGGAACCGGTGAGGGAATGCGTCGCCCGCGCGAATCGAATGCTGCACCGGAGCACCGAGCCCGAGCGGTTCGCCACCCTCGTCTACTCGGTTCTGGATGCCAAGGCCCACCGCATCTGCTATTGTAATGCGGGGCACGAACCGCCCCTGCACTTCTCGGGCCGGGACGAGCCGAAGCGACTGAAGACCGGTGGCATGCTGGTCGGGTTCATGGAGGACGCCAGCTACGAGGACGAGTGCGTGGATCTCGCGCCGGGCGATTTCATCGTGGCCTACTCCGATGGAGTCACCGATGCCGAGAACCCGAAGGAGGAGCAGTTCGGTGAGCAGCGCCTCATCGAACTGCTCGACGGACTTCGCGACCTGGAGCCCAAGGCCATGCTCGAATCCTTGCTCGCGGCGGTGGAGAAGCACGCCGGCGATGCCCCGCAGTTCGACGATCTGACCCTCGTGATCGTGAAGAGGATGGAATAATGCCGAGCACCGAACTCAACGCCATCGTGAGCCAGCGCATCGAGGTGGCGCCTGGCCTGATCGTGCTGCGCGTGGTGCCGGACGGCTGGAACCTGTCCGAGTTCCGCGCCGGACAGTTCGCGGTGCTCGGGCTTCCGGGTTCAGCCCCGCGATTCGAGTTCACCAGCGAGGAAGATCCGCCCGCCGATCCCGACAAGCTCATCCGCCGGGCCTACTCCATCGCCTCGGCGCCGGAGTCCCTGGATTACCTGGAGTTCTTCATTACACTGGTCAGTTCGGGGGCGCTGACGCCAAGGCTTTTCGCCTTGCGGCCGGGTTCTCGCCTCTGGCTTGGCAAGAAGGTCAGTGGGCTGTTCACCCTGGATCGGGTGCCGGCCGACATGAATCTCATCCTGATTGGAACGGGAACCGGTCTCGCGCCCTACATGAGCATGGTGCGCGGCGAACTTCTCTGCGACCCGGAGCGGAGGTTCGCGGTTCTGCTCGGAGCTCGTCACAGCTGGGACCTGGGATACCGAAGCGAGCTCAACACGCTCACCCGGGCCTGCGACAACTTCAGTTACCTGCCGGTGATCAGTCGCAAGGATGACGAGGTCACGCCCTGGCAGGGTCGGGTGGGATACGTTCAGGATCTGTGGAAGAATCAGGAACTGGAAAAGGTATGGGGATTCGCCCCCGGGCCGGACAACAGCCATGTGCTGCTCTGCGGCAATCCGGCCATGATCGAGGACATGCTGGCTCTGCTGTCGGCCGAGGATTTCGTGGAACACACGAAGAAGCAGCCGGGGCAGATCCACGTCGAGAAATACTGGTAGCAACGACAAGCGGAGGTTCGCATGAGTGTATGGGAAAAGCTGGAATGGGAAACGATCGTTCCCGAGAACCCTGGCGTGATTCTCTTGAGGCTATCGGGCGCTCTGGCCGGAAGTCGTGAGAGCTATGCCCTCCTGGACGAGGTCCGCGACAATCTCCGCGGCGACTACAAGAAGGTCGTCTTCAACCTCGAGAACGTGGAGCGCATGACCAGCGCGGGCGTCGGCATTCTCTGCGCCTGTTTCACGTCCATCGCCAACACCGAAGGCAAGATGTACCTGGTGGGCGTCACGGAGCGGAACAAGACCCTGCTGGACATCGTCGGTCTCTGGGACCAGATCATGCATTTCCCCGGCGAGGCCGACATCCAGTTCGACTAATCGACGAGGGGCTCAGTTGTCCTGAGCCCCTTCGTCGATCCAGCGGCCGAAGAGTTCGATCTCGGCCGCTTCCAATGTGCTTCCCAGAGGCATCTGGGATCCGTAGTCCTCGTCCCCCATCAGCTTGAGATAGAGCACCGAGCCGTCGCGGTTTCCGGCCTCCACCAGGAGGGACGGCGCGAATGCAAGCGATTCCACGCCGACGAGGTCGGCGGGATCCTCACTGAGAACCAGTCCTCCCTGGGCATTGCCCGAGTTGTGGCAGCCGATGCACCGGGCATCGAGAATGGGCCAGAGATCGGCGCCGAAGGACACGGGTTCATCGCCAGGATCCTCGCCGGCGGGAGCCACCGGGTCGCCGAGGTCCGAGCATCCTGCAGAAATCAGTGAAGCCGCTAAAAGGTAAAACCACTTCCGCACTACTTAACCTCCCAGGCTCTCAGTTCGATCTTCACGTCCTGGGTCTCGTTGAGCTTGAGGACGAGGAATTTGGGACGCTTGATGTCATAGTCAGAAAGGGTGATGGGAAACTCGCTGCTGATATCCAGGTGTATTCGACCTTCGCTCTCGCCGCAACTCACGCTCACGGGCGCCTCGATGTCTCGTGTGACGCCGTGAAGGGTCATGCTGCCGGCCAGAATGAACTCGGCGCTGGATCCGGGCACGAGTGGGGAGCCGGGGGCCTCGAGCACTCGCTTCGCTCGGAAGATCGCTTCGGGATACTTCTCGGTCTCCAGATGGTTCTCGCGCATATGCTTGTTGCGAAGGCCGATGCCCGTGTCGAGACTGGCCATGTCCACGCGCACCTCAACGGCGACGCCGGAGGCCAGGTCGGCGAGATCGGCGCTCACGCTGCCCTCGATCCGATCGGTCTTGCCCTCGAAGCTTTCCATGGGAGCCTTCGAGAAGAAGACCAGCGAGTTCTCCTCTCCTGCTTCGATGCGGAACTGCTCGGCGGATGCCGCAGCGAAGGCGAGAATCATGAGCGCCGCGGTCGCGATGAATGTCCTGAACATGGGCGGCTCCTTTCGATCAGTAGAGGAAGTGGACGACCAGTTCGGCCTGGGCGTAGTCCTCGCCCGTCACGGCCTGTCCTTCGTCGAAACGATAAAGATTGACCATGCCCAGCACGCCGAAGAAGGGCGTTGCCAGCAGATCGGCTCCGATGCCGATCTTGGTCCTTGCGCCGGTCTCGGAATCGATGTCCGGATCCAGGAAGTTGTAGGTGGCCCGCAGATCGAGCCCCTGTCGCAGGTGAATGCGCAATTCGTGGGAGTGGGCGAGCAGGTCGCCGCCCGCGCGGCCGTCCACCGATTCGAGGTCGGCCTCGCCGAGCAGTGTGACCCGTTCCATGTGCAGGTAGTAGAAGGGTCCGGCCAGGGTTCGTTCCGCCCCGCTCTCCTGCTCCCGATAGAAGGATCCTCCCAGGGCGAGGTTCATGGGCCCCAGACTCTGGCGCCACTCCCCGCGAAGGGCGGCGGCGAAGCGGTCGTCGCCGTCAAGCACCTGCCCTCGCGAACCGTTGAGCAACGAAACGTTGAGGGATGTCGCGCCGGGGAAGAATCCGAACTCCAGTCCCACGTCGCTGTGCTGGGGAGGGGCCCAGCCGAGATCCTGGCGCACGAACATGCCGTGATCGGCGAAGCGCCACCCGTAGGCGGGCACGAAGCGCCCGACCTTGACGTATCCTCCGGCAGGCAGCACGAAGGCCGTGCCGAAGAGCTCGTAGCTGCCGCTGATACCCTGCTCCAGGGTCGCCGTGAAGCGAGGACTCATCTGGAAGTGGAGATAGAGGTCGCCCTGCATCTGGAAGATGTTGTTGCCGGCCTTGTGCTCATCGTCGGGCGAGTAGCGGAAGAGCGTGCGCAGGTCGGCGCCCACGGAAACCTGATCGCTGAGGTCGGCGCCGATGGAACCCTCCGCCTCTTCCTCGCTCACGTCGAAGGCGATCTCGGTGGGAATCAGGAACTGGCTAGCGTAGGCGCTGCGCATTCCGCCCCCGGTGGGACTTGTATGGCAGAGCATGCATTTCTGTCCGTAGGCTGCCGAGTAGGCCGGGATGGCCATCGCGTCTCCGGCGGCGACAAGGACCAGAGCCGCAAGTAAAAGGAAATGGTGTCTCTTCACGTCGTCTCCTGGAGATTAGATTGGGCCCCGTCGGCAAGGGACCGACGGAGCCCGCCCGAGCGGTCTAGTTGTTGAAGGGGTCTCCCGAGTGGGGGAAGACGTAGTCCATGCCACCGCCGCCACCATTGGCCGCGCCGTGGCAGTCGATGCACATGCCGAGAGCGCCCTGGGCGACGATGTTGCCGCTACCCACGTCCCACATGAAGTATTCCCAGTCGCCGTTGGCTTCGTCGAAGCCGGCGCCGCGCTTGACCATGGCGGTCTGACCGATGAGGGCCTCGCCGGCGTCATGCACGGTCTTGAGCAGCATGGTGCCCACCGGATATCCCCAGCCCTCCTGTCCGGGATTCGCCGCGAGTTGTTTCTTGTAGGTGCGCCGCGTGGCCATCTCGTCGTTGCCGGCGTGGGCCTCGCCCAGGAAGGGATCGGGACCCTGATCGGTGTCGATGAGGTGCCAGCTTGCGTAGTCGTCGAAGTCCGAGGGCTGCGCCTCGAATTCGTAGGGATGGGCGAAGATGAAGTCTGCGCCGGCCGATCCGGTGGCGTTCACGTGACAGCTCTTGCAGGAACCGAGATCCGGTCCGCTGTCCACGACTTCCAGGCTGCTTTCATCGACGATGGCGTACTCCCAGTTGCCGTCCTCCGGATCGTAGTCGCTGCCGCGCTTGACCATGGCCAGGAGACCCATGGCGTCGGGCCAGCTGAAATCGCCCGCGGCGTCATGGGTGAAGGTCTCCTTCACGAAGATGCTGCCTTCCGGATACTCCTCATCGCGCAGGGGATTGGCGTTGGTGTAGATGCGACGGGAGAATTCGGGGTTGCTGCCCTGATGGGCCGGACCCAGGAAGTCCGAGGGGGCGTTGGTGTACTCGACCAGGTTCCAGCCTTCGTATCCTTCGAATTCCGACTGGTCCTGGGGCGTGGTCCCGCTGTCGCTGCACCCTGCGAGTAGCAGAGCGCCGAGGGCGAGGGTCGCGAGTCCTATTGCGAATCTGGCTTTCATGGGTCCTCCTGATGGATCGATATAGATGGAAGGGAAGGCCGCAGCTCTCCCATGCTGGGGCCTACGCGTTTGTGATGATGCCGTGACGCAAAAGGATTCCCGTCGCGAACGCGACGGCATTTCAGATAGGGAACTCCGGAGTGGTTAACTCAGTCGCCGAAGCAGACGCCCATTTGCCGGCCCAGGGTGACCAGGGGATGATCGGGCGGCACGAGCCTCTGACGATTCGCGATCTTGGAGATCTCGACGCTGGTGATGTCGCTGCCCTGCAGGCGAACCATGCGACCGGACTCGCCTCGCGCGAGCAGATGCACGGCCTCCGAACCCAGACGGGTGGCGAGAACCCGGTCATAGGCCGTGGGGGTGCCGCCGCGGAGCAGGTGTCCCAGAACCGTGACCCGGGTCTCCAGGCCGAGACGTTCCTCGATCTCGCGGGCCACGACATTGCCGATGCCGCCCAGGCGCACGGGATCGGGACTGTCCTCCACGATCTTCGCGACCACCTGTTCGCCTCCTTCGGGCATCGCGCCCTCGGCCACCACGATCATGCTGAACAAGCGGCCGGAACGGTTCCGCCATATGATCTTCTCGCAGATGCTGTCCATGGAGTAGGGGATCTCGGGAATCAGGATGATGTCGCCACCGCCTGCGATGCCCGAATGCAGGGCCAGCCAGCCCGCGTTTCGACCCATGACCTCGACCACCATGACCCGGTGATGGCTCTCGGCCGTGGTGTGGATGCGGTCCAGCGCTTCGGTGGCGGTGCTAACGGCCGTGTCGAAGCCGAAGGTCTGGTCGGTCTCGTGAAGATCGTTGTCGATGGTCTTGGGGATGCCCACCACCGATATGCCCTTCTGCCGCAATCCATCGGCGATGGAAAGGGTGCCGTCGCCGCCGATGGCGACCAGGGCGTCCAGACCGAGAGATTTGACGTAGGAGATGACCTCGTCGCTGCGGTCGATGTCCTGGCGGCTCTCGCCCTCGCCCATGGGCCAGGCGAAGGGATTGGCCTTGTTGCTCGTACCCAGGATGGTTCCGCCCCGAGTCAGCAGGCCCGAGACATCGTCCATGTCCAGGGGGACGGTGTGCTTCTGCACGAGACCGGCGTAGCCGTCCTTGAAACCCACCACGTCCCACTCGTAGTGACCGGCCGCGGTGCGAACCACCGCGCGGATGACCGCATTGAGTCCGGGGGCGTCGCCGCCGCCGGTGAGTATGCCTATCGCCTTGATGGAGCTAGCCATGTCCGCCTCCCGCTGGGTCCGCTCTTTCCCTATCAGAAAGGCGAAAGACGGGCAAGGGAGAGATGGGAATCAGGGCACGAACTTCCTGAGGAAGAGCGTGTCGGAGCCCTCGAACTCCTCGGTGAAGGGCAGCCAGAGGTAGCCGTTCACGATGACCGGCTTGTGCAGGTGACCGCTGATGTCCAGGCTGCGCAGCAGTGCGCCGGTCTCGCCGTCGACCACGTAGAGGGTGTCGCTGTCGTAGCCGAAAACCCAGAGGTCTACGCCGTCGTAGGCCAGTCCCCGGGGCGTGCCCGCGCCTTCGGGCATGTCGAAGACCGCCAGCTCGTTGCCCAGCTCGTCGTACTTGTGGATGCGGTTGTCCCCGGCCGTGTTGCCCTCGGTGCTGCCGTGATAGAAGAAGCCGTTCCTGAAGGTGAGGCCGGCCGGTTGATTGGAGTAGGCCACCTCGAAGGACCAGAGGTTCAGACCCGTGGCCGGATCGATCTGGAAGAGCAGGGTCTGTTCGCCGGTGGGAGGATTGTCACTCACCCAGAGGTGGGCTCCATCGAAGGCGATGCCCTTGGTGAGGCTGAGGGGCGTGTCGTAGCTGGTGCTGATCAGGCCGGCCAGGCTGACGCGATAGATGTTCGCGCCGCCGCCACCGATGCTGCCGACCATCCAGAACTGTGAGCCGTCCCAGGTGAGATCGCGGGGGATGATGTTGTCTAGCAGGCGCACCTCGCCCACCTGCTGGCCATGATTCAGATCGAGGGTGACCGAGATGGCGGTCTGGTCGCTGCCGTTTCCACTTCGGGCCTCCACCCGGACGGTCGCCTCGGCGCTCTCGAATCGCCGGCTGACCACCGACTGGGAGGACCAGCCCGTATCCCACTCGCCGTCGTCGTCGAAGTCCCAGCGGTATTCGAGGGCCCGGCTCTCGGCCTGGCTGTCGCTGGCGTCGAATTGAAAATCGGTGAGGACGGTGCCCAGCACGGGATTCACGCTCAGGCGCGCTTCGACCATCGTGTCCACGGGTTCGGTGGCATTGTCTCCACAGGCGAGAAGGGTGAGCGCTAGGATGGGTAGAACGAGTCGACGCATGGGAGCCTCCATTAATCCAGTATCGCTCATGGGAAGGCCCAACTCATGCGGCGGGCTCCTCCACCTTGATGTCACGACCCCTTGAAGAGGGGCGCAGGAACGGTATGAGCAGCAAGGGCAGGAAGGCGATCCAGGCGTCCAGGCGCAACGTGGCCGCGTAGCCGAAGAGGTCGGCGTGGCGCCCCTGCCAGGTGCTCGAATAGGTGTACATGAGGTTTCGAAGGGCCATGTAGCCTGAGAACTGGGTCGCGGCCACCAGGGGCGAAGTGAGCCCCATGAAGACCGCCGCGCCGGTGCCCGCGATGAGTCCCGAGAAGAAGCTGTAGGAGATGGCGGCCGCCGTGTAGGAGGCCAGGGTCACGCCCTCCATACCGGATGCGCCGGTGAACTTTCCCGAGATCCAGAAGGTGGGCAGCACCGTGAAGGCGTACCAGAAGGCGAGGCTCTTGCGGTGCCCGATGCGGTCGCTCACCCATCCTCCGATGACGCATCCGGCCGCCGCCGCGATGGTGGCGTAGACGTTGAGCTGGGCAATCTGCTCCTCGCTCATGCCCAGGTCCACCATCATGGTACTGCCCAGGGCGAGGCCCAGGGCCAGGGCGCCATTGGGCGCCAGGGCGAAGACCACGCCCAGGGCCGGACCGACGCCGGAGCGGAAGAATCCCTGGAAGAGATCGAAGAGGTAGACCTTCAAGCGTTCGATGAGCGTTCGCCAGATCTCGGCGGCGCTGTGGGCCGCCGAGGCCAGGGCCTCGCCGGCGAGGCTGTCCGGCTCCTTGAGCCGCATGGTCACGCCGAAGAGGATGAGCGCCAGCATGCCGCAGACGAAGGGGAAGGTGGCGCGGAAGCCGAGGGCTCCGGCCAGGAAGAGGGCGCCGCTGCCGCCCACGGCCTGACCGAGATAGCTGGCCCCGAACATGAATCCGTTGGCCACGCCACGTTCCTTCTCGGGCAGGATACCCACGGCCAGCGCGTCGATGGCAATGTCCTGGGTGGCCGCGAAGATGTTGTGGATGACGATGAGCAGGGTGAGCAGCTGCAGATTCGCGCCGGGGTCAATGATCATCACCAGGGCGAGGGTGAGGATCATGAGGGTCTGGGCGCCGAAGATCCAGAAACGGAAGTGCCCGAAGCGGCGGACGTTCACCAGATCGATCAGGGGCGCCCAAAGCGGCTTGAAGCCCCAGGGCGCATAGAGGGAGGCGGTGAAGAGACCGATCTCGGTGAGCCCCACGCCGGACTGCCTGAGGTAGGCCGTCAGGGCGATGGCGCTGAAACCGAAGGGGATGCCCTCGCTCAGGTAGAGCAGCGAGAAGGCCAGCAGCCTGCCGCCGCGAGTTTCCAGGATGTTCCCAGGCAGCACCTCATGCCTCCATCGGCTCAGAACGCCTCGGTGTTCTTGAAGAAGTCGCTGATGAAGGCCAGCTTGCCGTCCCGCCACTCCATCCAGGTGACGCCCTCATTGGCGTAGTCCTCGCCGGATCGGCTCCGGCCGCGATTGGTCCAGTGGGCCGCGGCTCTGTCGCCGTCCACGAGAACCGCCTTCAGCCGGAATTCTAACTGGGGATAGCGCCTGAAGAGAAGGCGGAAGAACTTAATGATGCGGTCGCGTCCGATCAGATCCTCCGTCTTGGGGAATCGAAAGGAAGCATCCTCCCTCAACTCGCTTTCCAGGAAAGCGGTATCCTGCCGGCTCATGGCTTCAAAAAAGCTGTTGATCCTTGCATCCATGACGAACCTCTCCAGAACCGTTCGTTGTTTATTACGCCCATAAGGGTATAAGTCAACATCGCTTACGGGCTTCGTGAAGATGAAATCGCTGATGCGAAACAATGAAAAATCCTCAACCTCTGGGGCATAGGAGCCGAAACAATAGGTGGGCGAAGGATTCCCGACCAGGGGGATCTCCGCAGGAGGACATGGTGGAATCGATCTTTTCCATGCGAGACAGCTGCAAGGCAGGCCCCACCTGCCTCGCCCGTCATGTCCTGGCCGGCGCTCTCTTCGGCTTGGCCTTCCCCCTATTCGCCTCCATCCTTCAGATTCGCCTCGAAGGATTGCCCCTGGGTCTCTCCAGCTTCCTCCATGTGCAGCAAAGCTTCAAGCTGCTTTGGATCATCGACCTCGCCCCTCCGGTGCTCGCCGTCGCGGGCGGACTGGTGGGCTGGAGGCAGATTCGGATCCTGAGGTTCAACGAGATTCTCGAGGAGAAGGTGAGTGAACGGACCGCCGAGCTCGAGAAGGCCGTGCAGGCCATGGACGAAGAGATGGAAACCCGCCGGCGCATGGAACTCGCACTACTGGAATCCAAGGAGCAGGCCGAAGCCGCCCATCGCGCGAAGAGCGAGTTCCTGGCGAGCATGAGTCACGAGATCCGGACGCCCATGAACGGCATCCTGGGGATGCTGGAGATCCTGGATGGTACCGATCTGGATGAAGTCCAGCGGCAGCACATGGAAACCCTGGGCGATTCCGCCGAATTCCTCAACCGCCTCCTCGACGACATCCTAGAGATCTCCAGCATCGAAGCGGGAAAACTGCACCTGGAAGAGGAGAGCTTCTCCCTGCGGAAACTGGTCGAATGCGAGCTGGAGAAATTCGAGGAGACGGCTCAGACCAAGGGCCTGGATCTCACCCTCGACATAGAAGAGGGACTACCCGACAAGCTGCGCGGTCCCAGTCCACATCTGGCCCAGGTGATCAAGCATCTGCTGCGAAACGCTCTCAAGTTCACCATCAAGGGTGGGGTGAGCCTGCGGGTGAGGGGCGAGCGATACTACAAGGGCAACCTGCGGCTGCGCTTGGAGGTGTCCGACACGGGAATCGGCATTCCCGAGGCCAAGCAGAGCGAGATCTTCCAGAAGTTCACCCAGGCCGACGCTTCCACCACCCGTGGTTTCGGAGGGACGGGCCTGGGTCTGGCAATTTGCCGCGAGCTCTGCGAACTCATGAACGGGGAGATCGGCGTTGAGAGCCGGGAGGGAGAGGGTTCGACCTTCTGGCTGCGCCTGGTCTTCGAAAGTGAAGAGCCCATGGAACCGCAGGGCGATTCTCCGTCCTTCCAGGATGAGATCCATTCGCGGCCCCTTCAGGGCAAGATCCTTCTGGTGGACGACAACCCCGTCAACCTGAAGGTCGCCTCGCTCATGCTCGAGAGACTGGGCTGTTCGGTGCAGCAAGCCGAGAACGGCCAGATCGCGGTGGAATTGACCGAGGCGGAGAGCTTCGACCTCATCCTCATGGACTGCCATATGCCCGTCATGGACGGATTCGAAGCCACTCGATCCATTCGAGACGGCCGGAGCTCCTGCCGTGACATCCCCATCCTGGCCCTGACGGCCAGCGCCGTGAAGAGCGACAAGCAGCTCTGCCTCGACGCCGGCATGAACGATCACATCGCCAAGCCCGTGAGGGCCGATCTCCTGAGAGAGAGGCTCGAACACTGGTTGAGTGAGACCAAGACTCCCATCACGAATTCCTAACCCTCCTTTGCGGCGCGAGCTGGGCGGGATCCTTCGGGATCCCGCCTTGCTCCTTATGGGGGGAATCTGATAAGAATAGGGGACAAATCCCGACAAAGGGATCTGAGAGGAGGCGTTTCATGGGGAAGAAGATCATCGTCATCGGCGCGGGTTTCGCCGGTCACACGGCCGCCCTCTACCTGGGCAAGTCGCTCGGACGTGACCATGAGGTCACCGTCGTCAATCGCCATGACAAGTTCGTCTTCATCCCATCCCTGGTCTGGGCGGGCATCGACCGCATGGGCCTGGACAAGCTCCAGTTCGCTCTGAGGCCGGTCTACGACCGGTTCCGCGTGAACTTCGTCCACGGCCGGGCGCGGGATGTCCATGTGGACGAGAATTTTCTCATGGTCGAATCGGCCAACGGCGGCGGCGAACTCAAGCTCGACTACGACTATCTCGTCGTGGCCACGGGACCGCATCTGAACTTCGAGGCCACGCCGGGACTGGGCCCCGGCGTCGGCAACAGCCTGTCCATCTGTACGCCTCCCCACGCGACAGGCGCCAAGGACCGCTATCTCGAATCCGTGGCCCGCATGGAGCAGGGCGAGCGTCAGCGCTTCGTCATCGGCACGGGGCACGGAACCGCCACCTGCCAGGGCGCCGCCTTCGAGTACATCAGCAACATCCACAAGGACCTGATCAGCCGCGGCCTGCGCGACATGGCTGACATCAAGTGGCTGTCCAACGAAGCGGCTCTGGGCGACTTCGGCGTGGCGGGCATCACGGTGGCCAAGGGAAAGAATCTCAGCACCTCCGAGGAGTTCATTCGCATGGTCTTCGACGACATGGGCGTGGACTGGCAGGTGCAGAGCGCTGTGAAGGAGGTGGAGCCCGGGAAGGCCCACTGGGAGAACTACGAAGGCGAGGAGGGAAGCGAGCCCTTCGACTTCGGCATGCTGATACCCGCCTTCAAGGCCGTGAAGCTGAACTACATCGACAGCGAGGGGAAGGATGTCAGCGAGCAGTTCTGCAATCCGGGCGGCTTCCTCAAGGTGGACGGCGTCTACGGGCAGAGCTACGACGAACTGGTGGAGAATCCCGACTCCTGGCCGGCCACCTATCGTTCGCCGCTCAGGCCCAATCTCTTCGCGGCTGGCATCGCCTTCGCGCCGCCCGGGCCCATCTCACGTCCGCATACCAGTCCCGGGGGCACGGCCATCAGCGCCGCACCGCCGCGCACGGGCATGGTCTCGGGCATCACGGGGCGCATCGTGGCGCGGAACATCATCGCCGAAATCAATGGCGGCGAGGCGAATCACAGCGAGCGCATGACCGAGATGTACGCCGCCTGCATCGCCTCCATGGGCAATTCCATGGTGGACGGTTCGGCGGCGGTGATTCTTATCAATCCGGTGGTGCCGAACTTCAAGAAGTACCCGACGACCGGGCGCGACGTCTTCGCCTCCTCCATGGAAATGGGGCTGGCCGGCGCCTGGATGAAACGCATGATCCACAGCACTTTCATGTGGAAGCTCCAAGGCCGTCCGGGCTGGAGCTTCATACCGGAGTAACCATGGCCATCACGCGATTTCAGAAGCATCTCATGGGCAACTGGATCTTCCAGTTCTGGCGTTTCATCGTGCTGAACCTGAAGATCCTCAAGGGCGTGGACCACGCCAAACGCTCCTAGGATTCGCCCATGCGCGCCATGCGGTTGCGGGCGCTGGTCTCGCTTTCGAATGAATGCGCCCCGCTGAGCCTCGAGGAATGCGATGATCCTCGCCCGGGGCCGGGTGAAGTGCTCATCGAAGTGGGCGCATGCGGTGTCTGTCATACCGAACTCGACGAAATCGAAGGACGAACCCCGCCGCCACGCTTGCCGGTGATACCGGGGCACCAGGTGGTGGGTCGCGTGCTCGAACTCGGCAAGGACGCGGGTGGGCTCCAGCTCGGTCAGCGCGTGGGTGTGGCCTGGATCTACTCATCCTGCGGCGAATGCGAGTACTGTAGGAGCGGTCGTGAGAATCTCTGCGCCGATTTTCGAGCCACGGGGCGCGACGTCGACGGGGGATATGCCGAGCGCATGATCGTGCCCGCAGGGTCCGCCTATCCCATTCCCGATCTCTTCGACGATGTCGAAGCCGCGCCGCTGCTCTGCGCGGGAGCCATTGGCTATCGCGCACTTCGATTGACGGGTCTCGAAGACGGCCGCCGCCTCGGCCTCACCGGCTTCGGAGCCTCGGGACATCTGGTCCTGAAAATGGCGCGACATCTGTTCCCGACCAGCGAGCTCTTCGTCTTCGCCCGAAGGGAGAGCGAGCGCGATTTCGCCCGCGGCCTGGGTGCGAGTTGGGCGGGCGACACCACCGAAGCGCCCCCCGCGCCTCTCCACGCCGTCATCGATACCACGCCGGCCTGGTTGCCGGTGAGCGAGGCCCTGAAGCGTCTCGCACCCGGCGGACGACTGGTCATCAACGCCATCCGCAAGGAAGAAGGCGACAAGCGGGTACTGCTCGACCTCGACTACGCCACCCAGCTCTGGAATGAGAAGGAAATCAAGAGCGTGGCGAACATCACTCGGGCTGATGTGTTGGAGTTCCTGGAGCTGGCAGCCGAGATTCCCGTTCGCCCCGAGGTCGAGTGCTACCCGCTCGAGGACGCGAACCGTGCGCTGCTCGAATTGAAGCGGGGTGAAGGGCGGGGCGCAAAAGTTCTCGAAATCGCCTAGCGACGGAGAACCCGCAATCCGCGGGCTTCGGCCAGATCCCGCAGTGCCTCCAGCCTGCCCTCCGACGGATTGGCCACGAGTTCGGGAAACTCGTCCGCCCTGAACTCGGGCCGATACTGTCCCATCACGTTGACGGCCGCTCCCGGCGCCAGCTCCGCAAGTTCGTTGAGCAATTCCTCGCTGCCAGCCAGATCCTCTGGCATGACGAGGTGCCTGACGAGTAGTCCCCTTTGAGCGACGCCCCGGCCGTCTGTCTCCAAAGGCCCCACTTGACGATACATCTCACCTAGGGCGAGGGCGGCGATGGAGGGGTAGTCTTTGACATCGGAATAGAGAAGGCCGGCTTCCGCGTTCGACCACTTGTAGTCGGGCATGTAGATGTCGACCTGCCCTTCGAGTCGGCGAAGAACCTCCACGGAATCGTAGCCGCCGCTGTTCCAAACCACCGGCAGTCGAAGCCCGCGGTCACGGGCTATGCCCAGGGCGATCGCCAGCGCATGAGCTACATGACTGGGCGAGACGAAATTGATGTTCTCGCAACCGCAACCCTGTAACTCAAGAGCGAGGTCGGCGATCTCCGCGGGGGACATCTCCCTGCCGGCTGCCTGCTGGCTGATGTCCCAGTTCTGGCAGAAGACGCAATGCAGGTTGCAGCCGCCCAGAAAAATCGTGCCGCTGCCTTCCGCGCCGACCAGGACCGCCTCTTCGCCGAAGTGCGGGCCGAAGCTGGCCACTCGAGCGACCTCGCCGATCCCGCATTCCCCCAGTTCTCCCGATAGGCGATCCACACCGCATTCCCGCGGGCAGAGTCGGCAAGGGGCCAGGAGATCGCCGAGAGGACTGTCCATCGATGAACTGGACTTCATGCCTGGATCCTAGCCCCAACTCGTCTAGAGGGCCAGTTTTCCGACCGGTTTGACAGGAGCCGCGAGGCGGGACAGAATTGGGTGTGGAAGGAGGTGTCTTTTGGATTGGCATGAACTCAGCAAGAAGAAAGTCACGGAGCTCCGCGAGATAGCCAAGGAGCAGGGCATCGAGGGAACCAGTGGTTTCAACAAGGAAGACCTGGTGGCGGCGGTGGCCGAAAGGCTTGGCATCGAGCGTCCCCACAAGGTGGTGGACGCGGAAGGCAAGACAGAGATCAAGGCCAAGATCCGCGAGTTGAAGGTCCAGCGGGCAGCGGCCCTGGAGGCCGGCGACAAGGAGACTCTGCACCGTACGCGCAGGCAGATCCATCGGCTCAAACGCAGGGTGCGGAAAATGGCTCATCTCAGCCACTGACGTGGCCGAGAACCTAAACTGTTGGCAATAACTGCCCGCGGCATTCACCGCGGGCCTTTCTATTCGGGCTTGCGACCGCGCGCCGCGATGGCCAGGCAGACGGCCAATCCTCCGTAGAGTACCAGGCATCCGAAGACGAGCATGAGCCATGCGGAAAGGGGCATCAGCGGACCTCCTTCCTTCCCATGCCGCGACTGAGGAACCAACCGAGCACGGCCAGAGCGAGAAGGGTTCCCCAGCCGCCGAGGGTCGTGGCCCAGCGGGGGTAGCCACCGTAGGTCTCGGTCAGTTCAGTCTGCAGGTTGAGGATGAGCGTGATCGTGAGGGCGAGGGGTGTCACGTAGCGGAGCATCCAGATCCACCAGTTGCCCAGGCGCACCTCGGAAATGCCGTTGAGGTAGTCACGAAATCCATGGATGTCGTAGAGGTATCCGACGATGAGGGCCTGGAGCAGGCCGGCCGTGACCAGGCCGAAGTCGTTCACCCATTTGTCCACGATATCGAACCAGTAGAAGCCGCCCTTCGTGGTGAAGATGAGGGCCAGGGGGAAAGCCACGAGCGCGAATCCCCAGGCCAGCTTCTCGGGCTTCACCTTCCACTTGTCGTGCAGACCCGTGGTGAAGGCCTCCTGAAGAGCGAAAGCCGAATCGATGCCCAGGGTGAGCAGGGTGATGAAGAAGATGAGCCCGAAGAGTGTGTTGAGCGCAGGCAGTTTCAAGATGGCCAGGGGATAGGTGACGAAGGCCAGGCCCGTTCCCGCGTTGGTGACCTCGGGTACCGGCAGGCCCTGGACCTTGGCCAGGTAGCCGAGCATGGAAAACACCGCGAAGCCTGCGAAGAAACTCGTGCCGCAATTGGCGAGCGCCGTGATGAGGGCGCTGTTGGTCACCTCGGCCTTCCGGCCGAGGTAGGAGCCGTATCCGATCATCACTCCGGACGCCAGGCTGAGAGAGAAGAATATCTGGCCATAGGCCCTCAGCCAGATGTTCGGATCGGCAAGCTTGCCGAAGTCGGGGGTGAGGTAGTAAGCGATGCCGTCCATGGCGCCGGGAAGGGTGAGTCCGCGAATGAGCATGACGCCGAGCAGGATGAGCGGCAGCGGCACGGTGATCATCACCACCTTGCTCACGCTGCGTACGCCCTTGCGAAGGATGAGCCAGATGGCTGTCCAGGTGAGGGCCATGCCGAGCACCAGGTACCAGACCGGCGCGCCGATCTCGGCGGGACCGCTCGAGCGCTGCAGCACCTCGCGGGTGAAGAAGCCCTCGGGATCCGCACTCCAGGTCAGCTCGAAGCTGTGCCAGAGGTAGACCCAGGCCCAGGCGAGGATGGTGGAGTAGTAGATCACGATGGCCGCGCTCAGGCCCGCCGCCCACCAGCCGAACCATTCGAGTCCCTTGCGGATAGAACCGAATGCGCCCGGTGCGCCACGCTGCAGGCGCTGCCCAAGGCCCATCTCGAGGATGAGCATGGGGATACCCGCGGTAAAGAGTGCCACGAAGTAGGGGATGAGGAAGGCGCCGCCTCCGCCCTGATACGCCACGTAGGGAAAGCGCCAGACATTGCCCAATCCGACGGCCGAACCCACCGCCGCCATGATGAAGGCTGTCCGACTGTGCCAGCGATCACGCTTTTGCGCCATACAGACCTCCTTGCAATCTGCGCAGCTTAGGAGAGTCGGCTCGATCGGCCAAGCATTGCTTCGGTGAGTCATGGATGGATCGTGGAATCGAAAATCGATGACCAACGTGTGCGGGAGCCTTATGAGAGAAGCTCGGCCTTCACCCCGTGGAATGGGAGGGCCGCGCCCCTTGGCTTACCGGCACGGTTTTTGATAAAACTATCAACCTATTTAATATCATGCAGTAATAGAATCTAAAGTTTAAAAAGTCTCCCCGGGGAGACAAATGAAAAAGCCCCCGTCTCGGAACGGGGGCTCCAAATCCCGGCGAGGGGGAAGAGAGGCTACCACTTGCCGGTTTTGTTCATGTTCGGTTTCGGCAGATCCGCCAAGATCTCGACGTTCTTCTGAAGCTCCTCCTCCGACATCTTGTGATCGGTAAGCTTGCCGCCGAGGTAGGCTTCGTAGCCAGTGAGGTCCATGAGTCCATGGCCACTCCAGTTGAAGAGAATAGTTTTCTCCTTGCCCTCTTCCTTGGCCTGCTCCGCCTCCCGGATCACCGCCGCGATGGCGTGACTGGTCTCCGGCGCGCTGATGAACCCCTCGGTGCGCGCCCATTTCACCGCCGCCGAGTAGCTCTCGAGCTGATCGAGGGCCAGAGGCTCGAGCAGTCCTTCATGAGCAGCCTGGGAAACCAGTGGTGCCATGCCGTGATAGCGCAATCCGCCCGCATGCACCGGCGGGGGCACGAAGGCGTGTCCCAGGGAGTGCATGGGCAGCAGCGGTGTCATGCGTGCCGTGTCGCCGTGATCATAACTGAAGGGGGCCCGGGTGAGCGTGGGGCAGGAAGCCGGCTCAACGGGGATGATCTTGATATCGGCGCCGTTGATCTTGTCGAGGACGAAGGGAAAGGACAGGCCGGCGAAGTTGCTGCCGCCGCCCGCGCAGCCGATGACCACGTCCACCTTGTCCTCGCCAATCTTGGCGAGCTGCTTCTTGGCCTCAAGGCCGATGATGGTCTGGTGCAGCATCACGTGATTGAGCACGCTGCCCAGGCTGTAGCGGGTGGTGCCGCTTTCGTCGGTGACCGCCGCCTCGATGGCCTCGCTGATGGCGATACCCAGGCTTCCCGGCGTGTCGGGCATCTGCTCGAGGATGGCTCGGCCGGTCTGGGTCTGGTCGCTGGGGCTAGCGATGCAGTGGCCACCCCAGGTCTCCATCATCAGTCGACGGAAGGGTTTCTGATCGAAGCTGATGCGCACCATGTAGACATGCACGTCCAGACCAAGCAAGGCGCCGGCGAAACTGAGGGCACTGCCCCACTGCCCCGCACCTGTCTCGGTGGTGAGTTTCTTGATGCCGAACTCGCGGTTGTACCATGCCTGGGCCACCGCGGTATTGGGCTTGTGGCTGCCCGCAGGACTCACACCCTCGTTCTTGTAGTAGATCTTGGCCGGCGTATCGAGGGCCTTCTCCAAGGCGGTAGCCCGATAGAGAGGCGAAGGGCGCCATCGGTAGAGGATCTCCAGGACCTCCTCGGGGATGTCGATCCAGCGCTCCTGGCTGACCTCCTGTTCCACTAGGTTCATGGGGAAGACCGGCGCCAGCATCTCGGGATTCACGGGATTTCCGTCGGGACCCAGGGGCGGCTGCAGGGGCGTCGGCAGATCGGCGGCCAGATTGTACCACTGGCGGGGGATCTCACTCTCGTCCAGGAACACTTTCACGGGCATCTTCACTGACTCCTTGGAATGAGGACAGGGTTCGGCTTGAGGCTATAATCAATGATCATACCATATTTCAGGGAATTTTCGCTCTAATTGATGGGAATCCTTCCCCATGTCCCAGGCGGATTTCCGAGTTTTCGATCTCCGACAGCTACCCGCAGCGTGTGCCAGCGGGAAAGGACGCCCCTCCCCCGGGGAGCAAATTGCCGCAAACTCTTACTATGGTTGCCGTTGACAGACACTCCTCCAGGGCCCTATGTGGTGGGGTCACCCCAAGGAGACCCCATGGGCGAGTTCTTCGCGCTGGCGGCCGCCATGGTCTGGGCCACGGCCGTCATCCTCTTCAAGAAGTCCGGCGAGACCATCGCCCCCTTCACCCTGAACCTGTTTCGGGTGGCGGTCTCCATGGCGGTCTTCCTGCCCCTGCTTCTGCTATCGGGACAGGGGCTCTGGCGCGAGGCACCCCTGAGCGACTATCTGATACTGGCCCTCAGCGGTGTGCTGGGCATCGCACTATCGGATACCTTCTTCCATCGGGCCCTGAACACCATCGGCGCCGGGCTAACGGCCATCGTCGACACTCTCTACTCGCCCTTCATCGTGCTCTTCGCCTTCCTCATACTTGGGGAGCGCCCTGGCCCGCAGCAGTATGCGGGCATGGTGCTCGTGGCCGGTGCGGTGCTGCTGGCCTCGCGCACGAAACGACCGGAGGGCATGAGTCTGGGCACGCTGCTGATGGGCATGTTCTGGGGCATGATGGCCATGGCCACCGTGGGCCTGGCCATCGTCATCGCCAAACCGGTGCTGGAGAAGCATCCGGTGATCTGGTCCACCACGGTACGGCAGGCCGCGAGCATGCTGGTGATGCTTCCCGTGGCCCTGCTCTCGCCGCAGCGTCGTGAAATCCTCGCTGTGTTCAAACCCACGCGAAGCTGGCGCTACTCGATTCCGGGTACCCTGCTTGGTTCCTGCCTGGCACTTCTGTTCTGGATCGGCGGGATGAAGTACACGCAGGCTTCCACCGCGGCCATCCTCAACCAGACGAGTACCCTCTATGTGCTCATTCTCGCCACGATCTTCCTGCATGAGCCCTTCACCAAGCGCAAGATGCTGGCAGCGGCGCTGGCATTGGGCGGCATCCTGCTGGTGACTACGGCCTAATCGTAGAGCGTCTTGATCTCTCCCCAGGTGCTCGGTCGCGCACCCGGAGGATCGCAGCAGCAGTCCCTGATGTGATCGGCCGATGCCTGTGAATACTGCTTGGCCTCGGTGGCGAAGCTCCCGTCCGGATGACGTACCATCACGCTTCCATGGCTGTGGGGGCAGCCGAATTGATGTCCGATCTCATGCACAGCGACATTGGCCGCGGTCGTGGCCATCTTGATTCGCGTATCGCTCATCTCCAGGAAATCGCAGATGATCTCAGAATAGACGTGCACCGTTCCCGATGCGCAGGGGGCCTCGGAGTAGTGGGTGTCCACTTCCGATTCGGGAGCGTAACCCGCGCGATTCGCGAAGAGGGCGCGGCCATTGGCGTCTTTGGCCGCCGGGGCACCGACCTTTACCTCGATCACCGTGTTCGCTTCGGCGCAGTCTTCCTGGGAGAGCGTCAGGTTGATGAAGCAGTCGGGACCCATGACGGCGAAGAGAGCGTTCCAGATCTGATCGAACATGAGCATTCGGATTTCCCATTCGAGACCGGCGAATCGGCCGTCGCATTCGAGGGACTCGTCCAGAAAGTTCAGCCAGATGCAGCACTCTTCTTCGCGGCCCGAGGAGAATCCGCGGAGGATGGAGTCACCACCCATGGCGGTGCTCCTGCCGCCGCCCCGAAGGTCGATGACACCCTGCTCCGCCGCGAAGATGAAGAAGAGTTCCTCGTCGGGCAGGGCGATGGGAATGGCGAGAGCGTTCCAGGGGTCGTCCACCTCGGGACCGCTGATGTCACGCAGGTAGACCTCGACCGAATCATCCACCGCGAATGCGCGTTCGCTGAGGTCGACGGTGCTGGCATCGCCGGGTGGCGAGATCTGGATGATGGAGATCGTATCACCCACGGCATGGCTGCCGATGAGGGTCTCGGTGATGATGAAACCGATACGCCTCAGGCGAAGGGCGAAGTGGTCGTCCACCTCGTAGACGCGGCCCTTCACGGCCAGGTCGCAGAGGTTTTCCAGCTGGATCTGGCTGAGCTGGAAGTGGGCCGACCAGGCGCCGGATCGAGGCGATGCGATCGGATCGATGTCGGAGGAATGGGTGGGGGAGATCGAGGCGAGAATCAGCACCGCCATGAGAATTCCGCGCAACGACTTCATCGTGCACCTCCCGGAATCACAACACGGGCATTCGAAGACGGGGACGGCCCTCTGCATGAGAGTATATCCCCGATTCGGCTGCAGAACGTCCGCGCATCAAAAAAGCGGGCCCGAAGGCCCGCCTCGCTTACCGCGTTCGGGGGGACTTATCTCGTCTTGATGATGATATCACCGCTGAAGCTCTCGATGTCGATGTTCGCCCTGCCGTCGCCGGCCGTGAATTCAAGGGTCTTGCCGAGGTTGAACTTGTTGCTCTTGCGGGGCTCGGGTCCAAAGGCGTTGCGGATGTCGCCGCTGAAGGTGCCGATCTCGAACTCCGCATCGGGATCTCCCGAGAACAGGATGTAGAGATCGCCGCTCTGGCTGTTGAAGCTTCCACGCTCCCGGATCTCGCCGGCGAAATCCAGATCGCCTGAGATGGATTCGAAGTCGATGCGCTTGACCCACTTCGAAAGTACCTCGACATCGCCGCTGATGGTGCCGATCTCGAGTTCGCGGGGGGTCTGGGTCTTGAGTACGATGTCGCCGCTCACGGTGGCCAGCTCGAGGACTTCTCCACCGACGATCAGTTCAAGATCACCGCTCACCGATTCGGCTTCGAAGCCCGCGGGATCGGCCTCTACCTCGATCTCGCCGCTCACCGATTCCAGTGAGAGTTCGCCGCGCAGATCCTTCACCTCGATGTCCGCGCTCACCGTGGACACCTTCAGTTCCGCGCCGTAGGGCATGTTGATGTGCAGGTGGCTGCCCTTCACGTTGCGAGCCCTGCGGGGCAGGATGACCTCGATTTTGAGTCGGTTCCTGTTGCCGTCCACGTCCAGGCGCTCGGTGCCCTTGCCCAGGGTGCCCGTGATGTGGACCTCATCCTTGTCCCATCCGCTCACGATCACCGAGCCGGCGATGTTCTCGATGCTCAGGCGTCCGTCGCTCGACAGGTCGCGAGTGACGTCGATCTCTTCCTGAGCCACCGCCGGGACGGCGAGAATCAGGGCCAGCATCGAAGCCAGGACCGCGATTTTGAAGTTCCTCGAGTTCATGATACAGCTCCTTTCGCGCAAACAGCGCCATCAGCCTCAGGTCCGCTCGGCGATCTGTCCCACCTTCTCCTGAAGCGCAATCTTGGCCTGGTAGGCCGAAATCAGCATTCTCGCGAGATGCGAGTTTTCCGGATTGGCCTTCCAGGCGCGACGCGCCTCGTCGATGGCCTTGTTGACGATCTGCAGATTCTCCATCAGAGGACTCGCCTCTTCGCTGCCGCTCTCGGCTTCCTGAGCCAGCAGAGCATCCACGCCGGGATCGGCAGCCTTGACCTCGGCCTCGAGGGCGTCCACGGTTCCGGACGCGAGCAGGTCGAGCGCGCTCGCCGGTGCGCCGCCCAGGCTGAGGCCTCCGAAGCCTTCGGAGTCTCCCATGATGCGGTTGGTGGCCAGCACGGCCAGAACCAGCGCGGCCGCTGCGGCGACCAGGGTCACCGGTCGTCGCCAGAAGGGACGCGCGGACTGCACCGCTTCCGCGGGATGATCCGCGTCGCCCCGGGACAACCGGCTCTCGATGCCGGCCCAGAGATCCTGGTCGGGCTCGATTTCCTCGGGCAGCACGCGGGCGCTCTGGACCAGTCCCTCCAGCGCCTCGAATTCCGCGGCGCACTGGTCGCAGTGGTCCAGGTGCTCGCGAAGGGCTCGGGAGTCCTTGGCCGAGAGATCTCCGTCCAGGAAATCCTGCAGCAGGTCTTTCGCCCTATCGTGTTCCATGGTTCCTCCTCCCTTCAGGACCGCCGAGGCGATCCATGAGGAGTTTGCGGGCCCGATGAAGCTGGGCCTTGATGGTCCCGACGGCCAATCCCGTCATCTCGGCGATCTCCTTGTGGCGGAAGCCCTCCACGTCGTGCAGCACGAAGGCCGTGCGTGCGCCTTCGGGAAGCGAGGCCACGGCGCGCTCCAGGTCGATGCGAACGTCTGAGTTCACTGTTCTCAGTTCTCGTTCTTCGAGTTCGTCCGTCGTACTGCGGAATCGCTTTCTTTCGCGCGATTCCTTTCGAATGAAATCGAGGACGGTTCGCGCAGCGACCTTGCGCATCCAGCCCCCGAAGGGGCCGTCGCCGCGATAGGAGTCGAGCTTCTGCCAGCCGCGCACGAAGGCGTCCTGGGTCAGGCTATCGGCCTTGTCCGGATCGGCGGTCATGCGCAGACAGAGCGCGTAGATACGTCCTTGATGCAGGCGGAAGATCCGTTCGAAGGCCGCCACGTCGCCCGCCTTGCACCGATCCACGAGGACTGGCACCTCGGGATGGATCTCCACGTCCTGGTAGGGAAGCGAAGTTTGTAGGGCGGCCGATGACATGGGCTTCTCCGGATCTTGTCGGGTTCGATACATGGACGGTCGGATCGTCGTAAAGGTTTGAACGAATTGGAGCTGGAAGATGCTATAATCGTGATTCCTCTTACGGTCTGGAGTATCCCATGATTCGCCATGCCATCCGATTGTTCCTCATTTTCCTGTGCTTCTCCATAGTGGTATCAGCGGTCGTGCCTCTGGAAGTGACGCCATACTACCAGTCTACGCCGCTGAGTCACATCGCCACGGGCGGGGGCTGGGCCGACACCAACCAGGACGGTTGGCTCGATATGGTGGTGGCCAACGGCAACGACATCTCCCGGCAGAGCCTCGTCGTCTATTTCAACGACGGAGCGGGAGGATTCCCGCCCACTCCGAGCTGGTCCTCTCTTGATGTGGACTACCATGGCCACCTGGACATTGGCGACGTCAACGGCGATGGAGTGCTCGATGCGGCGGTGGCCGTCTACATCGGACCCGCGGGGTTCAGCCAGCCCGGCAAGGTGAAGCTCTACCTCGGCGATCCGGGCACGGGAGCCTTCAGCGACACGCCCGACTGGGAATCCGCGGTGAACTTCTACTGCTTCGCCGTGGCCCTCGGCGACGCCGATGGCGATGGCGACCTCGACCTGGCCTGCTCGGCGGGCGAATCCTATACGAGCGTGAGCGAGCGTCAGAAGATCTTCTTCAACGAGGGCGGCACCCTCGAAGCAACACCAAGCTGGGAGAGCAGCGAACTCGGGCACGCCCTCGACGTGGCCTGGGAAGATGTCGACCTAGACGGCGACCTCGACCTGGCTGTCTGCGGCATCGACTCGCCCAATCGCATCTACCTGAACCGTCAGACCGAAGGCGGCGGCATTCCGACCACCGCCGACTGGACGAGTACCGACCCCCTGAACAACGGCAACACCTCGGCCTTCGGCGACTGGGACGGCGACGGATGGCCCGAGTTCGCCATCGCCGACAACAACCAGCTCGGCGGCTACGGCCGCTTCAAGGTCTACGGCAATGTCGCGGGCACGCTGAACACCACGCCCGACTGGCAGTCCGCGAGCTCGGGCTACGGTTCCCACGTGTCATGGGTGGACATCGACCTCGACTTCGATCCCGACCTGGCCGCCGGTCGCTGGTGGGGCGCCGTGCGGCTCTACGAGAACACCGGCGGCGGACTCACGAATTCGCCCGTTTGGACGAGTTCGACCAACAGCGTTATCGAGAATTGCTTCTGGGGCGACGTGGACAACGACGCGCTGGTCACCGGCGGCACCACCATCGCCAGCGGTGACGGAGCGCGCACCTACGTGAAGCTGGCCCGCAGTCCCGTGCGCGCCGTCACGGAAGTGCGCGTGGACGGCGAACTGCTCCTGCCCGACGGATTCTGCGTGCATCTGGAGCGCGGCTGGATATCCCTGGCCACGCCGCCGGCGCCCGGAGCGCTCATCGAGGTGCGCTTCACCTACTCCCTCGACCTCGACCTGGGCGTGACCAACTGGGACTCCGGCATCGGCAACTACGTCTTCCGCAACGCGGGCACGCCGACCTCGGTCGGCGATTTCGCCGCCAGCTCCATGCTGCTGGACGCGGCGCCGAATCCCTTCCGGGGCTCGACCGTGTTCCGCTATCGCGGTCCCGAGGGCGACGCCCGCCTGGAGATCTTCGATGTGCGCGGCCGCCGCGTGCGCGAGCTACACGCGGGCGCGGTCAGCGGACTTCAGAGCTGGGAGTGGGACGGCCGGGATCAGCGCGGCCGCGCGCTGGCGGGGGGCGTCTACCTGGCGAAGTTCCGGTCGGGTGCCGATTCCAAGACCTCCAAGATCGTGAAGTTGAAGTAACAGGGAAGGGGCGGTCCTCACCGAGGTACTCCTGGCCTCACGGCCGATCTTCTATACATTGAGGGCAATCTGCGGGAGTGAGCCCCATGCCCTTCGCCGGTGAAATCGCAGCTCTGGCCACGTCCTTCTTCTGGGCGGTGGGCCCCCTCATGTTCGCCTTGGCGGGCAAGGAGTTGGGCTCGGTCATCGTGAACCGGCTGCGTCTGCTGGCCGCCACCCTCATGCTCATCGGTCTGCACTGGGGCATGACCGGACACCTGCTGCCTCCCGAAGCGACGTCGAGCAACTGGATCTGGCTGGCCGCCAGCGGAGTGGTGGGCCTGGTCATCGGCGACAGCTTCCTCTTCCAGGCCCTCATCATGCTCGGCGCCCGGCTCACCATGCTGGTCTTCAGCCTGGCGCCGGTCATCGCCTCGGTCCTGGCCTGGTTCATCTTCGGCGAGACACTCGGTGTTATGCAGATCGCCGGCATCGCGGTGACCCTGGCCGGTGTGAGTTGGGTGGTGTCGCATCGGCCGGCAAATGGCAACAGCCACAGCTTCCACTTGAAGGGCCTGCTCTTCGCCTTGGGCGGCGCCGTGGGGCAGGCTCTGGGACTGCTGCTCGCGCGAAAGGGGCTCGATGGCGACCTGAGCTCGCTCTCCGGCCATCTCATTCGCCTGGGATCGGCCGCCGTGGTGATCTGGATCTTCGCCCTCCTGCGCGGCAGCGCCGCCGGCAGCTTTCGGGCAGTGAGGCTCAGGCCCAAGGGCGGCGTCTACACCCTGGCCGGCGCGGTACTCGGCCCCCTCGTCGGTGTCTGGCTGTCGCTGGTGGCCATCCGCTACACGAGTCTGGGCGTGGCCTCCACGCTCATGGCCCTGCCGCCGCTTTTCCTGCTTCCCATCGACCGATGGATCTTCAAGGTGCAGATCCCCCAGAGAGCCGTTTGGGGCACTCTCGTGGCCCTGGCGGGCGTGGCGCTGCTCTTTCTAAGCTAAATACTTCCCAGGATTTGCTAAAAACATGTGATTCAGGGCCTTAGAATTGCATTTCTCGATCAAGAGATGGGCCCGGCCTACCGATAACGCTATCAGCAGATCCCGATCTGATGGATGGGTAGGTAGGCATGGACACCTTGTCATCGCGCCCCATACCGGTGGGGCGCATCCCGGAACTGACGCCTTTGGCGGACTGCGAGCTGGCTCTCAGGTCGCGGCCCTCGGCGACCATGCTGCCTATACTGGCCCTCATCGTCACCTTCCTGTCCGAGTTGCGCGCCCATTTCCTGGGACCCATTCCCGTCCTCATCGCGCTCTTCGTCTTCCTCGGTCTCATTCGGCTGCGCACCGCCCTGCACTTCGATCGGCTCTATGCGCAGAATCCCGAGAAATGGCGACGAGAGCATGCCTTCGCCATCCTGTTGCCTACGCCCATCTGGGGCGTGGGACTGGCGATCATCTACAGCACCATGGGCATGAGCAACGCCTTCATGCTCGGCACCTTCGCCACCGTGGGTCTGATCTTCGGCGCCACCAATTCCCTGGCGCCGTCACGCGCGCTCTATCGCGTGTTCATGTTCTCGCTCATCGGTCCCCTGTCGGCGACCCTGCTCATCTCGGGCCCTGAAGCCATCGGTCTGGGCTTGATGACGCTCATCCTCATCGGATTCTCGCTCTACATGGGCAACCACTTCCATCGGGACTACTGGAACGGCCTGCGCAACGAGTACCTGCTCAAGCGCCGCGCCAGCGATCTCGAACGGGCCCAGCGGAAGATCGAGGAGGCAACGCGGGCCAAGAGCGAGTTCCTGGCGAACATGAGCCACGAGATCCGCACGCCCATGAACGGCGTCATCGGGATGACCGAACTGGTGCTCGACACCGACCTGGACGCCACCCAGCGAGAGTACCTCGACGACGCCATGAGTTCGGCGCGCTCGCTGCTGCGCATCATCAACGACATCCTCGACTTCTCGAAGATCGAGGCGGGCAAGCTGGAAATCTGCCTGGAAGAGCTGAATCTTCGTGAACTGGTCGAGAGCGTGGTGAAGCTGCTTCGCCTGAACGCCGAGAAGAAGGGCATCGGCCTCGAGCTGAACGTCGCCGATGACGTCCCCGAGTGGGTGATGGGCGATTCGGTTCGTCTGCGGCAGGTGCTCACCAACCTGACCCAGAACGCCATCAAGTTCACCTCCGAGGGCTGCGTGACGCTGGATCTGAAACTGCACTCCCGGGAGGGCAGCGCTGCCCGCGTGGAGATCGGCGTGACGGACACGGGGCCCGGCATTCCCCCCGAGAAGCAGGCCAAGATCTTCGGCGCCTTCACCCAGGCCGACAACTCCACCACGCGCAAGTTCGGCGGCACGGGATTGGGACTGTCCATCTCGAGCAGTCTCGTGGAGATGATGGGCGGACGCATGCGCCTGCGCAGCCGCATGGGCGTGGGCAGCACCTTCCAGATCTCACTGCCCTTCGAACTGGTCAAGGGTCCCCATCCCGTCGCCGAGCCCGACCGTCGCGGACAGGGCGAGGAGAGTCGCGAGAGCCGGCTCGACGTGGACGAGATGCCCAGCAGCCAGCTTCCGAAAGCTCGCGTGCTGCTCGTGGAGGACAATCCCGTGAATCAGAAGCTGGCGCAGCTTCTGCTGAAGAAGCTCGGCATGGACGTGGTCACCGCGGCCGATGGGCGCGAGGGCGTGGACGCCTACTTCGCTCAAGAGGTCGACCTGGTGCTCATGGATTGGCAGATGCCCGTGATGGACGGGCTGGAGGCCACCCGCGAGATCCGTGCCCGGGGTGGCGGCGATTCGCGGCAGGTGCCCATCATCGCGCTGACGGCCAACGCCATGGAGGGCGACAAGAACCGTTGCCTGGAGGCCGGCATGGACGATTACCTGTCCAAGCCCATCCTCGAAGCGCAGCTTCGCGAGAAGCTGGCCCTCTGGCTGCAGACGGTCTGATCACAGAATCATCTCACCAGGACAACCCGGCTGCCCGTCGAGTTCGCGCCGCTCTGCGCCCGGAGGAAGTAGACGCCGGAACTGAGTGTGCGCCCGCGGTCGTCTCGGCCATCCCAGTCCAGATCCAGGGTTCCCGCCGAAGCGGCCTCCGCGTGCAGGGTACGCACACGTCGACCCGAGAGGGTATAGACGCCCACCTCGAGGAGGGGGCTCGCCTCTTCGATGGCCACCTTGAATCGTGTGCGCTCACGGAAGGGATTGGGAGCGCTTTCGCCCAGGCGCAGCACGCCGGCGGGAGCCTGCGAATCGTCGACGCCCGTGCCCGTGGCCCGGATCTGCCAGACCCTGCTGCCGGCGATGATGTAGACCTCGCCCGCCGCGTCCTCGCCGAATGAGGTGATGTTGCCGAAGTTCTCCTCGGTGAAGATTTCCTCCACGCTGTAGTCGCCGGGATCCAGGGCCCAGACCCTGCCATTGCAGTAGTCGGCAAAGAGGTAGAGGCCCAGCAGGTCGCTTGCGCTTCCGCGGTAGAGATAGCCACCGGTGATGGAGCATCCGTTGCCGTGGGAGTACTCGTGCACGGGATAGGTCAGCGTGCCGTCGTCGCAATCCACCGGCGGATCGTAGCAGTGGGCGCCTTCCATGAGGCGCCAGCCGTAGTTCTCGCCGCCAGCGGACGACGCGAGTTGATGGTCCACTTCCTCCCAGGCGTTCTGGCCCACATCGCCGATCCACATTTCGCCGGTATCGCGGTCGAAGCTGAAGCGCCAGGGATTCCGCAGACCGAGTGCCCAGATCTCATCCAGGGGCGCCTCGCCCACGAAGGGGTTGTCCGCGGGGATGGCGTAGGGGAAGCCGCCGTCCACGTCGATACGCAGCATCTTGCCGAGCAGGGAGGCGGGATTCTGGGACAGGTTGAAGGGGTCGCCCCCCGAACCTCCGTCGCCCATGCCGATGTAGAGGTAGTCGTCGTTCGGCCCGAACTCGATCATGCCGCCGTTGTGATTGCCGAAGGGCTGTTCGATCTCGAGCAGTTCCTCGCGGCTGCCCGGATCGGCCAGGTTCGAATTCCCGCTGACCTCGTAGCGCACAATCTTGGTGCACTCGTCGTCGCCGGCACAGCTGCTCGCCCAGCGGGTGTGGTTGAGGTAGAAGTATCCGTTGTTCGCGTAGTCGGGATGGAAGGCCAGGCCCAGAAGCCCCCGCTCGCCGCAGCAGCTGACGATGTTCGTCAGGTCCAGGAAGGGTGCGGGCAGCAGACCCTCCTCGAAGTCGTAGATGCGGATGAGGCCGCCCTGCTCCACGATGAAGATGCGCGAGGTGTCGCCAGGCGGAGCCGTGACGTAGAGCGGAGCACTGAGTCCGCTGACGACCTCCACCGCCTCGTAGGCAGAAGCGAGGGTGGCGAAGAGCAGTAGGGTGCACAGGGCGAATCTCGAGGGCATGGGGATCTCCTATCATATGGCGGAATTAATCCATGATAGCAGATCGCCACCTGCAGTGCCAGGAAACTAAGTTCCTGTGAATCAAGGCTCTCGGATCTTCCCCTTCTGGGACAGCAGCATGGCCACGGGCCGGGTCGCCTCGAAGTGGGAGAAGATGATCATCACCACCACGGTGATGGGCACGCAGAGGAACATGCCGGCGATGCCCCAGAGCATTCCCCAGAGGGTCAGCGAGAGGATGATCGCCAGGGGGCTGAGGTTCAGCGACTGTCCGGTGAGTCGCGGATCGAGGAACTGTCCGATGACCAGCTGCACCGCGCCGATGCCCAGTCCCACTGTCAGAATCGGCCCAAGAGTATTGAACTGCACCAGGGCCATGAGCGTGGGCATGACCGTGGCGATGAGCGATCCCAGGCTGGGAATGAAGTTCAGGATGAAGATCATCACCGCCCAGAATTCCGCGAAGTCCAGTCCGACGATCTTCATGGGGATGTAACTGAAGGTGGCCGTCATGAGGCTTACCAGGCTCTTCACGCCGATGTAGGTGCGCACGTCAGAGTCGATGCGCTCGATGAGCCGCTCGGTTTCCTCCTGGTCCTCCGGATCGGGAATCATGCCCAGGAGCTTGGTGCGGAAGTATCGCTGTTCCAGGAAGATGAAGAACATGAGCACGATGATGAAGCCCGCCGATCCCACGAATCCGGCCAGGGTACTGGCGGCGGTGGAGAGCAGCTCGGACAGGTCCAGGCCCGCGAAGAACTGCTCGATGCGCGGCGAATCGCTGCGGCCCACGAGCATCCAGGCCTTCTCCAGCAGGATGTTCAGGTTCACCTGGTAGGAGGGCGCCAGCGAGACCACCTGGGCCAGGTTTCGCGTGACCAGATCGATGACGAATCCCAGAGCCCCGAGGATGAGCAGGCTCGCCATGAGCAGCGAGAGCCAGCTCGGCGCCTTGTGGCCGGCCAGGCGGATGCGCTCGAAGAGCGCCCGGAGGGTGTTGATGAGGTACCAGATGAAGAAGGCCAGCACCAGGGGGATGAGCAGGTTGCGGCCCACGTAGAGCAGTCCGAAGACCATGACCACCACGAAGAGCCCCAGGGCGAATTTCTGGAGTTTCACGGTTAACCTCCCGGTGTTAGCTATGGGCTTTCTGGGCTCTCCATCTTGCCAGACGGCCGTCTTCATGGTAGAGCAGAGACGGTGGGCCGGAGTTCGTCCGGACGCCAGGGGACGTCAACGAGGAGAAGCCATGCCTGTCGCCGATTTCAAAACCTACTCCAAGATGCTGGACAATGCCTACCGGAAAGGCTTCGCCTATCCGGCCATCAACATCACTTCCATGATCACGGCCAATGCCTGCCTGAAGGCCTTCGCCGAGAAGAAGTGCGACGGGATCATCCAGGTTTCCACCGGGGGCGGGCAGTTCGCCTCGGGTCTCGGCCGAAACGACGCGGCCAAGGGAGCCATCGCCCTGGCCGAGTACGTGCACCGTGCCGCCGAGGACTACGACATCTACGTGGCCCTGCACACCGACCACTGCCAGGCCGAAAAGGTGGACAGCTTCCTGGTGCCCCTCATCGAGGAAACCGAGAAGCGTCGCGCCGCGGGCCTGTCCAACCTGTTCCAGTCCCACATGTTCGACGGCTCGGCCCTTCCCCTGAACGAGAACATGGATATCGCGGTGAAGCTCTTCGAACGCTGCGCGGCGGCCGAGATCATCCTCGAGGTGGAGGCCGGGGTGGTGGGCGGCGAGGAGGACGGCGTGGACACCTCCGACGCCCCCGCCGAGAAGCTCTACACCACGCCCGAGGACATGCTCGAGGTCTACCGGCGCCTGGCCGAGGTGCCCGGCGGCAAGTACATGTTCGCCGCCACCTTCGGCAACGTGCACGGCGTCTACAAGCCGGGCAACGTGAAGCTCACGCCGAAGATCCTCAAGAACGGGCAGGACGCCCTGAAGAAGGAGTACGGCGAGGACGCCTACTTCTGGCTGGTCTTCCACGGCGGTTCGGGATCGAGCCAGGAGGAGATCCAGGAGACCCTCGACTACGGCGTCATCAAGATGAACGTGGACACCGACACCCAGTACGCCTTCACGCGCCCCATCGTCGATCAGTTCTTCACGAACTACGACGGCGTGCTCAAGGTGGAGGGCGAGGTGGGCAACAAGAAGGTCTACGACCCGCGCTCCTATCTGAAGAAGGCCGAGCAGGCCATGGCCGACCGCGTGATGGAAGCCGTGGACGACCTCAAGGCCGGCGGCACCACTCTATTCGGCGCATGATCCCGGCCCTTCGCATCGCACTGATTTCGGCCCTGCTCGTCTTCGCGGGCGGGGCCGCCCTGCAGGTGGACTGTCCCGGCACCGTGCCCGAGGGCGAGCCCTTCCTGGTGGCCGTAAGCGGCGAGGGCACGGGCGAGGATCTGCTGCTGCGCTGGCTGGATCGAGAGATCCGCCCTGTGGCGGAACCCATGGGCAGCGGATTTCGCGCGCTCGCATTGCTGGGCGTGGGAATGCGCGAAAAACTCGAGGCCGACAGCTACACCCTCGAGTTGGAGGCGGGCGGCGAGATCCTGCGCAAGCTGATCCTCCGAGAGGACAAGGCCTACCCCGAGCAGCATCTCACGGTGGAGAAGAAGTACAGCGAATTGTCCGAGGAAGATCTCGCCAGGCACCGGCGCGAGAAGCAGGCCACTCGGAGCGCTCTCGGAACGATCTCGAAAGGGCGAAGCTGGGCCTTGCCCCTGTCCCGGCCCGTGCCGGGGGAGAAGACCAGCGACTTCGGTCTCCGCCGCTTCTTCAACGAGGAGCCCAAGAATCCCCACAGCGGCGTGGACCTGCGCGCGGCCGACGGCGACAGCGTCCTGGCCTGCGCGGCCGGTCGCGTGATCCTGGCCGGCGATCACTACTTCGCCGGGGGTTCGGTCTACCTGGATCACGGCGAGGGCGTGATCAGCATGTACTTCCACCTGAGCGAGATTCTCGTAAAGGAAGGGCAGGCGCTGGCCCGCGGCGAGCTCCTGGGGAGGGCGGGATCCACGGGCCGGGTCACCGGTCCGCACCTTCACTGGGGGCTGAGCCTGCAGGGCCAGCTCGTGGATCCCATGTTGCTGGTGGACTAGGCTAGGCCTTCTTCACCGGCCCGCAGACGTCCATGATGAACTTCTTCTCCGGATGGCTCTCGTGGTCGTTCAGGTAGAGCTCGTAGCAGGGCCGGTCGTCCCATTCATGGCCCTGCTCCTGCATCCAGCCCAGCATCTCGTTCCAGAGATCCTTGATGCCCTCGTGGCTCACCTCGCCGTGCAGCACGGCGTAGAGCCCGCTGGGGATATCGGCCAGCTGCACCTCGCCGTCCACCTCGGTGCCCTTGGGCACGACGACGCAGGCGTCCGAGCGGAGCTCTCCCTCCGGAGTTTCCGCGGGATCGTCGTGATAGATGCCGAGGAACTGGGTGCTCGGATCCAACAGTCCCTTGGCGCCGGCCCAGGCGGCGATGCGCCCGAAGGCCTCACCGATTTCCGGGTAGGGGCCGACGTGGCGCAGGCAGGCCACGTGGAAGTCGGGCATGGTCTTCAATTCGGTCTTGTTACTCATGGCAGTCTCGCTTAGCGACGGAGGGTTACGGTCTTGCTGCCCAGCACCTCGTCGCCCATGCGAACCCGCGCCAGGTAGAGGCCCGATGCTAGGGGATTGCCCTGCGAGTCGCAAGCGTTCCAGAAAACCCGGCCGGGGCCCTCGCCGCCGCTCATGTGCTTCGACCAGACCTTGCGTCCCGAAACCGTGAAGAGTTCCACCTCGAGATCGGCGCTGCGATCCAGCTCCCAGGCGATCCAGGAACCGTCGGCGCTCGGATTCGGATAGACCGGCAGCACGCGCCCACGCAGGAACTGGGGCGGCGGTGCCGAAGTGACCTGATCGATGTCGATGGACCAGATGCTGCGCCCATAGCTGCCCGCGTAGAGCCGCCGGTTCGCCTGATCGAGCTTCAGCTGATTGACCACCACGCCTGGCAGGCCCGCGCCCAGCACCGACCAGCTCGCGCCGGCGCTCTCGGTCACGTAGACGCCGAGGTCCGTGCCCACGAACCAGCGTCCGGGATTGTCGGGGTCGGCGATGAGGCTGTTGGCCGGCGCATCGGGAAGGTTGCCGTCCACCGGCGTCCAGGTGGCGCCCAGATTGGTCGTGCGGTAGACGTGGGCCATGTCCTCGGCCCAGCGGAACCCCGAGAGGGTCACATAGGCGGTGTCGCGGTCGTTGGGGTCGCAGTGGATGCTCGTGATCCAGCGGTCGGGCAGGAGGCCGGAAACGTCGGCCCAGCTGCCGCCGCCGTTCTCGGTCACCGAGACCACGCCGTCGTCGCTGCCGGACCAGATCACGTCGCCGTCCAGGGGCGAGACCGCGATGGAGAAGAGGGTGCCGCGCACCTGTCCTGAACCGCCCGAGGTGCCCCCGGTGAGGTCGCCGCTGATGGCCGTCCAGCTGGTGTTGCTGGTGCTGCGGTGAACCTTGTCGGTGCCGAAGTAGCGCCGGTCGGCGTTGGTGGGGTCCTGCACCAGGGGGCAGTTCCAGTTGAAACGACCCGACAGTCCGCTGGTGGCGCCGCTGAAGGAGCCGCCGCCGTTGCTCGAATAGCCGAGACCGCCGTACTGGTACTGGGCCCAGACCCTGCTGGAGCTATTGGGATGCACCAGGGGTCCGAAGCCGTCGCCGCCGTAGATCATGTTCCAGTCGTCGAGTTGACCCGAGGTGGTGCGGCAGGTGCCGTTGTCCTGCAGACCCGCGAAGAGGGCGTTGGAGTTGTTGGCGTCGAGGGCGAACTTGTAGATCTGCGAGATGGGCAGATCCGGCAGCTTGATCCAGGTGGAGCCGTTGGTGGAGCGGTACACGCCGCCGTCGTTGCCCTCGTACATCACTGGACTCGCACCGGAACCGAAGGCCAGGCCGTGATGATCCACATGCATGCTGCCCACGTAGGAATAGCTGCTGCCGCCGTTGGTGCTGCGCGCGAAATCGAGTCCGAGCACGTAGATGTGATCGGGATTCGCGGGATTGATGCGCACGTTTCCGAACCACCATCCGTAGGACGCGAACACGCCCGAGAGGGAGCCGTCGTTGGTGCGAGTCCAGCTGTCGCCGCCATTGCTGCTGCGGTAGAGGCCGTCGAAGTAGCCGGTCTTGTCGGCGTAGATCACGCACATGTAGTTGGGTTGGGATTCGCAGACGGCCAGGCCGATGCGCCCGCTCTGGCTGTTCGGCGTGGGCAGGCCGCCACCGAGCAAGGACCAGTTGTCGCCGCCGTCGGTGCTGCGGTACACGGCGCAGTTCGATCCGCCGTAGCTGTAGGCCGTGGGCTGGCGAAGGTGCTGCCACATGGCCGCGATGAGAACGTCGGGATTGTCCGCCCGCATGATGATGTCGATGCAGCCCGTGTCATCGGCTGTGAATAGCACGCGCTCCCAGCTGTCGCCGCCATCGGTGCTGCGGTAGACGCCCCGCTCCTGGCTGGTCTGCCAGTGATGTCCATTGGCTGCCACGAAGATGCGATTCGGGTCGCTGGGGTCGACCACGATGCGCCCGATGGAGCCGGTTTCCTCGAGTCCCAGAGAGATCCAGGTCGCCCCCTGATCGTCGCTGCGATAAAGGCCCGTGCCGCCGTAGGCCACGCTGCCGCCACCGGGATTCACCTCGCCGGTGCCCACGTAGATGCGATCGGCGTTGCTGGGATCGAGCACCATGGCACCGATGGAGAGGCTGGGCATGTGGTCGAAAAGGGGTGTCCAGTGCTGACCCGCGTCGACGCTGCGGAGCACTCCGCCCTCGGCCGCGCCGGCGTAAACCACGTCGTCATCGCGAGGATCCACCGCCATGCAGGTGATGCGCCCGCCGATGTTGGTGGGACCTTCCAGGTCCCACTGGGCTTGGTCCCGGTCGCCCGCTTCCGCACGCAGGGCAGCCGCCTGGAGCTGTGCCTCCCGCCAGGCCTCGTGGGGAATCTCGCCCTGGGGATAGGCGCGCTTCGCATGGAACCAGGGATTGGGCGCCTTGGGGATGAGCCCGTCCCCTGGCACCTGGGAGTGATGCTTCTTGGGCGCGGAGACTTCGCCGCCGGGACTCAGAATGATGAAGCCGACGACGAGGGTGAACACGGCAATCAAGGCCAGAGGCCAGGCATTGCGGGCAGGCATGGGAGCTCCTCGAGGAATGGGTCGCCCACAATTATAGCGCGGAACGGCCGCTACCCGCTACCCGCGGCCCGCTTTCGGGTTGTACCCGGGTAGAGTTTTTTTGACCGGCTAGCCGATGGCGGATTGTATACGTGTACAGTCATGAACCAACCGATGACAGGCCGAACAGAGGGTGGTCAGATTTTCAGGCTCGTTGCCGCCACCTTCGCTACGCGGCCTGATGTGGTGCACTTCCAGGAAATGCCTGTTGCCGCAGCCAGGTGACTGGCAGCGATGCCGGTCGCGTTTGAGGACCTGGTTTCGGAGCTTCGGTGGAATGCTGCTTCGGTTCACGCCGTCATTGCCCAGTACCTTCGCGTCATCGGTGGGCGCATCGGTTTCGAGCATTCCGCGGCTTGTCTGAACTTTCTTTCCGCCGCAGTCCTCACATTGGTAGATGACCACCTGCTTGGGCCTCGACTGTACCCGGGTACAATCTGAACTGCCCGAGGCCAGGGCCAGCGCTTGAAGCAGTAGCTCTTCGCGGGAGCCCTTCAGGCCCTGCTTGCGGAGCGCTTCCTCCAGGGCTTCGAGCTGGGCCAACTGCTCGGGCTCGAGTCTCAGATGTACATTCATTTCCCGACGTGCGCTGGGAGCCGGCCTCTCCTTAGAAAAGAGGCCGGGCTCCGGCGCGCGCCCGGATCGAGCTGCTTTCGCCTTGCGCTCCAATTCACGGCGACCGGAGCGTATCGCCTCGTCGATCCAGGCTATCTGAGTTTTGGGCTTGGCCACTCGAGCGACCACCCGCGCCTTGGTCCAGCTCAATTCACCGGAAGCCACCGCCTTCTTCACTTTCGGTAGGGTCTTGAACGACTCGGCGAGTCGCTGGAACTGGTAGAACTTCGCGTCAGAGAATTGCAGAGCTTCACGAGCGTACTGCCGCGGGGACGAGTAGCCCAGCTCACGGAAGAGCTTTCGTGAGTAGATCTCGGCGAAGAGCAGCACGGCCTGCTTCTCGACGCGGGCGAGCTCGGATATTGTGGAAAGCAAACGAGAATGAAGTTCAGATGCAGACATCCCGGACCTCCGAAAAGGAGTTGCGGGAGGATGTCGGGGAGGCTCTCAATATAGTGAACGAGGGCCCTTTGCTCAAGGCTTAACGCCAAGAAAACAAATGAGATACGCAGGATTTTGAGGCGCCTGCGGAGGCCTTTGCAAGCAGGCCTCAGGCTGGACAGATCGCGGACCAAGTTCTAGTTTAGCGGATCAATCATCCGACCCGTGAGGATCCCATGAACGACATGCCCAGCGAAACCGGAGCCGCCGAAGAGCGCTCGCGGCACTTCATCCAGGAAGCCATCGACGCCGATCTGGCCAGCGGACGCTTCGAGGGGCGCGTGCATCTGCGCTTCCCTCCCGAGCCCAACGGATACCTGCACATCGGTCACGCCAAGAGCATCTGCCTGAACTTCGCCCTGGCCGAGGAGTTCGCGGGCGGCAAGTGCAACCTTCGCTTCGACGACACCAATCCCGAAACCGAGGACATGGAATTCGTCGAGGCCGACATCCGCGACATCAAGTGGCTGGGCTTCGACTGGGAAGACCGCCTCTTCTTCGCCTCGGACTACTTCGAGCACTTCTATAACTTCGCCCAGCAGCTGATCCGCGACGGCAAGGCCTACGTGGACAGTCAGAGCGATGAGCAGATCCGCGCGACCCGCGGCACCGTGACCACGCCCGGCACGAACAGTCCCTTCCGGGATCGCAGCGTCGAGGAGAACCTCGACCTCTTCCGGCGCATGCGGGAGGGCGAGTTCGCCGAAGGCGAGCACGTGTTGCGCGCCAAGATCGACATGGCCTCGCCCAACATGCTCATGCGCGATCCGCTCATGTACCGGATCCGCTACGCCACGCACTATCGCAAGGGCGACCAGTGGTGCATCTATCCCTTCTACGACTGGGCCCACGGGCTCGAGGACAGCATCGAGGGCATCACCCATTCCCTCTGCGACATCGGATTCGACACCCATCGTCCCCTCTACGAGTGGTTCCTCAAGGAACTGGACGTCTTCGTTCCCCAGCAGATCGAATTCGCGCGCCTGAACATCAGCTACACGGTACTGAGCAAGCGAAAGCTCAAGCGCCTGGTCGAGGGCGGCCACGTGCAGGGCTGGGACGATCCCCGCATGCCGACCCTCTCGGGCCTGCGCCGCCGCGGATTCACGCCGGCCTCCATCCGCGAGTTCAGCGACCGCATCGGCGTTGCCCGCCGGGAAAACCTGGTGGACGTGCAGCTTCTGGAGCACTGCCTGCGCGAGGATCTCAATCCTAAGGCCTCCCGCGCCATGGCCGTGCTCAAGCCCCTCAAGCTGATCATCGAGAACTACCCCGAAGGCCAGACCGAGGAGCTGGAGGTGGAGAACAATCCCGAGGATCCTTCCGCGGGCAAGCGCAAGCTGCCCTTCGGCCGCGAGATCTACGTGGAGCGCGACGACTACCGTGAGGAAGCGCCCAAGAAGTGGTTCCGCCTCGCGCCGGGGAAGGAAGTGCGCCTGAAGCACGCCTATCTCGTCACCTGCAAGGAAGCGGTCCACGACGAGTCCGGCGAGCTGGTGGAACTGCGCTGCACCTACGATCCCGAAAGCCGCGGCGGTGAAGCGCCCGACGGGCGAAAGGTGCGGGGCACCCTTCACTGGGTCTGCGCCGAGAAGGCCCTGGATGCCGAGGTGCGCCTCATCGGGAGGCTCTTCGAGTCGGAGGAGCCCGAAGAGAGCGGCGATCTGCTGGATGATCTGGCCGAGGACTCCCTCGAGATCCTCGAGGGCTGCAAGCTAGAACCCTCGCTGGCCGAGGCCCGGCCGGGGAATCCCCTGCAGTTCCTGAGGCACGGGTATTTCGTGGCCGACTCGGAGGATTCGGGACCGGAACGGCTGGTATTCAATCGCGCCGTGGCGCTTCGGGACAGCTGGGCCAAGATCGAGAAGAAGCTCTGAGTCATCGACGGTTGACCCCTACGGGAACCAAAACTATCCTCCTGCCGTTTCCCGGGATCCATCCCTGAACCTGGAGTTCTGATCTATGCGACGAAATCTCTGGTCGTCCGGCGCGCTCTTCGCCGCCCTCCTCATTCTGGCGGCTACGGCGGCCCTGGCCGAAGTCTCGGTGGTCATCGGATACGACACCCGAGCCGTGGGCGAGATCGATCCCTGCGGCTGACCCACCAAGCCGAAAGGCGGCATCGCCCGGCGGGCGCATGTCATCGAGAATCTGAGGGCCGAGAACGACCACGTGCTCATTCTCTCCGGCGGCGACAATTTCACCGGTCGCGACGATCGCGAATGGAAGCGTCAGTCCGACTTCCTCTGGAAGCTCATGGGCGAGATCGGCTGGGACCTCAGCGCCGTGCAGAGCACGGACCTGATCCAGGGAGTCGAGGCACTGAAGGGCAAGGCGGCCGAGCAGAACATTCCGCTGATCAGCGCCAATATCGTCGACGAGAAGGGCGGACAGATCTTCAGGGCCTCGAAGGTCTTCGAATTCGAGGGCAAGCGGCTCGGCGTGCTGTCTGTGGTGGATCCCGAGCACCAGAACGCGCGCAACCGCATGGAGGAGACTGTCGACTTCAGCGATGCGCACAAAGCCATCAAGAAGGGTGTCGCGGAACTTCGCGAGAGCTGCGACGCGGTGGTCCTGCTCTTCGGTGGACGCCGCGAGTCCGCCCTGCGGCACTGCGATACGGTGGAGGGGATCGACCTGATCTTCTACGGAATGGCCACCAGCAGTCAGCGTGTGCCGGCGGAAACCGAACAGGGCACGCCAGTCTACTCAGCGGCCAATCGCGGCAAGGATTTCGGCGAGATCACCCTGACCTTCGCCGACGACGGCAGCGTGAAGTGCAGCCCCTTCACCGTGCATGAGCTCGACAAGCAGATCCCCGAGGACGATCACGTGCTCGGATTCTACACCCAGTACAAGGCCGAGGAAGCCCTGCGGCGCTCCCGAAGCCGCGAGATCCGCATGGCCGTACAGGAAATGGCCGAGAAGGAAGTCAGGCACAGTTTCGTCGGTGTGGACAATTGCACGGCCTGCCACCAGGAGATCGTGGACGACTACTACACCACCGCCCACGCCTCGGCCTTCGACACGCTCATCGACGAGTTCCAGGAGAACAATCCGGATTGCGTGGCCTGTCACGTTACGGGATGGAAGGTGCCCGGCGGATTCGGACAGGCCAGCTCGGACAAGCGCAGCATGGAACACGTGCAGTGCGAGGCCTGCCACGGCTACGGCACCGCCCACAACCGCACTGGCGAGCTGGTGGACTTCGCTCGCGCCAACTGCGTGAGTTGTCACAACGAGGAAATGCCCACGGACTGCGGCGGAGCCGGCAGGACCTTCGACTACGACGACTACTGGAAGCAGATCGCGCACTAGATCGGTTTTTTCGAGAAGGGAAGGGGCGCCCGGACGGGCGCCCCTTTTCGTTTAGCGTCTGCTCTCCACTTCCAGGACCAGGGGTTCCAGGATGGCGTCGCTGAGGTCGAAGCTCCACTTGGCGCGCCCATCCTCGATCCGCTCGTAGTTGCCGTCGATCACTCGACCCGGCATGTCCACGGACAGGTTCAACGAGGTCATGAAGCTCAGGGCCGCGCCCGGGTAGCTCCCGGAAAGTTCGCGCTCGAGACGACCGCTCTTGTCGGTGAGCAGATTCTCCACGGCGGGACTGACCGCCGCCAGCCTCGCGCCCGACTTGCGGTCGCGCAGGAAGTCAGCGGTCTTCTCCGCGAACTTCCGGATGCGCTCGGCCACGCGGGGGTCGTCGTCGCCGGACTCGACCAAGAGGGACAGGGAGGAGTTCAGCTCATCCTCTGCCATGGCACGAAGCCGTTTCAGGTCTCTGCGAGAGAGGAAGGGATAGGCCTCGTCGAGTTCCTCCACGAAGTTGTTCAGCTGCATGGTCACGACCACGTCGCGAAGGCCTTTCCAGCGGAAGGTTTCGCGATAGATCCATATGTCGCCGTCGCGCTGAAAGTCGATCTCGTTGCTGAACTCCACGGGTCCATGGGGACCGCGACGTTTGGAACCCTTGAGCCTCACGTCGCCGCTCTGATTCTTCCAGCGCCCGGTCCGCTTGATGTCACGCTCGCGGTGGAAGACCCCGAACTTCTTCTCGAACCATCCGCCGTCGTCATCGATTCGTTCGAACTTCCAGCCGTCGCGCTTCTCCACGCCGAAGAGCTTCCTGAAGTCACGGATGCTCATGCCCTGTTCGAGGGCCGAACCGTCCATGACCACCAGGGATACTTCGCGGTGACCGCCGCCATCGGAATCGACGATTACGTCCACTTCGTAGACCTGACAGCCGATCAGGGTGGCCAGAAGGACCGGAGCCGCAATGCTCAGCAGGATCTTCTTCATACTTCACCTCCCGGATGAATGCAGCGCCTACGAAGCGCGCTCCGGAATGTCACAGGAAGAATTCAGTTTGATGGAGCGCGGAGGCAGGTCTCGCCCAATCGAAGGGGAGGCAAGGGATTGCCTCTACGGGATTATATCTTGATTCGGGCCCGGAATGTCGTTCCGGTTTCTGGGTCCGATCGAAAATCCACATCGCCGCCCAGGTAGCGTTCGGTGAGCATCTTCATGCTGTAGGTTCCGATGCCCCTTCCGGAGCCCTTTGTGGAGAATGAGCGCTGGAAGAGCTGAATCTGGATCTTCCGGGGAATCGCGCCGGCGTTGTGAACCCAGAAGCTGGCGAAATCATCCTCTCGATCGCATCCGACAGTCACGGTCTCGCCGAAAGACGTTGCCTCCAGGGCGTTCTTGATCATATTGCCCACCACGCGAAACGCGAGAGCTTTAGCATTGTTGATGTACAGCTCCGTCGAACCTGCGAAGATCTCGATCTTCTTGCCGTCACCGACGGGGTGCTTCTCATAGAGGTATCGCAGTTCTTCAAGAAATGCGATGGATTCGAAGGCCTCGGATTGCGGATCCAGTTCCCAGCGCTCCGCAGCGAGCAGCTCGCGCTGGGCCCGGATCTCCTCCAACAGCTCTGCGGAGAGATTGGCCAGCATGGATCGTAGCTCGACCTGCTCCTCGGAATCCCGAGAGTCCCTGAGCACTTCCGCGATGCCGAGAATGCCCCCTGCCGAATTGAGAATGTCGTGGAAGAAAGTGCGCTCGAGCACCTCACGCCGCTTCTCCGCCTCGATATCCGTGGCAGAAAAGAGCACGAAATCTTCGCCTTCGAGACTCAGGGGCGTGGCATGGATCCTCAAATCCAGGGCTTCACCGCCGACCTGATTGATCCGACACTCTCTCACCGAGATGTGTCCTTCCTGGGCCGCCAGGATCGCCAGCACGGCTCCGCATTGGCTGCAGGCCTCGCTGGTGCCGCATCCCCCGGGGTTTCCCGCCTCGTGCTCGCAATTGACGCTTTCTCCAGGACGAAGCCCAAGGATCGACTCGAACTCACCATCCCCGAGCTGATCGACCAGGATGCGGTTGGCCCCGATGATCTGACGATTTCGGTTCAACACGGCCACGAGTTGTGGCATGGCGTCGATGACGCGGCAGAGCTCGTCGTGCTTCGCGACGAGATCCGCTTCAGTTGTCAGCGTCGCATCATCGCTACGATCTGAGGGGGCGAAGTGGCTGATTGTCGTCGTGCTTTCCATGAGCGCTCCCCTTCGAGCCCTTGGCCTGGGCGGTGTCCTTCCATTCCGGACTCATTTTCTCGAAACTTGCCGCGTGATAGCCGGTACTTCCTCAATGTTGCTCCGGCGGCCTGGATATTCCGAATCAAATGAACTCGAATTAACCAGTGCAAGGAGTCGGCCAATGACCTTCCATTGCCCGGACCTTTCCCCTATCATGCGCACTCCAGCAATAAAGGAGACCGAGGCATGAGATCCCTGCTCGAAGACATCGTCCGCAACCAGGCGGGCTGGGTGGAGTTGCGCTACCACCGACGCAGACAGAACGACTTCACCGTCCAGAAGGGCCGCGTGGACGTGGCCAACGCGCAGACCATCGGCGGCGTGGGCGTGCGCGTGCTCGAGGGCGGATCCTTCGGCTTCGCCAGCTCCGTCGAGACGGATCGAGGTTCCATCGAGAAGGCCGTGGAACGTGCCCGAGCCAACGCGCGGGAGGTGTCCAAGCTTCAGAGCAAGAAGGTGGGGGATCTGCCCGCCGTGAAATTCGCCAAGGGCGATTACGTGCTCGACGGCTATGAAGAGCTCGAGAAGAAGTCCCTGGACGAGAAGCTCCAGACGGTCATCGACCTGGAAAAGGAAACCGTGGGCAAGGCGGGAGCCATCCACACGGCCCTGTCCAGCTATCGCGAGATCTTCGAGGAAAAGGCCATCGTAACCAGCGACGGCGCTAGCGCCTCGCAGAAACTGGTGCGTCCCGAGCTGCGTCTGAACGCCTTCGCCGAGAAAGACGGCGATCACAACGTGGGAAGCAACTCCCTGGGCGTCACCGGCGGATGGACCTGCCTCTTCGATCATCCCACCGCCGAGGGCATCGTCGAGAAGACGGCCCAGCACGCGGTGGACCTGCTCGGCGCGCCGCACATTCCGGGCGGCCAGGCCACGGTGATCCTCGAGCCCAGTCTCGTGGGGTTGCTGGCTCACGAGGCCATCGGCCACACGGTGGAGGCCGACTTCGTGCTGTCCGGCTCGGTGGCCGCCGGCAAGATCGGCAAGCGCGTGGGCAGCGATCTGGTCACCCTCTGCGATTCCGGCCATTCGGAGATCGTGCCCAACGCGGGGGGCGAGATGCCCTTCGACGACGAGGGCGTTCCCGTGCAGGACACGGTGGTCATCGAGAACGGCATCCTGAAGAGCTACCTGCACAACCGTGAGAGCGCGGCTGAGTTCGGCGTGGCGCCCACGGGCAACGCGCGGGCCTGGCTCTACAAGGACGAGCCGCTCATCCGCATGCGCAACACCTACCTGCGGCCCGGCACGACGCCCCTGGAAGAGATGATCGCGAGCACGCCCGAGGGCTACCTCATCATAGGCGCGGGCAGTGGCCAGGCCGACGCCACGGGCGAGTTCATGTTCGGCAGCTACTACGCCGTGGAGATCAAGGACGGCAAGCTCGGGCGCAAGCTGCGCGAGGCCACCATCAGCGGCGTGGCCTTCGACGTGCTTCAGACCGTGGACGCCGTGAGCAGCGAATTCAAATGGGATCTGGGATCCGGCTACTGCGGCAAGTGGCAGCCGGCCAAGGTGGATGCGGGCGGACCGTACATACGCTGCCGCCTGACTCTGGGAGGTCGCCAGTGAGACTCGACGAACTGAAGAATCGCGCGGAGGCCTTCCTGGGCGAGGCCATGAAGCGTGGAGCCGACGAGGCCGAGGTGCGGGCGGGCCATCGAGTGGTGGATCGCATCGTCTTCGAGAAGAACGACTTCCAGTTGGCCTCCTCGAACACCACCCTCACCTTCGGCCTGGAGGTCCACAAGGACCAGCGCAAGGGCTCGGCGGTGACCAACGAGACCGCCGACGAGTCCCTGGGCGAATCGGCCGACGCGGCCATGACCCTGGCCGGCTTCTCGCTGCCCGACGAGTACCTCTGCTTCCCCGATCCTCAGAAGCATGAGGATCTGCCGGGGCGCTACGACGAGCAACTCGAACAGCTCTCGCCAGAACAGCTGCGCGGTTTCGCCGCCGACTATCTGGCTGCTGGCCGCCATGACAAGGTCAGCATCGACGGGGCGGAGCTGCAGGTGGTTCGCGAGCACGAGGCCATCGTGAACAGCAAGGGTCTGGTGGCCACCGATCGCGCGACGCAACTCTCCTGGGTGCTTTCGGGCATGGGCAGAACCGAGGACGAGGTGACCAGCTTCGACTGGTACGGCGGCACCTCCTGGACCTGGGACGGTTCCCGCGAGCGTTCCCTGGCCGATGCCGGTCATTTCCAGGACAAGCTCCTTCGCTGCTTCGGCCCCCAGAAGGGCCAGAGCTACGAGGGCATGGTGCTGCTCTCGCCGGCCGTGCTGTCCGAGTTGATCTTCAATCCCATGCAGTTCCACATCAGCGGCCGCCAGATCATGGACGGCAAGAGCCGCTGGGAAAACGAGTTGGGCAAGCAGGTGGCCAGCGACTGCTTCACCCTCGAGGACGATCCCTTCGACCTCGACCTGCAGTCGGCAAGCCCCTACGACGCCGAGGGCGTGGCCAAGCGCCGCACGCCAATCATCGAGAAGGGCGTGCTAAAGACGCACATGGACACCACCTACACGGCCAAGCGCCGAGGCACCACCAGCACCGGACACGCCGGCGGCCTGCACGGCATCAGCGTGGCGCCGGGAACGGAATCGGTGGATGAGCTCATCGCCCGCGCCGACAGGCTCGTGGTGGTGGAGCGCTTCAGCGGCAACCTGAACCCGGTGACCGGCGATTTCTCCGGCGTGGCCAAGGGCAGTCATTGGTACGAGAAGGGCGAGTACAAGCATCCGCTCATCGAGACCATGATCGCCGGCAACTTCTTCGACATGATGAAGAAGATCGTCGCCCTGTCCGATCGCGCGGATCACTACATGAACGAGTACAAATCGCCCTGGGTGCTTGTGGATGGAGTGAGCGTCACGGCGGGTTAGCTAGGTGAAGGGAGAGGGACGTGAAGTGGATGACACTGTTGCTGACGGTTCTGGTTTTCTCCATTGCCTGCGGTTCACAGGGGCCCGCGAAACCGGTGGCCCTGGAGTTCCGCCTGGCGCAGGGCGAGGAGGCGCCGGGCTTCGAAACCCTGCGCGTTCTGAAAAACGGCCAGGCGATCTATCTCGCCGACGAGGTCGCCCTGGACGGCCGTCACGTGCTCACGGCCGAGGCCAAGAAGGGCCTGTCTGGCTTCGATGTGCTTCTGAGCTTCGATGAGCGGGGCACCGAACTGTTCGGACGGCTGACGAGCGACAACGTGGGCATGAAGATGGCCATCCTCGTGGACGGCGAACTGGTGGCGGCGCCCCGCATCGCGGCGCCCATCACCCAGGGCCTGGCCATGATCAATGGCGATTTCAGCGAGGATGAGGCGCGGCGCATCGCCGAGGGGCTCCCTCAGCATTAGGAGACCCGGCGTCGAATGGAGGACCGACCATGAACAAGCGTGCAGGCTTCGCCTTTCCTCTGCTGACCATGATCCTTCTGTTCGGGGGTGCCGCCCTGGCTCAGATCGAGACCCCCGAGGGCATGGTGCTGGTGCCGGGCGCGCGTTTCGCCATGGGCGTCTCGCAACTGGAGCTCGAGGACCTCGCCCGTCTCGGCGAGGACGTGCCGCACATGGATAACAACTATCGCTTCTGGTTCGCCAAGGAGATGCCCATCCACGAGGCCCGCGTGGAGTCCTTCTTCATGGACGCCAAGGAAGTGACCAACGCCCGCTTCGCCGCCTTCGTGGATTCCACGGGCTATGAGGCCCAGGGTGATTGGCGCAAGCACGCCGGCGAGGGGCGCGAGGAACATCCCGTGGTGAAGGTTACCTGGGCCGATGCGAAGGCCTTCGCCGAATGGTCCGGAGGACGTCTGCCCACCGAGGCCGAGTGGGAGTGGGCGGCCCGCGGCGGCGGCGAGAGCCGCTGGTTCCCCTGGGGAGACAAGTCCGACGAGTACATGCGCGCCAACTACGGCCACGACCGCAGCTTCTGGGCCGGTGTCAAGAGCCTGCTCGGTTTCCAGCGCATCCAGACCGAAGCCGTGGGCGGCTACGAGGCCAACGGCTACGGGCTCTTCGACATGCAGGGCAACGTGGCCGAGTGGTGCGAGGACGACCTGCTTCCCTATCCCGGCGCGGCCGACGGCGTGCATCCCTTCGCGGCGGAGGGCTACTTCGACGATCCCCAGAAGGTCTGCCGGGGCGGCTCCTGGGTTTCCCCCAATCCCGTCTACGTGCGCAGCAACTGCCGCTCGGGGCGCCAACCCGAGGGGGCCTACTGGAGCGTCGGCTTCCGATGCGTGCGGCCATTAAGTTCGCCCTAGAGTCGTGGATCGGGTAAAAACACGATGTTGACAATATGAGCTAATTCTCTATAATTGGCGAATCATCCTATTTATGCTAAATGGGAGGAAGTTGAAGTATCTGGCCATCATCGGTGATATCGTCGATTCAAAGAAAATCGTTAAGCGCGCTGAAGTTCAGCGTGAGCTTGAGGCCGCTCTTGCGGTGATCAACAGCGAGTACGCACAGTGTATCGCCTCGGATTTCCTGATCACCCTGGGAGACGAGTTCCAGGGGCTTCTTTCAAATCCGGAAATGGCGCTCTCCATCGTCAACGACTTGGAAGGGAAGATCCATGGCGTAGCCTTTCGCTATGGCTTGGGATGGGGTGAGCTTGCCACACCACTCAAACCGACGAGTCTTGGTATGGACGGCCCCTGTTTCCACACGGCGAGGGAGTCGATCATCCGGGCCAAGGAAGAGTCCCGTTGGATCTCGGTGGAGGGCTTCGGCGATGATCTCGATGTCGCCCTCAACGGTATCTTCAGGCTGATTCGAAGCGTTTCGAGTCGATGGAAAACGGCGCAACGCGAGACAGTCAGGTTGATGCGTGAAACCGGTATCCAAAAGGAAGTCGCGAGACTCCGTGGTGTCTCGACTTCCGTTGTTAGCGAAACTCTCAAGGCAGCACAGTTCAGGAGTGTATCGGAGGCGGAGGAGTCGATCACAATTCTGATGCGTAGAATCACAAAAAAAGCACATGGGCCCGACAATAGCTAGGAGTGCATCGTGAGTGTCGAGTTCATCAACGATTCGATTCAGTTCAAGATTCTTGCGCTTCTGATATCCGGCCACATCGTTTCGGATTTTGCCGTCCAGACTCGATTCGTTGCATTGAACAAGGGAACTAGGAATCGAGTTCTGCTCTGGCATGGATTCATGACCTTTCTGGTACAGAGTCTATTCCTGTTCCCCTTCTGGTCCTTGAAGCTGTTTCTCTTCATCGGCCTCCTAGCCGCCGTCCACGTGGGGATCGATTTCGGGAAACGGTGGATTCAGAGAATCGATGCGAACCACTTGAGGGTATTCTTCCTCGACCAGGGTATACATATCTTGAGTCTGGTCGCCTTCTGGCTATTCATTCGGAACCCGCTATCGAGGCTGGACATCAGATTCCTGGAGCCCGGCGCTTTGAATGAAATCGCCGGCATTTCCGTCCTGTTTGCGGGTTTCGTTTTCAACGCCAAGGGCGGAAACGCCATTGTGCAGGGTGTGTTGAAGCAGTTTCCGAGTCTGGTGTCTTCCGATTCGGTTGAAGATGAGCAGTTTCGGATGGGCCGAATGATGGGAACCCTAGAGCGCTTTCTCCTTCTGACGCTTATCTTGGTCAATCAGTGGATAGCTCTAGCTCTCGTGGTCGGGATTCGATCCATGGGGGCGATCAGAAACCTCGAATGGCAGACCGCCGGCTACTATCGCCTGGGAATGTTGGCAAGTTGGCTCGTCGCAGTGATTTCCGGCATCGTGATCACAGCCTTCGTCTCACTCCAATTCAACTGAAGGCAGTGAATGAACTTCAAGGAATTCGGTCTACACAACAAGGTGCTCGCCGGCGTCAAGGCCATGGGCTTCGGCTCGCCCACGCCCATCCAGGAGAAATCCATCGGACCGGTGATGGAGGGCCACGATCTGCTCGGCCTGGCGGCCACGGGCACGGGCAAGACCGCGGCCTTCGTGCTGCCCATGCTACATCGCTTCACGGTGCAGAAAGGGTCCGGCTTGCGCGGACTCATCATCGCGCCCACGCGGGAACTGGCCGAGCAGATCTACCAGTCCATCGAGGACCTCGGACGCAAATGCAAGGTGCGGAGCGTCACCGTCTACGGCGGCACCAAGTACAAGCCTCAGATCCGCGCCTTCGAGAAGGGCGTGGACATCGTGGTGGCCACGCCGGGGCGCCTGCTCGACCACCTGGATCGGGGCAACCTGGACCCGTCCACCCTCGAGGTTCTCGTGCTGGACGAGGCCGATCGCATGTTCGACATGGGTTTCCTGCCGGACATCCGTAAGATCCTGAAGCAGCTGCCACGGAAGCGGCAGACCCTGCTCTTTTCGGCGACCATGCCTTCTACGATTCGGCGACTGGCCGAGGAGATCCTCTACGAGCCGGTGAACGTGGAGATCGCGCACAGCAAGCCCGTGGACACGGTGGCCCACGCGCTCTATCCAGTGAATCCCATGTACAAGACCGAGCTTCTGCTCGAACTGCTGAAGCGCACGAGCACCGAATCGGTGCTGGTCTTCACGCGCACCAAGGCCGGCGCGGAGCTGCTCGGCCGCGAGATGAAGAAGGCGGGGCTCGAGGTGAACATCCTCCAGGGGGACATGCCCCAGGCCAAGCGCAAGAAGGCGCTGGAAGGTTTTCGCAAGGGCAAGGTGCCGATTCTCGTGGCGACCGACATCGCGGCGCGGGGCCTGGACATCAGCCAGGTGAGCCATGTGATCAACTACGACATGCCGCCCACGGTGGACGACTACACCCACCGCATCGGTCGCACCGGCCGCGCAGCCAAGACCGGCGACGCCTTCACTCTGGTCACCCACGAAGACCTTCTAATGGTGAAGAGCATCGAGAAGGTGCTCGGCGAGCAGGTGGAAGTGCGACTGCTCGAAGACTTTCCCTATCCGCCGCCGCCCTGGGCTTCCCTCGGGCGAGGAGTTTCACGACCGACGGGGCGCGCGCGCCGTCCGGGACGCCGTCGACTATAGGTTCGATAGTTCTTGACAGCTTTCCGGGTCTGACCGAGCCTGAGTCAGCCTCCGTGCAGAGAGACGTCTTTGGAGGCACTCCGCAGTACCCACACGCTGTACCCCACTCAGCCCCCGGGTGTGATTCCGCCCGGGGGTTTGAGTTTCCCCGGGCGGATGTATCTTGT